>CAWUIO010000012.1:0-86311 GCA_963922455.1 uncultured Microscillaceae bacterium
GGGGAGCCGGCTCGGGGCTTGCCCGACGGCCCGACCCGCGCTGGCACCAAGCTGGAATAGGGCCCAAAAGCACTTGGCGCGGGGAAGCCCCATTTACTTCTTTTGATATAGTTTAAACCGGGGCCGGTAATGCAGATAAACCCCAAAAGAAAATTCGCCCAATTGGTTTTCAAGATCTAGATAAGGTTCTACCCGCAGACTGATAGAGAAATCTTCACGCACCTGAAAATCTTTGAGCAAACGGATAAACAGCAGCTGGCGCACCTCCTCCAATTGCCCATCGGCTTTGACCGGGAAGGAACGGTACAAATCGCCCCCTTGGGGAGCCGAAAATTCTTCCCCTCGCCAGTAACTTAAGAGAAGGTCTACTATTTTGTTCTTGATATAGAGATTACTATAAACCCCTGTTCCTTCCCGTCTTTGCGTGGTATCACTGAAGTCATCCAAATAGATAAGCCCGTAGATATCCCAGCGTACCGAGTGCCAAAAAGGGCTCGAGGGTATTTTCCATTCTAAAGCTGTACCCAAGGCGGCATTGCTTTGATTGCCCCCATTGAGGTCTATGCTCAAGTCCTGGCCCCCCACGTGCTGAATGGTAAATTGCAGAGGCAAGGACCAGCTAAATTGCTTGGTTTTGATAAACTGCCAATCGGAGACCCACCCACCCTGAATAATTTCAGGCCGACTGCGGTCCCGGGAAACCGCCTGTTGCCAATCTACCCAAAGCTCCCCTTGAAAGCGCTCCCCCCGATAACGCAGTTGGATGCCCGTTTCTAGAGGGCGTCTTAGCCTTTGCTCGAAAGCTAAGAGGGGCTCGAGGAGTCCGTGCTCTAAAGTGGCCAATAGATTGCCCAGGATAAGGGTAAACCCCTTCTTTTGGTAGCTTAATCGGTAAAAAGGCTCGACTTCTTGAAAGTCTGCATTGCCAAAGTCTTTTTGTAAAAAAGCCCCCAACTCCAGACGGAGAGCAGGGGAAGCCTGGTAGACTAGTTTGGGAGTGAGCTGATACCCAAAGAAGGTCTCTCCCGATACGATGTCATTAAAGTATTCATTATTACGCAGGTAGCCCAGGTTGGCTAGGCTAAGCGATAGCGAGTTGCTATCGTATTTAGGGACCTGCCCCTCAAGCAAGGCCGCATTGTCTAATTGGGCCCAAGCTGGGAAATAGGTCAAAAAAGTAAGCAGAAAGACGCAGAAGGGGATAGATTTCAAAAAAAACCGCATAAAAGGCTAAAAAATTGAGAAAAGTTAGTTTTTTAAACAGTAAGAATTTATATTTGCTCAAATAAATATCAAAAAAGAGAGGCTAAATATAGATTCTTTTTCCTAAATTGCCTAAATATTTAATTTTTAAAAAAGGGAAATAAAGCCTTTTACAAAACTTTTTAGCATTAACAGAGCATTTAAAAATTCACTCCCATGTCTACATCCAATTCCGAAAAACTAAAGGCCCTGCAAATGACCATAGAGAAGCTGGACAAAGCCTATGGTAAAGGGACCGTGATGAAATTGAGCGATGAAAAAGTAATCGATATCGCCGCCATTCCCACCGGTTCTCTCTCCCTGGATATCGCCCTGGGAGTGGGGGGGATTCCCCGGGGCCGGGTGGTTGAAGTGTATGGCCCGGAATCCTCGGGTAAAACAACCTTGGCCATGCATTGCATCGCCGAAGCGCAGAAACTGGGTGGCATTGCCGCCTTCATAGATGCCGAACACGCCTTTGATAAAACCTACGCCGAACGTTTGGGAATTGATACGGAAAACCTGCTTATTTCCCAGCCAGATAATGGAGAGCAAGCCCTAGAAATTACCGAGCACCTCATTCGCTCGGGGGCCATTGATATCATCGTGGTAGACTCGGTAGCGGCCCTAGTGCCCAAAGGAGAATTGGAGGGGGAAATGGGAGACAGCAAGATGGGATTACAAGCCCGCCTCATGTCTCAAGCCCTTCGGAAGTTGACCGGTACCATCAGTAAAACGGGTTGTTCTTGTATCTTTATCAACCAACTCCGGGACAAGATCGGGGTCATGTTTGGTAGCCCGGAAACTACCACCGGGGGAAATGCCCTGAAATTCTATGCTTCGGTACGCTTGGATATTCGCCGCATTGGCCAGATCAAAGAAAGCGCGGACAATATTCTCGGAAACCGTACCCGGGTCAAAGTGGTGAAAAATAAAGTAGCTCCTCCTTTCAAACAAGTGGAGTTTGATATCATCTACGGAGAAGGAATTTCTAAAGTAGGAGAAATCCTAGATATTGGGGTAGAGTTGAATATCATCCAAAAATCAGGGTCTTGGTTTTCGTACAATAATTCCAAATTAGGCCAAGGACGCGAAGCCGTTAAAAATCTTCTGGCCGATAACCCAGAATTGGCCGAAGAATTGGAAATCCAAATCAAAGCCGTAGCCCGGGGTGAAGATCCGAAAGAAGCCCTCAAAGCCCGCAGTAATGGGAAGCCCAAGAAGGGAGATGGAAAGAAGGAGGCAGAGAAGGTGTAGGAAACTAAGAGTTAACTTCTAGCCAGTTAATTTTATGAAGTTTATAAACTTCACAAGCCTACTTTGGTTTATATACTATATCCATTACGTAAACCTTGGTTGGCTTGTGAAAGTGTATTGGACCAACATAGAATATGAGCACTGTCCCGGACATCCTGATTATGGTACCTTGGCTGGAGGAGAAGTTTTTGTATTTCTCAAAGCCCAAGACGCCCTAGGAGTATTGGCCAAGGTATACCCAGCCCTAGAAAAACGAAAACTAGCCGTAGTTTCCATAGATTTTATATCCTCTTACAGTAGTGTTTTCTGGGATACTCCCGAAGAAGCGTCTTATTATGGAAGTTTGGCCCAAAGGGCAGAGGAAAGCTCCGAAGTTATTTTTGATGTGTTTTGTGCTTACGAACCCGATTAAATCCATCCAAATCAGGATCAAGTCATGCATATGCCCCAAGACTGGTTCTCCGTGCCCGCAGCCGCGGTAAAACGTATTCTTCCTTTTCCATTTTTGCATATCCGGTTTTCTGCTTAACTTCCCTCTTCACGAAATGTAAGATTATGCAGAAATTGTTTACGCTGATTTTAGCCATAAGCCTGTTAGGGATAATCATCCCTTCGCACGCCCAATCTAAAAAAGCCAACTATTATCCAGGCTTTGGGGATGACTGGGAAACCCGAAAACCCCAAGAACTTAATATGGACGAAAGCCTCCTCCAAGAAGCGGTCCAGTTTGCCATAGAAAGTGAGACGAAGGCACCCCGAAACCTGGAAGTAAACCATTATTTGAGTTTTGGCCGGGAGCCTTTTGGCGATGCCGTAGGTCCGCACAAAGAACGAGGGGACCCCTCCGGGATTATTTTACGTAAAGGCTATATCGTAGCCGAATGGGGAGAGCCTTACCGGGTAGATATGACCTTTAGTGTCAGTAAAAGCTTTCTTTCAAGTACCGTAGGACTCGCTTATGACCGGGGTATGATCCCTAACCTGGACGAAAAAGTATATAAAGCGATGGCACCTGTGATTATGGTCCGCCCTGACCCTGGATCAAACCGGGCCGATCAATTTGCTGAGCCAAAAGTGTATGAACCTTTCCAGACCGAGCACAACCAAAAAATTTCTTGGAACCATCTCTTACGCCAGACCAGTGATTGGGAAGGCACGCTCTGGGGTAAACCCGATTGGGCCGACCGGCCCTCCAAAACCCCCTCCGAATGGCTAGAAAGGGAACGGCACGAACCGGGCACCGTTTACAAATACAATGATGTTCGGGTAAATGTCCTAGCCTTGGCCGCCACCAATATCTGGCGTCGTCCCTTACCTCAGGTACTCAAGGAATATATCATGGATCCCATTGGAGCCTCTCCTTCTTGGCGTTGGCTTGGCTATGAAAATTCTTGGATTGTTCTCGACGGTCAAATGGTACAAGTGGTAAGCGGAGGTGGTCACTGGGGAGGAGGCATGATGATTTCTGCCCGTGACCAGGCCCGTTTTGGCCTGCTCACCCTTCGTCGTGGGCAGTGGAAAGGTCGGCAAATTCTTTCCGAAAAGTGGGTAAGCCAAGCCTTAACCCCTACTCAGGCCCGGCCTACTTACGGGTTTATGAATTGGTTTCTCAATACCGACAAACAACTGTACAGCAATGCCCCCGAAAGTGCATTTGCCCATTTAGGCGCGGGTACCAATATGGTTTACGTTGATCCCGAGCACGACCTGGTGGTGGTAGCCCGCTGGATTGACCGCAATGCCCTCAATGATTTGATAGGGAAAGTCATTGCATCCATTAAAAAGTAGGGCATGTGCTGTAAGCGAAGTTTTTTAAGCTAGGGGCTTGCCCGCGCTAGTACATCTGTACCAAAGAAGTACTAATCTCTAAGCGCGGGCCGGGCTCTCGCTACTCGCTGCCTATGCCCGCAAGGCCTACACGAGCTCAAACAGGCCGCTCCATCCCTAACGGGGTATGCGCAGGCGCACAAGTCTTTGCAATGACATTTCAAACGGGTAATTTATCTTGAATCCGTATTTTTTTAAAGTACTGAAAATCAGAAAATTATAAGTAATGTCATAGGTAGCCAAAAGAAAAAAGGGAGAAGCGTATACACCGCTTTCTCCCTAATCTTAATCTGTACGTTTACTAAGCTTGGGCTTCTGCCAAAAAGTCAACCTTTCCACTATCCAAGTTATAGTAGGCCGAGACGATTTTTACTTTCCCTTCTCGTACGGCGCCTCCTATAATAGCCGAGCGACTGATTAAATCTTGAGCATTCATTTCGGCATTTTTCTTCACTACATCGTTCACCTCAGCTCCATCTCCTGAGGCAGCAATGGCTGGCACAATATGGGCAACTAAGGTATTCAAATTATACCCATTATCTCCCCCTTGAATTGCGGCTGTCACGGCACCACAGCTTTGATGGCCCATGACCACAATTACTGGAGTACCCAAGTGGGCCACCGCATATTCAATACTGGCAATGGTGGTCGTATCGGCAATATTCCCGGCTACCCTTAAAACGAAGAGTTCTCCTAGCCCCGTATCAAAGGCAAGCTCGGGCACAACCCGACTATCGGCACAACTTAAAATGATAGCATAAGGACTTTGACCACTTGTTAAGGAAGAACGACGGTTACTATCTTGCAATTTCCCATCCAACTCATCGGCTACGAAGCGGGCATTCCCCTCCTCGAGCCGAGTCATTACTTCTTGAATTGTCATAATGCAATATTTTTTTTTAATAAACGAGTTTTTTCATTGCAATAATAGGAGAAATTTTGATAATCGCTTATTCTAGACGATAGCTTGGCTTCTTTATTTGTTCAAAACAGTCTAATGCCGGCATTTGATGGGGATTTTGAAAAAAAGCTTGAACCGTATGCATGCCGCAGGGATTATCCCAAAAAGTACTCGGGGTATGGTGGTACCCCTGAAAGACCAGATGAAAGGCATGGGGCAGGTTACTTAGCATATTGGCGGCCCACCGGGGGGGCGTATCCGGATCAAAGGCTCCGCTAATCAGTAATACGGGCAGCTTACTCAAAACGGCTTTATCTTCTTGAGCGGGACGTACTTTAACCTGCCACACATCACATATAGCTTGTTCATAAAGCAAAGGGGAAGTTTCTTTCAAAGCCCCCGCCAATGATTGCTGGCTCTCTAGCAGCGAATCAGTAACAAAGGGCAGTTCCTCACTACACCACACCGATAAACGCATCCCCAGCCCAATCCCTTGGGGGGTACCCTCAGCAAAACTTTTGATCTGTTCTTTTAAATAAGCATAGTCTCCACCCATCACTTGCTCAAGTCTCCAAGGCATGTCTGGTATTTCATAGGTGTTTGAAGGATAGATCAGGGCTAGCATTTCATAAGCCCCCAATTGATATGTTACCTCTTCTCCGCTTTTGGGCTGCTTTACGCTTAGGGAGAGCGCTTGCTTATTGGCAGCTTCCATGAACTCCAAAAAACGGCTTTTCAATTCGGGAAAAGTAGTATTACAAAGGGTATCTTCTGCACAATCCTGGAGGAGGGCTATACTGGCTTCCCAGAGGTTTCGAGTATTTTCTGCATCATAATGTGACTCTAAGGGCAGGGGGGAGTCCATAACGACACTGCGTATTGCCGCAGGATAATCGCGCATCAAGACTTGAGCAATTTTGGTGCTGTAAGACAAGCCGTAAAAATTGTAAGACTCGATGCCTAATAATTTGCGTAGGTCTTCCATATCGGCCGCAATGGCTTCGGTGTGGTAAGCGTTTAGTTGGATTCCTTTTTTACGTAATTTATCTTGGCATTTCTGACTGGCTATCCGTTTCTTTTCTATTAACTCGGTATCCTTTAGGTTTTGGCTTATGCCAAGCTGGATGGCCTTGGCCAACTCTGGACAGTTTAAAGAAGGTTGGGCATACTGGGTTCCCCTTTGCTCAAAGATGATCAAGTCTCGATCGTCGAGGTAACTGTAATAGTTGGTATACCGTGCCAATTGCATACTACTGGTGCCAGGCCCCCCCAAGGTCATAATAATTGGATCGGGAGCGGGCTGGGAGCTACGGCTTTTAAAATGAAAAAAAGGCAAACGGATAATTTTACTGTCTGCTCTTGTCCGGTCTTCAGGTACTAGCAAATAGCCAAACTGGTGAATACGTTCTTTGGGAATTTGAAAGAGTGACTTTTTTGCGTACTCAATTCGAGGTATGGAGCGCTTCGGTTTTTGCCCCCATACTTGACTTGGTGGGCAAAATAGAAAAAGACCAAGCCCCATCAGGAAGGCCATCAGACGATACGAAAATGTGTACATGGTATTTATGGAATGATAGTTTAAGAAAGGGGCAAGCTAGCTTAAATAGGCTTTTGGGAGGGTTCAATTAGCTAATTGAACCCAAATTGTGCCCAAAAAAGCCGATTTTACCGAGGTGTCCTAGTTTTTTAAATCCTTAGGGGAGATGCCGAGATGCTTTTTGATTGCCCGGTCAAAGGAGGATTTGGAGTTAAAACCGGCTTCATAGGCCAGCCCTAATAAAGTAAACTGGGCACGGGTGTCTTCTCTGACAAGCCTTTGTACTTCTTCTACCCGGTAGGTATTGATAAAGTCATGAAACTTCATCTGGATAATCCACTTGAGGCATTTGCTGAGTCTGTAGGGTTTTACTTGCAAGTGGGCTGCGAGCTTGGGCAAGTTAAGTTCAGGGTCTTTATACACCCCTTCTTCTTGCATGAGTATTTTTAGCTGCCGAGCTAATTTCTCTAAAGATTTTTGCTCATCCAGGGTAAGTTCTTGCTTGATTTCCAGACTTTTCACTTCTTTTTGCTCAAATCCTCGGAAGCCCATCCAGTAGACCAAAAGCGCCACTCCCAAGAAAAAGGGATAGTAGTAAAAGCTCTCAAAATAAAAATAAAAAGGATCACTTAAGATATCAAAGCGGAAAAAGTCAATCAGCATAATAAGCAAGAACAAGCCAAAATAGACCCGAAAGATCCGAATCATGTGGCTTATCCAGGAGGCTTTTTCTGGGCTCAGGCGGGTATTCTGGGGTAATACACGGAGGAGAGCTTCGGCCCGGAAAGTATATACGAGAATAAGTCCGCTGGCTACAGCATATTGGGTGGGGTAGTTCATCCAAACCATGTACCCCCAATAGCCCAGCCAAGAAATACTCTCCTTGGTCCCATCCCAGTAAAAGTTTTGGGCCCGAACAAAATTACTGATGAGCAATTGCAGGGCGAAAGGAATAAAATGGAGGTAATCTTTTTTGAGAAACGAGCGCTCCGGATGGGTATGGGATCGGATGTAAAAAAAGATGAGTGGGCCATATAGCCAATTGATATCCAGAAACCAATGGTACCAAATATCATATTTCCCAATACCAAAGGGGATCAGGATCTCTTTGAGCAGGCGATAACACAAGGCAAAAAGGATCCAAGCAAGCCAAGTACTGGCCTTTTTTTCCTCCCCAGGATGTAAGAGTAGCATAAACCCGTAGAAAATTCCTTGAAAGGTGCCAATACTCAGGAGTATGAGGAATAAAACCGTAGAGATGCTCATCAATCGGGATACATACGTGTATAAAACCTACGTAATTTACTTCAAAACAGATGCTAGGGCAAGGCTACCCGGCTGCTCCTAGGTACATGCGGGGGAATTTGCCCAAAAAGGGGGCTTTGGCTGAGGGATAGAGCGGCCTGTTTGAGCCCGCCGCAGGAGGTGGGGAGGCCGGCGAGTAGCGAAAGCCCGACCCCGACGGCAGCCAAAGGGCTACCTGATCCATTTTTTCATCGCCGGGGGCAGCCCCAATTAACGGAATTCCTCGGGAAGCTCTACTTGAGCTCCGGGCCTCACTCTGCAATCTCCGCAGGGATTGGGAAAAGTCTGAATGCTTTCTAATAAATCCAAAGGGATGAAGGTGTCTTTGGTCTGCACGGAGTAAGCCCCAAAGAAGCCTATGACTCTTTCGTCGGGATTATTTACATTAGAAATATTACCCCGGATACTCAATGGGGGCGGGTCAAATATTTCCCCGTTTATGGTAGCTAAAACCCCTACCCGGTCAAAAAACTCAAATGCCTCTTGGGACAATTGGTACTGCTCAACCTGGACATAATACTGACGGCTAGGAATAATATCTCGATTGGCAAAACGAAGGCCATCATCTTCAATAAAACCAACAATCTCGGTACGCCTCTGGGCTTCAAAAAAACGGTCACTCAAAGAGAGTACATTCCCTTCTACATCGGTTTCCCGGATCCAACAATCGGATGCACCATTATCGACGGGGTCAAAGAGGCAACATATGCTGGACGAACTGAATCTGTCTTGGGTATTGATCCGGTAGATTCCGTTGAGTCGCCAAGAGTAAAAGGTATTTCCAGGTGGGTCTTGCCAGGTAGCAGATACTTCTACCCCCGATCGAGGAGTTAATTCGTTGGTACTGGGCACCTCAGTGAAGTTAAGCCCAATGGTATCGATAACCGGGGTAGCCAGCATCAATTGAGGGGTAGATTGATAGGTATTTCCTTCAACAATGATTTGCAAGGTATACGTCCGGCCTACGACTCCTCGAAAACCCTCGGGCGTACGGAAGTCACTGGGCCCTTCCACAAAGGTAACAGCCGGGCTACAGCCCATAGGATTGGAGTTAAATACCTCTTTTTTGATCAAATTGACCGTTTCAAGTGGGGTTACATTACCGAGGTCATCTATTAAACTTACCTCCGCATCCTTGATGCGTTCTATGATACCTCCTTGAAGTACCCCCGCAAAGGGAGCAACTCGAGAGATAATTATTTCGTGCGGCCCCGCTTGATCCGTTATGAACCCTTCCACTACCAAAGAGGGGTTTACTTCTCCCAAATCAATATCGGCGGGTGAGATACAGCTATTGGACAGTAAAAACAACACCCAAAGCGAGGGAACGATATAAGAATAGTTAAAATGTGACTTCATAGCTAATCGTAGGAAATGGAGAGCCAACAATGGATAATTGATAAGCTTGAGGGGGTGCGCCTTCGATATCCTGAAAGAATACCGAGAAGGGGTTTTCCCTTCCGTACAGGTTATACACTCCAAGAGTCCAGTCTCCATTCAAAATTTTACTTTTGTTTGGTATTTTAAACTTAAGGGAAACATCCAAGCGGTGGTTGGCCGCAGCCCGGGCATTATTACGATCATTGTAAAGGGCCAGGTCTAATCCCTCGTAAAAAAACTTGCCCTCAGGCAGGGTGACCGGGCGGCCAGAACTATACGTGAAAATAAAAGATAAGGTGGTATTGGCCCCTAAGCGATAATTGCCCGTAAAGTTGAAATTGTGGGGAGAGTCTAGGTTGCCGGGAAAACGACGGCCCTCGTTGAGGGTTTCTACCGAAAACGTATTGTCTACAGTACGCCAAATGCGCGAATACGTGTAGCTAAACCATCCGTTTAGGCGTCCCTTTTCTTTCTTTATATACAATTCTACCCCATACGAGGTGCCGGTGGCGGGTATCAGCTCTGTTTCAAGATTAGGATTGATAAATAAATCAGCCCCTTCTTTGTACTCAACTAAGTTATCTAGATCTTTATAATACCCTTCTAAAGAGACCTCATAGCGGTTTCCCTTAAGGTTTTTGAATAGGCCCAGCGAGAATTGTCGTACTTGCTGAGGTTTGATATACGGATCGCTCAGTTTCCAAATATCGGTAGGCAGGATGCTATTTGTATTGGTGATGAGGTGTATGTACTGAAACGATTGACTAAACCCTCCTTTGATAGAACTGCTAGGGCTCAAGGTATAGCGAAATTGAACGCGGGGTTCCCAGCCATCATACTCTTGGATGCTACCCGAACTGATTTCGCTGCTGCCCGTAATGGAGTTGGGACTTCGGGGCTGATTGGGATCATACGTGGTGACAGTCCCAGGCCCTCGGTCACTAAAACGCGAATAGCGAATCCCGTAGGTTATGCCCAGCTTTTGGGTGATGTCCCATTCGTGTTGCGCGTAAAAACCCATCTCGATCCCCCGTTCCGGATCTAAGCGGATAGCCAGAGCTTCCGAATCGCCTATGGGGTTTTGCTCACCCAGTTCATTTCGTATATGGGTTACTTGGGCGCCTACTTTAAACAGGCTATTTTCTTTGGGGGCCCAGTCTAAGGCTATGTTTCCTTGATGATGTAGAATTTTAGACTCGATCTCGATAGGGTTGGCCTGCTCATTATCAATACGGGCCGCCCGATACCGACTTTGGATTAAGTCTACATGCAGCGATAGCTTCTCACTGAGGGTAGAGTTCCAACGGATAACGTGGGCTCGGTTTGACCATTCATTCGTGACCTGGCTAGCAAAATCAAACCGGTCTCGGCTTTGATAAAAGGAATATTCCAGGTCATTTTTATCATTCAGGAGATAACTGGCAATGAAGTTAACGTCCCAAAAGTTGGCATCGCTATTGGAGATATTGGGGTCATTCGACTGTTTTAGCAACCATTTTGGATAGGCAAACCTGCCAGCCATCATAATCGAGAGTTTGTCTTTGACCAAGGGGCCCCCAGCACTGAAACGGGAGGCCACAATACCGGCCGAAACATCACCTGCCCAATGACCAAAATTTCCTTTTCTATAATTTACATCTATTACCGAGGAAGCCCTTCCTCCATAACTGGCGGGTACTACGCCTTTATAAAGAGAGACATTTCTTACCACGCTTGAGTTGAAACTTGAGAAAAAACCAAAGAGATGGGAGGGATTGTACAAGGTCGCCCCTCCAAGCAGTAAGAGGTTTTGATCAGTACCCCCACCTCGTACAGAAAAACCACTGGATGCTTCGCCTTGGGTAATAACTCCTGGGAGCAAAGTCAAACTTTTTAGTATATCGACTTCACCCGCCAAGGGGGGCAAGGATTTGATAGACTCAAGGTCTAGTACGTTTTTACCCACCGTTTTACTGCTCACGTTCCGGTCGGCCGATTCTGATTCAATCACAACCTCATCCAAGGAGGTAACTTCTTCTTTTAACCTGAAATTTAAACGCCAGGGGCCTACGACCTTTACTTTTTTAATGGTGGTTTCGTAACCGACCACCGTCACTCGGAAGGTGTAAAGGCCGGGGAAAAGAGGTACAGAATATTTCCCTTCAAAATCAGAGATGACCAGGGTGTCTAATTCGTCGATGGTAATGTTGGCGCCTATTAACTTCTCACCACTCCTGGGGTTAAATACTTCTCCCCGTATGTTGTAAGGCGGTGGCTTGACGGGTTTGGTCCCGATTATCTTAAAACGCTCTTGAGCGATAAGCTGGGTAAAAGAGCAAAATCCCCAAATGAGCCAGCAGGCCCAGTAAAATTTCCTCATAGAGGCTCATGGTTAAATGTGTGTCTTTGGTGATACCCCAGATTGGTAAGTACGTAAATGTAAGGCGGAGGCCAGAAACGAACAAGAATCCCAGCCCTCTTGCACCAAAATTTCTAGTTAATATGCCAGAAAATGCCAAATATTGTGCTGAATATGGAAAATACGTAGCAATTCCTTTGCTCATTAGCCAGATATGGGGCTGCCCCCGGCTTAGGTAATTTAGGGCATCATTTCCCGAGGGTGCCAGCCGGGGTCGGGCTTTCACTACTCGCCGGCCAGCCCACATCCAGCGGCGGGCTCAAACATGCCGTTCTATCCCTCAGCCAACAAAAAGTTTTGGGCAAAAGAAGCTTTCAGAACCTTGGCTTGAAAAGCCTGTATTTTTGTACAAAGGGCAAGGGTTCTGTCAAATCGGGCAAAGTATAGGTTGCAGAGTTATCGGCTATATGGAATAGGCTGTTCATACAAAACCGTTCGTTTTCGGATACTTTTTCGTCCACTCAAGTACAATTTCCGTCTATACCCACTAGCATAAAACCCCTAAATGTGCTAAAAAGCCTTGTTTTTCAAACTGGCACGACCCTAGAATACATTATATTACCTAGGTCATCCTACTCAAATCCTAATGATTGTAGCCATGTGGAGAAACTATCTAAAAATCGCATATCGAAATATTATAAAAAATAAAGTCTACTCCTTTATCAATATCAGCGGTCTGGCTATTGGCATGGCTGTGGCTATGTTGATTGGTTTATGGATTTACGAGGAGATGATCTATAATCACAATCACCAAAATTACCCTCGCATCGCTCAAGTATTACAAAACCAGACGGTAAATGAGGAAACGTATACCTTAGCCGCCATGCCCCGCCCCTTGGAAATGACCCTAAGAGATCAATACGCTAATGACATTGAGTACCTCAGCATGACCTCTTGGGACGATGATCATATCCTCAATTACAAGGGGCATATGATTACCAGAACCGGTAATTTTTTTCAGGCAGATTTCCCCAAGATTTTGACGCTGGATATGGCATACGGCTCAATAGATGGTTTAAAAGATCCCAAATCTATTCTCTTATCCGAAGCCACAGCCCAGGCGCTTTTTGGCTTTGAAGACCCTACAGGAAAGTTAGTCAAGCTGGACAACCAAGCCAGCTTAAAAGTAAGTGGCGTTTATAAAGACCTGCCCAAAAACTCTTACTTTCTTGATTTAGGCTTCATGGCTTCATGGGAATGGTATTTAACTACTGAAGAATGGGCCCGCGAGGCAATAGACCAGTGGGATGATAATTCTTTCCAAGTTTTTGTCCAACTTAAGCCCCATGCTAGCATGGCCAGGGTCTCTCAAAAAATTAAGGATGTCAAGCTACAAGCAGATACCAGCCTGACTCGATATAATCCTCAAATTTTCTTATTCCCGATGGATGATTGGAATTTGTACGGGGAATTTAAAAACGGAGAAAACATAGGGGGCAAAATTACTTATATATGGCTATTTGGATGTATTGGAGCTTTTGTTTTACTTCTGGCTTGTATCAATTTTACCAATTTGAGTACAGCCCGCTCAGAAAAAAAAGCCAAGGAGGTGGGTGTCCGCAAAGTAATCGGATCCCTTAAAAGCCAGTTGATTGGGCAGTTCTTATCCGAATCCTGCTTAACCTCGTTTTTTGCCTTTCTACTCTCTCTATTATTAGTGGAGTTTATGCTCCCCAATTTTAATTTAATCGCTGATAAAGATATTTCCATACCTTGGTCCAGTCCAGGATTTTACCTAGTGTCGCTGGGTTTTACTTCCTTTACAGGCATCCTGGCAGGTTTGTACCCAGCCTTTTATCTATCGTCTTTTCGCCCGGTTGCCGTATTAAAGGGTTCCTACCGAACGGGAAAACGTGCCTCCCTTCCCCGTAAAGTCTTGGTAGAGGTTCAGTTTACCGTTTCAGTTACCCTTATTATCGGTACGATGACTATTTACCGCCAAATTCAATTTGTCAAAAACCGGCCGGTTGGGTACGAACGGGAGGGCCTGATTATGATTCGGCAAAACTCACCCGTGTATAAAGGAAAAATTGATATTTTAAGACGTGAATTAACCCAAGCGGAGGCTATCACCCACATCGGACAATCAAGCAGCCCTTTAACGGCAATATGGTCCAACCGAAACGGCTTTGAGTGGAAAGGAAAAGGCCCGAATATGGAAGGTGATTTTGCGGCTATTTGGGTAGGAAATGAGTTTGGGAACACGGTAAATTGGACGATAACCCAGGGAAGGGACTTCTCCAAAGATTTTGCCAGTGATTCTGCGGCTATTATACTAAACGAAGCCGCAGTAAAATTTATGAAAATCCAAGATCCTGTGGGGATGGAGATCTTAGATGATCGTAAAAACCGCTACCACGTGATAGGTGTAATTAAAGATATGATCCAACAGAACCCAGCTAGCCCCGTTCGACAGACCCTTTACTTTCAGGCTGGTTCTTATCAATCTTGGTATACTCTTAGACTTCATCCAGAAAAAAGTTTCCGAGAATCCTTGGCAAAAGTTAAAACGGTTTTCGCTGAGGTTTTGCCCCAAGTTCCTTTTGAGTATACCTTTGTAGATGAACGTTATGCCCGCAAATTTCAAGATGAAGAAAGGATTGGAACCCTTGCCGGAGTGTTTACCATCTTGGCCATCCTAATTAGTTGTTTAGGACTTTTCGGACTTGCCTCGTATATGGCCGAAAAACGTATGAAGGAAATTGGGATACGGAAAGTATTAGGAGCTTCTGTTAGTCAATTATGGCAGTTACTTTCTTATGACTTCTTGATTTTGGTTTTAATTTCTTCTGCCCTTTCAGTACCGATTGCGTATTATTACCTTAATACATGGTTAGGGAGCTATGAGATACACACCGAACTGTCTTGGTGGGTTTTTGCCTTATCCACCGGAGGAGCCGTGCTGATTACCCTACTCACCGTAAGCTACCAAGCGCTCAAAGCGGCTACGCTAAATCCGGTTGAAGTATTAAAAGATGAGTAGTGTGGAGAAAATAATCTCTTGACCTTTTTAGCAAAATATCGCTAGGGGACAAGGGCCAAAAATCGACCGCAATCGGATACTTAGACGTTCACATAAGTACAATTTCCAAATATGTATTGAGGAAAATATTTACTATAAAGTCTAAAAAGCCCCATTTTACAAACTGGCACGACCCTAGATTATATAGTTTTAATAATACCCATATACCATAACCCAAACCTTTGAAGCCGTGTGGAAAAATTATGTGAAAATTGCCTTACGTAATTTATTGAAGAACAAAGTTTATTCTTTTATCAATATTATAGGTTTATCCATTGGGATGGCCGTAGCCATTTTGATAGGTTTGTGGATACATGATGAAACTACATACAATCACTATCATAAGAATTATCCACACATTGCCCAGGTATTTCAACACCAAAGCTCCAACGAGGCTTCATACACCTTTGGGGCTATGCCCCGTCCTTTAGAAATGGCCATTCGAAATCAATATGGAGATGATATTGAGTATTTCAGTATGTCTTCTTGGAACAGTGAGCATATTCTGAATTATAAAAATAAAACCTTCAACAAGGAAGGGAACTTCTTCCAGAGTGACTTCCCCAAAATGCTAAACCTAAAC
This sequence comes from uncultured Microscillaceae bacterium, assembly GCA_963922455.1. GTDB lineage: Bacteria > Bacteroidota > Bacteroidia > Cytophagales > Microscillaceae > CAWUIO01. The sequence continues at coordinate 15,453 of CAWUIO010000012.1, forward strand.
ATGGTGTATGGCAGTACAGGTGGCCTACAAGATTCCAAGTCAATCTTACTTTCTCGCTCTACCTCGGAGGCACTATTTGGAAATATAGACCCGGTTGGCAAGATTATAAAGCTAAATAACCAAGCCAGTATGACCGTACAAGGTGTCTACGAGGATCTTCCTCAAAACACCACTTTTCAAAGTTTGGAATTTATGGCGCATTGGGATTGGTATTTAAGCACCAATGTTTGGGCCCGCAATGCTATTGATCAATGGAATAATAGCTCCTTTCAAATGTATTTACAGCTAAAACCTCATGCCACTATGGAAGGGTTTTCTGATAAAATTAAAGATTTGAAACTGGAAGGAGATACCTCATTGGCTCGTTACAATCCTCAGGTCTTCTTATTTCCCATGGATGAGTGGCACTTATACGATGAGTTTAAAGATCGGGCCCAAGTGGGTGGGGCCATCACCTATGTTTGGCTTTTTGGGATCATTGGAGCCTTCGTTCTATTATTAGCTTGTATCAATTTTACCAACTTAAGTACAGCCCGATCCGAAAAGAAGGCAAAAGAAGTAGGCGTACGCAAAGTGATTGGCTCCCTAAAGTCTCAATTAATCGGACAGTTTTTATCCGAATCCTTGATGACTACTTTGCTGGCTCTCTTCTTATCCTTACTACTTGTACAATTAGTCCTTCCCAGCTTTAACCTCATTGCTGATAAAGATATCAGTTTACCTTGGACTAATCCGTTTTTTTACGCCATTTGTCTAGCTTTTACCGTATTGACAGGCGTATTAGCCGGTTTGTACCCAGCCTTATACCTGTCCTCCTTTCAACCCGTTAAAGTGTTAAAAGGCTCCTTCCGTTCAGGCAAGCGGGCTGCCTTGCCTCGCAAAGTCTTGGTAGTAGTACAGTTTACGGTATCGGTTACGCTTATCATTGGTACGATCACGGTTTATCGTCAGATACAGTTCGTCAAAAATCGTCCGGTTGGCTACGAAAGGGAAGGTTTAGTGATGGTTCAACAAAACTCGCGAGACTTTCTTGGCAAATTAGATGTATTGAAACAAGAATTAACTAAAGAGGGGGCCATTACACATATTTCAGAATCCAGCAGTCCTATTACAGGGCTTTGGTCTAATATCAATGGTTTTACGTGGCCCGATAAGGATCCCAACTTAGAGGGAGAGTTTGGGATAACGTGGGTCAGTCATGACTTTGGTAAAACCGTCGATTGGAAGATCAAAGAAGGGCGGGATTTTTCCAGGGAGTTTGCGACCGACTCAAATGCCATTATTTTGAATGAGGCTGCCGTAAAATTTATTGGGCTTGAAGATCCGGTAGGGATGACCATCACAAGCGGGGATGGAGAAGAGTTTAAAGTGATAGGGACCATTCAAGATATTATACAGCAAAGCCCAAATCGCCCCGTTCGGCAAACCCTGTATTTCTTAAGCTCTCCGGAAAGCTCCAGTTACTTTAATCTACGGCTCAACCCAGAAAAGAGTGCCCGTGAGTCATTAGCTACCATTGAGTCAGTCTTTAATACAATCATTCCGGCCGCTCCGTTTCAGTACGAATTTGTAGACGATGTATATGCCGAAAAGTTTGAAAATGAAGAACGCATCGGAACCTTAGCTGGGGTATTTACAGTATTAGCGATTTTAATCAGCTGTTTGGGCTTGTTCGGACTAGCCTCGTACATGGCCGAAAAACGCATGAAAGAAATAGGAATCCGCAAAGTGTTGGGGGCCTCCGTGGTCCAACTCTGGCAATTACTCTCCTATGACTTCTTAGTCTTGGTCTTAATCTCTTCTGGCATTGCCATACCCATTGCCTATTATTTCCTAAATGGCTGGCTGGAAAACTACGAGATTCACACCGAAGTATCCTTGTTAGTGTTCTTGATGGCCGGAGCTGGGGCCGTGATCATTACCTTAATCACGGTGAGCTACCAAGCTTTAAAAGCCGCTACTTTAAATCCGGTAGAGGTGTTAAAAGACGAATAGCAGCCTAATCACCCAAGTATACCTAAAAAACTTGACCTCTTATTTACTATGTATAAACTCCTAAGCATTTCATGAGAAGTTGCTTAGGAGTTTTCTTTTTAACATTATCATAACGCTTCATATAAGTATATTTCTAGACTTTTACGTTGAAGATTAGTGCACTTTTTGCTATTTGCCTTTATGGAAACCACAAAATTACGATATGCCGCTATTATCGCTATTGCCAGTACCCTTATTTTTTTGATGGCTTGGGAGGCTTCGCGCAGTCGAGAGGCTCTGGCTTCGTGACGTAATTACTTGGCCTCTGGCCAAAAGGAACTGAGTGGAGACTTGGCCCTAGCAGGTGCGAGCTAAGTACTTTTCGTTATTTCCCACCCATCTCTACTCTCACTTCTCTGCTCTCTCTTTTCTTTGGCTGAGGGATAGAGCGGCCTGTCTGAGCCCGCCGTTGCTTGTGCGGGGGGCGGCGAGTAGCGAAAGCCCGACCCCGGCGGCACGAGCGTTTCATCTGGCTGCCGATGTATATGGCCGGGGGCAGCCCCTGAGATTAGTTTTCGGGAGCGGTTGCTTCGTCGTCTCCATTTTGGAGGTTTTTAACGTGGCTTTTAAGGAGGTTTTCTTGGGATTGGTTGCGCTTGAGAGCTTTATTGAGTAGTTCTTTCTGGCGATTTATGGCTTTTTGGACCCGTTCTTTGAGATTCGCACTTTGAATGTCTAACTGTACCGGAGTCTCGAGGCGGCTTTCATCCGATATATCGTCGTCTTGTCCTTCGGGAGGTCCATTTTGCAGTATATTATCAATTTGTTCTTGTCGTAGCCGCAACTCGTCTTGAGAGATCATGAGAGCCTCAAAGTTTTTACGCATTTCTTCTTCTTGGCTGCGCAATTGTTCGGTAACGCGTTGTGATTCTTGCAGCAGTTTGCGGGTTTCCTGATTGGATTTGATGGCTGAAATGGTGGTTGCAATATCTTCGCTGATTATTTCTACAAAATCGATCTCGTAGGGTTTAAGCAATTCCAAGGAAGCCAATTCAATCACTCCAAACACTTCTTCATTCAGGCGAAGGGGTACCAAAAGAATAGAGTCGGGCACTGCCTGACCTAATCCGGAGCCAATTACGGTGTAGTTTTCGGGGATTTCGGTGAGGTAAATGGTGCCTTTTTCCAGAAAGGCTTGCCCTACCAAACTTTCTCCCGGGGCAATGGCTTGGTCTATGTACTTATGCTTTCCGTAGGCATAGCTACTAAGGGCCCTCAATTGCGCTTCGGATTCTTCGTAGTAAAAGAAAATTCCTTGATGGGCCCCAACATATTTAACCAATTCAGAAATAGTGTTATGCGCGAGAGGGTCCACATCGGTGCTATTATTTCGAAGAATTTCCCCAAATAGAGAAGTACCTGTATTGATCCAGTTCCGTTCCTGTTCCGTTTCAGATACTTTGATTAGGTTTTCTCGCATTTGCAAGAGAGAAGCGGCCAGCACATCATTTTGGTGCTTCAAGGAAAATTTGTGCTCAAAATTACCCTTCCCAATCTCCTCTGCGAAGACGGCCACATCTTTCATGTTGTTGATGAGTTGGTTGAGCGATTGATCAATTTTTCCTAATTCATCTTTGTAGATACGTTTACTGGGATTAGGAAATCGTCCTTCGGCCAGCATACTGATCTCCTTTTGGATTTTTCGCAAAGGCTTGGAAAGGCTATTGGCTAGTAGGATACCCAAAACAAAAATGATCAGGAGTATACCTCCGGTAAATATTAATAAATTCCAACGAAAGTCAGCAATAGATTGGAAGATTTCGGGGGCCGTCATCTCTGTGAGAATGGCCCATTGGCTCCCGGGAATTTGGATAGGTTTGAACACATCAAAAACCTGATTTCCTAAGAAATCCGTGTTGGCTTTTTTTCCCTCTTTTCCATTGAGAGCGTCAATAGCTGCCTGAGAGCCTACCCGTCTGAGTAAGATGGTGGTCTCTAGGCGTTTGATCTTTTCGACGGTCAAGCTGTCTTCCCCTTTTTTCAAGAGATCTTGCTGATATTGATAGGGGTCTTCCAAAAAGAGCCGGGTATTATTCCGGATGAGATAGTCGGGGCCAATTAAGGCTGTTTCTCCGGTGGTTCCCAGGCCTTCGGCTTGCCAATCTTGCTTATTGGAGAGGATGTCCGATATAATATCAGGCTCTAGCTGGAAGATAAGCACCCCGATGATTTGTTGATTGGAACCATTTCCTAAAAGCAAGGGGGTAGCCATAAAGCCGGTGGGGGCAAAGTATTCGGGCTCATAGTAGCTATAATCTTGGAACAATACAGCCTGTTTGTCTTTTAGGTTAATAATTTTCTTAAACAGTAAGGCGAGGGAAGAACTGCGTAAAGGGCCCTGAATAAGATTAGTACCAAAGTCAATTTTTTTGCCAACTGAATATAAGACCCAGCCGGAATTATCAACGAGGTATATGTCTTTTAACTTAAATTGTTTGGAAAAATTTTGAAAGAAGGGGTGATATTGTTGGTGTACCCGGTCATAAGGGTCCGGATCATCAAAACGGATAAATTGATCTTTAAATAAATAAGGTTTGGGGTTTATAGCCAGGTATCGATGCTGTAGGGACTGAGTTTTGGGATGTTGGGGAAAGTAATCGGCATCGGGGTCTTTATCGACGAGTCGATACTTTAAGGTTTGGGTAAATTCCAGATCATAAAATTTGCGGAGGGGTAGTAGAGAATCCTGATCTTGGATGTTCTGGATACTGCCAAAGGTTTGGCTAAATTGCTGAAAGGCTAGTAATGTACCCGGATTGTTACTTAAAGACCGAAGGAGGTGCTCATTGTTTTCAAAATGCTCTTCAATGCGGTTTTTTTTCTTTTCCGTGATATTATCCAGGATCTCAAAGGATTTTTCAACCAACAATTGCTTTCCTTGGTAATAGCCAAATAAGCTTACACCCAAAAGGCCTAAACCTGAAATCAGGAAAATAGCCAGGGTAAATTTCCAAAAAAGGTTTAAGTCTCGGAAAAGATCTCGTACGTAGACATACCACCACATAAAATTTCCAATTAAGGGCTCAGAGCAATATCTACTAAGATACTAACAAAAGGATTGCCAGTCTAATCGATCCTCGTGATTTTAGCTCCCAAACGGTTTAAGCGTTCGTCAATCCTTTGATAACCCCGGTCGATTTGCTCAATATTATCGATAATACTATCGCCCTGGGCCGATAAAGCCGCAATTAACAGGGCTACTCCCGCCCGGATATCCGGAGAAGTCATGCGGATACCCCGTAATGGAACCTGACGGCCTAAACCAATGACTGTAGCGCGGTGAGGATCACAAAGAATAATTTGGCCACCCATATCAATCAGCTTATCGACAAAAAACAAGCGGCTCTCAAACATTTTTTGATGAATGAGCACGGTGCCTTTTGCTTGAACGGCAGTAACCAATACAATACTCAGTAAGTCGGGGGTAAAGCCTGGCCAGGGAGCATCCGATACCGTCATGATGGAGCCATCAATGAACGTTTGGATTTCATAGGGGTCTTGTTGAGGAATATAAATATCATCTGCACGATATTCCATCTGTATACCCAAACGTTGGAAGACCATAGGAATGAGGCCTAATTGGTCAATACGGCATTTTTCTATGGTAATTTCCGACTGGGTCATGGCCGCCATGCCGATAAAACTACCAATTTCAATCATATCTGGGAGGAGCGTATGTTCGGTGCCCCCGAGGTTTTCTACCCCTTGGATTCGTAATTGATTGGAGCCAATTCCTTCAATTTGGGCACCCATTCGAGAAAGCATACGGCATAACTGCTGTATGTAGGGTTCACAGGCGGCATTATAGATGGTAGTTTCTCCTTGAGCTAAGACCGCTGCCATAATGATATTGGCCGTGCCGGTAACCGAGGCTTCATCTAAAAGCATGTAACAGCCTTTCAACTGGCCGGCATCAATATCGTATAATCGATTCTCTGAATCATAGTTAAATTTAGCCCCCAACTTTTCAAAGCCTAGAAAGTGGGTATCTAAACGTCTTCTACCTATTTTATCGCCTCCGGGTTTGGGTATTTGGGCTTTTCGGAAGCGGGCTAGAAGAGGGCCCAAAATCATCACGGAGCCTCGTAAAGCCGATCCTTGGGTGCGAAAATCATCTGTTTTCAGGTATTCCAGGTCTACCTCGTGCGCCTGAAAGCGGTAGGAAGACTCAGAAAGCTGTTCTACAACTACCCCCAGGGAACGAAGCAATTGAATAAGCTTGTTTACGTCCCGAATATTGGGCAAATTATGCAAGGTGATGGGCTCGGCACTTAACAAAGTGGCACAAAGCACCTGTAGAGCTTCATTTTTTGCTCCTTGCGGAGTGATGGTACCTCGGAGGCTTGCCCCGCCGCTAACTTCAAAGGAGGCCATAATACGTGTTCGTTTGAGAAAAATGAAGCGGCCGGAGGGGCCGCTTATAAGGTTTATTTTTTCTTCTTCTTAGATTTCTTCTGCATATTCTTACGCTCTTTAGTGACAATCTCGAGGGCATTTTCTTTCACAATTCGTTCCCTCACCATAGGCTCCAGCGGTTTCCCCGATATCTTCTCGATATGCGTAAGGATAAGCTCATCCTGGATATTGTCTTTGTTCCAAGCCAAATAGAAGGTCTTCATCAATTTGCCAATGGTAACAATTGCGTGGTAGCGATCTTGCTCATCTTCTACGTCTAGAGCTTTTCCGATGAGGAGCTCGATATTTTTACCATAGTGCTTGTACGTGATCGTTTGGTTGTTATAGGTAAGCCTTTGGGGCTTTTTACCCAGCTTTTCCACCTCTGGCATCGGGTAGGGGCTTTCCACATCTAAACGAAAACGGGACATGATATATAAATCATCCCAGAGCTTATTTTGGTAATCCTGCGAATCCCGAGTGTTGGGATTGATTTGACGCATGAGTTCGATTAAGCTGTGAGAAAAGCGGGTACGTTGCTCCCGGTCTTCAATTCCAACGATGTGTTCTACGATCTTTTGGATATTGCGTCCGTATTCTTTGAGAATTAAGCCGGGTTTTTGGGTATTGTAGGTATCAAAAGTATCCATAAAATAAGGTAAGCATCCATCCGGCTTACTCTCCGGACTGGTGAATTTTTAATTTTGCAAAACTCAAAAGTAAGGTTTTTTCCCCGAAATCTTCGAATTCAATACAAGCTTTCCGGTCATTTTGATAAGATTGTAATTCTTTTACGGTTCCGAAGCCAAACTTGCGATGTTCAACTTTCATCCCCACTTCCAGATTTCGGGTGTCGCTGGGGCTGAAGTCGTCTGAAGGCTTGTAGGTGCTTTTCCGGGGAGAAGTATAGGAGTTTTTGCGGGAATTGATCAGGTTACGAATATAATAGGTTTGGTTACTCTCTTGACGTTCTTGAGAGAAACTATCTTCTCTTTGCAAATATTGGGAATCAATTTCTTCTAGAAAGCGACTGGGCTCACAGTTTTTGAGCCGTCCAAATTGATACCGGGTATTGGCATAAGAAAGTGTAAGCTTTTGTTGGGCTCGGGTAATTGCTACATAAAAGAGACGTCTTTCTTCCTCTAAATCATTACGGCTTTGTAGCATCATCTGGGAAGGAAAGAGATCTTCTTCCAAACCTACAATGTAGACTTGATTAAATTCCAAACCCTTCGCGGAGTGAATGGTCATCAACGTTACTTTATCCTCATCGTCATCTCCGGCCTGATCTACACTGGTAAGCAAAGACACTTCTTGGAGAAAAGCAGAAATAGAAGGGTCTTCAATTTCCGGATTATCCACAAATTCCTTGATCGCATTTAATAATTCTTTGATGTTCTCATAGCGGGATAAACCCTCAATGGTTTTATCCTCATACAGCTCTCGGAGTAAGCCAGAGTTTTTGGCAACTTGTTCGGCAAAGGTGAAGGCATCGGTTTGAGAGGCCAATTGAGCAAAGCCCCCGATCAATTGAGCAAAGCCTTCAATAGCCGTGGCCGCCCGCCCTTTCATATACTCTTTGATGTGGGAAACGACCTCCCAAATCGAGATACGGTTTTGTACGGCGGTTAAAATAATCTTGGCCTGGGTTGTTGCCCCAATGCCCCGTTTGGGCAAATTAATAATCCGTCGGAAAGCTTCCTCATCGCTAGGGTTGACCGAATAACGTAAGTACGCTACCAAATCTTTAATCTCTTTTCTCTGGTAAAAGGATAAACCACCAATAATGCGATATTTGATATTGAGCTTGCGTAGGGCTTCCTCAATCGTCCTGGATTGGGCATTGGTGCGGTATAGGATGGCAAAATCCTGATTGCTGAGGTTGTTGTTTACCTTTTCTTCAAAAATGGAGTTGGCTACGGCTTTTCCTTCCTCAGAATCCGAGACTGATTTTAAGACCCGGATTTGGGGCCCTTCTTCGTTGGAGGTCCAAACGGTCTTTTTTAGCTGTTCGGTATTCTTGTCAATAACCGAATTGGCAGCTTTTACGATATTTTGAGTAGACCGGTAATTTTGTTCTAAGCGAATCACCTTCAAATCGGGATAATCGCGTTCAAAGTTGAGAATGTTCTTGATGTCGGCCCCGCGGAAAGCATAAATACTTTGGGCATCATCTCCCACAACCGCTACATTCCGATGTTCTTGTGAAAGTAATTTTACAATCAGGTACTGGGCAAAGTTGGTATCTTGAAACTCATCAATCATGATGAAGCGAAACTTGTTTTGGTATTTGCCCAAAATATCCGGGTGGTCTCTAAATAAAATATTGGTATTAAAAAGCAAGTCGTCAAAATCCATGGCATTGGCTTTAAATGCCCTTCTTTGATAGGTCTCGTATATCCGGCCAATTTCAGGTCTTTGGGAGGCTCGGTCTTGCTCAAAATAATTGGCGTCTTCTCGGTAATGTTTGTAAGAAATCAGTCGGTTTTTGGCTCCAGATATGCGGTTGAGCAAAATATTGGGCTTATATTGCTTGTCATCTAGACCCAATTCTTTGACGATATTTTTTAGAAGGTTTTTAGAATCGTCTGTGTCATAAATAGAAAAATTGGAATTATACCGCAACCTTTCTGCCTCGTAGCGTAAAATTCGGGCAAAAGTGGAGTGAAAGGTACCCATCCACAAGTTGCGGGCTTCACTACCAGCGAGTTTTTCGATACGTTCCCGCATCTCCCCAGCTGCTTTATTGGTAAAGGTGAGCGCAAGAATTCGAAAGGCATCCACTTGATTGTTCATCAAATGGGCGATTCGATGGGTCAAAACCCGGGTCTTCCCGGAACCGGCCCCGGCTATAATCATCAAAGGGCCTTCCCGATGTAAAACGGCTTCGCGCTGTGGTTCGTTTAAACCATCCAGATAATCCATGGTATGAAAAGAGTGCGGGATTGTTTAATAGATGTACTTTAAATTTAAGCTGATTTGCAATTTACAAATTTTTTTCTAGCATTTGTGATCACCAGCGCTAATTAAAATTTATGTAGCTTGTGTCACAAATTTTAAATATATTTCAATGATTCCTTAGAGATCCCGGGCTGCCGGAGGTGTTTTCATAGGTATATGCCCAAAAAATTGGATAATCCCAATAATTACCCATTTGCAACAACTTAGCCTCCTCTAGCTATAAAGTTTTTTCTGCGCCCAAATCCTGCCGAAACGGGCTTTATGGCTCATGAATATTATGAAAAAAATGCCATCCTCTTCTTCGCCCCAAGCGCTGGAGCACCTGAGAAAATACGTAAACGAATTGGTCTACGAACTCCTAACCAATCATCTGGAATTGGAGCCATACGAAGAAACCCTCCAATCTTTTTGCCAGGATGCCCGGATAGATTACCTGGAGTTGCGTAGTAATTTAAACGACTTCTTAGATTTCTTTGAAAAAGCTTCCGAAGATATTTTTATCAGCCCTATCGAGCATAAGAGTATAGAGATCTTAGCCAAAAGAGCCTTACTTACCGAAGAAACCATCCAAAAAATCATTGTCTACATCAATGTAGGGCTAAAAAAAGAAGCAGAAGAAAAGGCCACAGCTATCAGGGTGCCCCAGTATCACCCAACGCTCAAAAGAGTACGCCTGAAGCGTTGGTTCAAATCCAATGGACAATTTATTCTAAAAGGAGACTTAGTTTGTGAAGTTACATTTCACAACTTGAACGAGTTTGTGAAAGCTCCCGTCTCTGGCAAAGTGGCCCAAAAAGCCCCCGAAAACTTTGAGGTGCCCATCGGAGAGCTCCTCTGTGAAATAGAGCACGACAAACCCTCGGGCCGAAATACCTACCGCTGGTCTAATGGGAATCTCTTTGAAGGTGAATGGCGGGAGGGGGAAATCACCGGAAAAGGAAAATTGCTTTATCACAACCGTGATGCTTACGAAGGAGATTTTTTGGAGGGCCTGCCCAGCGGCAAAGGGGTGCTTCGCTTGCATATCGGAGAACAGTACGAGGGAAAATTCTGGAAGGGTAAGTTTCACGGGCAAGGCATTTACTTGTGGAATAATGGAGATCGCTATGAGGGCAATTTCCGCGAAGGGCAAAGGGCTGGGAGGGGGCTCTATCAGTTACAAGGCAACTTTCATCGTATTCATCAAGAAGACTTTCATCAAGAAGGGCAGGCCATTTTTAAGTTCTCCAACGGAGATAGAGCTTGGGTCGAGTATTTGGATAAGCAAAAAATTCAAGAACAGTACCTTTTTCAAAACGGCGATGTCTATGTGGGTAGCTTTTATAATGGCCAATTTTCGGGAGACGGAGACCTTATTAAAGCCAGCACTCACGGAAAACTCTTAACGCTGAGCCTTAATGAGTTATATGGCCGAGTGGATAAAGAAGTTACCTATGAGTACCGCTATGTGGGCACCTTTCAAAATGGTCAATTCCACGGGAGCGGTTCCTTAGAGTTTGCCAATGGCGATTTTTACGATGGGGGGTTTGCCCAAGGAGATTTTCACGGAGAAGGCAAGCTTACCTTTGGCAATGCGAAAACCGAGGAAGACCGGGCGGAGTATGCAGGGGGCTTTAAGCATGGTGTTTTTCATGGTTTTGGCACTCTTTTTTATAAAGATGGAAGAAATTATCGCGGCGAGTTTTATGAGGGAAAGCCCCACGGTTTAGGAACTTACCAGTATGCAGGACTACACGATGAATACAAGTCCTATGAAGGAAGTTTTAAAACTGGGCAGTTTCACGGGAAAGGCAAGCTTACCTATTTATCAGAAGACTGGTACGATGGGGATTTTGAAGAAGGACAACGCCATGGGATTGGGCAATATTTTTCCCAAGAAGAAAATATGATCGCTCAGCGGTATTATTTCAAAGATTTTCAGGTAATCAAACAAATTGTCCGCTTTAAGCAAGGGGATGGAAATGAAGGGCAAGTAAGCTACGCGGATGGCTCTCGTTATGAAGGAGAATTGTTAAACTACAATGCGCATGGTCACGGCCGAGAAGTGCTCAATGAAGAAGAGTTTTGTGAAGGCCAGTTTCGGGAAGGCTCTTTTGTAAAAGGGAATGCCCGCATTATGATGAAAGATGGGGCCGTTTTTGAAGGTGAGACCGAACCCCAATTAGGGAGACAAGATGGCGTAGTAACCCGCAAATCGGGTGAAATCTACAAGGGCCGCTTGGAAGATTTCTTATTTCACGGCCGGGGCCGGTTAGATAATCCCAACGGAGAATATCTGGATGGTAGCTTCTTTCGCAATGTTTTTCAAAGTGGGCGGGTAAAAATGACTCTGCAGGATGGAAGTCTATACGAAGGCGATTTTCACATTTCCGATTTGATGCACGGCCAGGGCCAACTCTATTTAGAAAATGGAGATCATTACCAAGGCAGTTTTAAAAAAGGGAAATTTCACGGGAGAGGCACCTATATCTACCAAAATGGGGATGTCTACGAGGGCGATTTTATCCAAGGACGCTTTCAAGGGGAAGGCACTTTGAGTGAGTTGTCTGGCAAATGCATCTACGAAGGCTTCTGGGAACGGGGCAAAAGGCAAGGCGAAGGTACCCAACTTACTGAAGACGGACAAACCCTCACGGGCCTCTGGCAGGAAGACCAATTGATCAAACGCTACCGACAAGGAGGTTTTTTTAAACGCTGGTTCGGGTAAGCAAAATGCCGTGAATTTTTTGGGGCTGTCCCCGGCGATTCATATTCCTGGCTTTTGGGTAAATAACTGCCGCCGGGGTCGGGCTTTCGCTACTCGCTGCCTTTCCCCGCTGGGCCTACACGAGCTCAAACAGGCCGCTCTATCCCTCAGCCGGTTTTGGGAACAGGGATACGGGACGTGGGAACCGGGACGGGATGTCTTTTAGCTAAGTTAGGGTTTGCAAGGGCTAGCAGAACAGCTATAAAATGGGCTTTGCTTGGCGCCTAGGTTAAACGCAAAAACACAAGGCGTAGATCCCGTAGATCTTTAAGCTCATCTCTCTTCTAAGATGGCTTAGGGATAGAGCCATTTGTCTGAGCCCGCCGTGGGCCTGAGCGCAAGCCGGCGAGTGGCGAAAGCCCGGCCCGCGCTATTCGGTATGCGCTCCCTAAAAGCAGCACTTTCTAGCGCGGGCAAGCCCCTAATTAGGTTTTTTAGAGATGAAATGCCCCTTATTTCCTACTTTGACCCGATTAATTTGAGCTAGGGGCAAAAAAAGAAGGGCCTATCCCCTCTACTGTTGCTCTACCATTTGAATAAAATCATCAAACAAATACCGGGAATCGTGCGGCCCGGGAGAAGACTCGGGGTGGTACTGCACCGAGAAGGCCGGCTTACCCTGGATGCGGATCCCCTCAATAGATTGGTCGTTGAGGTTAACGTGCGTAACTTCAATCTGGTCGTGTTGCCGAACATCTTCCTCCATAATGCCAAAACCGTGGTTTTGCGAGGTGATTTCACAAACATGGGCAATCACATTCTTAATGGGGTGGTTTAAGCCCCGGTGTCCGTGATGCATTTTGAAAGTCCGGATCCCCATGGCCAAGGCTAGGATTTGGTGCCCTAGGCAAATCCCAAACAAGGGCGAATTTTGATCTAAAATCTGCTGAACGGTTTGTACGGCATACTCCATAGGTTCGGGGTCACCCGGGCCGTTGGAGATAAAGTAAGCGTGGGGGGCAAAAGCCTTCATCTCTTCCAAAGAAGTTTTGGCTGGGAATACCTGTACGTAGCAGTCGCGATCTACAAGATTGTTCAAGATATTTTGCTTAATCCCTAGGTCTAATGCGGCAATACGGTACTTGGCTTCGGGGTTTCCTGCGGTATACACTGCTGGGGTACTTACTTCGGAGGCCAACTCCAGCCCTTTCATAGAAGGGGTTTGACGGAGCACTTCTTCAAGAAAAGCCCGATCGGTATTTTCGGAAGAAATAACCCCATTCATAGCTCCCTGGCTGCGAATATGGCGAACCAAGGCCCGGGTATCAATCCCGTGGATGCCCACCGTGCCCGAGTTGCTCAGATAATCTTGTAAGGATGAATTGGCCAATTGCCGAGAAAAATTCAGGGAAAAAACATTACAGATCATCCCGCGGATTCGGACTTTGGCCGATTCCTCGTCGATCGGGATCGTGCCGTAGTTTCCAATATGGGCCGTTGTGTTAATAATAATTTGCCCGTGGTAAGAGGGATCGGTGTAAATTTCCTGATACCCTGTCATTCCGGTATTAAAGCATAGTTCTCCGGAGGTAGTTCCAATTTTACCCAGGGCCAAGCCCCGGAAGAAACTCCCATCTTCTAATAACAAAACAGCTTCTTGCATGAGTACAATAGTGCGGATTGGAAGGTTAAGAATTAGATAAATTTTTCAAATATAAAACTTTTTTCGGAGAATATGGGCCTCGACTTCTTCTGGAACTAAATACCGGATAGACTGGTTGGCCTGTATCGCTTTCCGGATAAAAGTGGCAGAAATATCGAGCATGGGAGCTTGGACCATGTGTATTTTGGGATGATCGCTAAGCGGGCTAGCATCGGTATTGGGGCGGGGGTAGACATAAATTTGGTAATACTCCAAAATCTTTTCATAATTTTTCCACTTAGGGAAGTGGCTCAAATTATCACTGCCCATCAAGAGGGAAAAAGCGTGTTGGGGGTATTTTTCTTGGATGTAGGTCAGGGTATCAATGGTATAGCTGGGTTTGGGGAGGTGAAACTCTATATCACTGGCCCGGAGGTGGGGATTTTCGCGGATGGCGATTTCCACCATATCCAAGCGGTCAAATTCGTGTAGGAGAGAGCTCCTTTTTTTGAATGGATTTTGAGGGGAAACCACAAACCAGACTTCGTTGAGGTCGGTATTGCAAGCCATGTTATTGGCTATGATCAAATGGCCGACGTGTATAGGATTGAAGGAACCAAAGTACAAGCCTATTTGCATATCGGGTGGGGGCTAAGAAACTGGGGTCAGGAAGTCGGCAATTAGCTTATGGATAGACTCCATGGTTTTGTCCAGTTCGGAGTTAATAATCACGTGGTCAAACTGATCTTGAAAGCCAAGCTCTTGGGAGGCTTTCATGACCCGTTCTCGGATGCTAGATTCGGAGTCGGCATCGCGGTTACGAAGCCGCTGTTCTAAAACTTCCAAAGAGGGAGGGGCTACAAAGATACCTAAGGCGTGGTCTTGAAAGTAATTTTTTAGGTTGAGCCCCCCTTGGACGTCTACATCAAAGAGTACATGCTTACCTTCTGCCCAAATCCGATCAATTTCAGATTGGAGGGTACCATAATACTTACCGGGGTAGACTTCTTCCCACTCGACAAATTGATTGCTTTGGATACGCTCTTGAAATTCTTGGGGGCTCAGGAAATAATAATCCACTCCGTGTATTTCCCCAGGACGGGGCGGTCGGGTTGCGGCCGAGATGGAAAAGGCAAAACGGGAGTCGTTTTCTAGAAGCTTCCGTACAATCGTAGTTTTCCCAGAGCCGGAGGGTGCAGAAAATATAATAATCCTACCCTCTCCAGAAAAATTTAAAATTGTTTCGGGTGAGCTGTTATTTTCCAAATTACAGTAATTAATATTCTCAAATTTAATGAGAATACCTGAGATACAAGAAAATCGAATAAAAAAAGGAGATCAATTTATGATACTCCTCCGAGTTGTGATTTGATAAAGCTAAGCAATTCTCCGGGTACTTCTTTGCGAGAAACCTTTTCCCGGATGGTGGCTTTTAATTCTTCGTGGGTTTCGTAACATTCTTTGCAGTAGTCACACTTGGTGATGAGTTCTTTAACAAATTGTGTGTCTTCTGCACTGGCTTCTCCATCTAGTACGTTATAAAGTACTTTAATAAACTTTTCACATTCCACTTTTGAGGCCTTGGGTAAGCTTGAACCACTTAAAGTATTGATCTGCATTTCGTATTGTTGATTTTTATAAGTGTATAGTAAACACACAAGAAACCAAACGAAACGCAAAACCCGCTTGTCTAAACGGGTTTTGTAAACCCAAAAAAGGCCGTTTATGATTCCTGCATGTTACGTTATGAGCCGTAGCCGTGATTCTTTACGTAATCACTGAGTTTTTCTTTCAAGAGGTTACGGGCACGGTGCAAACGCGAACGTACCGTACCGATGGGAATATCTAATATTTTCGCCATCTCCTCGTAGGTAAAGCCCTCGATATCGCACAAAATGATAACCGTGCGAAAATCAATTGCCAAAGAATTGAGGGCATTGGCTACTTCATCGCCTATCATTCCCTGCAATACATCAATTCTGAGGTCAGGGGTTAAACTAACGTCTGCTTCTTCAGAGTTATAGATCTGTTCAACCTCTTGATAATCAACTTTAGCTGGTTGTTTAGACTTCTTACGATAATCGTTTATGAAGCTATTTTTCAATATACGAAACAGCCATGCTTTGGCGTTAGTTCCTTTCTGGAAGGAATCAATAAAACGAAATGCTTTCAGGTACGTATCTTGAACCAAATCTTTGGCGTCGTCTTCGTCTAAGGTCAAACGAAAGGCAAAATTGTAAGCCGCATCAATCAATGGCATAAAGTCATCTTCAAACACTTTATGCTTCTCCCTATCGGTATATTTCTGGGGTTTGGTATTCATAGTGCTAGAATAAGCTAGATTTTTCATAGGTCAATACTTTATATATGGTTTTACGAATATAATGATTATTACAGATGTTAGAAAGGTGTTAATATGTAGATATTAGCGTATGATTATATGATTTATTAGCAAACTTAGAAATTCTCTGAAATAATACTCCTAATAGCCTGTTAAAATGTTTAGAATCAATCTAAATAATTATTTATAAAAACCAAGCCATCTTCCCAAATACCTTGTTTGTCATATATTTTCCGCCATAATGGCGGATTTGTTTTTATTCAGTTTTAGGTACTTTTATGGCTAGGGTATCTTGTTTTTTAAAAGTGCCCACGTTTCCCTAATTTCCCCTAAAAGAAAGACTAACGGCCCATAAGGCCTCCTGTCCAGACTTACTTGTGAATAAAAGTCGTATACTAAAAATGACAATGATAAAATGGTTTGTGTTGCCCTAAACCCCGCTTAGTTTTATTTATTTAACGCAGGCCTGAGTATTCCTGACATGCTGTCTCAATTAAATAACAATAATTAACACTTACTGTCAGGTCTCAAGGAAGCCGAGACTGGATTTGCCGACAAATTTCAAAATTCTTGATTTAGTTTTGTAGTAGAAAGAAACTAGCTAGACTACAAAAAACTTAAAAAAATACAAATTGTAAAATTAACTACTTTAAGATTCTTAAAAAACTTGACGGCTGTACTATAATTCAAGTTACAACATAATTTTGAAAAAGAAAGCTATCCTAAAAAGAAAAACACCCCAGTCCCCACTTAAAATCTTGTTAATTCGGTTTTCTGCTATTGGGGACATTGTATGGACTTCTGCCATGGTACGGGCCCTCCAAAACCAAGTAGCCCCTGTCAGCATTCATTTTTGTACCAAAGCCTCATACCGGGATTTAGTAATTCACAATCCTCATATCGACGTTTGTCATTTTCTTCAAGAGGATTTTTCGGCTTTGCTCAAGCAGCTCAAACAAGAGAATTTTGACTACATTGTAGATTTGCACGCCAATTTACGATCTACCCGCATCAAATGGGCCCTGGGGGTGAAGTCCTTTACTTTCCATAAGCGATACTGGAAGCGATGGCTTCTGGTACGTTTTAAGGTAAATTTGTTCGATCATCGCCATATTGCCGATTGGTACTGGGAAGCTCTTGAGAAGATGGGGGTTCACGATGATGGAAAAGGCTTGGAGTTTTACATTGACCCCCAAGATGAAGTAAACCGGGAGCAATTGCCCGAAACGCACCGCAAGTCTTACGTGGCTATTGTGATTGGGGCCAGCCGGTACACCAAGCGGGTGCCTGTAGAGAAGTTATTGGATATATGCAAAAAAGTAAATGCTCCTATCATGCTGATCGGGGGAAAAGAAGACCGGGAAAGTGGAGAGCAGATACGTCAATACTTTCAAGATAATCCCTTTCAAGCCCTTGCTATTTATAATGCTTGTGGACAATTTTCTCTGGCCCAATCGGCCTCCTTGGTAAGGCAATGCCGTTATTTGGTGGGAAATGATACGGGCCTGATGCATATTGCCACGGCTTTTCAGAAAAAGATTTATGCGTTCTTTGGGGGTACGGCAGCCTTGTATACCTACCCCTACCGAGCAACCCACCAAATACTGGAGACCCACGGTTTGGCTTGTCGTCCTTGCTCGAGGCACGGAAAAGATCAATGCCCGTTGGGCCATTTTAAGTGTATGCGAGAGATCTCCTTGGATAATTTTGCCCCCAATCCCCAAATTTAAATCTGGATGTATGGCCCAATCTGTCAAAATATCGGCAACGGTTATTACCTACAATGAAGAAAAGAACATTGAGCGTTGCCTGCGTTCTTTACTTCCCGTAGCCGATGAATTGCTGGTAGTAGATTCCTTTTCTGCCGATAAAACCGAAGAAATAGCCCTAAATATGGGAGCCAAAGTGATTAAAAACCCTTTTGAGGGCCATGTACAGCAAAAAAATTTTGCTATTGACCAAGCAAGCTATGATATCATCCTTTCTTTGGATGCCGATGAGGCCCTGGACCAAAAACTGAAAGATTCTATACTAAGCGTAAAAGAAAATTGGGAATACCCGGCTTATCGCTTTAATCGCTTAACCAGCTATTGTGGCCAGTGGATTCGCCACGGGGGGTGGTATCCTGACCGGAAGATTAGGTTATGGGACCGAAGGTGTGGGCGTTGGGGAGGCGATAATCCCCACGATAAAGTAATTTTGAAAGAAAATACCCGCTTGGCTTATATTTCGGGTGATTTATTGCATTATTCTTTCCACTCCATAGGGCAGCATATACAGGTCTTGAATTCCTATTCGGAAATTGGGGCCCGAGAAGCCTTCCAGAAAGGGAAAAAGTCGGGTTTGTTTCCCATCGTCGGTCGTTCGGTCTTCCGGTTTTTTAGGGGCTACTTTTGGCAAGCGGGCTTCCGGGATGGGTATTATGGGTTTATTATTGCGGTCATATCCGCATTTGCTACCTTCATAAAGTATGTAAAATTGAAGGAAATTTACCGTGAAGCAAAGAAATAAAGAAATCGTATGAAGCAAGCTATGGAATTTCGCTTCCCAATCCGTACCCTCATCATGAGTCGTACGGATAATTTGGGGGATGTAATGCTTACCCTTCCCTTATTAGGATACCTCAAGTCTATTGAGCCCACGCTTAGGCTTTTGTTTTTGGGTAAAAAGTATACCAAAGCCCTGGTCGAGCATTGCCCGGATGTAGATGAGTTTATCGACCGGGATTTTGTCTTGGAAAACCCGGATTATTTGCTTGAAAAAGGGGCCGATGCCATCATATTTGTCTACCCAGATGCCCCCTTGGCCCGCTTGGCCAAAAAAGCTAAGATTGCCCACCGGGTAGGTAGCAGTCACCGCTGGTTTCATTGGAATACTTGCAACCATCGGGTAAACTTTAGTCGAAGACGTTCCCCTTTGCATGAATCCCAGCTAAATTTTAAGCTCTTAGCCCCCCTTTTGGCCGGAGAAAAGGCCCCCACGCCTAGTTTGCACGAAATGGCAGATTTCTTACATTTCGAAGCCGATAGCTTAGCCGAGGCCGGTACTCCTGGGGCCAATCGCTTTCGTTTAATTATACATCCTAAGTCAAAAGGAAGCGCCCGGGAATGGCCTCTGGCATACTATGCTCGTTTGATTGAACAATTGCCCGAAGAAAAGTTTCAAATCTTTATGACCGGTACAGAGGCCGAAGAAAAATTAATACAGCAGGAGTACCCGGCTTTGCTCCAGGAGCCCCGAATAGAAAATTGGATGGGTAAGGTCGATCTACATGATTTAATACGGCTCATTGCCTCGGCCGATGGACTCCTGGCGGCCAGTACCGGACCTTTGCACATGGCGGCTGCCCTGGGGAAGTATGCCTTGGGTATTTATCCACCCATCCGCCCCATGGATCCCGGAAGGTGGCAACCCATAGGAAGAAAGGCTTGGGCCCTGGCCTCAGAAACGAACTGTGATGCTTGCCGCAAGACGGGCAATTGTGCCTGCATACGAGCCATTAGTGTAGCCCGGGTGCATGACCAAATCGAGACATTTTATAAGGAAAAATATGGCTAAGCGAATTGCGTTCTTATGTAACTCTATGGCCAAAGGTGGCTTAGAAATGAACATTGCCCGGCACGCGCAGTGGTTGGCAGAAGCTGGTCACGACGTATCTTTGTATACTCCTCCCGTATCTCCGGCTAGTATGATGGTTTCGGAAACGAAAGTCAAGGTGTTCCCCTACGAGTCTCGTATGAAGGCCGACGTGTTTTCCTTGCTTAGGCTTTTCCGAAAAATTGAGGGGCAGCTTCCGGATTACTTGTTCATCCATCATTCCGGGGATATCAACTTGGGCATACTCCTCAAATCGTTTTTTATGCCCCGCCTCAAGGTGATCTATTTTCAAGAAATGCAAATTGGGGTCAATAAGAAGGATTGGCTCCATACCATGCAGTACCGAAGGCTGGATGCCTGGATCAGTCCCTTGCCTGGGCTGGGCAAAAATACCCAGGAACGTACCCATATAGACCCGCAAAAGATTCACATTATCCCGCTGGCCATTGACATGCAACGTTTTTTGGAGGTAGGGCAAAGCCAAGCCGAGATACGTCAAGCGCTCGATTTGCCCCTTGACGTACCTTTAATTGGCATTATTGGCCGGTATGATCCCCATAAAGGCCAAGAATACCTCATCAAAGCCCTGGCGAAAATACGGGATGCAGGCCTAGAGGCCGAGGGTTTACTCTTGGGAGAGGAAACCCGGGGGGAGGAGGGAGGCTACCTTCCACATTTGGAACATTTGGTGAAGGAATTGGGGCTGGAAGATAAAGTGCATTTTCGGCCATTCTTGGATGCGGTAGAAAAAGCCTATTATGCCCTGGATATTTTTGTGATGAGCACTCCCAACGAAACCTACGGCATGGTCACCATCGAGGCCATGAGTTGTGGCCTTCCGGTGGTGGGAAGCAATGGCGGGGGCACCCGCGAACTGGTACAGGCCGAGAAAACGGGCCTTTTGTTTGAACCGGGCGATGTTGATTCTCTGAGCGAGAGTTTAAAACGCCTTTTGCGAGATCCCGGCTACCGTCAAAAATTAGGTGAGCAAGCCCGTATAGAGGCACAAGCCCTGTATAGTCATCACCAAATGGTGAAGCAATTGGAGCACCTGATGGATCAATTGTAGATATTTTTTATGGGGCTTCCCGGCGCAAGGACGTTTTGGGCTACTTGTCCATTTGGCGATGCGCCGGTCGGGCTGTCGGGCTACGCCGGGAGCCGGCCCACCCGCAGGCAGCGAAGGTCTCCCCCCTGCGGGCTTCCATCCCTAAGCTGAAGGAAGAACAGAGAGCAGAGAGCAGAGAGCAGAGAGCAGAGAGCAGAGAGCAGAGAGGAGAGAGGAGAGAGGAGAGAGGAGAGAGGAGAGAAGAGAGAGGAGAGAAGAGAGAGGAGAGAGCAGAAAGGAGAGAAAAGAGATCAGCCGAAAACGCCGCAGTCGCGAGGCTCTTGCGAAAAGATGTGGCCTCTAGGCAATTATGCCCGAGCTTCCTTGGCTCCAATAAAGTCCCGGCTCCCGGCTGAATTTTCCCATCTCTATTCTCTCCTCTCTCTTCTTCAGCTTAGGGATAGAGCGGCATGTTTGAGCTCGTGTAGGCCCGGCGGGGAATGGCAGCGAGTAGCGAAAGCCCGGCCCGCGCCGGCACTATCCTACCCTATGGAAAAATTCTCTTCTGGCGCGGGCAAGCCCCAGATAATAGAATAAAAAGCCCAGATTGGCCGACATAGTCTGAAAATCAGCTTACTTTTGAAGATTGAAAGCTTAAAGCAAGCTTTTAGAGATTATTTAGTCAAAACGATTCTTGCCATGGCCGACGGTTTTAAACTCCTGTACGACAAATGCCAGCAAAAAGGGTATCAACCCCAACACGTGGCTGAAGTGGGAGTCTACCTCCCCGAAACTTCCAACATACGGGCCTTTATTGAAGAGGGGCTCCCCGCTACCTTGGTGGAAGCCGACCCTGTATGTGTAGCCAAAATTCGCGATGCCTTTGCTGATTTTCCCCACGTGCGCCTACATCCGGTGGCCGTCAATGATGCGCCCGGAACGATACGGCTTTACAAACGAGAGGCTTCTAGTTTTATTGAAGGATTGGCCCAAAGTCCGGCCACGGTAAATGATGGCTATGTCATCAAGGAGGAGGACAGCATAGAGATAGAAGCCCTACGCTTTGATAGCCTGGATACCGGAGATATTGACCTGATCAGCATTGATATTGAAGGCTCAGAATGGTTTGTGATCAAGCACATGAAGAGCCGGCCTGCTATTATCTCGATCGAGACCCACGGAAAATATTATATCAATCCTTTCCTAGACGAAATATTGGATTGGATAGCGCGAGAAAATTATGAAGTCTGGTACAAAACTAATAGTGATACCATTTTTGTTAAAAGAGGGACATTTCCCATCACCTCGGGAGATAAAATGAGTTTGAGTTGGCGTAATTTTTACTTGGCCTGGAGAAGGGCCAAGGGCCACGTGAAGGCTTTTCTTGGCTTGAAACGCAAGGCCCAATAGTTTTTGTCAACCCGTATATTTGATTTGAACTAAACGATGCAGACCTACTTAAGACTTCTGGGATTTGCCCGGCCCTTACTTCGCTTTATGGTTCCCTACCTGATCTTTACCATGTTCAGTACGGTATTCAGTCTTGTGAATTTGAGCTTGCTAATCCCTCTGTTAGATATTTTGTTTCAAGATGAGGCCAAGGCCATGCCTAGTGCCCCTCCCGATTTTGCTCTCAACTTCAATTACCCCCTGGACCTTTTTTATTATTATCTGGACGTAATCGTGCTGAGTTACGGGAAATTTGGGGCCATACAGTATGTCTGTGCTACCCTGGTGATATCGGTGTTTTTGTCGAATATCTTTAGATATTTGAGTGTACGGGTGGTAGAGTACCTGCGGGCCCAAACGATTGAGAATTTGCGGGGACAGTTATTTGATCAACTTACCCGCTTACATTTGGGCTTTTTTAGCAAGAAAAACCGCGGGGATATTATGGCCCGGCTTACCACCGATGTTCTGGAGATTGAGCATTCCATTACCAAGAGTTTATTTACCCTGTTTAAAGAACCCCTGGTGATGGGCATTTTTTTTACGGCCCTTTTCCAAGTGTCGGTCAAGTTGACCATGTTTACCATTTTTGTTATTCCGATATCCGGTTTGGGGATATCGTATATTGTGCGACGCTTGCGGACTTATGCCACCCGCAGCCAGCAATCGGCTAGCGTCACTACGGGAATTTACGATGAAACCCTTACCGGGATGCGGGTGATCAAGGCCTTTAATGGGGAGCCTTATATGCGGGACAAGTTTTCCCGGGAAAATGGGCATTATGCCCGGGTGATTCGGCGCATGGCCAATACCAAGGAGCTGGCTTCGCCCTTTTCTGAATTTATGGGGGTGAGCACGGTCGCTTTGATTTTACTCTATGGAGGAAATTTGGTGCTTAATTCGCCCGATGAATTGAGCCCCTCCCAGTTTATCTTTTATATCGCGCTTTTTTCGCAAATTTTGAGCCCGGCCAAAAGTTTTTCGGTGGCGATCAGCAATATTCAGCGTAGCTTGATCTCGGGTATGCGGGTTTTTGAACTACTGGATGCTGTGCCTGACATACAGGTAAAGGAACCTTCCAAACCGCTCACTCATTTTGAAGAAGGGATTCGCTTTGAAAATGTGTATTTCCGCTACGAGGAAGACTGGACCCTAGAAGACGTAAACTTTCATCTGGAAAAAGGTAAATCTATTGCTTTAGTGGGGCCCTCGGGAAGTGGGAAGTCTACGATTGCCGATTTAATTCCCCGTTTTTATGACGTAGAGAAGGGAAGTATTTATCTGGACGGGGTCAATATCAAAGACTATAGCTTGCAAGACTTGCGGGGCTTGATGGGGATTGTGACCCAAGACCCTATCCTGTTTCACGATACGATATTTAATAATATAGCTTTTGCCCATCCTGGAGCCGATATGGAGCAGGTCGTGCAGGCAGCCAAAATTGCCAATGCCCACGAGTTTATTATGCAAAAGGAGGAGGGGTACCAGACGGTCATTGGGGATCGGGGCGTTTTGCTATCGGGCGGGCAAAGGCAGCGTTTGGCCATTGCCCGAGCCGTTTTTAAAAACCCTCCCATCTTGATTTTGGATGAAGCGACCTCCTCACTGGACTCAAAATCGGAGCAGGTAGTACAGGATGCCCTCAATAAATTGATGGAAAACCGTACCTCATTGATTATTGCCCACCGTTTGAGTACGATTCAAGATGCCGATGAGATTTTAGTGGTAGATGGCGGACAGATACGCGAACGCGGTAAGCACGAAAGTCTATTGGCCAATCGTGAGGGGATATACGCTCGCCTCAATCTAAGACAATTTACCTGATAAATTTTAATGACATGCCATCTTCTTCCCAATCCTGGTTGCCCGGCGAGATTACTTGGGTTTTAATCTTATGTTTTTTTCTTATTCTTTCCCTACTCTACAATTTAGGGCTCAATCCCTTACACTTTGAGGAGCCCCGTCGGGCCTTGATTGGCCTGGAAATGCAGTTGAACCAAAATTATTGGGTACCTACGCAAACTGGGGACTTTTATTATAAAAAGCCCCCGGTATATAACTGGTTACTCATCTTTTTTACCAACATGCTGGGATCTCAATCTGAGTTTGCGTACCGCTTAGTAACGCCCATCTCTTTGGTGTTGATGAGTCTATTAACGTTTCAGGCCGTGAAAATACACGTAGGGAAGCGAGAGGCGCTATATGCGGCTTTGTTTACCATGGTAGCCTCCCATATGTATATCCATTTTAGTCGCCTGGCAGAAATTGATATCTTTTATTCACTGATCACCTATGCGGGCTTTTTGAGTTTGTATCACTTCGATGCGAAGCAGAAGGCGTATACGGCCTTTATGATTACGTATATATTAGGGGCCATTGGGGCCTTGACCAAAGGCTTCCCTACCTTGGTATTTTTGGGCTTAAGTATCACGGCTTATCTGCTGCTTAGGGGAGAGTGGAAGCGTCTGTTTTCCGGGCCTCACCTAGCTGGGGTCTTGGTCTTTTTTCTCTTGGTAGGAGGGTATTTTGCTATTTATTTACGCTACAATGCATTAGAAAACTATTTCTACTATATGTGGTCGCAGGCTAGTGAGCGTACGGTTTTAGAAAATAAGCTGAGCAAATTTTTTCATCATTTGTATCTATTTCCTGTGAATTTATGGCTCAACTTGCTGCCCGGGTCCTTACTGCTGATTTGGGGCTGGCATAGGGGCTATATGCATACCTTGAGGCGCCATCCTTTTGTGGCTTATTGTGGCTTGATGATATTGGCCAATATATGGGTGTATTGGATTTCTCCGGGTACTCGTCCGCGGTATATCTACATGTTTCATCCTTTGTTGATTATCTTGATGGTATATGGCTATTTTCATAGACCGACTGAAGAGCGTTTTTGGGCTAAGTTGGGTGTTATTTTAGGCGGAGTACTGGTCTTTTCCTTAGGTATTGGGGCTTGGACTTTGCCATTTATTCCCAACTTTGAGTTCATTCCGCGATACGAGATATACACCATCAGTGCGATCACTTTTGCTTTTGCTTTACTTTTGTCTTGGCTATATTGGCAAAAGAAGGCATACCGGTTTTTATGCTTGGTAAGTGCTTTGGTACTGGTACGGTGGGTCGTAAACTTTACGGTGATACCCGATTTGGCCCAAGAAGGTCTGGGAAAGGACATGCAAGATATTGCCTATGCAATTTATGAGGAAGTAGGGGAGGCGCCTTTGTATTTATGGGAGGCCTCGGAGATTCATCTTACCACGGTATTTTACCTCGAGCGCTCTAGACAAAAAGTGTTGAGCCGGAGTGCTAGCTTCCAGGAAGGAATGTATTTCTTAAAAGACGAGGAAATTTCCCTGGAAGAGCCATTTGAAACACTTATGGAGTTTATTTCGGATGGGCGTACTATCTATCTGATCAGGAAACCAGATTAAGGTTTTTATAAACTTTGGCTTACTTCGGGATCTCTTTTACGGCGCAGTATTTTTTCAAAAGCAAAGCGCTTGGTATAGAAGTTATAAAAAAAGATAATACCTGTAACCAGGAGCTTGGTGACAAATTGATATTTGGCAAAGAAAGGATAATGAGTGAGCCAATAGACAATATAGGTGCCAATGGCTATCCCTAGCAAGGAAAAACCAATAGACATGAAAAAGGCTGAGTATAAATCTCTTCTCAGAAAAAATACATAGCGTTTTTGGAGGAAAAAATTAATGAGCATACCGCAACTAGACGAAATTAGGTTGGAGCTTACAGCATCTAGGACGGTATAAACTAATAGGTTATACAGAATATTATCTACAAGCGTAGCCAGAGAAGAGGTGGCGGCAAATTTTAGCTTAGGGATAATGAACTCTTTAAATTCTCTAAGGAAAGGATGGGTACTTGGGTTTTCGGCCATACACACTTGCTTAGCAAAAAATTAAAGCCTTTTATTGGGCATTTTGAATGGGGTAATTTGGCAAAATTAGCTACAATATCCTAAATCAGAAAGATCCTGGGCCTAAATTAGTTCAATGCCGGCTGGGTAAAAGCAGAAGATTGTCAAAATAGCATGTTTTGAGGACAGCCATACGGTAAGAATTGCCCTTGAAAATAGAATGAATGGTGTTTTTTATAAAGAAAATAGAATACCTTAGTTGGCAAACAGTTTAAATAAATCCTTTGGACGGCCCAGGGCCAATTTACTCTGGAAATACGGACACCTGATTTTATCAGGCCTCCAAGTGGTACATTTTGCTGGCAAGGATTAAACTAACCCAGTTTCTCAGTAATA
Organism: uncultured Microscillaceae bacterium; assembly: GCA_963922455.1. Lineage (GTDB taxonomy): Bacteria > Bacteroidota > Bacteroidia > Cytophagales > Microscillaceae > CAWUIO01. The sequence continues at coordinate 41,879 of CAWUIO010000012.1, forward strand.
TATCTTGAATTGAGCCCTTGAATTATGGGAAAAGTAGTACGATTTTTTAAAAATGTAAGCATTTTACTTTTTGTGGTTTTATTGGTATTATCTTACATGGAGCTATCCGACCGCTCTACGACCTTAGTTTTGTACAGAGATGCCGATGGGGGCCATCAATTTCGGGTTTCGGTGGATACCTATTTTTATGCGAGTTCGGCCATTGTCATTTTTTCAAATTTTATATTGTCTATGGTGGTGATGCAGTTACAAAGGCTGCCCATGCATCGTATGGAGATGCCGGAGGTAGACTTTTGGCGGGCTTCTCCCGAAAGAAAAGAACGTTTAAAGGACATATTTCGGGTTTGGATCTATGGTTTTGCCATTATGATCAATGTGGTGGTGATTACCTGTGTGGGCAAAATTTGGTTTGTCAACCGGGGCATTGGGGGAAAACTGAGTGAATATGGATGGATCCTGTTTGGCTTTGTGCTCGCTTTTTTGCTTTGGTTTGGATTTATTTTTTACCGAGTACGTGTTCGTAAGGAAGAATACATCATATAATTACTTCCTTGAAAAAAATACTACTGATTTTACTGATTTATAACCTGGGCCTATCCTCCCTACAAGCTCAATGGACGCTCGTGTTGGAAGGAGGAGGGGTATTTCCTTTAGGAAATTTAGCCCGACGCTTGGAAACTGGCATTGGCGGAGATGCGGGCATTTATTATCGTTTTGACAATCGTGTCCGACTCGGCCTTGGTCTGGGCTATTATGCTTTTCGGCAGGAGAATAGCGATTTAAGCGGCGATGAATTGCGCTCAAGTATCGTACCCTTTACGCTGCGGGTTGGCTATTGCTTGGGAGATGAAAATTTTGAAGTCCTGGCCCAATTAGAAACAGGCTTATACTTAATCGGGTTTCGTTCTTTACAATTTGCGAATAACCAAAGTATTGTAAGTAATGAGACCCGTTTTGGGATCGCACCCAAATTAGGTATGCGGGTCCTCCTGAGCCCCCGAGTTGACCTGCTTTTTTCGGCCAGCTTTCATTATCTGATCCGGGATGAGGTACAGGAATACTACATAAGGCCGGGTATTGGTTTTTTGATACACTTATAATTGGTTCAAGCCGTATTTCTTGGCTTAGGGATGGAGCGGCCTGTTTGAGCCCGCCGCCGGATTGCGGGTGAGCCGGCGAGTAGCGAGAGCCCGACCCGCGCCCAAGCTACATGTTTTACCGGGCACAAGAGGAGATTGCGCGGGGAAGCCCCTTTTTTATACATTTTTTCATTTCTCGCAAGCGCTTGCTTAGGGAGCTTAATTTAAGGCGCTTACGTCACTTTTTAAGTCACGCGTTAACATGTCTTCCTGAAAAATAGCCGGCAGCTGGATTGTGAAAACGCTTGATTGTTGGAGCTTACTTTCAAAGTGGACGCTACCCCGCAGGCGTTTGATAGCCCGTTTGACAACATATAGCCCCAAGCCATTGCCCTGGGAAGCCTCATTGGCCCGGAAATACATGTCAAAAATATTGGCGTGATACTCTGGAGCGATTCCTTGGCCATTATCGGAGACTTGTAAAGTGGCCATTTGGCCCTCCATAAAAATCTCTATTTTAACAATTGGGTCGTCTTTTGGTCGGCAAAATAGAATGGAGTTTTCTATGAGATTATATAAGATCGAGTGGATTAGCGTATCATTGCTTACAAAGTGCATGGACTCTTGTATTTCACACGTTACCCGGATATTATATTTCTCTATTTTTTCAGAAAGTCGTTTTTGTATGTTACGAATAATCGGCTGAAACTTCACTCTCTCGTACTCAAGGTTTTGGTCATTGATATCACATACCATCATGAGCTTGACCAGCATCTTGTCCATGTTTTTGGCAGTTAAAGTGACTTTCTCAAAAAGCTCTAATGAGTCGGGATCGGTAAGGGTCATGTCGGCTACCTGAGAGATACCCATAAGGGTGGTAAGAGGGCGCCTAAAATCGTGAGAAGCCCGATAAATAAAAATATCAAGCTCCCGCAAGGCCTGGTTGAGTTGCTCGGTACGGGCCCTCACTTCTTGTTCTAAGACCTCATTTATTTTATTGATTTCTTCATTCTTTTTCCGGACCTTTTCTTCTTCGGCTTGCACTTTACGGTAGGCGCTTTTTAGGTTGTCTTCGCTGGTACGTAGTTGTTCATTAATGAGCTCCAGGACATTGTGTTTCTTGATAAGGGCTTCTTGAGTAACTTGAAGTTCTTCCAAACTTTGCATTAAGCGCCTTTCATTATGTACCAGTTGACGGTTTTTATCCTCAATAGCATTTTTTTGCATGAGGATTTCCGCGTGCTGCACTTCCAGGATATTATTTTTGGTCGTTATCTCGTGCTTCTGCTCCTCTATGGTTTTGAGCTGATAGCTTACTTCTTGCGATAAGAGTTGGTTTTCGTATTGCTGCCGTGCCTCCTTGGTTTTTAAGTGGTAAAGCAATTTGGGCTTTTCTTTAAAATTTAGTCCCCTTTGTAATTTTAGCCTATAGCCTAAACCTAGGGAGAAAAGCATGATTTCACCCACTACGCCAATTTGGGCAAAGATGATAAAGGGGATGGATTGGTTGAGATAGTAAGTAAATATGGCACAGACGGTACCGAGCAACAAAAGTGAGTTGCCACTCAAAACAAAGGAGGCTATCTCAAACTTTTTCCGAGAACGGTACACGACAACAATTCCCAAGATAATGCCGATCAACAAACTGGCATTGATGAGAGCCAAGGCCAAATAAAAACGATTGGCCAAAAAGATGATTAAGAAGGCGATACTCGTTACACCTATTTGGAACCATACATTAAGCTGTAAAGCTTTCAAGAAAACCTGGGAATGGGGACTCTCTTCCACAATCCGAACGATAAATCGGAAGTAAAAAATACTCATTAAGCCACAAAAAACGCCTAAGTGCAGGTTTAAGCGAGGGTGCTCAGGTAATAAAAATTCACCCGTGTAGCCGAAAAACCAGAGAAAATATACCAAGGAGGCGGCAATGTAGGCACAATAATTTAAGTAGCCTATATCCTTTAATAAGGTATACATCAAGAGATTGTAGACCAGCATAATGAATAAAATCCCGTGAAAGATACCGTGGTATAAACTCAAGGCCTGCCCTTTGCCGTACCAAATCCTTTCGGGGATTACTTGAATATGTAAGTACCAAGGTATATCGCTTAGGGGAAAGATTTTAAAATAAACCTGCACCTCTTCGCCAGGTAATAGCTCAAGGGGCACCACACCCTCACGATTGCTCCGAAAATAGGGGCGAAAGCGTTTATGCACCAACTCCCCGGTTTTATATTCTTCTTTTTCCCCGTTTTGGCGAATGATATGAACTTCTATTTGATCATACTTACCCATCGATAAGGCCCAATCTGAGGTATGGGTCAACTCACTTTTGATGCGGAAACGAGCCCAAAGGCGTTTTCGGGTACGAAGGTGCTTGGGGTAATGAGGACGCCAAGACAATTGAGGGTTTTGTACTTGTCTAAATTTTAGGTTGGAATATTCGGGAGAGATAGTTTCAATGTTGACAGGCATGCCCTCCACAAGTTTCTTCTCATCTCGGATACTAATGACCGTCTCCTGAGCCTGAAGCAAGCCAAGCGGATAAACCAGCAAAAACAATATTGTGTGAAAAAAAAAATTTGATTTCATAAAGGATCTATGCCTGCTCCCAAATAACAGGTATCAATGTGGTAAAATGCCTACATTATCTGGTACCCTCACAACGATAATTTTATAGTAAATAGATGAATCTCAAAAAAGCCAAACGTAAACCCTATGTTAGTTTAGAGGCTATTTGGCTAAGGAAACCCTTATCTTCCTTGCCCACGGCTTGTGAGATAATTACGAATACAACAGGAATGGCTTTTTTTAATAAACTGGGGTAAGTTTTGCCTCATTAAGTCCATGTTTGTAGGGATCACACCAAAAGTAGGCGGTGTACATTTTGACGGGGTTTTATACGCTTCATACTTCTTGTTTGCATTGCATTATACCCCCATATTTAGTGAAGCGGCTAGGCTTGTCAGAAAACCATATGCCTAAAGATTGGGTAAATAGTGTAGTATATTAACTTATAAAAAAAGAAGAGTTGGGGCTTGCCCGCGCAAAAAAAATAGGAGTTTCAGTATAACAATAGGGGCTGGCGCGGGCCGGGCTATCGCTACTCGCCTGCCTACCCTCAGGCAGCGGCGGGCTCAGACAGGCCGCTCTATCCCTAAGCCAAAACCCAATGAAAAATTAATGCTTTTTTTGTAAGACGCCTGACAAAAATTTAAGCCAGATAAGGACAAATTGTTGGAGCAAATCAAAATTCTTTTCACCAAGACCTAAAATACGAACTACATGATATTTTCCTTGATTGCTGCCATTGGCGAAAACCGGGAACTAGGCCTAGACAATCGCTTACCCTGGCATTTGCCAGCAGACACGGCTTACTTTAAACAGATGATCCTGGACAAACCGGTGATGATGGGGCGATTGAGCTACCAAAATGTAGATGCCCAATTCTCGACATATAAGAATGTTATACTGAGCCGGAGTAGCCAACTCGAATTAGAAGAAGGCTTTTATCAAGCGTATAATCTCGAGGAAGCTTTGGAATTATTGAAAGATGAAAACGAGGTATTTGTACTAGGGGGAGCTTCCCTTTATGAGAAAACCCTTCCCATTGCGAATTATTTGTATCTAACCCACATCCGGGCAGCATTTAAGGCAGACAGTTTTTTTCCAGAAATCCCTTGGGAAGATTGGGAGCAGCTTCAGGCAAAAGACTATTCTCCTGACCAAGAAAACCGCTTTTCGTATACTTTTGCCAAGTATACGCGCCTAAAAGCTTGAAAACTTACATTGTAAATTTTCGTCCTAAAAGAAAAGTAAAAAAAACCTGGGACGGACGGCATAATTTCTGATATTTGTATGTGGGATCAATCGAGGCCCATTTCAACAAAAATCTTCTTCTTCTCCAGTCTACATTGTCCTATTGAAAATTTATTTCAGTGAGGTGGTCTATAATCTCAATTTAAAAATAACAAAACAACAGTATAATGATCTTCGGAATCAAATTACATCTTAACGATTATCTTAGAATCGCGCTGGTGTTCCTATGTATAGTCGCGATTTATCCCGATTCAAAGGCTCAGGTTTGTGAAGGAGAATGGTTCGTCCAAGAAGACCAAGCAGCGCGCGGTGATTGGAAAAGACACGAGTCGGGCTTTGTAGAATTGAATGGAAAATTCTACCTTTTAGGAGGGCGGGGAAACAAAGAAATCGCCGTTTACGACCCACAATCCAAAATCTGGTCGCGCACCCATACCCTTCTCAATAACATCCATCACTTTCAGGCTCTAGCCTATGACAACAAAATATACATCATGGGTGCTTTAACGGATAATTTTCCCAATGAAGATCCGTATCCCAATATCCTCATTTACGACCCAGTTCAAAACACCTTGACTGATGGGCCAGAAGTTCCAGAAGCCCGGCGCCGGGGTTCCTCGGGAGTGGTCTTGTATCAAGATAAATTTTATATCGTTGGCGGTAACCGCAATGGCCACCGCTCCAAAATGGAAGATGGTACTACCCCAGCCCACGTATCTTGGTTTGATTGCTATGATCCAGTGAATGATACTTGGGAGATCTTAGCGGATGCTCCCCACGCTCGGGATCATTTTCATGCGGCAGTTTTTCAAGATAAAATGTTTGTAGCTGGCGGTAGACGTTCTAGCCAAGATATCCCCTCGGTGGGTAGTGCTGGTGACACCGAAGTGGCAGTAGATGTATATGATTTTACGAATAACCGTTGGCTGGTTGCTGGCGAAAACCCCTCCGATTTACCAAGCCCCCGGGCGGGAGCCTCCAATGCCATTTTAGGGAACGAACTCTTGGTAATTGGTGGCGAAACTACTGACAATTTGGAATCCTTGCTCCGGGTAGAAGCCCTCGACCTTGATCTGGGTACTTGGCGTAGATTGGACGACCTAAATACAGGGCGGCACGGTACGCAGGCCATCGTTTACCAAGGTGATGTGTACTTGGCAGCCGGCTCTGAACAACCTGGCAATGATGAAATTACAAACCAAGAAGATTTTATGGAGGCTTATTCGTGTGATGGCCCTCTCTACCAATGGCAAAATAAAACGAATAGCTTTTCAACGCACTTGGAAGGTCCCGCCGTACAAGTAGAGGATAAAATCTATGTTTTTGGAGGCTTCGTCGATGCCCTTGCGGCCAGTAATATCTGTGAATACTACGATGCATCCACTGATACGTGGACCCAACTCCCTAATATGTTGGATGCCGTTACCCACCTAGGAGCCGTGCGCATAGGAGATGAAATTTGGTTACCTGGGGGCTTTGATTCTGGTGAATCTGCCTTGAGTACAGTTCAGATATTTAATATGACGAGCCAAACTTGGCGATATGGCCCCGAACTTCCTGAGCCATTTGCTTCTAATGGCGTAGCCCGACTAGGCAATCAGGTACACGTATTTGGTGGTTTGCAATTCAACCGTATCGATGCGAATACCAATCACTACTTTTATGATTTGGATTATCCGGAATTAGGTTGGCAACGGGCCGCTCCCTTCACCAACGGTCGTAACCATTTCTCTACGGTTACACAAAGAGGAAAAATTTACGCCATAGGGGGGGCTACCGGGCACGATATCCCACCTGTTCCCGAAGACCTGCCCACAGTAACTGTTTACGATCCGGTAAGCGACTCTTGGACCACCTTAGCCGACCTGCCAGCAAGTCGCTCCCATAATGATCCGGGTTCTTTTATTACCCCAGATGGCCGCATCATCACTGTGGGCGGGCGCTCCTTTTTTGGCGTAACTAGTGGGGATGCCAAGCTCACAATGGAAGAAATAACCATCTATGATCCCATTAGCAATACGTGGATGGAATTCGGTGTACAAGAAGCGCGTAGATTAGCTCCATTTGCTCGTTTAGTAGGCAATGAAATGTTTATCGGAAGTGGTGGAACCCGGTGGGACACCCCAACCTCAGAGCTTAAATGTACCAAAGTGAATTTCTCAGAAATAAAAGAGCTTGGCTTTTCTGCCAAAGCTACGTCTTTTCAGCTGAACATAGGCGAAACGGCAGACCTAACGGCTTTGCTTTGGACTTTATACGGAGAAACTACCGTAACTCTCGATATTCAGAGTGGAGCCGAGTGGTTATCCTTAAATAACCCGCCTGCCTCAGCGATTTCAGAGGGAGTGCCGGTGTATGCTACTATTCAAACCCAAAATGTAAGTTCTGGAACCTATCAAGCTGTCTTGGTAGCTAGTGCCCCTGGCTTCACCTCGGCTACTTTGCAAATTGACTTGGTCCTTGAAAACCCCAATCAAATTGGTTCCAGTGCCTGGTTGGAAGCCGAGTGTGCCCAAATAGGCTCAAATTGGATGGAAGAAAGTTCTGCTGATGCCTCCAAAGGGAATTATGTAGTTTACCGAGGAGCTAGCAATAGTATAAACCGGGCGCCAGAAGACATCCCAGAGAATTATGTACGCTTCCCCCTTGATATGTCTGAGGGAGGGGTGTATCATATTTTTGCCCGCTACAAGGCTTTTGATCACTCACAAAACTCATTCTGGGTGAGGCTTAATGATGGAGAATGGATCAAATGGTGGCAAGGCTTGGATCCTTCCACCGAATTTCGTTGGGCAAAAATCGCCGCTACCACTTTTACCCTACTAAGCGGTAACAATACCCTGGATATTGCTTACAGAGAAAAAGGGGCCCAACTGGATAAAATTTACGTAGACCAAACTGGGCAGCAACCCACTGACCTAGGTACTGAGGGCAGTAATTGTACCAACCCAAGCCCAAACCTACCTCCTCAGCTAACCTTAGTCCCTGACCTTCAAAGCGAAGAAGGCTCTGAAATATCAAACCTAAGCATAGTAAGTGCCCTGGACAATGAAAATGACGTCTTAATATACAATGCCACAGGGCTGCCAGAAGGACTTAGTATGTCTCAAACTACTGGTTTGGTAAGTGGGATCATTTCGGCCAACCCGGGCAATTATGAAGTATATCTGAGTGTAACCGATAATGTTAACCCGCCTGTACTCGATACATTGAATTGGGAGATAAGGGCATTACCAGTTAATCTATCTCCTCAATTAACCGTGGTTTTAAATCCACAGACCGAAACAGGCACAACGATTACCGGCCTGGCCATTGTCAGTGCTCAGGATAATGAAAATGATGCCTTACAGTACAGTGCTGAAGGACTCCCCGCATCATTAAATATGGATCCGGCCAGCGGTTTAGTAAGTGGCAACCTGAGCGCAAACCCGGGTATATACGAAGTGACAGTAAACGTTAGCGACAATACAAATCCAGCGGTAAGTACCTTGGTAAACTGGGAGGTGACTTCTGTACCGGTCAATCAAGCCCCCCAAGTTAGTGTTGCCTTAAACCCGCAAACTGAAGAAGGCGCTACCGTGAGTGACTTGGCCATCGTTAATGCCCAGGATACTGAAAATGACCCCTTAACGTATGATGCATTGGGCCTTCCCCAAGGTTTAATGATGGATAAGGCTAGTGGTTTGGTAAGTGGAACCTTAAATGCCACTCCTGGAATGTATGACGTTACGGTGCAGGTTACTGATAGTATCAATGCCGCCGTTAGTGTTAGCGTAAATTGGGAAATAACGGCCAGGCCCGTCCCCGAAAAATTCTTTATTAGCCTAGAAGCAGAATGTGCCGAACAAGGAAGTAACTGGACCAAAGAAAGCTCGCCCGATGCATCAGAAGGTGAATTTATAGTCTTTTTGGCCGATGACTTGAGCAATAAAAGAGCGCAACCTCAGGATGTAAGCCCCGAAAGTATCCTACGCTTTCCTTTTGAAGTAACCCATACAGATAATTATGAAGTTTTTGCCCGCCTTTCTGCCCCAGATGCCGGAGGGGACTCCTATTGGATACGTTTTGACGAAAGTGGCCCTTGGCACTATGTATACTGTTTCCAAATCATTGGCAAAGGTTTCCGTTGGTTGAAAATTACATCTTCAACCATTAGTAGCCCGGTAAGCTTAGAAGCAGGAAGTCACGTGATGGAAATCCTGTACCGTGAAAACGGAACGCTCCTGGATAAATTTATGCTACGTCGGGATGGCTTAACTCCACAGGGTATGGGAGAAGTTGCCGAAAATACTTGCCAAAGTACCAATGAAGCGCCAGTGGCACTTGCCCAATCTGACGTGAATCAAGGCTTAGCTCCTTTATCAGTTAATTTAGATGCTTCCGGATCAACCGATGATAAAGGAATTGTGTCTTATGAGTGGTCATGGATGGAAGGAGATGAGTCTCGTACAGCCCAAGGGGTACAAACCCAAGTTAGTTTCCCTGAAGGGACTTACCAAGTAAGCTTGACGGTACGTGATGAAGAGGGCTTAGAAAGTCAAAGCTCACTCTTAATAATTTCTGAGGGCCCAGTCATGACCCAGTCTCCTATACGGATTAATGCCGGAGGACCGGAGCTTGATGCCAACGGTCTTACATTCATCGCTGACAATTATTTCTCTGTTAATACCAAATCGTTTACCATTAAAGATCTTAGTGCTGATATTTTGAATACAGATGCTGATGCCCTGTACCAAACAGAAAGAAGTAGTATTAATGATTTGGAAGAATTTACTTACAACATTCCAGTAGAAAACGGTAGCTACCTGGTTAGGGTCCACTTAGCTGAGATTTACTGGGGAGCCCCCACAGCGGGACCGGGCGGAGCCAACCGTAGAGTACTTAGTGCTACTCTGGAAGGACAAGCAATGCCTGGGCTTACAGACCTAGATTTAAATGCCCAAGTAGGTCCCATCACAGCCTTGATCGTAGAACAAGAAGTGGAAGTTAGCGATCAATCCATGGACATTGCTTTCTCGGCTTCTGTAAATCAAGCAAAGGTTTCTGCTATTGAACTGATTCCTAATGCAAATGCTCAAATGAGCTCACTTGCTAATCAGAATAACGCGCCTCAATCAGAAAGCGAAGTAATTTACATTAAGCGAGTGTATGAAAATCCGCTGATAGCAGGGCAAGATTTACATGTGGAGCTTAGTTCTCCTTATAATGGAGATATCCAATTTGATATTTATTCGGAAAATGGACTTCATGTAGCCAGTGGTTTAAAATTGCTTAGCAATGAATCACTCCTACAACTAGATCTATCCAACCTTGATCTGAAAATGGGTATTTATTATCTATATGTGCAAGGGGTAGGCATAAAAAATGAAGCCCAACGATTAATAAAAAATTAAAAACGTATTCACCAGTTTACCCAAGGCCCAGTCACTTGAATGGGCCTATACGATAAGCCTCTGGCTATAATTATTGAAATAACTATGATCAACAAGATTACAGGTATAAGAAAATGTTTATCTCTTCGTCAGATATTCATCATAACTACAATTTTAGGATGCATAGCTTTGGTATCTTTTGGCTTTCATCCTAAAAAATATGTCCCTGAAACCAACATAGGTACTTGGAATACACTATTAAAACCCATCCTCGCAGAAATTAACTTTTATTTCCCAGAGGATACTTCCAAGATCAAAGAAAAAATGGAAAGCCCTAAGGCTTCTATTCAAAACTATTTGGAGCCTACTCCTTATACAGAGAAGCCACCCTTCCAGATTGAAGTACTCGAGGATTTCAATTGGATAGATTTAGCACCTAGCTATTTTACCCATTTGGAAGGCCAATGTATAACTCACAATGGATTATTTTATTCATTCGGGGGTATTACCGACAGCTTTGACTGGAATGCCGATGGTAACTTTGAGCTTTCTACCACCGGAAAAAGCGAAGTGTATAATCCTATAAACAATGAGTGGACTGTATTGCCCGATATGCCCTTGGGAGTAAGCCACGTAGGGATTGCCCGTATTGGTGATGACATATGGATTCCTGGTGGTTTTACGACAGACCGTAGACCTACTGATATAGTACAAATTTTTAATACGAAAACGCAAACTTGGCGTTTAGGCCCTTCACTGCCTGAACTTATTGCATCCAATGGAGTTGCTCGGCTGGGCAAACAAATCCACTTGTTTGGTGGCTTGGAAAAGGATAGGGCTACCGATATTCCTCGCCATTATGTTTGGGACACTGAAAACCCACAGGCAGGCTGGCAACAAGCTGCCCCGCTTGATCTGCCTCGTAACCATTTTAGCGCAGTTACCGTCGGAGGTAGAATTTATGCCGTGGGGGGAGCCTTTGGACACGATATCCCACCCGTACCCGAAGATGTAATGTTTGTACACGCCTATGACCCCTACCTTGATTTATGGACCAAAAAAGCTGATTTACCAGCTCGCCGTTCACACAATGACCCTGGGACTTTTGCCACCAGTGATGGCAAAATTGTAACCGTAGGGGGGCGGTCATTTTTTGGGGTTACCGATGGGAATGCCAAACTGACCATGGAAGAAGTTACTATTTACGACCCAGAATTGAATTTTTGGCAAGAGTTAGGCACCCAAGAATTAAGACGGTTGGCTCCTAACGCTCGGGTGATAAATGATGAACTTTATGTAGGTAATGGGGGGGCTAGATGGGATATACCCCTCAGCGAATTGAAAAAAACCGCGTTTGAGCGGCCCAAACGAACTGAGCTAGGGTTTTGGCCATCAAAAATAGAAATTGAGCTTGCTCCTAACGAAAATCACAATCTTAAAACCCTGCTTTGGACATATTTTGGGAACACACCCTTCTTCCTCAACGAAACGGCCATGCCCAATTGGATTGAGGCCTCTTTTAGTCATCAAAGCACGGATAATTTTGGGGTCCCCATCGAGTTGTTTATGAACACCGGCGATTTACAACCTGGATCGTATGAAGCTCAATTAAGTGCTACAGCTCCTGGCTATGCATCTGCTCAGCTGGATATTGTACTAAATGTGGTTCCCCCAGAACAAAAAAATAATGAAATTTGGTTGGAAGCCGAGTGTGCCCAAGTAGGAAGCAATTGGATCATCGAGAAGGATGTAACTGCCTCTAATGGGGAGTATGTATATGTGAAAGATTTGAAAAGTATTGGAGCCCCACCCACCGATCTACCCGAAAACCGGGTACGCTTCGAATTTAATAACGAGGTAGCCGGAAATTATACCTTACAAGCCCGTATCCTGGCCGCATCCTCTGCAGCCAATTCCTATTGGGCTCGCCTCAATGAAGGCCCCTGGATACAATGGTGGTCTGGAATTGAAATCGGAGATAAATTCCGTTGGTTTACTTTGCCCAATGCCAACCTAAGCCTGATGGAAGGAATCAATACCATTGACTTCGCATACCGTGAGCCTACAACCCTACTCGATAAAATTGTTCTTTCCCGTGAGCCTCTCACAGTAAAGGGTTTGGGAGCTACCGACAAAGGCTGTTTCAGGTCTACAAGAAGCCAATCAAGCCTTCCGAAAGCCCTCATAGAAACCAACCTCAACAGTGGTACCGCCCCTCTTGAGCTTAACCTCAATGCCTTTAAGTCTACGGCTCCCAACGGACAAATAGTAAGCTACAGTTGGGAATGGGTATTTAACGGAGATATTATTAAAATATCTGGCCCCGAATTAAATCTGAATTTTTCTCAGGAGGGCACCTATACGATCGTATTGAGGGTAGAAGATGAGTCTGGAACCCAGTCCAGCGATATGGTACAAATACGGGTTTTAAAACCAGGAACCCTAGAAGAAGAAATCATTCTAGAAGCTGAATGCGCCGAGTGGAATGGGGAAATTTGGGAACTGGAGCCCTCCAATCTAGCTTCCGGAGGATTTTCCATGGTGCCCAAAACAGCCAAGAGCTTGTTTCCTGCCCCACCTGACCTGCCAGAAAACCGAATTAGATTTCAGATGGACCTGCCCCAAGCTGGAACCTATTATGGATTTGCCCGCATTTTGGCGCCAAGCTCCCAAAATGACTCCTATTGGATCCGAGTGGACGAGGGAGAATGGATCCTCTGGTTTGACGGTATAAAAATAGATGATGAATTTAGCTGGAATCCCCTAAAAAGTAACCAAGGTGCCAATAAGTTCCAATGGGATGCCGGCCGCCACACCATTGACATTGCTTTCCGGGAACCCGGCGCCCAACTGGATAAACTCATCTTGAAAAGTGAAAATGTAAGCCCTAGTGGTTTAGGGCCCAAACCAAGCATTCTTTGCGATTATTCCATAAACCTAGCTCCCAATGCCCTGGCGGGACCTGATTTAGAAATAGAAGACCTGGGAGGGGATGGTAAAGAGTTTGTCCAACTAAGTGCGGCAAACTCAAATGACCCAGATGGGACTATCATTGCCTATCGTTGGTTTTTGGGCAATGAACTTATCTCAAACCAAAAAGAGTTTACCTATGAATTTGATCTGGGTGTACAAACGCTCCGTCTGGAAGTAGAAGATAACAATCAAGCTATCTCCCATACCAATCTAAACATTAACGTGGTTTCTGGCTGTTTGCCACCTCCCACTCCCTGGCTTAGCCTTGATCTAGGGCCCGTGAGCAAGCCGGGGAACGTTTGCTTCCAAGCTCAAACAAACACCTTCCAAGTCTTGGGATCTGGAAAAGATATTGGGGCCCGAGAAGATGAAGGCCACTTGATGTATCAAACCCTAAATTGCGATTTTATCTTTACCGCACGCCTGAACGAATTCATAAACTTCGGTACCAATTCCGAAGCCGGTTTAATGATACGGAGCGATGATTCACCGCAAGCCGTCAATGCGGCGCTCATGCTCACCCCGCAAAATGTATTAACTTTCCAGTTCCGGGAGACGCCAGGAGCCTTTGCCAGAAGCCAACCCATAGCCAACATTGCCCCCCCGCAATGGATGCGCCTGCAAAAACAAGCTAGCCTCATCAGCGCTTTCTATTCACCCGATGGACTTACTTGGACAAAAATTGCTGAGACTAACCTAGATTTTCCCGAAAACTTCCTGCTCGGCCTAGTGGTAAGCCAGCGTAATGCCGCCAATCAACTCTGTCTAGCCGATTTTGGGGAAGTAAAAGTAGAAACCTTGCCTTGCAACCCTAGCTCAGAACTCAGTATAAACTTGATTGATGCTACCCATGAAATTGCGGTCACAGAATTGCTAGATGGAGGCCAATATCCAATTGAATTATTTCCTACGTTTTCTATGGATGTGGTACAGTTTCCCGAAGGCACCCGTAGCATAGCATACGATCTTCAAGGACCATTGCCCAACATACGGGTAGAAAACGTGATCCCTTACACACTATTTGGAGACGATCCTGGTGATTATTTTGGCGAAACCCCCTTACCTGGTGATTACCAACTGAGAATACAAGTGTATGATTCCGTTCGGGCCGGGGGAAATATGCTACTGGAAGAAAATTATAACTTTGCCTTTGTGACTACGGCCCAGACTACTTCTAAGAATACCGTGCCGAACCTTCCTCGAACCGATGAGAATCCAGAAGTCAAGCGTTTGATTAATGCCTACGCGAATCCTCTACGGGGTAATAAATTGGTCTTAGAATTTTCGGGAGCAGTACAAGAGGAAATTAGCCTACAAGTATTTGATCCAAGCGGGCGCTTGTTGTACAATGGCAAAGCGCAAGCCGATGCGGGGCAATCCAAAATTAATATAGATTTTAGCGGTGTTAACCTTCCAAGTGGCCAAGTGATGTTACTACTGCGAGGAAAAGGTATTGAGAAAAGAAGCCTCAAATTAATGATCTCCCGTTAAAGAAATTTTTCTAGACTTTTTGGAGGTGAGTAAATACACTCACCTCTTTTTTTGGGCCAAGCTAAGCCTAGACCTTCCCAAAGTATGTTTAAAGCATATTTTGCTAAACCCGGGGCTTCCCCGCGCCAAAAATTGGGAGCAAGTATATCCCAAAGTGCCAGCGCGGGTCGGGCTCTCGCTACTCGCCTGCCAACCCACAATCCAGCGGCGGGCTCAAACATGCCGCTCCATCCCTAAGCCAAGTACTTACCCTTTGACCGAATTGTTTACAAGTAAGTAGGTATACGGAAATACTCTACAGAACTGTAAAACATTTACCTCTCTTGTTTTTCTGAGCGATGAGTAGGCAATACGTATGCTCATAGCCTAAGGTAACGTAATCCATATCTATAAAAAAACTCCTTGACCTTTTGCCAAGACAGGGAAATACGGGGCATTTTTGACCTTAATTTGTGTATTATTGTGTATACTTGTTATCAGACAATTTGCTCAGATAATCAATCATATGCTTACGTGTCAAAGAAAGGCCTTTCAGCTACCCGAAGAACTGGTCTATTTAAACCACGCCTTTATGTCTCCGCTTCTTAAAGAAGTAGAAGATGCGGGTATCCAAGGGATGATGGCTCAACGTCAACCCTCCCGCATGGCCACCCAAGATTTTTTTGAACCGGCAGATCAGCTAAGGCGTTTGTATGCTAAGCTTTTAGATGCACCCGAACCAAACCGTTTTGCCATTTGCCCTTCGGTATCGTACGGCTTAGCCAATGTTGCCCGTAACCTTTCCTTGCAAAAAGGAGAAAGAATCTTGGTGGTGGGGGAGCAATTTCCAAGTAATATCTATCCCTGGTATCGAGTAGCCGAAGAAAATGATGGCAAGCTTGACTTTGTAAACCCGCCCGATACCCTAGTGCATAGAGGGAAGAAATGGAACGAGGAAATCTTACATGCAATTGATGAAAAAACTCGTATGGTTGCCCTATCCCATGTTCATTGGGCAGACGGAACCCTTTTTGACTTGATAAAAATTCGGGAAGCCTGTGACCAAGTAGGCGCTTGCTTGGTAATTGATGGAACCCAATCCATTGGTGCTTTTCCATTTAGCATCCGGGAAATTAAACCAGATGCCTTGATCACAGCCGCTTACAAATGGCAAATGGGCCCCTATGCCTTTGGCATGGCTTACTATGGACCCGTTTTTGACCAAGGAATCCCCATTGAAGAAAATTGGATCAATCGGGTACAGAGCGACGACTTTGCCAATTTAGTAAATTACCAATCAGAATATAGAGAACAAGCCCTACGTTATGAAGTAGGGGAGCGGAGCAATTTTATTATGATACCCATGCAGATAGCTGCGTTAAACCGTATGCTAGACTGGGGGGTAGCCGAAATTCAGGGCTATGCCCAACGTTTATCAGAGCCTTGGTTGATTCAGATCAGAGAGTTAGGATATCATTTGGAAGAGCCATCGCAAAGGGCCTCTCATTTATTTGGCATTCGGCCAAAAGATTCCAGACAAACCGAAGATTTAAAACACCAACTGGCTAAGGCTGGCATACAAGTTTCCCAGAGAGGGGACGCCATACGGGTGTCTATTCACGTATACAATCGAGAAGATGATATGCAACGTTTATATGCTTGCCTGCAACATACAGCCCAGGCCATGAATAATACCTCTCGGGTTTTCCTGAGCTAGCAAGCTAATTTTAATGGTATGAGTCAAGCAAATCAATCAAACCGGAGGGAAAGAAGAATTTATAGTACCTCCTTACATTGGGTTATTTTTTCTGAGTCTATTGGTATTTTACTTTTGGGCTTTTTTATCAGCTTCCTTGGAGCCAGATATCGAGAGTTTTTGGGAAGTATGACTATGATTATTGAGTATCTTTCCCTCTTTGTTCTGATCTTTGGTGGGGGTAAATTCTTAATCGAGCTGATACGCCTTCGTACCTCCGAGTTTTTAATCACCTCCGACCGGGTAATCATCAAGGTAGGCGTAATTCAAAGATCTTCTACCTCAATGCCTTTATCCAAAATTGAAAGCATTGAGATTGATCAGTCTATTTTGGGAAGATTATTGGGCTTTGGGTCCATCCAAATTACAGGTACGGGTACGGCAGAAAGTAAGTTTGATTATCTAAACAATCCCCATAAATTTCGGAGGAAAATGCAGTTGATTTCAGGGATGGCTTCAGATGAAGACAGACAACAGGAAATATCCAATACACAATACAGACGGAGACGCAGACGCCCCCGTCGCTAAATACTAGTCTTCTTAAAATTATAAAGCAGAAACAACGCTTAGCTTTGGGGTCTTTCCGGTTGAGTGCCGGTACCAGGAACCGGAGCATGACGTCGATCTAATATATTTTGAAACTCGCGACTGGCTTCTTCTCGAATTTTTTTTGACTCAGCCAACATTTTATCTGCATCGCGCATTAACTTCTCAAATTCTTCGTGTAATCTTCTTGCCATGGTGGTAATTTTTTTTTAAGTCTTTTTCTCTTCCCGATAGCTATGTGAGCTACCCAAATCCCGTAATGAGACTTTGATGCAATTATCAGGCAACAGGAAGCCTGCCAAAAACCTAAGTGCTTGATGGTAAGAAAATTAAGGGATGGGGATACGGATAATCTATCCAAAAATTACACTAATCTTTTTCATACTGGGAAAAGATCGCAAGTAGGATCACATACAAAGCTAGACATGTGCAAAGGCCATGTTTATGAAGGAATAAACATGGCCTTTTTGAGAAGAATCTTGACTCTTATACTAGGTTGGGTATTACAATTTCAAAACTAGTTCCCGTACCCAAGGTCGATTGTACGTCTATTTTGCCTTCCAGTTTCTCTAAAGTAGATTTTACGATATACATACCAAGTCCCGATCCATCCGATTTTTCGGTGGCTCTAAAAAACATATCGTAAATTTTATTTAAATATTCTTCCGATATCCCGATTCCATTGTCTTCAAACTTAACCCAGGCTTGATTGGGGTGTATATTGATGTGAATCTTGAGGAAGTTATCGCTAGCGTGCGGGTTAAAATATTTGTAGGCATTGGAAATAATATTGCTAAAAATAATTTTTAGCCGGAGGAGGTCAGAACAAAACACAGTCGTACTTCCTTCCAAGGATACCTCAGTACGTATTCTTTTATGACTTTCTAAGTATTCCAAATCGGAGATACAAGCCTCAATGATCTCATCAAAGTTAATTTCTTCTACTTGGATCTCAGTGCGTTGGGTCTTGGCATAATTAAGCATCGAGCGTACAAAACCATCTAATTTGAGGATACGGTTTTCAATCAAGTGAACATACTCTTGAATCTTATTCGGATTATTTTCAAGTTTGATGACATTGACCAGTCCCAAAATAGTACTAAGGGGCGAGCGAAGATCGTGAGAAATTTTATACACCAATTGATCCAGCTCAAAATTACGATTAGAGAGTTCTTTGAGGGCTTTCTCGAGAATATTCTGATTGGCTACCAGCTTTTCATTACTCTGATGAATTTCCTGTTCATTTTTCTTCCTCGCTGTGATATCTTGGGCCATCGTCACGACATAATTGATATCGCTTTCTTCAAAGTAAAGAAGTATGGCACTGATGAAAAGCCAAACATAGTGCCCTTCCTTATGGCGTAGCCTGATTTCACCCGTGGTGAGTTGCTCACTCATAAGCTTGAGCCTTCCATCTATCAAAATGTCTAGGTCGTCGGGATGGGTAAGTTCCTCAAAAGGGGTTTCACCCATAGCATCCAGTTCTGCGGTAGTGTAGCCCAATATATCTTCCAACTTATGGTTGCTAAATACCCGTTTATTATTGATTAAGTCATAAGCATTGAGCTCAGCGGGGATGGCCAAGGCAATACCTTTGATCAAGGTCTGGCTTTCTCTAAGCTTTTCCAGGGTATTCAGAATGTTTTTAGACTGGGAGTTTAGTTGTTGTTGGGCCAATTTATAAGAGATTTCATGGTGGTTAAGGGCCCGGTTCTGGCGATCCAACTGCTCATTGAGTAAATGTAAGGCTTGGTGTACAGCGTCGTGTTTTTGAGAACCCTTGATAAAGTACAAAATCAATTCTTGGCCCGGTAAATTGAAGGGGATTAGCCAAACTTGAAAGAGGTGATATTTGCCTGAGGCTTTTTGCCAACGTATATTTTGTAAGCGGATAGAAAAGTCATCCGGGCGAGTATTGGGAGATATGCTATCTAAATCACTCGGATGAATCAGCTCCCAAAAACGGGCCGTATCCTGAGGATGCCATACTTTCCCTTCATAACCCAAAATTTGGTACAACTGATGATTGCTGTAAATAAAAGATTGTGTATTTAAGGAGTATAGGGCCACCTCACCTGGCAAGTTGTGTAGCAAATTAAATAACTGATTCCCCTCATTGAGCACGTCAAGATTTTTAAGAAGATCTGGCCCTTGCAATTTATCTTTAGGAGGATGGGCCTCGATAGCTTTTGATTTAGGTGAATGCCCATTTTTAAAAGCTTGCCCATTATGAACAAAGTTTTTGTATTGCCCAGGCGAGGATTGATAATAGTAAATGCTCAAAAGGGCGTGCTTAGATTGGGGCAGCGGTAATACCTCGGCTTGTAGGGGGGTAGAAAAGACCTCGTCACACTTTACGCATAAACTAAGCGTATGGGCTTGGGAGACTTGAGAAACAAGTTGTAAAACTTGATCCAAACTTTGAGCTTGGGGAGTTTTCAAGATTTCACTCCAGTGTATAGGGAATGTTGCCCCCCTACGTACTGGACAAATATTTTTGAAAGCTTGGTTGAAATGGATGATCAATCCATCGTTTTGTATAACTAATTGAGGGATATTACTAAGCTCGAAGACTTGTAACAGCTCGTGTTCGAGTACACTCATAACAATTATGGCAGAAGAACTGATTTAAAAGGATGCGATGTCATTATTATAACGGCAATTTAGCTACAGTTCTCTGGCAATTGATGAGTGATTTGGGCGAAAATCTGGCGAGGTAAGAATTTCTGAGAAAATGTCAAGAAATAAGCTCCACAGAGTAACTGTGGAGCTTTTAATGCTTAAAGGGGGATGTTGCCATGTTTTTTGGGAGGTAACTTCTCCGCTTTGTTTTTAAGCATATCAAAGGCTTTGAGAAGTTTTATCCGGGTATTTTCGGGCACAATGACCTCATCGATATAACCGCGGTGGGCAGCCCGGTAGGGAGTGGCAAATTTTTGGGTATATTCATCCACTTTTTCCTGTAATTTGGCTTCTGGATCATCCGATGCTTGTATTTCGTGTCGGAAAATGATCTCAGATGCACCCTTAGCTCCCATCACGGCAATTTCGGCACTCGGCCAGGCAAAGTTCATATCGGCACCAATGTGTTTGGAATTCATCACATCATAAGCCCCTCCATACGCTTTGCGGGTAATTACGGTTACTCGGGGGACAGTTGCCTCGCAAAAGGCGTACAATAATTTGGCTCCATTTCGGATAATCGCGTTCCATTCTTGATCAGTCCCGGGCAAAAAGCCTGGCACATCTACCAAAACAAGTAAGGGAATATTAAAAGCATCACAGAAACGTACAAAGCGAGCGGCTTTTACACTGGAGTTAATGTCTAAAACACCCGCTAATACCGAGGGTTGATTCCCTACTATTCCTATACTTTTCCCACCTAGGCGTGCCAGGCCTACTACCATATTTTCGGCATAGTCTTTATGCACTTCCAAGAAGGAATCTTCATCGAGGATACCCTCAATGACATCGCGCATATCATAGGGCTGGTTGGGATTTTCAGGCACTAAACTATTGAGTTGAGGGCGCGTCTCGTCTTGGGTTGTATAGTCTACACTAGGAGGCAGCTCCTCACAGTTTTGGGGAATATACGAAAGAAGACTTTTAATTTGCTCTAGGCATTCTACTTCATTGGCTACCGAAAAATGCGTAACCCCACTTTTGGAGGCATGGGTCTGTGCCCCTCCAAGTTCTTCTGAACTTACTTCTTCGTTGGTAACGGTCTTCACTACTTTAGGGCCGGTTACAAACATGTACGAGGTTTGCTCCACCATAAAAATAAAATCGGTGATGGCCGGAGAGTAAACAGCTCCCCCCGCGCAGGGCCCCATGATGGCCGAAATCTGGGGAACTACCCCCGAAGCCAGGGTATTCCGGTAAAAAATGTCGGCATAGCCTGCCAAGGAAGAAACCCCTTCTTGGATTCGTGCCCCTCCCGAATCGTTCAGACCAATGACCGGGGCCCCATTTTTAAGGGCCAAGTCCATAATCTTACATATCTTTTCGGCGTAGGTTTCGGAGAGTGAGCCCCCAAATACGGTAAAATCTTGGGAAAAAATATATACCAATCTACCATGTATGGTTCCATATCCGGTCACGACCCCATCTCCCAAATAGTGCTCATGGTCTAAGCCAAAATCATTACAACGGTGAATAACGAATTTACCTATTTCTTCAAATGAGCCTGCATCCAGTAGTAAATTGACGCGTTCGCGGGCGGTCAATTTCCCTTTTTTGTGCTGGGCCTCAACCCGTTTGGGGCCTCCTCCGGCCAAAGCCTCTTCATTTAGCTTTTTTAATTGGGCAATTCGGTCTTCGGAGTTCTGTAAGTTAGGAGAGTTATTTTCAGTTTGTTGTTCCATGGAAGCTCACAATTTGTTTATCAAATCATTTACCGGGCAATTTAAATAAAAAAAAGGAGGAGCAATCTGATGAAGCTTTTTCTGTGGAAAGGAAATCGCTAAATTAGTATAGCTTGATTTTTACCCTGTTTTTTGAAATTGAAGTCATCCCTAACTGGAAGCGAAGGCTTTTCGTGGAACAGCGCTATGAAGTCCCCACCTGCCAGCTAATAAGTCCTGAATTTCTTTCTCTTTGGCTTAGGGATACCCACCGCTTGCGGCGGAGACCGAAAGGGCCTGGTGCGGGGGGAGGCTCCGGCTTGGCTGGGTAGCCCGACCGGCGCTGGTACTTAGGGCCTCTATGAAAAGCCCAGGGCCTAGCGCCGGGAAGCCCCTAAAAATCAATCACGATGCCCAACGTAGGAATGACGGCACTGTTGTCCAACTCGGTGATTTCCACCAATTGATTGGGCTCAAGCACCTCTCCCTGGTCATTTCGGGCCAAGCCGTATACTGGGGCGGTAGGTATCTCATTGCCCAAGATATTTTCAACCTCAAAAAAGACGTTGAACGTCCACCGGGGGAAATTCCATTTTTTGTCAATCCGGATATCGGTGGAGTTGAAGACATCCAACCTTTCCGAGCCTAAGCGATCATAATTGAAGACAAAATCCGGATAAATTGGCTCGGAGGCGGCCACATCTACCGGAGCAAACGGGGCCCTTCCCAAGTATCGGATCCTCAAGCCGATTTCCCAGTTGCGGGGTAATTTATACCCCCCCGTAAAAGTTAAGATATGGCGGTTATCCCAGGAAGAGGGGAGAAATTCATCCCGGTTAAAGCCGGTAAATTCGCTTTTGTAATACGTGTAGGCCAAGATTCCGTAGAAATTTTTGGCTAGTTTTTGCTGGATTGCCAATTCTAAGCCATAAGTTCGGCCTCGGCCTACGGTTTCTACCTCTTCGTTTCCGAGTACTTCAAAACCCCCGCCCAAATTGGCCAGAGAAACGCTATCATTTACCGAGACCGGATAATCATCGTAGCGCTTGTAAAAACCTTCTAAAGTTATCCGAGTGGAAGAGGTGGGTAAATATTCCAAGCCAGCAACGAAGTGATCGTTTTGGGTATATTTAGCATCTTGGTTGGTAAAATTTCCTAGATTGTCTTGAAAACCAAGGATGGTAGAAGGGGGGATTTTGTAATACCGCCCCAGCGAAGTATTGAAGGTCCACTTGGCTTCTTCATCCAATTGAATGGCCAAGGCAAAGCGAGGAGAGAAGGTGCGCCAAATTTGATTGCCTTGATTGGTAAAGGTGTTTCCATCCAACCTAAAACCAAAGGAAGGAGTGATTCGCCCTTGGGCTAGGGGTTTGGATACTTGGAAAAATGCTCCATAACGAAAGAAATCATTATCCGAATTGAAATCATTGCCATCGTTTACGTCTAAAGTATTGTTGGAATATCCTACTGATTGAAAGAGTATCCCGCTGCTTAAGGTCCAATCTCCTAAGAAGTTATTCATTTCCCAGCGAAATTTGTTTTCCCATTCCCTTGAACGGTTTTGGAAGAATAAACCCTCTAGGTTAACATTATCGCTATACTGGCTGAAATTGTTATTAAAGATATTGGCACTCAGGGTAGTACGCATAAAGCCTGTGCCGTTTTTAAATCTTCTTTTCCAACTGATGCCTGTTGTACTAGACCACTGACTAATAAGAGGAACTTGCTCTAAGGATGCCTGCTGCTCAGCATCTAAGTCATCTTCGGGGTTGACCCGGAAATCGTCTACTGAGCCTAGGCCAATGATATTGATTTCATTATAGTCATCAATTTTATGATTGATTTTGAACTGATAATCCCAGTAGTCGGGCAAAAAGGGGAGGCCGATTACTTCAAAAAGAAATTGCAGGTAGGAGCGGCGAACTGAAGCAATGAAGGTGGTTTTGGACCTTTCTCTTTTTTTACCCTTAAAGAGTGGGCCTTCTAAAGTAAGGGCAGCTTCACTGGCACTTACCCGAATATTAGTTTGCAGATTTTTGGCATTTCCGTCTCTTTGATCAAACTGTAAGACACCCGAAAGCACATTGTCGTACTGCGCCCCAAAGGCACTGGTACTTAAGGTTACTCCTTCAAAAAATGAGACATTCAATAAGCCAACTGGCCCTCCGGCACTACCCTGGGTGGCAAAGTGATTGATATTAGGTATTTCTACACCATCCAGATAATACACGGCCTCATTGGGAGCACCTCCCCGGATAATGACATCATTTCGAAAACCGCCAACCGAGCTAGACACACCAGGAAGCGACTGCACTACCTTGGCAATATCATTATTACCTCCCGGATAGGTTGCAATTTCTTCTCGAGATAGTTTTTGGATAGACAAAGGTGTTTCATCTAGTTTATCAAAGGGGCTGGATTGAATCACTATCTCACCTACCTTAGTGGCCGATTCTTCTAGCTTAAAATTCAAGTCAGGGTTCCCACCTGAGCGAATAATGATGTTAAATCGAGTCAGACTTTGGTAGCCAATATAAGAAGCAATTACTTTGTAAGATTGGGCGGGTACGTTGGGAATGGTGTAGTATCCCTCCAAATTGGTAACCCCCCCCAATTGGGTTCCCTCCACACGGACAGTAGCGCCAATAAGTGGCTCATCTGTTTTGGCATCCTTGACAAAACCCGTTAATTGCCCAGTGTTTTGGGCATACATTTGGCTAAGGTTCAAAAAGCTAGCAATGATAAGGAAAAGCTGTATTAGTTTTTTGTTTGGAATAAACATGGTACATATTTTAAGGTTTTATGAAAGCATAACCATGTAAAAAACAAATTTGTTTTAATGAGGTTGTTAAAAGGTACAAAAACATAGTAATTTGAAAAAAGAAAGTGAATATATCATAGAGCTTATCCAGAAATGGCAAGCTTTTAGTCGCGAGGAGGCAGATTGGTCGCTAGCATCCTTTGCTCGTTGGCATTATCGTAAGACTTGGCTGGATAAGGAACCTCCAAAGCACGAAATGGAAGAATTGTATGCTTCTCCCGAGCGTGAGGATGAGCAAGAAGCCCATCTACATTGGGCGATTGGTGTCGTTTGGGGGCGTTTGAGCCGTTTTTCGGATATTTTGGAGAAGAAGGCCTTTCAAGAACTCCCCATCCGCTCTTTTGAAGATTATACCATTTTAAAGAGTATAGAGTATGCAAAAGCCCTTCCTAAGTCGGAATTGGCTCAATTGGCCATGTTAGAACCCAGCACTTGTTTTGAAATATTGAAGCGTTTGATCCATGGAGGTCTACTTTCAGAAAACATCTCTCCTGAAGATCGTCGTATACGCATCGTTAGCTTAACGGGTAAAGGAAAACAGGTAATTGAGGAGGCCGATATGAGAGCTTTTCAGGTGGCTCTGTTACTTCCCGGAGACTTTAACCAATCAGAACGTAAGGAGCTATTGACTATTTTTCAAAAGATGGATGCCTTTCATACCCGCTTGCATGAAGAAAATCCCGATGCCAGCTTGAAAGAAATGATACGCACTTGGCAGGAGTTAAAACCGGAAGATTAAGGCCTTTTGTGGTATCTAGCGTTTTCGGGCCATCCAGTTGAGCCACGGGCTTGATTTTTTTTCGGCTAGCTTTTCCAATTGATTATCTAGTAGTATTTGTCCTAAAGTAGCTTGGTCTTTTTCCTGAAAACCGCCTAGGAAAATATAGCCCCCAGGCGAGAGCAAAGTACTATAAAAGGGTAACTCCTGAGCCAAAACGTGAAAGTTAAGATTGGCTAGCATGCAATCGTAGGGAGGGCTTAAAATAATATCCTGGGCATACCCCTGGTAGAGTTGTATCGTTTGGGCGTGGTTCAAACGCAGGTTTTCCTGAGCGATGGCAATGGCCCAGGGGTTATTATCTAGGGCTTCCACGCTTTGGGCTCCTTTCTGTTCGGCCAAAAGGGCTAAAATGCCAGTTCCGGTGCCAATATCCAAGACTTTAGCGTTTTCTAAGGGGAAGTCTAGGAGGGCCTCCAACATAAGGCGCGTGGAAGGGTGTTGTCCATTGCCAAAAGCCAAGGCCCCCCGAATGTATAAGGTATAGGCAAAATCACCGGGGATTTCTTCTTCGGGTGGGCCCACATAGAGCCGATCTGATAGGGTAAAACGATGGCTATGGTCTTCTTTGGCGGGCCCCCAGCTTTGTGCCTCTGTTGACTCTATATGGTAGGAGAGGGCCTGACCATCTTGGGCATATTTTTGAGCTAAGGAATCTAGTAAAGTCGTGGGCGGTTCTTCTGGGCAGTAGGCACGTAAACCCTCCGGGCTTTCCCAAAAAGTATCAAAACCCAGCTCACTGAGTTCGGCTATTAAAAGTTCGTTAAGGTTTTCGGGAACCTCCCAGCGTACTTCAAAAGGAAATTTCGGGTTCAAAGTATGTATATTTTTAGTCATGTGGCTCACGGAATTTAAAAAAGACTAGGGGCTTCCCCGCGTAATGTTAGCAAGTGTCTTCTTGAAATTTACTGCCCCCGCGGGTCGGGCTCTCACTACTCGCTGGCCCCCCCGCATCCAGCGGCGAGCTCAAACAGGCCGTTCCATCCCTAAGCCAAAAAAAAACCGTATGTAGGCCTTATGGGGTTTTAGTATACTCTATATTTTACTGATTAGTTTAACTTCCACTGTATCCCGGCATTCAAAACGCCCAAAGCCCCCCAGCCCATCTCAAAAAAGCCAGATACTTTGGGGGCATGAACTCGAAAACCAAGGAATGTAAACTGAGTCGGGACATAAACTAAATTTTTTTTGAAGCCTACATCTAGTATGTTTTAATATTCCTTCCATTATTTTTTGGGATTGATAGGCAAGGTAAGGCCTGTTGTGACAATCCCTAAATCGCCCCAACCCAGATCAAGAAAACCGCTTAATTTTTGGAAATTATAGCGAAAGCCGACCGCGGTGATGTTAAAGGGGAGGTGCAAACGGGTTTCTTCAAAAACATCCCGGTCAAAACTCACCTCGTTTATCCCCAGGCCAATGCCTCCCCCCGAATAAAGCTCCATGTGTTTTCTTTCCCACCAGGTACGGGTCCAATCGCATAGAATAGACGTGTAGCGGTGTTTTTCTTCCTGCTGTTCTCCCCCAAAGAAGGTTTCTTCTATCTTTAAGCGAACATGATTGATGAGTAAACGGAAGCGTTTTTTCCTTTTTTTCCAGGAAATCCCGAAGCTATAAGATCCCTGCTCAATAAAGTTATATGTCCGGATATTGGGGTCTTGGAAGCTGAATATCCCCCCATTGGGCGAAGTCTTATCTTCCATATGAAAAAAGACAGGAAAGGGGGCTATCCCGTAGCTAAAAAGGAGTTCTTTTTCTTTGCGCGGGGGCCTCTCCTGAATCTCCTGAGCTTTTAGAAAAGAGAGGGAGATGCTTTGGCTCATAATACAGCATAGCAAAATATTTCTCATAGAAAGGACAAGGGTATTTATGTAAATCGGTATTCTTAGGCTACACGAAAGAATAGTAGAAAAAGCTGCCTGGTATATACCCTTAGGCCAAGGATATTCACTTTAAGTCATATTTCAGGATTTTTCTTGAAATGTAGCCAAATGGCCATCAATTCCGTACCCATATTAAAATATCTTTTATAATCTTTGGGTAAAAGTACCAGTCTACATGATCGAACGTTTTATATTTATGAACAATCGTATTTTACTCTTCTGCTCCATTTTTTTATTCCTAGGATTTAGCAAGGTAAAAGCCCAAAACCTGGCCGATGCCCTGCCCATGGATTCACTCGTGCAAGGCCCGCAAATGACCTTTGTGAGCCCAATGTATAATTTTGGTAAAGTACGCCAAGGTGATAAAATTAATACATCCTTCTTTTTTAAAAACACGGGTAATCAGCCCTTAATTATCTTGCAAGTACAAACAAGTTGTGGGTGTACGGTTAGTAATTGGAGCCGTGATCCCGTACTGCCTGGGCAAACCGGGGAAATTAATGTGACCTTTGATAGCGGAGAGCAAAAAGACCACACGGGCGATCAAAAGAAAGTCTTATTGGTTATTTCTAACTCGATTGAAAAAGAACAACAGCTTGTTTTGCTGGGTCAGGTAAGCAAAGTTGAGAGATAATCAAGTATGATTTTGCGGCTATCTTCTGGTTTTTAGGGAGTCAAGTGATATTTACTTTGTTGTATACACGACAAAACCCTCAGTCATTGAATTGATTTATTTTCCTTCTTATTTTTCCTTCTTAACTTAGGCTTGCTTAATAATAATTCTTCCTATCAAAATTTTTAGAATCCTAAACGTATGGAAAACGGAAAAAGCGCTATAATCACGGGTAGTACCAGTGGTATCGGGTTGGGAATTGCCGAATCCTTTGCAAAATCGGGCTATAGCATCTGCTTTAATGGTCTTGAAGAAAACGGGGCCGAAATAGCAGCTGGCATCGGCGAGAAATATGGAGTAAAAACCATTTTTTCTGGAGCTAACCTCTTAAAAGTAGAGTCTATCCAAGAAATGGTAGCCACCGCCGAATCGGAATTTGGCAAAGTGGATGTTTTGGTCAACAATGCCGGGGTACAGTATGTTGCTCCCATCGATGAGTTTCCCGAATCCAAGTGGGACTTAATCATCGGGGTAAATATGTCGGCGGTCTTTCATACCAGCAAAGCGGTATGGACAGGCATGAAGCAAAGAGGTTTTGGAAGAATCATCAACATCACTTCTGCCCACGGATTGCGGGCTTCGGAGTTCAAAAGTGCTTATGTTACCTCCAAGCACGGGATCACTGGATTGACCAAAGTCTTAGCCTTAGAAGGGGCCCCTTTTGGAATTACGTGTAATGCCATCTGTCCCGGATACGTATTGACTCCCTTAGTACAGGGCCAGATAAAAGACCAAGCCGAATCTCACAATATGAGTGAAGACGAAGTGGTAGAAAAAGTCATGTTGAAGAAGCAAGCCATCAAACGCTTCGTAAAAGTTGAATCGATCGGGGCCTTGGCCTTATTTTTAGCCTCAGAAGCCGCCGAAACCGTAACGGGAGACTCCATTCCTATCGACGGCGGGTGGACTTCTCAATAAACAGGTGCTGAGGACTTTGGGGAGGAGTTTGTTTGATAGTAATTATTTCGTAAATTCCTTCCCAATTTCTTTGAAAGCATCTTTATGTTTAAAACTATTGACGTTGCCCTGCAAGGCGGGGGTTCTCACGGAGCCTTTACCTGGGGAGTGTTAGAGCGGCTACTGGAAGTAAGAAGCCTCGTGATTGAAGGGGTCTGTGGTACCAGTGCCGGGGCTATGAATGCTACTATGCTTGCCTATGGGATGCACCGGGGGGGGCGACAAGCCGCCATTGATCTGCTAGCCGAGTTTTGGGAGCGGGCTTCCGAAAAGCAGGGAAGTAATATGTTTCAGCCCAATTTCCTGGACCGTATGTTTGGTATGGGAAAAGTAGACTATTCTCCGGCCTATTATTTTTTAGATTGGATGGCCAATACCTTTTCTCCCTATCAATTCAACCCCTTTGACATCAATCCCCTTAAAAATCTTATCAATAGCTTGGTAGATTTTGAAGAACTACGGCAAACCGATGCGGTCAAGCTCTTCGTTTGTGCTACCAATGTGCGTACCTCCCGGGCCAAAGTCTTCACCACCCGCGAAATCTCCTGCGATGCGGTGATGGCCTCGGCCTGTTTACCCCACATCTTCAAAGCCGTAGAAATAGATGGCGAAGCCTACTGGGATGGCGGTTTTATGGGTAACCCCCCAATTTTTCCCTTGATTGACGATACCGAGACGGAAGATATCCTCCTGATACAAATCAATCCTATACAAGTAGACAAGATACCGCAAACGGCCTTGGAAATCCGGGAGCGGATTAGTGAGCTGAGTTTTAACGCCAGCCTTATGCATGAGATGCGGAGAATTAAATTTGTGCAACGTATCTTGGAGTTGGGCATCAATGACGGAAAACTCCGCAACCTGCATATTCATTGTGTGAACCCCGAAGAGGAGCTAAACCAAATTGGTTCCAACTCTCGCTTAAATACCGATTGGGACTTTTTACAACGTTTGCGCAAATTGGGCCGGGAAAAAGCCGAGGAATGGCTCAATGAAAATTACGATAAATTGGGCGTAGAGTCGACCTGCGATGTACGGAAGACTTTTTTATAAGCGATATGAAACTTTTTGAAGCGGAGCGTATTCCCTCAATACCGGGCTTACGCTATATTGATGAATTTCTGGACTCATCCCAACAACAGGAGCTCTTGCAAGCCCTTGACCAAGAAGACTGCTTAGGCGATCTCCAAAGAAGGGTGCAGCATTACGGTTATAAATACGATTATAAACGGAGGAGCATCGATGCTTCTCTCAGATTGGGGCCCCTGCCAGATGGGTCACTTGCCATGGTGCCCCGTTTACAGGGCTATTGCTTTCAGGAGGCTGCCCCCGACCAACTGATCGTAAATGAATACCAACCTGGACAAGGCATCAGCTTACACGTGGATTGTGAACCTTGTTTTGAGCATGAAATTGCCAGCCTCAGCCTGGGTTCGGCTTGCCGAATGGAATTTTCTCCCGTAAAAAACCCAAAGGAGAAAGAAAGTCTTTTTCTAGAACCGGGCAGTCTCTTGATTTTACAAGACCAAGCCCGCTACGCATGGAAGCACGGTATCCCTGCCCGGCGCTCTGATCCCTATCAAGGACAAAAAGTGGCCCGTTCTCGCCGGGTTTCCCTTACGTTTCGAAAGGTTATTCTGGATTAAAACAATTTTTTTGGCTGAGGGATAGAACGGCCTGTTTGAGCCCGCCGCTGGGCTGCGGGTAGGCCGGCGAGTAGTGATAGCCCGACCCCGGCTGGCACTTTTTATTCATTTCCGCCTTATTTGACAAAAGCCGGGGGCAGCCCCTAATCAAAAAAAGACCGGCCTTGCGACCGGTCTAGGTGGATCACGCTCTTGTTTTTAGCGCACTATCATAATCTGCGATGTCATTACTTCGGCATTTCGGCGAAGTATAAGCAGGTATTGCCCTCTGGACGCTTCACGGATATTTACTTCAAAATGAGCGGCCGAAGGCAGGGCCCGGGTAAAAACTTTCCCACCCCCGGGTTGGTGGATTTCTACTTGCCAGGTATCCTCACTAGCCAAATCCTGAGCATCCAGATCAATTTTTAGGTGAAATTGACCCGAGTTGGGATTGGGGTAGATGAGGAGTTTATCTTCCCAGGCTACTTGAGTAGCTAGGGTTTGGCTTTCTTGTGGAAAATCGGCGGCTTGCACCCGGATATCATCTGTGGTGATCCCTATGCGAGCTAGGAAATTGCTTCCTTCCTCGGCTGTAAATCCCTCACGTAAAGTGATTACGCTACCGGCCCGGTACGTAGCCCCTGCCCCTGATGCAATTACATTACGGGCATCGAGGGTATTTGTGGCTTGTAGTACAATTATACCGGTCAAAACATCATCGTCGGGGCTTGTAAGCACCCATTCGTCCTGGGCCTGAATCGGGCCCCAAAGCAGTAAGGATAAGAAGCCCCCCCAAAGGAGTGGGCTTCCCCAAGGTTTATTTCTGGGCATCGAGGGCTTGTTTTAGGGCTTGATTTTCTTTTTTTAGGTTGGCAAAGTCATCCTGGATTTGTTTCAGGACTTCCATCATGGCCGATGTTTGAGAAGCTTGCTCCCGGATTTTTTGTTCTTGCTCCAAAGTGTATAAAGTCAACTCTTCAATTTTCTGGAGCAAGGTAGCGTTCATTTCGCCTAGGAAGATTCCGTTTTTCTCGACTTCTTCTTCGGAGGGGACGGCAGGTAAGTGCCCGTTTTGACGGATATATTCCTGCACTTCGTCTAAGCTGGGCAGCTCATAGTCGTCTTCAAATACGAAGTCGGCCCATCCTGTATATACTTTTACCTCGGTAGCGCGGACTTTCCCGTTTACCGATAGGGTATACGTACCCGTTTCATCCTGGAATTCTTTGGTATTGATGCCCACAACACCGGCCCGGAAATCTCCGTAAATGAGGGGCGTAGAGCTAAGGCGGTTTACGATCCAAAGTTTGTTGGAACCTTTCTCGATATACCCGGCTTGGTTACCGATAAAGACATTACCACTCCCCGTCGTATTTTGGAAACCGGCTTCGTGGCCTAAGAAAACATTGTCATTTCCCTCAGAACTTAATTTACCGGCGCGGTACCCCAGAAATACATTGCGGTTGGATGAAGTACCGTTTGACCCTGCTTCGTAACCCAGGTAGGTATTTCGCTCTCCGTCGATATTTTGAACCCCAGCTTGGGCACCTAAGAACATATTAAAGCTACCGGTGGTATTTCGGCGTCCGGCGGCATTTCCGATAAATACGTTGCGTCCCCCGGTGTTGGTAAATTGCCCGGCCCGGTAGCCAAAGAAGGTGTTTTCGGCCCCGCTCAGGTTATTGAGTCCGGCCTGGGAGCCTAAAAACGTGTTCCGGGCCCCACTAACATTACTCTTACCAGCTTCCCAACCGATGAATGTATTTTCACTTCCGCTTTGGTTTAATTGTCCGGCGGCTTGGCCCATGAAGGTATTGCTGTTCCCGGTGGTATTGCTCAAACCAGCAGCTTGCCCAAAGAATGAGTTGGAAGCACCTGTAGTATTACTTTGACCGCTACTTTTCCCGAAAAAGCTGTTTAAGGCCCCCGTAGTATTGCTCAAACCGGTAGAATCGCCTACAAAGGTATTGTTAGAACCTGTTGAGTTCCCTAACCCGGCATATAAGCCTAGGAAGGTGTTGCTGTTTCCAGTGGTATTAAAAAAACCGGCGGCGTTTCCGAGGAAGGTGTTATCGTTTCCAAGGTTGTTATTTCGTCCGGCCTGCTGACCAATGAAAGTATTATTGTTCCCCTCGGAGTTTAATAAACCTGATTGCTGCCCTACAAAAGTATTGAATGCCCCTACGGTATTGGCTTGACCGGAGTTGTAACCGAGAAAGGTATTAAACTGGCCTGTTGTATTAAGCATCCCGGCGTTGGCACCCACAAACGTATTGTCACGAGCGGTAGTGTTGCCGGCGCCGGCCCCTTGGCCTAAGAAGGTATTGTTCAAACCGGTGGTGTTGCTTGACCCGCTTTGGCTTCCCAAGAAAGTATTGGCGGTACCTGTTGTGTTTTGGGTACCAGATTGATTACCAACGAAGGTATTTTGGGAGGCAGTCAAATTGTTCAGGCCAGCATCTTTGCCGATGAATGTATTGAGAGATCCATTATTTTGCAAACCCGCCGAGTCACCTAAGAATACATTATCCCGACCTGTAGTGTTGTTTTGCCCGGCGGCGCTTCCTAAGAATGTATTGTTTGAGCCCGTTGTATTTTGGGCGCCCGAAGCTTGTCCTAAGAAGGTATTGCTAGAACCTGTGGAGTTAAAAAAGCCAGCAGAATTACCTAGGAAGGTATTAAAACTACTGGTAGTATTAGAGCTACCGGCCAGTACTCCAATAAAGGTATTGGAGGCCCCTGTAGTGTTGGCTGTACCAGAAGAAGCCCCTAAAAACGTATTGCCGGCTCCTGTGCTGTTGGCATTTCCAGAAAAATACCCGATAAAAGTATTTAAAGAGGCTGTGGTATTGCTTTTACCCGCTTGGGAGCCCATAAAGGTGTTAAAATTACCCGTAGTGTTGACCAATCCAGACTCCGTGCCCAAATAAGTATTGTGAAATCCGGTGGTATTGTCTTGCCCGGCAGATTTTCCCAAGAAAGTATTAGCGGTACCATTGGTATTGCGGTTCCCGGCCCGGTTCCCTACAAAGGTATTGTTACTGGCAGTATTGGCCCTTCCTGCTTCATTCCCAATGAAGACATTTAAACCTCCTGTTACATTGCCGTACCCGGCATTATTTCCAATGAAGACATTTTCTCCGCCTCCATCATTAAAGGCTCCAGATAATTTTCCTATAAACACATTTTGCTCACCGTCAAAGTTTGAAAATCCGGCTCGGTAACCCAAGAAGATATTATCGTTACCGGCAGTGTTTTGTAAACCCGACTCAAAACCTATAAAGATATTATCATTACCAATGGTATTTTGCCAGCCGGCCCGGTGACCGAGTAGGGTATTTTCTTTTCCGGTAGTATTGCTATAACCCGCTCTATACCCTAGCATGGTATTTTTGGACGCAGTCGTGTTTTCATACCCCGCTTCATAGCCTATGAAGGTATTTTCGTTGCCCTGATTGCTTCTCCCACTGGCTACTCCAAAAAAGCTGTTAAAATTTCCATTCGAGTTAAAGACACCACTTTGGGCACCCACAAACGTATTGGAGGCTCCAAGAGCGTTTTCCTGACCCGCTTGGCTCCCAACAAAGGTATTGGCACTACCATTGTTTAAAAACCCGGCTAAGTTGCCTATAAAGGTATTGACTGCCCCGGTGGTATTATTGGCCCCAGCGGCATTACCAAAGAAGGAGTTATTATTACCCGTGTTATTGTCCCTTCCGGCACTTACCCCAAAGAATGAATTGAATTCCCCTGTTCGGTTAAGATTACCTGCTTCATAACCGACAAAAGTATTATCGTCTGCATTGTTGAAAAGTTCTCCCGCTTTGAATCCAATTAACACATTACGGGAACCCGTATTATTGGTAAAACCGGAGCGGTATCCGATGTAGATATTGCTACTTCCGGCCGTATTAAAAGCGCCGGCTTCATGCCCCAAAAAGACATTGTGGGTGCCTGAGGATGAACTCATGAATTGTCCGGCATTAAATCCCAGACGGGTGTTGTTGCCCGAAAGGCAAGTCCCGGTTGGGCATTGGGCCCAGGCTTGACCATACAGCCCCAGGCAAAAGACTAGAAATAGAAGATGTTTTTTCATTTTCCTGCTTAGGATTAAAGGTGAATATTGATTGCGAAGGGACGACTGCAAACAATACAATCTTCCCAGACTGATCAAATTCGGAAAACCCCTCCTCCCAAAAGGATGATCCGGCTGAATAGCCTTTATTGGTGTGAAAGCAGGAAAATGATTGAAGATTGGTATAACAAATATATATATGAAATCCGTAAATACGGCATCTTGGGCAAATTTCGCCTTGCGAAGTTTGTAAAATAGGAGTTGGGGCTTGCCCGCGCTATAAAATTTGGCGAAAAAGGCAATTATTACCTGCGCGGGCCGGGCTTTCGCTACTCGCTGCCTTTCCCCACGGGGCCCCCACGAGCTCAAACAGGCCGCTCTATCCCTAAGCCATGGGCATCAGACAAGCCAGTTTTGTTTACTTCTTATTTTTAGGATTTAGGGCATTCACTTGCTTTTGTAAGTCTTGAAGTTGCTGGCTTAAGTCTTGTATTTGCGTCTCCCTAAACGTCTTTTCTTCCTCATACTGTTTATGCTGCGCAATGAGATAAAGGGTAAGCTCTTGGACTTTTTCTAAGAGTAAAGCATTCAACTCCCCTACGAAAATGCCTTGCTCTGCCACTTCTTGGGAAGAGGGTAAACGGGGAAGCTGCCTTTTGGCCAGGATATAGCCGTACAATTCATCTAGACTTGGGAGTATGTGGCCGGCCCCTCCATGTATTTCGGGCAAGGAAGGGAATATTTTAAGATCCTCGGCCCGTACCCGGCCAGCTACCGATAGACTATACCTGCCTTGGGTATCCTCCAAGGTTTGGGTATTGATGCCTATGCCCCCTTTGACAAAATCGCCATACAGTAGGGGGATGGAGTCGGCTTGGTTGTCAATCCACAATTGATTGGAACCCAAGCTGGCCTGACCAGCTTGATGGCCGATAAAGACATTACCCGAACCGCTTTCATTATAATGCCCTGCTCCGTGGCCCAAAAAGACATTTCTTGAGCCTTCTATGTGTTCTTTGCCGGCTTGATAGCCTAAAAAAACATTGGCGTGGCCATCTATACCCCTTAAGCCCGATTCATAGCCAAGATAGGTGTTTTCCTGTCCTTGTCGATTATTTTCTCCACTCCGATAACCCACAAAGACATTACCTGCTCCGGTACTCAAGAAACCGGTTTGATAGCCTACATACGTGGAGCGGTCTACTTGGGCGTTTTCTCCCGCTTTGTAGCCTAGAAAGAGGTTGTCATGTCCTTCACAACTGCCCCCCGCGCGAAGGCCGATGTAAATATTGCAATTGCCCAAGCGGTTGCCCTGTCCTGCTTGATCTCCGACAAAAACATTGCGATTTCCTCCGGTATTGGAAAAGCCGGCCGAATACCCCAAAAAGGTATTTAAGGTGCCTTCCCCACCGCTTTGAAGTGTGTTTCCGGCAGAAAAACCCAGGAAAGTATTGTAGACATCATCCTGAGGACTTTGCGCACAGACGGGATGAGGGTGCGAGATATACATACAGAAACCGAGCACCCATAAAAGTGGCCTGGTGATAGAGATTGGTGTAATCATAATTTCTTTATATAGAACTGACAGCATACATAGTGTAAACCTCTTGGGAGAAGTGGT
This sequence comes from uncultured Microscillaceae bacterium, assembly GCA_963922455.1. Lineage (GTDB taxonomy): Bacteria > Bacteroidota > Bacteroidia > Cytophagales > Microscillaceae > CAWUIO01. Next base: position 77,676 of record CAWUIO010000012.1, read on the forward strand.
TAAAAGGATATTGAAAGGAATGGTCAAATATTAGGGAAATAATTGGGGGAAGGATCACGGAAAACCGTGATGCTTGCCAGCGGGCCGCAAATTCACATAAGGGCAAAGGGAGGCCAGGTGGCCTAAACGAAGCCGCTGGACAAACCGCTTTCATTTTGTATAAAAGGCCCGGGCCTCAAGATGTTTGACTCCTTTCCTTTGGCTGAGGGATAGAGCGTTTGTCTGAGCCCGCCGCTGGTGGTGGGGGGGAGGCGAGACGCGAAAGCCCGACCCCGGCGCCTTGATTGTCCTAGGGCCGCAAAATTTGTATCGCCGGGGGCAGCCCCTCATTTTTTGTCCGAAGTAGAGACGCCTGATTATTCAAGATACAGAGGGAAGGAATTATTTAAATTCGTGGTTTTCCGGTATAAAAGTTTGAATGATTTTAAAAAAATTTGGGTCAAGGTTTATTCTGGCCTTTACGCGGACTAGACCCAATTTTTATCTCTGTTGCAATCCAATCACAGCTTCTTAAAAAAAAATGAGAAAAATTACCTTTTTGCTCTTTCTCCTAGCACAAGGCTCGGGCTTATGGGCCCAGCAATTTACGCAATTTAATACCAATCTCCCCTCAGACTTAAATGGTCTGTTTCATTGGGCCGATTGGGACGCCGATGGCGACTATGATTTATTTTACTACCAACCCGGATTTGGTGGGATCAACCTCTACCGTAATGAAGGAAGTGGTAACTTTAGCGATTTGGGCTTCCCCTTTCCTAGCCCTAGCACAAGTGTGACGTTTCAGTGGATCGACTACGACCACGACAATGATGTAGACTTGTTTTACGATAGCAACCGCCTATTGATCAATGATGGTGGCGGTAATTTTACGGCCACTACCATCACCTTAGGGCCAGGTACTGTGATACCCCTCCGGTTTGCCGATTTTAATCAAGACGGCTGGGTAGATTTTATTGCCTTTGATGGCTTTACGAGTGGGGGTAATTTCCCTAACGCCCAACTCTATTTGAACAATCAAAGTGGAGGATGGGACCGGGATCCTAACTTTCCTAATTTTCTTTTATTTGGAGCCGGGACTGTAGTGGGCGATTATGACAAAGATGGAGATGTAGATATCATAGCTAGCCCAGCCGACCCCAATGCTGTATTGCCTTCTGGGTTCTTGGGGCATACGGAGCTTTTAATCTTGGAAAATGATGGAAGGGGCAGGTTTAACACCACGGCTTACAATATCACCAATGCGGGCTTGCCCATCAATGTACCCCCTCATAACCCCAGACTGCAATTGTCTGATTTGAACGGTGATGGTTTTATGGAAGTCTATGCCTCCTTGGTATTTATCGAGGATTTTGTAAGCCCGACCAATCCCAACATAAGCGGGAGGACGTTTACTCCATTTACCTTATCTCTTGACATCAATGGGGCACCGACATTAAATAATACCTTTCCGCCGGTTTACCCCAATTTTGATGGCTCCTTTATCTCTGATTTTGATAAGGATGGCGATAATGATATATTGGCCACCGGTCCCCTAGACGGTGGCTTTGAAGGAAGCCGCATTAATACTACGGTGACCAGTCACTTACATGATAATAATAACAATACGGGATTTACCACGACCTCGGGTCAAAGCGGTTTCCCAGGACAAGGCTTTTCGGGTCCTATTCCCTCTATTTCGCGATTATCGGCTTCCAACACGACTATGGTGGATATTGATGAAGATCATGATTTAGATGCCGTGATCATGGGACGTATCGGAAATGCAGAAGGCCTGTTTAATAACTCGGCGGATGTTTATTTTTTCCTCGCTAATGGCGGCCCCAATACCCCACCCGAAGCTCCCAGTGGGCTCAACGCTAGCCTCGTGGGTTGTAACAGCAATGATCTCTTAATTACTTGGAATGCCCCCAATGACGCCCAATCTCCCTCAAGCGAACTGACTTACAACCTGCGGGTAGGAACTAGCCCCGGGGCAAGTGATGTATTATCTCCGACTGCTTTGCCTAGTGGACATACCCTGCTTCCTGGCTACGGAGACATCCGGACTACCTTCTATGATTTGCGCAATATCAATCCCAGCGATACCTTGTATATCTCGGTCCAAGCCCTTGATCAATCCGGGGCGGGAGGGGCTTTTTCTAGTGAATACGTTTGGACCTCCCATGTCATCGATCCCTTTCAAGATACAGGTTTGATGGCTTCATCAGGCTTCCGGGCCGGGTTGAAATGGGGGGATTACAACAATGACGGGCAGCTCGACTTTTTTGCCACCGGGGCAGTCAATTCTAACCCAGTAGCTTCCACAAGCCCAGATTTTCAATTGTTTGAAAATAATAATGGGGCATTTAGCCCCGTGAGCACTGGCATCCCGGGACTTATCCGAGGGGAAGCGGAGTGGGTAGATTTTGACAACGATGGAGATTTGGACGTTTTTTTGAACGGTTTGTCGGGCATCTCGGGCATTGATGGGGTCTACCGACACGCTCTATACGAAAATGTGAATGGCACCTTTACGGAGATACTTTTACCCGATCAATCGGGCACGATTGAACACTCTAAAATGGTAGACGTCAATCAAGACGGCCTACTGGATGTAGTAAATACATACAGCCCCAATCAGACTGGGTTTTTAGTAGGAGTGGAGTATCAAAGACCCAGTGGTTTTGAGCCTACTCAGGCCTTGTTTACCCCTACTTTTGGTTTTCTTTTTTGTAACCTGGAATGGGCCGACCTAAACCAAGACGGATTGGATGATTTGATTTTATACGGCCCTTTGGAGGGCAATGCCCTGGCCGCTTCTACCCTTGTATTACAAAGTTTGGGAGGTGGTTTATATGCCAATACTCCCGCCAATCTTAGCCCGGCATTTGTCGGAGCTACCGTCAAAACCTTTGATTTTGAGCAAGATGGAGACTTGGATATCTTGATCCACAGCAGTGATAATGCGAATACCTCGGTAATTCATCTGAATAGCGGGAATTTTCAGTTTAATGGGCAAGTGGACCTTAGTAATTTCTCTTTGGGCGCACCCTCAGGGGTAGATGTGGGAGATTTTGACAACAATGGCGCGGCCGATCTATTTCTTACCTACGATGATTTTCCGACAGTTCAATACCAAATCCTCACCAATGACTTTGGTACACTAAGCGCTTTATGTACCACGATACCTCAGGATTTTCGCATCCGAACTGCGGTTGACTGGGGAGACGCCGATGGCGATGGGGATTTGGATGTCCTCGTAGCAGGATATACCAGTGCAGGAGCGGGCATGGTGCAATTATTTGAGAATGCAGCCACGTTAATACCCAATACCCCACCCAGTCCGCCCAGTGATGTAAGGGCAAATTTTAATTGTCAGGAGTTCCGGCTTACGTGGAATAGCGGAAGTGATGCCGAGACTCGAAGCGAAGCTTTGAGCTATGATGTAAGGATTGGAACTAGCCCCGGAGCAAGCGATATATATTCGGGAATTAGTAATTTGAGCCCGGTGGATGGAACATTTGTGGGTTTTTCTACTCGTTTGGATACCGTTGCCCCTGGGACCTATTATGCAGCGGTGAGAAGTGTAGACGCAGGCTATGCCGTTTCCTCCTTTTCTAATGAGATAAGTTTCAGTTTTACCCAGGATAGTGTATTTCAAGATTCCGGCATATCGGGAACTGGGGGCTTCGAGGCGGGTATGGAATGGGGAGACTATGACAACGATGGGGATTTAGACTACTTTGTTTGTGGAAAGAGTACGGCCGTTAATGATACAGTAGCTTCTCCATCTTTTCAATTATACCAAAATAATAATGGCGTATTTACCGCGGTTACCACATCTATCCCCGGCCTTATTCAAGGTGATGCCACTTGGGATGATATTGACAGCGATGGGGATTTAGATGTGTTTTTAAGTGGTTTGTATGGCTTTTCGGGAGGAAATGGGCTGTACCGCCACGCGCTTTACATAAATAATGGAGGCACTTTTACCGAGCAACCCTTACCTGACCAATCAGGCCGGATCAAGTCTTCCAAGATAGTGGATGTAGATGCTAATGGCTTTAGGGATATCTCCAATATCTATAATGTAAGCGAATCGGGCTATTTGATGCGGGTAGAATTTCAAGATGCGAACGGTTTTAAGGAGCCTCAAACCTTGATTACCAACGACAACAATTTTCAAGTAGCCAAGCAAGAGTGGATTGATTTGAATGAAACGAGCTTTCCCGAATTGTTTTTATACGGCCCAGTTGTTGGAGACTCCAGTACTTTTCAAACCAAGGTCTTTGTGCAAAGTCCACTCTGCGTGTTTCGGGAAGATCCTGAAATCAGTGATAGCTTGGTTCCCGTATCATTGGATGGTAAAATTCTCGCCTTAGATTTTGATGCGGATGGCTACAAAGACTTATTAATCCATGACCGGGGAAATTCCAGGTTGTATGTCAACAACAAAGAAAGGATTGGGTCCAGCGCAGACATTAATGTCTCCTTGTTTCAGACTTTTCCAACGCCTAGCTTAGCCTCGGCTTCCTATGCCGATGCTGGAGACTATGACAACAATGGATATACCGATCTCTTACTGTCTTACAATACGCCCCAAGGCATTGTTTACCAGCTTTGGAGTAATATGGACGGAACAGGGTTTAATGAAATCTGTCAAAACCTTCCTGAGGTATTTTTCCAAGAAGCGGCCCTGGAGTGGCATGACGTAGACCAAGATCAAGATTTGGACATGCTCATCGCCGGCTATGATGCTTCCCGGGATGCTGTCCATCGCGTATATTATAACATTGGGGCCCCCATTCCTAATACACCCCCCGAAGTATTTACCCAATTTGGCTTTTTTTCCTGTGGGGAATTGCTACTCAGTGATGGAGGGGGGAACGACCTCGAGACGCCATTTGCTGGACTTACCTATGAGTTTAGGGCGGGGTCTCAACCAGGTTTGGGCGATATATACACCTCTCCAAGTACCCTAAAACCAGATTGCGGAGAGGCAGGTTTTAACTCATTTTCTAGGAGGATACGGAATGAATTTTTACGAGATACGGTGTATATAGCCTATCGGGTCATTGATGCGGCTTTTGGCCGTTCCCCTTATTCGGAAGAGCTGGCTTTGCCTATTACGGGCACTCCTTTTCTAGATACGGTATCTGTGCTCGATAACCCCCTCTGGGATTTGGTGGAAGTAATTCAGAGCGGATGGGCCGATTATGACCGGGATGGCAGCTTAGATTATGTCAACCTACGTAACGTATCCGTTTTGGATACCAGTTCAGCGTTTGGCCGGACCCTGGACCGGAGGGTTTTGGAGATTAACGGAAGCCACCTGAGTAAACCAAGCCTTATCTTGGATACCTTGGTGAATACTCCTAGCAACCGAGTGAGCCTAACCGTGAATCAATCACGCAGCAATTATGGCTGGATAGATTACAACCGGGATGGTCAAATGGATGTTTACAGTCACTTTCTTATTGAGGGCAATGAAGTGAGTATTTACCTGAATCAAAACGGATCATTTACCAAACAAACGGTTTTGAGCCTACCTCCTGGGCCTCTCAACATTCCCATTGGCTCGACGGTGTATTGGATGGATATGGACAATGATGGACAGTTGGAATTACTGATGTCTACCTCTGGCGGAGCTGATGACTGGAAAGCCTTCAGACAGGTAAACGGAAATTTAGTCGAGTTTGATTTCACCGATTTGGATGGAGACGATATCGGCTCCGACATTGCTGTGGTAGATATTGACGGAGATGGGGATGAGGATATACTCACCGAGATTTTGCGGGATGATGATACCAAACGTATCCAGATTTATGAAAATCAAAACGGACAGTTTACGGCGATGACTTTGCCGAATAATGATTATGACGTTTATGAGATAAATAATTTTGAGGCTGAAGACTCCCGCAATTTTGCCGATTTTAATAATGACGGCCGCTTGGATTTTCTGGTTGATGTGCGGGACACCATTTCTTTTCAAAGTGAAAGAAGCCTCATTGCCTTTGCCGATGGCCAAGGCGGATTTACCATTCAGGACACCCTTGGGCGTTTTACCCGGCCCTGGTTGCAGAGTACCTATGCCGGTGACCTGGATAGCGATGGGGATGCCGATATCTTGTACCGTTCCTTTGCCTTCCCTAAGGTTTCTAACATCTTTTGGTTTGAGAATGAGAATGAAGGGCAAATCAATCAGTTTAGTGAATGTTTCCCAAACAATACCAATTGGTTTGATGTATCTCTGCAAGACATAGACGGAGATAATGACCTGGATGTATATGCCTACAAAACGATCCGGGATGACCTCTTTGATACCAACCGGGGCCAGTTTTATGTGAATAATCTAGGCAACAACACCCGTCCCAATCCGCCGAGTCAATTAGGTACCAACTTCATCGATGCCCAATCCATTGAACTGAACTGGAATCAAGGGACCGATGCTGAAACTCCCTCTGCCGGGCTTACTTATAACCTACGCGTAGGGACCTTTCCCGGACTAGGGAATGTCTATAACGGCAAAACCGTGTCAGAACTAGGCCACCCCCTCTTTGGCCGCCGGATGGTAGATGAGCCCGGCAATGTTTGGCAAGCCCAAAATATCCAAATCAACGGGCTTGAACCCAACCGCACCTATTATTGGAGTGTACAGTCTATTGATCACTCCTATGCCGATGGCAATTTTGCCCCCGATCAAGCCTTCAACTTAAATGCCCTCAACGGCAATAGCGTGATCCAAGGGTTGGTCAATAACAATAGCAGCAGCCCCGATGTAGATGCTTCAAACCCCTTGTCTTCGGGACTTATTCTAAAAAACACCAGCCCTTGCGATACCACGGTAAGTAATCCAGTGGCTGGGGCTACCGTATTTTTGATAGATGCCGCCACCGACTCCGTTTTACTGAGTAGCTTGACCGACTCCCTGGGCCGCTTCCGCTTCAGTCGGGTTACCGAAGGGCAGTATAAGCTCTTGATCAACTTCAATGACCTACCCATGCAGATGGGCAACCCCCTCGTAGACGCACAGGGAGACACCTTGAATTATATCATAAGTATCAACGATCTGGATATTTCCTACTGCGAAGTGCAAGAAGACAGCCTGCCTCCCGCTGAAGACCGGGTACTTGGTTTCCGATTACGGGATCGTAAGGACCAAGTATTGGTAGAAAACCTTCAAGATGGGGCCGTGATCAATTTATTTGAGTATGGCGATATTCCTATGGATATTCAAGCGATAACGGCTCCTCAGGAAGTGGGAAGTGTGGGCTTTGTTCTAAGTGGCCCGATGGATACTTCTCGCACCGAAAATGTCTTTACCTATGACCTGTTTGGGCCCCGGGCCAAGCGATTAGTGCCAGGAAGCTATACCCTCACGGCCACGCCTTATGCGGATGTATGGCGAAGAGGAGAAGCTGGGGTCCCTTTACAGATCAACTTTGAAGTAGTATTTGAAACCTATGTCCAAGGCTACCAGTTGGTCAATGCCGGGGGAGAAGTGCTAGATGCTTCCTTGGAAGAGGGAGAAACCATTGATCTCCAAGAAGTGGGCAATATTTCCTTAGATATTGAGGCTTTAACCAATCCGAGTATCGTAGGCTCGGTACAAATGAGGCTGGAAGGGCCAGTCGCTACCAGCCAGGTTGAAAACACCATGCCTTACGAAATCTTTGGGCCGCGGGCTTCCAAACTGGCCCCGGGCGCATACCAATTGATATCCATTCCTTACAGCCGAAGTTATGCACGAGGAGCCCAAGGCCGGGCCGATACCTTACACTTTCAAGTGATTGATTCGGGGGCATCTAGTGGTGACCAAGCTGCCGATGTGGGAGTGGCCAAGGAAAGTCCAGAACTGATTGTATTCCCTAATCCTACCCAGGGCCTTGTTCAGTTTTCTTGGGAGCATGGGTATCGAGGTACGGTACAACTCCGGGTCTTGGATGCTACCGGTAAACTAATTCTGCAAGAAAAAATATACAAATCCTCGCAAATATTGGAGCAAAGCCTCTCCTTGATCGGGATGCCTTCGGGGATTTATGAGATACAAGTGGTAAGCGAAGAAAAAATCTTGCGCCGTCGCCTTATCTTAAAAGACAATAAGTAATACCTTGATTTACAACAATTAATAAAAAAGCTGCCTTATGATAAGGTAGCTTTTTTTGTCTCGAGTACCCTGGGGCTGCCCCCGGCGGTGAAGGTTTGGGGTTCCAAAAGAAGAACCGTGCCGCCGGGGTCGGGCTTTCGCTACTCGCTGCCACTCCCCGCAAGCCTCCACGAGCTCAAACATGCCGCTCTATCCCTCAGCCGTACCTGTGGTAAGTCAAAAAATTAATCTAACTGACCGAATGGGTGGCTTATTCGGCCTAGGGATAGCCAAGGTGCTCAGGCGTATTTACCAAGCGCCTGTATTTTTTCGGGCATTTGTCATGCCCCTCCGCAAATTTAAAGGCAGAAAGGGCATTGCAAATGCCCAAAAGATGCGAACGCAAAACATTTGCGGCCGAGCAGGATTGAATTTGCCTAAGTTGAAACTTTAAGTTATTTCTAAATGCCAAAAAATTACCAGGCAAAACCTTGGGTTGACTTTAGCTTAGGGATGGAGCGGCATGTCTGAGCCTATCGATTACCCACAAATATTTTCTTGGCCAAAAGGT
>CAWUIO010000013.1:0-86013 GCA_963922455.1 uncultured Microscillaceae bacterium
AAAAATAAAACCCTCAAAAGTGTTTCAAAAAATAAAAACTTCAGAGCAGCCTAGGGGAAGCCCCAAAATGCCCTAATTCACATCTTTCCGTAAAATCATGTTATACTCCTCCCAAAAAGACGGCTCGCGCAAATAGGCTTGGTCAAAAAGCTGCTCGATACGGTTAAAGAGGTAATAGGTATCGCGATTGGGTAGGTTACGGGTGCGTAAGTTGTTCACAAAGAGCTCACGGGCGTGGGTAAATCGCATTTTTTGGAGATCGTCCACGAGGTTGATGGAGTTGGAAAAGGATAAGTAGTTGAGGTAGAGCTTGCCCTGCCAGTCCTGGTATTCCATATTGAGCTCGTTAATGAGTTGATGCTGAGCCTGGGAAGTGTCCCAGATACGGTATTCAAACTTGATTATGCCAAAGTCTTTTTCCCGGATAAAGATTTTTCCTTCCATCTTATAAGCGCGGTCTAGGTTACGGCTCCGACGGAGGTTTTCAAATTGACGGTGCTTGTAATTACCCTCCACCCCAATGCAGTAGATCTTATCTCCGTTCATCTCGGCGATGTAGAGGACTTCCATGTCGTGCCCTTTGAAGAAATCCTCATCCAGTTCGTACCCGGTTTTGGTGTCGGAGACCCGCTCGTGGTTGCGGAGGGGGTTGTTATACATCAAAACGGAAAGCTCATTGCCGCCCACCACCTTGATGTTTCCGCTTCGCCCTCCCAGATTATTTTCGTAGAGTTCATCGTATTGGAGAGGATATTTTTCACTGTAACGACTTTGGTAGATTTTGAGCCGGATTAAATTATCGGCAAATAGAAAGCCTGGATCATAGACACTAACGGCGGCTTCCCGTACATTTTGAAATTCGAGATCGTCTTCCAGATATTCTCGATAGTAGGCTTCCAACACGTGGGGGTTGATGGGGTAGTTTTTGCTAATCCTTTGGATAGCTTTCCGCAGGAGTTTCTCGGCCGTGGGTATTTTTTCTCCGGTTACCAAGACCTCTGGCAAACTCAAAACATTGGGAGTTAGCTTAATACGCAACTGCGGGTTTTGGATCAATTCGGCAATGCTTAATTCTTGCCGATCATAGCCAATACTCGTAATACACAAGGATTCGGACAGGTACAGGGAGTCAAAACTAATACGGAAGTCGCCTACTTCATTACTGGAAGTCCCTATGCCCGTTCCACAAATGCTGATATGGGCAAACGCAATGGGGGTATTATCCGACTGGCTAAGTATTTTCCCTTGAATAAGCAGTTTTTGGGCATTAACCTCCTGGGGCCAGGAGAGCATGCTTATTAGGAAGAAGAATATCGGTAAAGCTTGGAAGAAACGAAACGTGGAATGTATCAAGTATTTGAAATTATAGTATACGGTATCTTTTCAAATTCTTTTTGGAAAGAATAGTTCCCTAGAATTTGCATCTCAATAGGAAATAATCCGTTGACCAGCTCCGTGGGAAACCAAATGCGTTCTAAGGGGACAATGATGCAAAGCCCTTGGGGATCACCGGCCGCACAAAAGCTGCTCATATTACTAATATGACTATACACAGGAATTTGAAAAGCCTGGTGAATTTCCTCATAAAAGTCTTTAACCGAAGGTACAGGAAAGCCCATTTCACTTATATTCTCGATGCTATTGACCGAAAAAGGCAAGTTGGAGGCATTTTCTAAGTCGTGCCGGGCAATAAATTCTAAAATATTGCCTGCGGGATCATAAAAATACAAAGCGTGGGCGTTCCAGTTGGGAAAATCTACAATTTCCTGGTCTTGAAAACGGGGTATGTCCAGCCCGAGCCGATGGGCCCAGGCTTGGGCTTCGGCCAGTTGGTTTTCGGGGATGTTAAAGGCAAAGTGGTAGGTAGGAGAGGGCACTGCTAGGGATGTTAGCTGATAAAAGCTTAGCTGGGATTGGCCGACCTGGCAAGTAAAAGAAGGGCCTTTCTCGGAAAGCAAGGGAAGCTTAAGCTTTTTTAGGTAGAATTCTTTTTGGGCTTCTAGGACGGTGGTGGCGAGCTTGATGGATTGGATGTGCATACCCGTAGTAGATGATTTTGATTTAGAAACTGTTTAAATTTAATTGTATAGGCGGCGAAGACCCATTTAGGGAATCTGATTTTATCAAATTCCTCGCCCGTAGCGCTGCTATGCGCTTGCAATTTGATTTCATCAAAACCTTGTATTTTCATGGATACTCGGGCCTTTTTGCCGACAAAAACTAAACGTAAACCGTTTCTTAAATTTATCAATAATACGGGTAAAATGAAAAAACCTGCCCGAAGGGCAGGTTTTTCTTAAAGACAAATTGTATCGTGTTATTACTTTTTAATCTTTTTATAAATCACGTCGATTCCGACTTTGATTTTATCCTCTCCCGAGACAAAGTAAGAGGAGGGAATGGAGATGCCGTGTTCGGAGGCCTTCACTATAAATTCAGAATCTACCTCAATCTCATCATTGCGAACTGTAATAATGGCCGGAATTTGCTTCGTTTGGGTTACCCCGTGCATTTTCAACACCCCGTTTACAATCACCTTTTGAGGAGAAACACTTTTCAAATCAATAGGCTCGGAGATGGTTCCTTCAAACGTAGTCTTGGGAAATTTCTCCACCTCCATATATACGTGCTTAAACTGATGGTCTAAAACCGGGTTACTAAAACGAAAGGAATTAATCCCCACGTTAAATATTACTTTTTCGTCTTGAATACTAAATGATGAACTCACATCCTCGCTATTGGCGGTCATTTTTCCTAAATGTAGGTCAAAGGAAAGATTTACCTTACCATCGTGCATGTTGTACGTTTCTATGGCATCTGATTGGGGAGCGTTGCTCAACATGAGCATATAAATAAAAGCAGCTATATATCGCATAGTACAGTGTGTTTTCGAGCGTCTGTTGTTTATTAATCTTGTACGTTAAAAACAGGGGCTTTACCTAATAAATACTGTTATTTATCCGCTAAAAAATTACATCCGTAGGTTGAAGCCCAAATTGCAGATTGTCTACACAATATACATAGCAAAGAAGCGGCCATATAAGCAAAAAATTTGTGAATGGGGCTTAAATCCACCTTTTCCGCCGGAAATAGCCATATATTCCCCCAGAAACCAAGATCATCAGAGCCCAAACCCCGAGATAGCCATAAGGGGTATGAAGCTCGGGCATGTGGTCAAAATTCATCCCATAAACCCCTACGATAAAGGTAAGCGGAAGGAAAATAGTCGAGAGTATGGTCAAAACTTTCATCACATCATTGGTACGGTTGCCAATGATACTTAGATACATATCCAAGAGACTGTTGCAAGTATCAATATACGACTCCGTGTTATCGATCACCTGTACTACGTGATCGTACAAGTCGCGCAAGTAAACTTTGTGCCCGTCCAGGAAGGTACTTTCTTCTCGGATAAGTTGAGAAACAATATCGCGTAAAGGCCGGACCGCTTTTCGCACTTTGACCAGTTCTTGCTTTTGCTCGTACAAAGGACGGGTCATATCCCCTCCGAGCTCATCTTTAATTATTTTTTCTTCCAGGCGCTCCAAATCTTCTACTACATTCTCGAGCACGATCAGGTAATTATCGACAATAGTGTCCATGAGCACATAAAAGAGATAGGCCGTATCCAGATTGCGGAGCTTGCCGCGGGCTTTTTTTCGGATGCGCTCGCGGACGGGTTCAAATACATCCCCGGCTTTATCTTCTTGAAAGGATAGCAAAAAACCATCACCCAAGACCAGACTTACTTGCTCTCGCTCTATCGAAGATTTTGCGCGGTCATAACTCAGCATATGCAAAACGACAAAAGCCACATCTTCGTAAAATTCGGCTTTGGGCCTTTGGTCGGTATCGGCAATATCTTCTTGTAAGAGAGGGTGAATGTTAAAGTAAAGCCCCAAGGTTTTTATTACCTTAACATCGTGCACCCCATCAATATTAATCCAAGAAATACGTCCGTTTTCTTTGTAGTCATAGGTTTCTTGAATATCAACCCCGTTTCGCTCCGTAACGTGTTCTTCATTATAATCGATGACCGATAGGAGCACAGGGCCTTGTTTGGCTTCCCCCACATAGCGTAGGGTACCCGGGGGTAAACCGGCCACGTGCCGGTGCAACTTCTTTTTTTCCATACAAAAAGGATAATTTAGCCAAGCAGCCCAGAGGGGCGCAGATTAAAAATTCGTATAAAACTAAAGAATTTTAAAACATGCCCCAAAAACAAACTTTTTTCCTTTAAAACAATGTTAAAAGTTTAGATAAAACGGGGCTCAATCGTATTACTAAAAGCCTACTCCCTTTAAAAACCGCTATTGCTCTTGTTTCCTAAAAAAATTGCTTCCAAATCATCCTACTCCTCGCATCCCCTCATTCCTGGGCGCATGCCAGCTTGGATAATCCTAAGCCTTATTCTATTGATTGCTAGCGCACAAGATTGCTCCGACGATAGTCCGCGGCCCCAGGGAGACTTCCTGGTAAATCTCCCCCAACACTTTGGCCGCCGGATATATATCCCCGAAGACAACCCCATGCGTCAAGAAGTAGCCCAACTAGGGCGGTGGTTGTTTTACGATACCCGTCTTTCCAAGGATAGCACGGTATCTTGTGCCACATGCCATCAGCAAAAAAGGGCCTTTACCGATGGCCTAGCCACAGCCGAAGGCATTCGTAAGCAAAAGCACAGCCGCAATACCATGGCATTGGTCAACATGTTATGGACAGACCGTTTTTTTTGGGACGGGAGGGCTCAACGTTTAGAAGAACAAGCTTTTTTCCCTCTAGAAGATGCCCGCGAAATGGACTTGGACCGGGAGGAAGCCGCCCTTCGCTTACAAAATATCCCGATGTACCCTCCCTTGTTTGCTCAAGCCTTTGGGAGCCCTGAGATCACACCCCGCCGTATTGTACAAGCCTTGGCCCAGTTTGAACGTACATTAATCTCCTCCGAGTCCCGGTATGACTCCATTGTTCGGGGTGACATCCCTGGCCGGCCCCGGGAACTCCAAGCCATCCAATTATTTATGACCCATCCCATCCCCGAAGCCAACATTCGGGGCGGCAATTGTGGGGATTGCCACGGCAGCCACCTTACTACGCTCAATACCTTTCACAACAACGGCCTGGACAGTATCTCCCAGGACCTGGGCTTGGAAAAACTAACCCAAAACCCTTTTGACCGGGGTAAAATGCGTGCTCCTTCTTTACGCAACATAGCCCTTACCGCTCCTTATATGCATGATGGCCGCTTTAAAACCTTGCGAGAAGTGCTCGATCACTACAATGAGCACATCCAAGACTCGGAGTACCTGGACCCTCTCATCCAAGAGGCCAGCAATGAACCTGGGGGCGAATCCCTGCTCCTCACCGAACAAGAAAAAGAAGACCTGCTCCTTTTTCTTAATCTTCTTACCGACTCCTCCTTCATTCAAAACCCCCAATTTTCCAATCCTTTTAAAAGCGGAGACGCGTATTAGGGGCTGCCCCCGGCTTAAGTCGTAGGGTAGCTACATAAAAGAAAAGTGCCCGCCGGGGTCGGGCTTTCGCTACTCGCTGGCCCTCGCCCTAGCCAGCGGCGAGCTCAAACAGGCCGCTCTATCCCTCAGCCAGAGGAAAAAACGATCGCAGAGAGGAGAGATTTGATGAAGTGGATAATGCTAGGACATCGGCAGGCTTGTAAAGTCCAGACTGAGTTAGCCCTAGGGCTTGGGGAGGCTCCCCTTAAACCCCAAGCCAAAGGAAGGACACCCCGGGAAGAAGTAATAAAATGGAGTGCACTCTTGTAAAATGCGCACTTTTTGGAGAATTTAGTAAAATCAACCAAGTCCTCAAACCCAAGGCACAAACTATGAAAAAACTTATCATCTTAGCAATCTTGCTGCGTATTCTCAGTACCCATTCCCTGCTTGCTCAAAAGAGCGGACAAGAATTTCCTATAGATAACTTCGTCTTTTTCCCGCCAAAAATTTTTGCTTTGAGGCAAGATATAAGTGTAGATAAGACCCATTTTGATTTTACAAGCGGGGTCTTATGGATGAAGAAGCAATACTCCACGGAGATGAGCGATAAAGTCCAGGCAGAAACCCTCCAACTCTTGGAGCAGTTCGAGGAAAACTTTGCCAAATACCAACGAGAATTATTACCCGAAACAAGTACCTGGTACGATGCCGTAGATGCAGAATCGGAAAATGGAGAGCCCAGCGAGGTATTGATGGATTTTTACCAGACCTACTACACATCAGAACCTAATAAATATCTTCTCAAGGATTTACTAGATATCCAAGCCGGGGCCAGTGGCGTTTTTTTATGGGGCTACTTCGTGGAACAATACCAAAAAAACAAGCGAAAAGATGCGATGTTGAAGTTGTGTTTTATGGTAGTTCGCCGCGGATCTATGAAAACGGTTTACGAAAAGTCTTGGGACCTAAAAATAAAAGCTTGGCAAAACGAAAAGCTTGCCAAAAAAGAAATTAAGCTCATTTACGATAAGTTCGCATTTTATATGAAGCATTACTATCGCTAGGCTTGAGGAAAAAAAGAACCCAGGTTATCAAAAACCTGGGTTTATACGGTTATCAATACCGCTTACCAGCAGGGGTATTACTCAAAATCATATTTTCCCTTCTCGATCAAGTGAGCGGCAATGCGACGGCGAGCATCCTTGCAATTGAAAGGCTCGGTGCGGGTGTATTGCTTGAGTCCTTTCATCATTCCTTGGTAAAGTGTACCTTCGGCAAAGGCATTGATGGCATTTTTACCCGCTTGGAAAACCTTGTCGGCAGCTTCCATGAGGTAAACCCGCATCATATCCAGTTGCCCGGCACAAGCGGCTTCCCCCCGGGTAGAAACCAATTTTTGGGTACGTAACAGGGTAGACTCGGCAGCGTAGGCCTCAATCATCATATCGGCCAGTTCCATGGCTACTTCTTGCTCGTCTTTAAATTGGGTACCCAAGCCCTGTACGGCGGCCCCACTTACCATCAAGGTAGCTTTTTTCAAGCGTTTTATGAGGTCACTTTCGTAAGCAAAAGTTTCGCTTCCTATTTCTGGAGGGTTTGCGCCATTGCTCAACTCTTGTTGAACACCCATGGCGGCACTCATGATATCCAGCTCACCTTTCATAGCACGTTTGATTACCGTACCAATGGCGAGGATACGGTTGATCTCATTGGTTCCTTCAAAGATTCGGTTGATACGGGCATCCCGGTAGCATCGGTCGGCAGGCGCATCGGCTGAGTAGCCCATTCCCCCAAAAACTTGAACCGTTTCATCAACGACGTAATCTAACATTTCAGAGCCGTGAACTTTGATCATTGCGCACTCAATGGCAAATTGCTCAAAACTCTTCAATTTGGCTTGGGCTTCATCCATACCTTCTGCGATAAAGGCCTCGATACAATCATCAATATTTTGTCCGGCCCGGTAAGAAGCCGATTCGGCGGCATAGTTACGAATAGCCATTTGGGCAACCTTGTGCTGAATAGCCCCAAAGGTATTAATGGATACTCCAAATTGTTTACGCTCCCCCGCGTAACGGATGCTATGCTCGATGGCGGCTTTGGCGGCTCCCACATTAGAGGCTCCTAATTTGATTCGGCCAATATTTAGGATATTCACGGCGATTTTAAAGCCATTTTCGCGGTCGGAGAGTAAGTTTTCTACGGGAACTGGCGTGTCATTGAAGAAAACTTGACGGGTATCAGATCCTTTGATACCCATTTTCTTCTCGGGCGCATTCATGGTGATCCCCCCAAAGTCTTTCTCAACGATAAAAGCCGAAAGGCGGCTGTCATTATCTATTTTGGCAAAAACGATAAATAATTCGGCAAAGCCCCCATTGGTAATCCACATTTTTTGTCCAGTGATGTGGTAGTGGGTTCCGGCTTCATTTAAAGTAGCTTTGGTTTTACCAGAGTTTGCGTCCGATCCTGAGTCGGGCTCGGTTAAGCAATAGCAAGAAAGGGTTTCCCCCGTGGCCAATTTAGGGAGATACTTTTTCTTTTGCTCTTCGCTGCCATAGTATTGAATAGGTAAGGTACCGATTCCGGTATGGGCAGAAATGGCAACGGCAAAAGAGTGTCCACCTCCAGTGTAATCGGCCACTAGCATTGAGGAGTTGAAACTCATGCCATAGCCTTCATAGTCGGCTGGAACACCCACGGCTAAGAAGCCCATTTCTCCCGCTTTTTTCATGAGTTTTTCCATAAACTCAGGGCTTTTGGCGGCGTCCATTTCCTCGACGTGGGGGCTTACTTCTTTCTCGATAAAGTCGGCACAACTTTGGGCAATCATACGCTGTTCTTCGGTGAATTCCTCGGGGATAAAGATTTGATCCGGATCAATGTCTTTAATGAGGAACTCTCCACCTTTGATAAGTTCTTTGTTATCTACTGCTTCCATGAGTAATTAGCTATTAAGATATTTAGGGGTTTATGATTGGATTTGTGCCCGAAGGGCAAGACAAATATACAAAAAATGGTATGCGCGCATACTATTAAATGAGATTTATCTTTTCCAATGTACTATTTTTTCTATAAATAAGCCAATTTTTAAAGGCTCAGACCTTAAAAGTTTTATTTAAAGGACAAAATTTTACCTGAGGAAAGGAAATCTTGCGGATTATTTTCGTAATATAATTCTTCCATTATCAAAACGGTCTTATGAAAATACGGTTTGTGAGCGATAGTATACGTTTTCGGGTGCGTAAATCAGATTTACAAAAGCTCCAAGAAGTGGGGCAATGCCAGGAGTTAGTACATTTTCCGGGGGGCAATGCTTTGATTTTTTCGCTAGGGCTTTGGGAGGGAGATACCGCTAAAGTAGATCTTCAAGGAGATGAAATACGGGCATTACTGCCCCATACCCAGGCTAAGGCTTGGATCAATTCTTCCCAGGTAGGTTTAGCGTATCATCTGCCTGTGGGGGAGGAAAAAGAGCTACATTTCTTGATAGAAAAAGATTTTCCGTGCAAAGACCGCGATGAGGATATTCAAGATACTTTTTTCGAGTTAAATGCCGGAGATGAAGCCTGTTAGTTAAAAATAGCCTTGGGGGTTTCTTATTTTAGGATCAAGCATATAGGACTACGAGGTAAACCCTTCCCTACTTTTCCTCTTCTTTTTGGCTGAGGGATAGAGCGGCCTGTTTGAGCCCGCCGCAGGATAGCGCGCTTGCCGGCGAGTAGCGAAAGCCCGGCCCCGCCTAGGCACATAGGCCTTATACACAAGCCACTGCCCAAAGGCGGGGACAGCCCCTAAAAAGTATGGGTATTGGCTTCTTTTTTAGCAACCCTCACATAAAAGCCGAAAGCCCTCCCCTCTAAACCTTAAAAAGGAAGGGCTCTTGCTTTTGAGTAAATTAACAGGTATTATACAAAAATTTCCCTAGATTTGTAAATTAAACAAAATTCAAATCGCAGTGGGAATCTATCTGGTACGGCACGGACAAGCTTCTTTTATGCAAGACAATTACGACTTGCTCTCAGATTTAGGGCGCGAACAAGCCCGGGCTTTGGGCCGATATTGGCAAGAAAGAGCCTTTACGAGCGATTGCTGCCTTGTAGGTACGCTCTCAAGGCAAACCGAAACGGCCTCCTTGATTGCCGAAGCCTTCGAAAATGCGGGCAGCCCTTTCCCTGATAGAATCTCCCGGGAGTTTTTTAATGAGCACGAAGCCGCTACCCTTTACCATCACCTACTGCCCGAGCTCTTAAATGAAGCCCCCCAAGCCGCTTTAAAAGCTGAATTGGAAGAAAAAGGACACAAAGATCCCCAAGTAAAACGCAAGCTACTCAAAATCTTTTTTGAGTGCACCCTGCGCTGGGCCAAAGGAGAACTGGAACTCGGAGGCTTTGAAAGCTATGCTCATTTCCGGCAACGGGTCAAACAAGGCTTTGAAATGCTACAAAAACTCAGCGAAACCCATAAATCTATCGTTTTAGTAAGTTCAGGAGGCGTTATTGGTGCTTTACTGGGCCACGTTCTGGACCTGAGCGACGAAAAAGTAATCGAGATGAACTGGCAAGTGCGTAATGCCTCCGTGAGCGAATTAAGCGGACGGGGCCGCAAATTTTATTTACGCAGCTTTAATGAAATGCCCCACTTGCCTCAGAAAGAACAATGGAGCTACGTTTAATACGTTTTGCTTGTAAATAATAACCAGCCTATGCCTAACATACGACTCAATAAAATCCTGACCATCGAAGCCGGTAAACGTCAAGGCCAACCCTGCATACGAGGTATGCGTATAAGCGTACAAGACGTGATCAACTGGCTCAATGTCGGTATGAGCCCGGAAGAAATTGTACAAGAATATCCCGAGCTGAATAAGCGGGATATCTCGGCCTGTTCACAATTTGCCCGAGACCAGGCCAAAAGACATCAGCCCTTGACTATATGAAACTTCTCCTTGATCAAAACATATCCTACCGCGCCATCAAGCCCTTATCTGCCGAGTATACCGAAGTTGCCCAAATTGGGCGCCTGGGTATGGCCCAAACCGATGACGCTATGGTCTGGCAGTACGCCCGGACCCATGACTTTATGATGGTGACCTTTGACCCCTATTTTTCTGAAAGAAATATTATCTCCGGCCATCCCATCAAAGTAATCTGGCTTCGTTTCCCGAATACGCGCACCGAGGTTGTCGTGGATATGCTCCTGAACAGCCTTGAAAAGATTGAAGCCTTTTCCAAAAACAAACAGATCAGTTGCTTGGAGCTCTTCCAAGCTCCCAAAGCGTGACGTTAAGACACGAGTTAGCCTTCTTGTCGCTTTTCACGGACATATTTTTCCCCTATTCCTCGTATGAGCACAAGATTTCTGTCATATTGGCATAAGTTCTATCTCCTATCCAGGATGGCATAAGCCTTGTTCATTTAGCATTTGAAACTGAGATTTTAACAAATAATCCTAAATATACGAATGTCTAAAATTATTGGAATAGATCTCGGTACTACCAACTCCGTAGTATCGGTTATGGAGGGTAATGAGCCAGTTGTGATCACCAACAGTGAAGGACGCCGTACCACTCCCTCAATCGTTGCCTTCCTGGATGATGGGAAAGGGGAACGTAAAGTAGGAGACCCGGCCAAACGACAAGCCATCACAAACCCGCAAAACACCATTTTTTCTATCAAACGCTTCATGGGTAAGCAGTTTAGCAACGTTACCGAAGAAGCCAAAATGGTGTCTTACTCCGTAGAGCAAGGCCCCAACAATACCCCACGGGTCCGCATTGGCGACCGACTCTATACCCCGCAGGAAATCTCGGCCATGATCCTGCAAAAAATGAAACAAACGGCCGAGGATTATTTGGGTACCACAGTAAACGAAGCGGTTGTTACCGTTCCCGCTTACTTTAACGATGCCGAGCGACAAGCTACCAAAGAAGCCGGAGAAATCGCCGGTTTGAAAGTCCGCCGTATCATCAATGAGCCCACTGCCGCTGCCCTAGCCTATGGCTTGGACAAACGCGATAGGGAAATGAAAATTGCCGTCTTTGACTTAGGAGGAGGTACCTTTGATATCTCGATCCTCGAGTTGGGCGATGGCGTATTTGAAGTAAAATCTACCAATGGAGATACCCACCTAGGGGGAGATAACTTTGATGAGCGTATTATCAACTGGTTGGCCGATGAATTCCAAAAAGATGAAGGCATCGACCTACGTAAAGACCCCATGGCTTTGCAACGCTTGAAAGAAGCCGCCGAAAAAGCCAAAATTGAGCTTTCCAGTTCTACCACAACAGATATTAACTTGCCTTACATCATGCCCGTGGACGGGATTCCTAAGCACTTGGTGCGCTCCCTTTCCCGAGCTAAGTTTGAGCAATTGGCCGATGACTTAATCCGTAAAACCTTGGAGCCTTGTAAGCAAGCCTTGCAAGATGCTGGCCTTTCTACTTCCGAAATTGACGAGGTTATCTTGGTAGGGGGTTCTACCCGTATCCCCAAAATCCAAGAAGAAGTAGAAAAATTCTTTGGCAAGAAACCTTCCAAAGGGGTTAACCCGGATGAAGTAGTAGCCGTGGGTGCCGCGATTCAAGGGGGAGTATTGACTGGTGAAGTAAAAGACGTGCTCTTATTGGATGTTACGCCCCTTTCTTTGGGGATTGAAACCTTGGGTGGCGTATTCACGAAGTTGATTGAGTCTAACACGACCATCCCAACCAAAAAATCAGAGACCTTCTCTACCGCGGCCGATAATCAGCCTTCGGTGGAGATCCACGTCTTGCAAGGTGAGCGTCCTATGGCCAAAGATAACCGTACGATTGGCCGTTTCCACCTAGATCAAATTCCGCCGGCCCCTCGGGGAGTACCCAAAATTGAGGTAACCTTTGATATTGATGCCAATGGTATCCTCAACGTCTCGGCCAAAGATTTGGGGACCGGAAAAGAGCAAAAGATCCGTATCGAAGCTTCTTCGGGATTGACCGACGCCGAAATCGAAAAGATGAAGCGCGAAGCCGCCGAAAACGCCGAAGCCGATCAGCAGGCCAAGGATAAAATTGACAAAATGAACGCCGCCGACTCTACCATCTTCCAGACCGAAAAGCAGTTGGAAGAATTTGGTGACAAGCTGAGCGAGCCTAACAAGCAAGCCATCCAGGACGCCCTGGAAAACCTTCGTAAAGCGCACGCCGCCGAAGACCTAGGAGGAATTGACTTAGCCATGAACACCTTGCAAGAAGCCTGGCAAAAAGCATCTACCGAGATGTACGCCGCCGGAGCCCAAGCGGGGGGAGAGCCCGGAGATATGGGAGGCGAAAACCCGAACGCCGGAGGTTCCGAAGGGGGCCCTCAATCAGGTGGTGACGATGACGTGCACGATGTAGACTACGAAGAAGTAGACGGAGACAAGAAGTAATTCTTATTCATACATACACCCCAGAAAGCAGCGGACCTTGGTTCGCTGTTTTTTTTATGCCTAGGTATTCTGTTGGGGCTGCCCCCGGCGGTCAAGTTTTGTTCTCTCAAGGGGGTATAGTAGCGCCGGGGTCGGGCTTTCGCTACTCGCTGCCTTTCCCCGCCGGGCCTGCACGAGCTCAAACAGGCCGCTCTATCCCTCAGCCTTGTACATGAGGAGGGAATAGAGATTGTTAGGGGGCAGGCTGGTTAGAAAAAGTGGGCCATTGCTATTACTTGCTCCCATTGGTTTTGAATCCTTTCTCTGGCTGACTGCCCGCAAAGCCCATGACCGGTCTGGGAAGCTCCATACTCCTCCTGTAAAGCAAAACCTGGCTTAGGGATGGGCGCCTCTTCATTAAAAGGAGTGGGGTGAGACCGTCGCTGGCTGTGCGCGGGCCGGCTCACCAGCCCAGCCTGGCCCGCGCTGGCAGAGATTTGAATACTTATAGCCTTAGGAAATACGCGGGCAAGCCCCTCTTTTTTTCCTTGGGAGGCTTTCCTAATAAACGATTCTCCTTTTATCCAGCCGGCTCGGGTTTTGCTGGCCAGCCTGATCTCCCGGAGCAAGATTTTGGCCATTTACCCCTGCACTCCCCCTGGGGGCGGGCCTCCATGCCCGCAGGTAAACAGGGCAAACGGCTAAAGGCAAAAAAAACCGGGGCCAGCCCCGGTTTTTCCAAAAGATCAGTATTTCTCAAATGGGTTAATCAATCAAGACGCGGTGCAAACTACTTTGTTTCCCTTGTTGGACTTGCAAGAGGTAGACACCTTGGAAACTTTCGGGTACCGCCAAACGGGCTTCCTTGGACTCCCCAAAACTTTTATCCAACAAGATTTTTCCGGAAGCATCTTTGAGAGTTAGCCTTAATGTCCCGCTTTGTTCAGGCATCTCCACGATGATTTCCTCCGAATTGGGATTGGGATAGAGGCTTATTTGTACGGCCGCCTGTCCATTGCCAGTACTGCTTGAGCTAATGCTGAAGTGGAGCGTATCGCTTGTGAGTAAGGCACCTGTTGCCCAGCCGCTATTATAAGCCTTGGTAATCAGGGTATAATCACCGGGAGCCGGAGACCAGGGGTTGAAATCACCACCGTTGTCACCAAACACGGCATAGGGTAGATTGTTCTCCAAGCCCTTGCCTGGAGAAGGGCCTTGCAACTCAAAGGCAACACTTCCTACCTGATTGCTGCTGATGGCCTCAATATTGAGCTGGGTGGTCCCTAATTGACCGAGATCAATTACCTGTCCTTCTGTGAGGCTTTGGAGGGGCGTATCGGCTTGGGCATCAATTAGACTGTAGTTAAACATAGCATTGTTTTCCACCGAGAAGGATACGGTCAAGGTATCACTCACGAAGCCCCGCTCGAAGCGTTCGGAGAAGGCGTAGGCTTGCAAGGTATAATTTCCAATACGGGGTTTCCAAGGACGGATGTCTTTGCTAGAGGTCTGCCCGTAGAGGAGGAAGGGCGGGATGGTACCGGGCTGGGTTCGGGAATCAGGACCATTGAGTTCAAAGTGGACACTACCGGTAGGTAAGGATACAGAGGCTTCAATGGCAATTTCGTGGCTCCCGTATTGGTTTAAATCCAGCACGTCTTGATCTTGGATAGTATCCAGAATTGTCCCATCCTGGGGATCAATTACCAAAAACCCTAAAACTGGCTGATACTCTTCTACAATCTCAAAGCTGACGCTAAAAGATAGGCCGGCGGTTCCGCCATTGTCTGTTTCAGGATATGGAGTTACCTGAAATGTGTAATGACCGGGGCCAATATCCCGCCAAGCGAAGAATACACTTATCCCTCCGTCACCAAATAGAGAAAAAGGGCTGTAGTTATCCATCCGGTTGAAGTTTTGCTCCCCACTTACCTCAAATAAAACTGACCGGTACAGTTCTTCGTCTTCTGGAATGGCGCGGATAGAAAAGGTTATGTCTGGAAAATCCAGCAAATTGATTTGGGCCCCATCTTCAATAGTGAGCAACTCTCTCCACTTGAAGTCATTCAGTCCATACAAAACAAAGCTGCCTTCACCTTCTGCAACTTCTAAGTTTAGCGAGATGGTATCTGCAGAACCTGGGTCATTGCTATTCACGATTAATTCGTTGAAGTAGTTACCCACCGGCAAATCGGCCCCACTAAGCTCAATGCTAACTTCCTGGCTTTCTCCCGGAGCTACTTCCCCATTCCGAACAGAAGGGCGATAAAAGCGGCGAACTGGAGGTTGTGAGCTTAATAATACATTATCCAGGTCTATACCTTGGCTCATATCTTGATCAAGTCGTTTCACTAAAAATTGAGAAAATCTAGTAGCTGCATCTTGAAAAACTAAGGTATTATCAAAATAAATCTTCAATAAGTCCTGAGACTCATCATTTATTATCAAAATATTAAAATAGCCCGTTGGGGTTTCCACATCTAAAGGAATCGGATCACCCAGTTGGTCATCACTATTATTAATACGACTTACTTGCCAACCTCCATTGGTGACTTTTTGCAACTGAAGAGCAGTCGCATCAAAGCCGTTAGGAATCCAGCCTTCAAAGATACACCCAGCTTCCGGAGAGGTAAATTGCACATCAAAAGAAAGATAAAGGGTATCTGGCCTGTTGAACAATACCTCTGAGCCTGCCAAACCAGCTCCCCGAATTTTAAGGTATTTATCTCCACTGAGGGGATTTTGATCGTCTACTACCCAATTCGAGCTGGCAAACCACTCGTCTACAAAATCATCTTGATCTCCAGTAGCAAAACCGGCAGAACGAGCATCAAACTCAAGGCTTCCCAGCGAAAAACGCTCAAAGTCTTGTAGGTCATTGAGATTAGGAATCGGCTCATTTAAAGAATATTCGAGAGGAGTTCCGCCTATATTGCTGATCTTAAGTATCTGATTACTTGTTTGCCTGTTGGCCAAGGTTGCTTGCAAGGAGAGCGGACTTACTTGTATGGAAGCAGATGAGGAAACGTTCAAACTTATTGGAATATCTAGGGAGGCATTACTATTGCTCAGATCCGTAATTTTGAGATTGGCCGAGTAGCTACCCCCTTCTAGGTAATGTGCGCTGAAGTTTGCCGGTATCTCTACGGTCTCCCCGGCTCCTATGGTAACTTCATTAAGCCCTACCTGAAACCAATTCGGCTCGAATAAGCGAACTTCATCAATTTGGATGTAAGCATCACCAGCAAAACGATCTTGGGGATTGACATTACGCCAACGAATTATAACATTATCTACATTTTCATTTAAGTAAGGAGTTATATCAAAACTGAGAAGGGCTCCTGGCCCCATCCTATTTTCTCCTATACCTCCCGAAGAAAAAAGTAATAATTCCCAAGTGTTGCCTTCATCATTGCTGATCTCTATAAAGAGCGAACCTTGGATAAAGGGGGGAGGATCATCATTCGTTTGGAAATTCATTCTAAAACGTAAAATTCCTCTTTCTACGTCCCCAACAGGAATAGCTGGTGTTCGTAGTTCATAATCATAAGTAATCCCTAATGAAAGGTAAGCGGCGTCTCCACTACCGGCATAATTGGGTATGGGTTGATCACTGACAAGTCGCCAGCCAATTCCTCCAAAATCAAAGCTAAACCGCTCCCAGTCACTTGGAAATCCGTTTTCAAAGTCTTCTTCAAAGAGCATACGTCCCTCAAGAGCTTGGCTCGGGTCAAACAAAGGATTGTTAGCTTGTCCTCCTCCCAGATTGGGCACCAGGGCATTGCTAACCTCAAGAGATAGATCTAAGGGGGCATTACTTGTATTTTCCAGACTAAGCGTCTGGCTACCCGTTTGAGCAAATTCAAGCGATTGTTGAAGGCTACTGGGGCTTACCGTAAGGGGTAGGTTCTGGGCCATTCCTAGAACCGGGATACTCATCAATCCGAGTAATAAAATAACCCGGTGCCTCAAGTCCTTGAGGCTTAATAATTTCTGATGACAGTGATGTAAATGTTTCATACGTTTTTGAAAATTGTTAATGGGTAAAATGGGTTGAATAAGAGAAATGAGAGCTGAATGGTCAGCAAAACACCTATACATGCTTTGCGCATCAACTCGGGTTATATATAGCACAGTGTAGAAAAATTCGAGAGAAAAAAACGGTTGAAGGCAAGGGAGTTGGTTTTTAGAGGGATTTCTCCTCATATAACCTTGCTTTAAATTTATGGCTACCTTAAAAAATATCTACTTTTCCAATGTTAACTTAATATTAAATTTAGTGCCCTAAGATAAATCAGGTCAAAATTTTAGAAATCCAATTACGTTTGCTATGCCGCCAAAATTATCTCTTTCTTTGGCTTAGGGATGGAGCGGCCTGTTTGAGCCCGCCGCTGGCTGTGGGAGGGCCGGCGAGTAGCGAGAGCCCGACCCGCGCTGGCAGAGATTTGCATACTTATAGCCTCAGGAAATACGCGGGGAAGCCCCTCATTTTCAGGCAGTCAAATCGCAGGTGATACAAATTGGGGAGATAAGCTTGTAATTAAGATCCTCTTAATTAAACCTGCAAAAACCTCCCCTTCTGCCCCAAACCCGGGATTAACTGTTCACTTACCTCTTGCATTTTCTTAGGATCCCCGGTAGTATAAAAAACCGATTCCAGGTGAGGGCTACCCGTACTTCCCAAGGAATGCCCCTCCCACACCCTTCGGGTTTGTTGGGCCACGGGGCGGGCGGGATTGTGGATGCTACATTCGGGAGAGCAAATCTTTTGGAGAAGATGGAGCAAAAAAGGATAATGGGTGCATCCTAATACCAGTTGATCAATTCCGTGCTCGAGCATGGGTTCCACATAGCTACGCAGGAGTGCTTCTGTCTGGGGACTATCCCACAGGCCTTGCTCAACCGCTTCTACCAAGCCTATCCCAGCCGTGGCCATTACCTTCACTTGCGAGGCATAGCGTTGACGGATACGTTGGAAATTTCGGCTTATCAGGGTTCGCCCCGTGGCCAAGACCCCGATTGCCCCCGTTTTGCTCTGAGCCGCGGCAGGTTTAACGGCGGGTTCCATTCCTACAAATGGATAGGGGAAAAACCTACGCAGATCCTGGATGGCAGCAGCGGTGGCGGTGTTACAAGCCACCACGATCAATTCGGCCCCTTGATTCCGCAAAAACAAGCTAGCGTGCCGACTCAAGTTGATCACCTCTTGTTCACTACGCCCACCATAGGGGCAGTGAAGCTGATCGGCGTAATAAATTAAAGGCACCTCCGGTAGAAGGGACTGCAATTCCTTCCACACCGAAAGCCCCCCTAATCCTGAATCAAATACGCCGATGGCTCCCATGGTTTCTGGTTTATAATCCAATTATTCGTCCCAAAGATTGGCCAAGGTGTAGGGAGAGCCCTCCGGACAAAAGAAGGCCCCAGTTACCAAGCGAAAATGCTTGTCCAATCCTTGGATCGCCTCCATATCTTCGGCTGTAAGCTGCACTTGGGCGGCTTCAAAGTTTTGCCGGATCCGCTGGGGGTTGACCGATTTGGGTATCACCGAGATATTCCGGTGTATTTGCCAGGCAATCAAGATTTGAGCTGCCGTAGCTTGGTGCTTTTGGGCAATTTCCAAAATAAGCGGGTTTTCCAGGGGCACGGGTTCATCGGCCGACTTGAGACTTTCCGGACGATCTTTGGAGCCCAAGGGTGAGTATGCCGTAACGTGGATCCCGTGTTCTTGACAAAAGGCCACAAGGGGCTTCTGCGCCAATAATGGGTGTAATTCCACCTGGTTGGCCTCTGGATACTGCCCCGTTTTGGCGTGTATATGCTCTATTTTTTTCTGGCTAAAATTAGATACGCCCACGTGCTTGATCAGCCCTTCAGACCGTACATCTAGCATAGCTTGCCAGGTCTCTTCTAAGGGAATTTCTTCTAATGAAGCATATCCACTCACATCCTTAGGACTTCTTACTTCAGGATGAAAGGCCACAGGCCAATGAATGAGGTATAAATCCAGATAATCTAGCTTCAAATCGGCCAGGGTTTTCTCCAAGGCAGGCTTAACGTCTTCACGTTTATGCTGATTGTTCCATAGTTTGGAGGTGACCCAAAGTTCCTCTCTCTGTACCAGTCCTTCGGCCATACAGTCGCTGATGGCCTTGCCGACTTCTGGTTCATTTCCGTAGATGGGTGCACAATCCAGATGGCGATACCCTACCCGGATAGCTTCTTTAACGGCTTCGTAAACTTCACCGGGAGCCGATTTCCAGGTTCCCAAGCCCAAGATGGGCATGGCGTGGTTATTTTGAAAGTGTAATGTCTTCATGATGCAAACAAGGCTTGTAGTTTTATATATAACTCATTTGGTATTAAGAAACTGTTTGTGCCTAATTGTTGTCGGCAAATAGGCCCCAAGTAGCATGGGAATAAGGGCTTCTGATACAATCAAACGGCTAGTGCATAGCCGCGCATTGAATGAAGTCAGGTTCCCGTATTTCCCTTTTGAAATGGCTCTTGGCCACCCAAAGGGATTAAATACCAACAGTTTCTAAGCCATAAGGCCTGAAAAAGTTTAACTCAGAGATCAAGGGGTTGTGTGAAAGGAAATGACTCAAAAAAATCAACAAGCCCAAACTCTTTTCAACTTTCAACAAACTTACTAATAATTTATGAGTACAGCCTAGCCGTATTTCCTGCCAGGCTCTAAGAAGAGTATTGGCAATTTCTTCTTACTTTTGTTCCATATTTTTTGAGTGCTTATGAAATCTATAGATCCGGCTACTATTTCAACCCGTGAATTACACGGGTATTTGTTGGGCTCCATCGCCCCCCGTCCGATTGCTTTTGCCAGTACCGTCGACGCGGAGGGCAAGATTAATCTGAGTCCGTACAGCTTTTTCAATGTATTTGGCAGTAATCCGCCTACACTAATTTTTTCTCCTTCCCGCCGGGTTCGGGACAATACGAATAAAAACACCCTGGAAAATATTCGGGAAGTGCCAGAGGTAGTGATCAATATCGTGAATTATGCCATCGTACAGCAAATGTCCCTTTCCAGTACGGAATATGAAAAAGGGGTAAACGAATTTACCAAATCCGGGCTCACCCCAGTCCCATCTTTGAAAGTAAAGCCACCCCGGGTAGCCGAGTCCCCCGCCTCTTTTGAGTGCATTGTAAAGCAGGTCATTGAAACGGGAAGCGAAGGGGGAGCTGGCAACTTGATTGTCTGTGAAGTCCTCACCGCCCATATTGACGAAGATATTTTGGATGATTCGGGAATCATTGATCCATTCCGTCTCGATGCCGTGGGCCGTATGGGCGGCAATTGGTACTGTCGGGCCCAGGGAGAAGCGCTCTTTGAAGTAGCCAAGCCCCTGCGGGATAAAGGTATTGGCGTAGATCAGATCCCTGAGCCTATCCGTCTGAGTGAGTTTTTAACGGGAAATCACCTCGGTAAACTGGGGAATGTTGCCTCCTTACCAAGCCTTGATCCTCAGATCCAAGAAAATCCCAGGGTACGTTCTATCCTCCAAAGTTACCCAGCCGGCCTACCTGAGCGGAGTAAGCACCTGCATTTGCTTGCCGGACAGTTATTACAAGAAGACCGAGTGGAGGAAGCTTGGCAGGTATTATTATTAAGTCTTTAAGTTTAAAAAATTTAGCCCATGATTTGGGATGTTGTCATCATCGGAGGGGGTATTGTTGGCCTAGCCACCGCTTACCGTCTCCAAGAAGCCCAGGCGGGCTTAAAGATCGCTATTGTTGAAAAAGAGAAGCAAGTGGCCCAACACCAAACGGGCCATAACAGTGGCGTGATCCACTCCGGCATCTATTATAAACCTGGGAGCCTCAAAGCCCAAAACTGCCGGGAAGGCTATGCCCAATTGCTGGCATTTTGTGAGCAAGAATCTATTCCCTACGAACTGTGCGGAAAACTCATCGTAGCCACAAATGCCGCAGAGCTACCCGCTCTGGATAATATCCTCCAAAGAGGAAAACAAAATGGCCTGGACAATTTAAAAATTGTAGAGCAAGGGCAGCTCCGGGAGTATGAACCCTTTCTTCAAGGTATCCGCGGCATTTGGGTACCCCAAACAGGCATCATTGACTACAAGCAAGTCTCGGCCAAGCTAGCCGATAAATTCCAAGAACGCGGCGGCGAGATCTTTAGCGATGAAAAAGTCTTGGACTTACAAGCTCAAAGCCAAGCTCTCGAGATTTTCACAACCCGGAAAAGAAGAAGAACCCGCCTTATGATCAATTGTGCCGGATTGTTTTCAGATCGTGTTGCCCGGATGAGCAATCCCCGCAGCGACGTACGCATTATTCCCTTCCGGGGGGAGTATTTTAAGCTCGTCCCCGAAAAACGGTATTTGGTGCGCAATCTTATTTACCCCGTACCCAATCCCAATTTCCCTTTCTTAGGGGTGCACTTTACCCGCATGCTCGATGGGGAAGTGGAGGCGGGACCCAATGCTGTATTCGGCTTCAAACGAGAAGCCTACCAAAAAAGTGATTTCAATTGGAAAGATACCCAGGAGTCCTTGCAATGGCCCGGATTTCGGAAAGTAGCGCTCAAATATTGGCAAATCGGCTTGGGCGAGATGTACCGTTCCTGGTCAAAAACAGCTTTTACCAAAGCCCTCCAAAAACTCATCCCCGACGTCAAAGAAAGTGATCTGATCGCTACCGAAGCTGGCGTAAGGGCCCAAGCCTGTGACCGCAAAGGGGGCCTACTAGACGATTTTGCTATTCGGGAAGAAGCTCGTATGATCCACGTCCTAAATGCTCCTTCCCCGGCAGCTACTTCCTCACTTTCTATTGGCAAAACCGTCTCCCAAATGGCCCTGGCTCATTTAAAATAAATAAAGCGGGCCCTAAGGCCCGCTTTTTTTCTGAAATTTACTATTTACTTCTTGGCTTTGAGGCTAATTTCCAACTTGACATCGTCGTAGATGGCTTTGTCACCCAAACCGTCAAAAAAGCTAGAAGAACCGTAGCGCACATCATACTTTGTACGGTCAAAAACGAGGGAAGCCCGGGCATCTAAGCCTGATCCTGCATTCTTAACGTATGCCTTAAACTCCACCTCATTGGTTTTCCCCTTGATGGTCAAGTCGGCCTTTACGTCATACTCTTGCGCCTTATCCGAAACAGCTTGTTGCCCGGTTTTTTTCACTTTTTTCAAGCTTAACTGGGCTGTACCGTGATTGGCAACGTCAAAAAAGTCTGGCGAATTGAGGTGACCTTCCAATTTAGCCTTGCCCCCACCCGAGAGGTCGGTTACAGCGATCGTTGTCATATCAATCACAAAAGAACCGCCCGTTAATTTGCCACTTTCCATTTCCAGAGTCCCACTCTTAATATTTACGGTACCATCATGAGCTCCCGTCACCTTCTTGGCGTACCAATGCAACTCACTCTCACCAAGATCTACGGTATACACCTCTTTAGCGGTGTAGAATGAAAACGCACTAAATGCGGCAAAAAATACCAAAACAAGGATACTTACTCTTTTCATATCAGGATTAGATTAAATGTTACAACACATAAACTAAGCCCAAGAGAATTTGTATCCTTAAAACAAGATCTTAACACTTTATTAACTGTTGCAGCGCACATACTCTTCCCGTTTGATGGAATCCAATTGTATAAACTCCTGAAAATAAATCATTTGGGGCTTACCCGCGCTATACGAGATGGGAGCCCAGGAGAAAATCCCTGCCGGCGCGGGTCGGGCTGTCACTACTCGCTGCCTCTCCCCGCAGGGCCCACACGAGCTCAAACAGGCCGTTCCATCCCTAAGCTGAACAAAGAGTAGAGAGCAGAGAAGAGAGAGGCGAGAAGGGAAAGGGAGCCAGGACGAGGTGTTATAGCCTAGGGATGTCACGTATAAACACCTGCCCTTTTTTCTTACCTCAAAGATGTTTTAACACCGTTTCCAAGGCATTGGCCCGGGAGCCTTTTACCAAGACAGACATATTCCGAAACTTACGGTCTTCTAGCCAATTATGTAGGGAAAACTTATCGGTAAAGTAGTAGGCCTTGGGGTTGGCAGCTAGGGCGTGCCGGGTGGCTTCGCCAAAGAAAACTAAGTTTGGAATTCCTAATTGGGCGATCAGTTCACCCATAGCCCGGTGTTCTGCCTCTTCGAATTCTCCTAGCTCGTACATTTCTCCCAAAATCAAGAGCTTTTCGGGGTCTTCCAGCCGGGCAAAAGCTTCTAGGGCCGCTTTTACCGAACTGGGGTTGGCATTGTATGCGTCCAGGATAATGGTATTGCCGTTTTGTCGGATTACTTCCGAGCGTTTATTTTGAGGGGCATAGGCTTGAATGGCCTCGGCCGCCGCCGCTTCGGGCACTTCAAAAAATTTACCAACACAGAGCGCAGCACAGATATTGGCAAAATTATAATCTCCAAAGAGTTTGCTTTCTATGACTAAGCCCGAAGCAAGCTTCAGTTTCACAAAAAATGTCCCGGCCTCTAATTGAGCCGATAAAAAATTTCCTGGCTCAGGGTAAGTAATGCGCTCTTGGATTCCTAAAAAATCTAATTCCTTGCCCAAAAGTTCTTCCCGTACGTCCCAAAATACCCGCCGTTTGAGTCCTTTCACGTACGCATACATTTCGGCATTGGCCCGGGCTACCCCGGCTACACTGCCAAAACCTTCCAAATGATCTTTGCCCACATTGCTTATCAGGGCAAAATCAGGTTGAGCGATCTCACAAAGCTGGGCGATTTCTCCGGCGTGATTGGCCCCCATCTCAATAACGGCTATTTGGGTATTCTTGGGCATCTGTAAAAGACTCAGCGGCACCCCAATGTGATTGTTTAAATTGCCAGGAGTGGCAAAGGTAGTGAAGGAGCTAGCTAAGACCCGGGCGATCAATTCTTTGGTGGTGGTTTTTCCATTAGATCCACCGATGCCTAATACCACAGGAGAAACTGCTTTACGATGGTAGGTCGCCAAGGTTTGTAAGGTAGTGAGCACATCGGGTACCAGCATACACCGTGCATCCGATTCGGTCATAGGAGGATGAACTTCATCAACTACTGCCCACTTAGCCCCTTTTTCCAGTGCTTCGGCGGCAAAGGTATTCGCATTAAAGCGAGGACCTTTTAGGGCAAAAAACATAGATCCGGGTTCAATTTTTCGGGTGTCGGTACCCACCCCTGAGCTTTCAAGAAAGTTCTGGTATAACTGCTCTATCATGGTAACAGTAAAAATCTAATCCAATATAAAACTGTGGTTTTAGCGAAGTAGTAATAGTTCTAAATAAGGAAAATTTAATACGATTTCCTGGAATTCACGGCCCGATGTCTTTACTTTGATTTGCTAAACTACTAAAAGTAGACTTTATTCCAGAATTATGAATACGCAGATCCACCGGGAAGATCAGATACATAGGCAAAATAACCGACTTTCTCGTTTCCAAGACTATTTGGGGGAGTTTGTGTATGGAGGCATTGACGGGAGTGTTACTACCTTTGCCGTGGTAGCTGGGGCCGCGGGAGCGGGCCTTTCTAGTGCGGTCGTTATTATTTTAGGCTTTGCTAATCTGATTGCCGACGGCTTTGCTATGTCCATTGGCAGCTATTTATCTACCAAATCAGAGCTAGATAATTACGCCAAACACAAGAAGATAGAATATTGGGAAGTAGATAACCTACCCGATAAAGAGAAGGAAGAAATTCGCGAAATATACGCTGCCAAAGGCTTTGAAGGAGATCTGCTCAACCAAGTAGTAGCCAAAATTACTGAAGACCGCGACCGCTGGGTAGATGTGATGATGAAAGAAGAGCTGGAGATGGTCCTCCCCAATAAGTCCCCCATTGGGATGGCCTTGGTAACCTTCATTTCTTTTATCTTAGTAGGGTTCATCCCCTTGATGATCTATGTCTTAGATTATATTTTTGACTTAAATACCCCTTTGTTTCTCATTTCCTCCCTGCTTACGTTTGCCGCATTTGCCGGTATTGGCTGGCTAAAGGCCTATGTTACCGAAACCAGTCACTGGAAAAGCGTCTTAGAAACCTTACTACTGGGTGCCGTAGCGGCTGCCCTGGCTTATTTTGTGGGAGACCTGTTAGAAGGTTTTATCCCTCACGAGGGTATTTAGCGGCCACATATTTCTTTGTAGCTGCAAAATTGGCAAAACCTTTCTTCCTCGGTCCGGGCAAAGGCCTGACTTGGATCAAGCATTTGATCCAAAATTATTTGAACATGTTTCATAGATACTTCCTGAAATTCCTTTTCCTCTGCCGGGAAAAAATCTTTGCCCCGACTACCAGCCTGAATTTCGGAGAATCCAGCCTCGGGTTTTCGGAGAAAATAAATGCCCGCTCTAATCATTTGTCCAGGCTCCCTCCGTCCTTTCAAATTTTGCTCCGGATTTTGAACGAGCATAAAACGGTAGAGCCATAATTGACGAATCTTATCAGCATCTGGGTCTGTGTACAGCCGTTCTTCCTCACCCGCTTTGATTTTTAAGTCTTTTTCTTGGTACTTTCCCGATTTATAATCTACAATCCGGATTTGTTCGTGGAGGCGGTCTACACGATCGGTAGTTCCCAGCAGGTTGATAGGATAGGCTTTACCGTCTAAAGAATAGCTGATAGAGGCCTGTAAGCTACCACTCAAGGTAGATTCTCCTGTTTCGGCAAGTTCTTGGTTTTCTAAAGTAAGAATTTCCAGGGTGCCCCCGGAAGCCTCCACTTCTTCGGCCTGTTGGCCAAGGAAGCGCTCAATTTGTTGGGCGATTACCTGTTTGCTTAAATAATTTTCTCCGGTGATTTCGTAGCGAGCATAGGCATCATCTTGAAACTTTTGCTCAACCCTTTGCTTGACGCTCCCAATTTGGGCCCGAATTTGATCACTTCGCAAGCGTGGGTTAGGAGAACTCATCTCCTTGAAGATATCTTCTAATATTTCGTGTATCAGCGAACCTACTTGGCTATGACTCATTTTTTCTTCCACCCGGGTCGCTTCTCGATACCCAGCTAGGTAATCAAAATAAAATCGCAGGGAGCAACGGATAAAATTATTGATCAAAGAGGGGCTCAGCCCTTCGGCAAACTTTCTTAACATCTGGGCTTGAGCTTGGGCATCTTTTGGTATAATGAGATCTTGTTTGGCCAAGCTAGGAGCCGATGGAAAACGAACGTTATGGGCCTGGAATTGAATTTTGGGGTTGGCCTGCACTAAATCATACTCCAGCTGCCGCAGAAAGCGACTTTTTTCAGAGCCCCCGTAGGTGTCTGAAGGGCTCACGTGTATATACGATATTTGCGTAGCCCTTTGCAAAAGCCGATAAAAGTGATAACTCACTACGGCATCTTGTTCCTGATAGGATGGCAGCTTATACGCTTGGCTCACATCCAAGGGAATGAAGGAACGGACCTTCTTACCTCGAGGTAGCACATTTTCATTGACCGAGCAAAATATAACCCGTTCAAAGTCTAGGTTCCGGGTCTCATTGAGGCCGGTTATCTGAATGGCCGCTTCTTTATTCTGATCAAAATCTACCCGAGTTTCCCAAAAGGATTGGTAAAGAAAGATTTTAAAGGCCTGGGTGTTTACTTTATTAGAGCTCTTCCCTAAATAGCCCCGCATTTGTTTTAAGATTTTATCAAACTCCTTGAGGTTTTGCCTCTCAGCTTCCATATCCAGGTCTTGAAGGATTTGTACCAAGGCCTCGAGCAAGGCAATGATTTCAGAAGTGGAACCCCAAGGCTTAAATACAACCTCAAACAGGGGCCTGAGGAGTTTATTCACGGCTTGGCAATGTTCCAAAAGCTCCGGTTTATCCGCATAAGCCACAATAAAGGCCTCCTCCTCGCTTAAGGTCAAAAGGTCTTGAGATGCCAGATAAATCCAATTATGGCGGTTGATAAACTGAATTAATCTAAAAATAAGTCCGGGTGATTCTGGGTCGGGGCTTTCTTCAAAATCGTGGTCGCGGAGCACCTTCTTTTCAAACTTACGAACGAAAGGGTGGTTCAGAATGCGCAGGATACTGCGGTGGCTAAAGCGCTTATCGCCCGTTTCCTTGTCCCGCAAGGAGGTTTGGTTCATCTCAAAAAGTGAATCCAGCAAATTATAGATCGGAGAATCTTTTAAGGGGAGGCCCAAAGTAAGGTTATAGTCCAAGCCGGCTGCATCCAACTCGGGTAAAATGCTTTTTAACAGATGCTCTTCGGGAAGTACAACGGCGGTACGAATTTCGGGATGTGCTTGTAATAACTGCCGAACCACCGGCCCTTGCATACTGGCATTACTTACCTCAAGGCTTTGCATTGCTTTGGCATCTCCCAGGAGGTGATTACTCTTAAACCGCCAGTTGGTACGGTCCCAGGTTTGCAGGTAATTTCGCAAAAAGTAGCCAGCTTTGTTCTCACTTTGCGGATCAAGATAGTATTCATCCCCATCCCAGATGATTTCGGCTTTGCCATGCTGGCTGAGTAATTTAAAAATCTCCTCTTCGGCCACACTCAGGGCATTGAATCCGATAAACACGTAATGCCTAATTTCAGGATGATTGACCAATAATGCCTCCCCATTTTCGGCTAGGTAGCGGTACATCATGCCAGAATAGGCTTGCCCAAGGCTTTTGAGCCTTTCTTGGAAACCTTGGTATACCGTATGCAAATTTTGCCACAAGCGAAAATATTCCCGCATCTGCATACTTGGCTCCTCAATCCTTACATTCCAGCGATCCAAGTTTTTGAGGTCTGCCAAATTAGCAAATAGCTTGGCCGCATCGACCATATTCCGATCGATGAGGTCAAAATCCCGAAGGAGGATATAGCCCCAACCCGTAAATTTCTCTAATTTGGTTTGC
Source organism: uncultured Microscillaceae bacterium (assembly GCA_963922455.1). Lineage (GTDB taxonomy): Bacteria > Bacteroidota > Bacteroidia > Cytophagales > Microscillaceae > CAWUIO01. The sequence continues at coordinate 27,678 of CAWUIO010000013.1, forward strand.
GGTTCAACTTCCCGGAAGAGGTCATACAGTTCAAGCAGCATGCGAATGGGTATGCTCTTTTCCCAGGGGCAGGTTTCCTCCACAAAATCTTCCAGGGAACGAATGTACCAATGGGCACAATCACCTTTCAGTTCCAACTTCTGGCGGATTACTTCGGTGCTCCGACGGGTAGGCAATAAGATGGCCCCCTTCTCTCCCCGGGTGGGGAATTGCGTCCAAAGATAATCGACACACTGATCCAAAAAAGCCTGGTTGGGCTCGGTGCCGGCTTGATTTGTCAAATCCATCTCTAAAAATAAGGAAAAAGGGCGGGATTTGAAATTAATACCCTTTGGCTTAGGGATAGAGCGGCCTGTTTGAGCTCGTGGGGGCCTGTGGGGAAAGGCAGCGAGTAGCGAAAGCCCGACCCCGGCCAGCCCTGACTTGCTATACAAGCAAAATTAACCTAGGCCGGGGGAAGCCCCATCAGGCTTTGGGAAACCAAGGGATAATCCCTGGTACTTTGCGCATATGGTCCCGGTAGTGCGGACGGCGCTCGAGCATGCGTTTATCGATCATGGGTACGCTGATAAATACAAAAAGGAGGGTGATGGAAACCGCTCCGATGCCCATCCAGTAGTTGTGCCAGCCTTCGCTCAGGGCAAAGAAAAAGAGTCCCCACCAAAACATGATTTCTCCAAAATAATTGGGGTGGCGTGAATAGGCCCAGATGCCTTGTTGCATTATGTTTTTGGGGTCTGTATTGGTCTTACGAAACTTCCATAATTGCTCATCCGAAGCCGCTTCAATCCAAATGGCCGTAAACGTGACGAGGGCCGCTACTCCGTCAATCCAATTTAGGGGGGCTGTATTGGTGCCCATCGAGGACCATAGTGGAATACAGGCCAAAAAAACCAATATCGTGGGAAACATATGGATGCCACTAAAACTCACCAGCCAGTACCAGCGTCCGTTTTGTTTTTGTAGCTCTACATAACGCCAGTCTTGATGCTGGAGGCCTCCCCAGCCCCGCATCCAGTTGATCGTGAGGCGCATGCCCCAAGCCAAAACCAAGACCCACACAATCTGATTGCGGTAGATAAATTGCTCATGCCCGGCATCGAGCCAGAAACCAATGGCCAAAATAGGAGGGATCACAGACCAGTAAGGATCGTAAAAACTGGAATTATCAAACCAGAGGCTAAAAATAAAAATGATAATCGTAGCGATCACATCGGCCCAGAAAAGACGAAGGAGTACGGGCTGCCCGGGGCTTCCTTCATAGTAAAAAACGCCCGCTAATAAACACAAGGCATAGGCCAGCAGCACCCAGGCGTAGGCCTTAAAGAGAGAAGAAGTAGATGTTTGGTTCATAGGCCAAAATTAAAGAAGATAAAAAAAACCCGGGAATTTCCGTATCGGTCATTTCCCGGGTTGCCTAAGGGGTTTATTTTACATTAAAGGTTTTGTAACCAATTATTTTACCCGCCGCGTACAACTCCACGGTGTAGTTGCCCCTGCTAAATTTGTAGTCATCAGGCTTGTCCATTTCCATGCTAACGGGAAGTTGGCTATTGTTAAAGATAACCGTAGTCTTCTTGGTATAGCTAGCCGTTCCTCCGTCCCGCTCAAAACTTCCCGAACCCAGGCGGGAATTGGTAAGAACCGCACCTGAGGGTTCTAAAAGTCGGAGATGGAGGTCTACATTACCGGCCTCGGCCACCTGGTTTTCGGCGATTTCGAAGGTGACGGTGAGTTTGTCGATATTTCGGGCCTTAAAGGTATTGCGTGACTCTTGTTTGTCCCGTTTGTTATACGCGCTTACCTCAATATTTTGGGCTTTGAGGGTACTGGCTACATTGGTGAGCTTGCGGTTACTTTCTTCGGTTTCCGTGAGATCTTCTTCCAGCTCGGCTTTAGTCTCGCTTAAATCTTGACTTACTGAGCTAAGCGAATCCTTGGCCTCCGTGAGTATGGCATTTTCGGCCCGGAGGCTTTCCAGTTCTTTTTCTTTGGCGGCCAGGGTAGTTTCGTAGGACTGGATTTTCACCAGGTACTGCCGGGCTTGGGCATTAGATAGGTCCTTTTGAGTTTGCAAGGACGAGAGGTCATTTTCTAAATCTCTTTTTTGTTGTAAAAGCGATTCGTAATCGGCCCCCAGTTCTTTGGCTTCCTGGATTTTAGCTTCCAGCTGTTCATTTAGGTTGGACATTCGCTCACGGATGTTCGTGATTTCAAGATCTTTTTCATTGACGATCAGATCTTGCTTGGCCTGCATACTTTGGCTCACGTATAGGTACGTTACGAGGCTACTTAAAGCCATCAAAGCCAATATAAGGAAGAGCATACCGGGTTGTAAGCCGCGGCGAGGTTTGGCAGATTGTGCACTCATAGTATATTCAAATTTTTATATAGTAACGCGAATATGGGAAATACCTGCAAATGTTTAAAGGTTTTTTAAAAAAATAAACCTGCACAGGTCGTGTGCAGGTAAAGAAAGGCGGATAAGGTAGGGGATTTTAAGTAGGAATAGCCGTATAAGCAGTCATTGTTTCCAATAACCTGTCCGTTTAAAATCTCCCGAATATATGGTTTAATAGGAAAAATCTCTTAATTTCCATTGATTATTCGGTAAAACCCTGGTTTTATAGGACAAACCTTCGCTCTTCCCTTATAACAAGCGCCTGCCTGAAAAAACCTAAAAAAAACATTTTCCTGATCTTTTTTGTCTGATTACCGAATTGACCTTATTTTTCATTTTTACCCTGATAACCCGTATCACCTCTATCCTATCCATGCACCTAAACCAGTCCATTCTCTTGTCATTCGGCTTCCTCTTCCTTTGTTTGGCTTGTCAAGCCCCCAAGCTGAGCACAGAAGCGCCCCTCATTGGTTTTTTGGATGCCTTTGAGGATGAAACAATAGATAAAGCCCGAGTGGGGTTTTTGGCCGCCTTGGCCGAAGCCGGTTTTGACGAAGAGAAAGGGACTTTACAAGTTTTATACCGCAATGCCCAGGGAGATATCCCTACTTTAGTACAAGCCTGCGACTATTTACTTTCCCAACCTACCCGGCTCATTGCCTGCAACCCGACCTCGGCTACGATTACGGCCACCCAAAGAAGTAAAGCTACTCCAGTATGCATGATGGTCTCCTCCCACCCCAGCTTGATTGGTTTGGTAGATTCGGAGGGTATCCCCCCGCCTACTTTGTTTGGCACCTACGAAACCCTGGACTACATCAGTCAGTCGGTACGGGTGATGAAGCAAATCTTACCCAAACTAAAAAAAGCGGGGCTTATCTATAATCAAGCCGAAGCCCAATCGGTCAATGCCTTGAAAACCATCCAAAAAACCGCCGACGAACTCGGGCTTGAACTCATTATAAAGCCGGTCAACAACTCTTCTGAAACCCAACTCATTGTAGAATCACTCCTCAATGAGGATATAGAAGCTTTTTTTGCCATGCCCGACAATGTAGTCTTCGCTTCCTTTGAAGTGATTTTTAAATCCTGCCAGCAATACAAGGTCCCTATTTTTACGAGCGAGGAAGGACTCGTCAAACGCGGGGCTTTGGCTGCTTACGGAGCTGATATGTATCAATGGGGTTACCAAGCGGGTAAAAGTGCCGCCCTATACCTTCAAAGTCCGCCCGATGAAGTCCCTCCCCTGGAAGCCGTAAGTACCCATCGCCGCATGTACAATCCGGAAATGGTACGGCAATTTAACTTGAAAATGGGGCCCAAATTTGAGCCCGTACAACTCAGCCAAGAAGAGGAGGCAACCGAAAGAAAATTAGCTTCCAATGCTAGGGCCCAAAGCTCGGGTAATTTTTACACCAGTGCCTTGATGCTCGGGCTGGCCTTTGCTTCCCTGGGTTTGGGTATTTTTATCTCCATGCGCATATTTGAGATTCCCGATATCACCACCGATGGGAGCTATACCCTAGGAGGCTGCGCAGCGGCAGTAATGCTTGTACACGATTTACCTTTAGGCCTCATTATTTTGGCTGTGATTACTCTGGGAGCAGTAGCGGGCATGATTACCGGGTTTATCCACGCCAAGTTGGAGGTGAATGCCCTCTTGGCCGGTATTTTGGTGATGACCGCCCTCTACTCCGTAAACTTGAGCTTGATGGGCCGGTCCAATATCCCGCTCTTAGGTACAAATAATCTATTAGAATATCTCCCTGGGGTATCTCCTTATACCTCCCAACTCCTAAGCTTGCTGCTTATCGTCTTCCTGCTATGCTTATTTTTAAGCTACTTGCTCAAAACCGATTTTGGGCTTGCCATGCGGGCTACTGGCGACTCTGAATCTATGATCCGGGCCAATGGAGTAGATACCGATTGGATGAAAATTTTAGGTTTAGGTCTTTCCAATGCCTTTGTCGCCCTCAGCGGGATGTTGATTGTGCAATATCAAGGATTCGCCGATATCAATATGGGGATTGGCATCGTCATCATTGGCCTGGGTTCTGTGATGATTGGGGAGTCTTTGAGTACCTGGCTAGGCTTGCGAAAGATCCAGTACCGAGTGCTTGGCGTAGTGCTAGGTACCATCGCTTTTCGTCTTATTTTGGCCCTTACCTTGGCTATTGGCATAGACCCCAGTATGTTAAAGCTCGTTACGGCCCTCTTGGTCTTACTGGTAGTGGCCTTTCCCAAATTTAGAAGCCGCGACTAAGAAACTTCTCCAAGTTTTTCCTCCTAAAAAGTATATGAATACATTTGGGGCTTGCCCGCGCTATGATATTTCTGGTATAAAAAGACCAACCGAATGGCGCGGGCCGGGCTTTCGCTACTCGCTGCCTTTCCCCGCCGGGCCTACACGAGCTCAAACAGGCCGCTCTATCCCTAAGCCATAAGATTGACTGTTAACAAAATAAGCCTTTTTGTAGCCACTCAAATCATATTTTAATTCAACTCCCCCCCAAAACCTAGGGCATTCCTCAGGCAAGCTCTCATTTTCTGGTGGAGATTTTGTAAAATTGCTGGGGATTGGGGAATTTTATTTCCTTCCCAAGCCTTTAAATTTATATTACAAACGTCATAAAAGTTGACATAATCCCAAACAAAAGAGCTATGTTGAAAAAAATTGCCTGGTATTTTGCTGGTTTTCTGGCGGTATTTTTTATCATACTTCTTGCCCTCCCCTTCTTTTTCAAAGACCAAATCCAAAAAAAGATTGATGAAGAGCTCCAAAAGTCTATCCAAGCGGAGGTTCACTTCGATTTAGACAAGTTTGGCCTAAGTTTTATCAGAAACTTCCCCAATGTTTCGGTATCAGTCCAAGACTTTGGGATTATCGGCCAGGAAAACTTCGCCGGCGATACCTTACTTTCTGTGAAGTATGTCAATGTAGCCGTAGATATATGGAGCGTTTTGTTTGGCCAGCAGATGCAAGTTAAAAGTATTTATGTAGACTCCCCTTACATTCAAGGTCTCGTCAAATCAAACGGAGAAGCCAATTGGGACATATTTGCCGCTAGCAGTGAAGACTCAAGCGCCACCGAAGAAGAGACCACCCCCGAAGAAAGTCCTACCGAATTTAATATCGGCATCAAGCGTTGGGAAATTCGGGATGCCCGTATCCACTTTTTAGACCAAAGTCAAGGGATCGTTTTTAAACTAGACGACCTAGACCACGAAGGTAGGGGTGATTTTGATCAAGAAGTGTTTGACCTGAGCACCCAAACCAATATCGCTGCTATTCTGGCTGAGTATGGTGGCACTAATTACCTGAACCAACAATCTTTTAAAGCGGATGTGGTTTTGAACATGAACCTACCTCAGCAAAAGTATACCTTCAAAGAGAACGAAATACAACTTAATGACTTTGTTTTTGGTTTTGACGGCTGGGTGCAATTAGACTCCAACAATACTCAAATGGACTTGACGTATGCCGCCAAAGAAACCAGCTTTAAAAACTTACTTTCTCTGGTACCGGGTATGTATACGGAGTCTTTCGCTTCTTTAAAGAGTAGTGGCAATTTGCAATTTGATGGGTATGCCAAAGGCGTATATAGCGAAAGCCAAATTCCCGGATTTGCCTTTAACCTGCAAGTCAAAGAAGGGATGTTCCAGTATCCCGACTTACCCGTTCCGGTAAACCATGTGAATCTTAGCTTGAAGACAAAAATACCTCAAGACCAAATACATGCCCTTACTTTAGATTTGGATAAGTTTCATATGGATATGGGCGAAAACCCCGTAGACTTGACCGCCCATATCAAGGGTATACAAGATCCCTTTATACAAGCCAATATACGGTCCAAGATAAACCTGGCTGACCTGACAAAAATTTTCCCTATGGAGGGCTTAGCCTTACAAGGGCTTTTCACTGCCCAAGCCAAAGTAAACGGGCAATACCAAGAAAAAAGCCAAAAACTACCCAGCATTCAAGCTACGCTAGGCTTAAAAAATGGCTATGTCAAATCTGATCAATTTCCCGAAGCACTCGAGAAGGTAACCTTCCTCACCCATGTGACCAACAAAAGTGGGAATTATCCAGACACCCACATTGAAGTAGATACCTTTCATATGGTCTTAGACCAAGAGACTTTTGCTTTACACGCCATGGTGGAAGACCTGGAGGAAATGCGTTATGACATAAAGGCCAAAGGTAGAATCAATTTAGAAAAAGCCTTGCACTACTATCCCTTGGAAGGCTATGAAGATACGGAGCTCAAAGGAAACATTTACGCTGATATGGAGACCCAAGGGAGTGTAGCAAAATTAGTGGCCGGACAATACAGTGACTTGCCCGCTCGTGGTATCTTGCAAATTAGAAACTTTGACTACCGCAGCCCTGAGCTCCTCCCCCAAGGTTTGAAAATCCAACAGGCCAATGCTTTTTTTGACCCTCGCGAGATTAAACTGGAAAATATGGAGGGTTTCCTAGGCAAGAGTGATATCAAATTACGCGGGAAAATTCAAAACTACATCGACTATGTGTTTCAGCCCCAGGCTACGCTAAAAGGAAACATGCAGTTTGAATCCCGACGCTTCGATCTCAACGAATGGCTGGTGGTAGAAACCGAGGAGGAAAGTAATAGTACTTCCACTCCAGTAGAAAATCCCAGCCCTAGTCCAGGAGATACCCTCACCTTGGCTGGGGCTACCCAAATCCCACGCAACATTGATTTTGTCTTAGATTCTAAACTTGATAAAGTTTCCTATGGCACACTTGACCTGGATAACCTAAGCGGTCAAATTTTAATTAAGGATGGAACCATCCGTCTCAATCAACTTCTATTCGGAACCTTGGGAGGAAAGTTTAAGGCCAATGGAACCTACGACACCCGGGACGTGGAGAAGCCAAGTTATGCCATGGATTTCCAAATTGAAGAGCTGCCCCTAAGTCAATTATACGATTACGTCGTCCTAGACTCTCCAGAAAGCAACCTAATGTCCCAAAAGATATCTGGTGCGTTCAATACCTTATTCAAAATACAAGGGCGGCTAGATCAAGATTTAATGCCCTTGTTAGATGAGTCGGTGAGCGGCTCCTTAGATGCCGCCGTCCGTCAGGCGGAGATTCAAGATGCTCCAGCCCTTAAAAAAGTAGCTTCGTTTACCAATTTGAAAGGCTTGGATAAATTTAGCTTCAAAGATGTCATCGTGAAGGGCAACATTCGCGAAGGAATTGTAGAATATGAGCCTTTTGATGTCCAAGCTGGCGACTATAAAATGAATGTGAGTGGCACTACCAGCTTAACGGGTGATCTTAATTTACTTTTAAAATTGGATGTTCCCTTAGGCGATATTGGTCAATTAGCCCGCACGACCCTTGCCACACTTACCAAGAAAAACTTAAGCGATGCTGAAAGCTTGGAAGTATCCTACCGGGTTGTAGGCCCCATGAGCAAACCTACATATGAATTAGTAGGCGGTGCCAGCCAAGGAGGATTAAAAGATATTGCCAAGGAAAAGGTTAAGGAATTGGTAGATGACAAAGTAGGAGATCCCGTAAAGGATAAAATCCAGGAAAAGTTAGGCTTAAAAGAGGAAGGAGAGGATAGTGAGCTATCCGAAAATGTCATGAAAGAAGCGGAGGCTAGGGCTGAGCAGATTCGCTCTGAGGGTAAAAATGCCGCCCAAACAATCCGGGAGGAAGCCGACCGAACCTATAAAAAAGCTATGGAAGCCGCATCTAAGCAGGGTCTCCTAACTAGAAAAGCGGCCGAATTGGCTGCCAAAAAAGCCAAAGACCTCGCTTATAAAAGAGCAAGCGATGTTGAAAACACAGCTAATCAAAAAGCCGATCAAATCATAGAAGAAGCGCGTAAAAAAACCGGATCAACTAATTGATCCGGTTAGCGTTTTGTCCATATTTTCTCAAGGGAAAGCTTCTACGCTTCGTGCGCATTCACAGCTTGAACCACTTTGATTTCCGGCACTGCCTTCAACACAGATTCCTCTATACCGGCTTTCAAGGTCATAATAGACATAGGACAACTGCTACAAGAACCTAAAAGCTCAATGCTTAACGTTCCTTCTTCATTAATTTCAAGCACTTTGACATCTCCACCGTCTGCCGCCAGATAGGGACGTATCGTATCCAAGGCACTTTCTACTCGCTTGTAAAGCTCTGTATTGTCCGTATCCATGATCATAAATTATTGAGTATTTCTTTTATTCCTAAATCGAGGGATAATTTCTAAAATTAACAAAACTATTTAGTTTTTAATTTCTACGCGCTCGGTTTTTTTCAAGGAAGCATTTCGAATGGCTACTTGTTGAGCTAGGGCTTCGGCAATTTGTGAGAAAGCTTTCTGTTGAATCCCCTCTCCTTGGGCTACGGCAGGCACTCCCTGATCTCCCCCCTCTCTAATAGCTTGTACCAAGGGAACCTCACCTAAAAATGGCAGCACATTATTCTGAGCCAAGGTTTTCCCCCCTTCTTTGCCAAATATGTAATATTTATTGTCGGGCAATTCAGCTGGGGTAAAGTAAGCCATGTTTTCAATTAACCCTAAAATAGGCACCTGGATCTGCCCTTGCCGGAACATGGCAATCCCCTTTAAGGCATCGGCTAAGGCTACTTTTTGGGGGGTAGTCACTATGACTGCTCCGGTAACGGGCACCGTTTGTACCAAAGTCAAATGAATATCGCTAGTTCCGGGAGGAAGGTCTACTAAAAGATAATCGAGTTCTCCCCAGGCTGTATCCCCGATGAATTGGGTAAGGGCTTTACTTGCCATAGGGCCTCGCCAAACCACGGCACTTTCGGCTGGAGACAAAAAGCCCATAGAGATTATTTTCACACCATATTTTTCTATGGGAATTATCATGTTTTTACCCTCGACTTGTTTCACCAAGGGTTTTTCTTCTTCCACCCCAAACATCACCGGCTGAGATGGGCCAAAAATATCGGCATCCAACAAGCCTACCTTTGCTCCACTGCGGGCCAAAGCAACGGCTAAATTGGAGGAAACCGTAGACTTCCCGACCCCTCCTTTACCCGATGCAATTGCGATAATATTTTTTACCTCAGGTAGCAAAGGAGCTTTACTCCGAGTACTGGTTACTTGGGCATCCATTTCAATATGTATCTCCCAATCACCTCCTAAATCCCGATGAATAGCCTCTCGGCAACGCTGTTTGATCAATTCTTTCAAGGGACAAGCTGGGGTAGTTAAGATTACGGTAAAATGAATCTGTTTACCCTCAACCCCTACGTCTCGGATCATATTGAGCGAGACTAAATCTTGTTTCAGATCAGGTTCTTCTACTGTTGCCAGTGATTTTAAAATATCTTCTTTTTGAATATGCATACGATTACATTTTAGAAGCCAAACATTTGTTCAATTAACTATCACAGTGTTTATCAATTTTCACCTGTGCTTTTTCAATGCCCAGTTCTTTGGCTTTTTTCCAATCTTTACAGGCTCCGTAAGAGTCTACCATTTCAAACCGTACAATACCCCTCCAATAATACGAAGGAGCCGATTCGGGATCCAGTTGTATGGCCAAGTTTAAATTGGTAATAGCTTGTTGCCAAGCTTTAAAGGTATAAATGATATGGCCTCTAAGGAGAAAATATTTGGCTACATTGGGGTTTAAAACGATGGCCTTCGCAATGGTCTCAAAGGCTTGTTTATGCCGCCCTAGAGAATCCTCTATGGTAGCAATCATATAAAAATACTCAGGATTTTGGTCATCTAGGCGTACCGCTTTCTTTAAATCGGGCATGGCCTCTTTATAAGCCCCTTGTTCTATACGGATCGATGCCCGGGTTGCCAAAATTTCTGGATTCTTTTTATCCAAGGCTTCAGCTTTGTTCAATACCAGAATGGCTTCTTCATATTTTGCTTCTGCCATTTGTTTCTTGGCAGTTTCCAGGTAGGTCTCTACGCTTTGCGAATACAATTTACCAATCAAAAAAGCGGATATTCCGCATAAAGTAAGCGCAAAACGCAGCAAAAAGTAAAATTTAGCAAAAAAATTATTCATAAATCAACCTTTTTATCCTTGTTTAAGTATGTATTATTACTATTCCAATCAACAAAAAATAATGAAAAGATTTATACTCATAAATTTATTGACATTAGGTCTTATTACCAGTATCTCCGCCCAAACCCAAGTAGGTTTTAGTGGTCAAATAGGTGTACCCGTCGGGGATTTCGGCGATGAAATCGACGAAATTGGCTATGGTTTCCGAGCCAACGTGTTATTTCCACTCTTTCCTAAATCTCCCGTCTTTTTGGGACTTGACCTTGGTTATCTCATTTATGGTTCCAATGTACAGCAAATCCGGGAGACTATCGAGTTAACTACATCCAATGGCTTTGTGTTAGATCAATTCAACATTGACCTCCGGGTACGAACAAGAAACAATCTTTTAAACGGGGGCGCTGTCCTTCGCGTAAAAGCCCCTTTGCCCTTCGTACAACCTTATTTAGACGGTTTTGTAGGTTTGAATTACCTCTATACACGTACTAAAGTATTTGAAGAAGGTACTGACCGCTTTTTAACCGACCCTGACGGTACCAATGTGATTAACGCGGAAACGCAACTCAATAGTGTAGTGTTTAGCTATGGAGGAGGAGGAGGAGTTATGTTTAAAGTAATCCCCAACTTGATGATTGATGCCCGTGTGCTGTACATCTTAGGTAACCAAGCTGAATACTATGATCAAAGTCAAACAGAAGATTGGCGAATAGAATTTAGTGGAACCAACTATAATGATCCGAGTGATCTTAACAATGAGAATACAACTGTGGTAAGCCCCGATGGTATTCCTAAAGAATCTCGTACTGACTTAATTTCGGTAAATTTAGGAGTCACCTTTTCTTTCTAAGACTGGATAGCCCTCTTTTTAATTTATCTAAGGCGCTTGCCCGCTCTAAGAAAGTACTTATAGTTTTGCTTTAATTTCTGGATTAATCACACGTTACGCCTTAATTTTGAATGGCTTAGGGATGGAACGGCCTGTTTGAGCTCGTTTGGGCCCAGCGGGGAGAGGCAGCGAGTAGTGACAGCCCGACCCGCGCTGCTACTTATTTCTAAAAAAACTTTAGGAAATAGCGCGGGGAAGCCCCTAGAAGTCTTTTTTTAAACCAAACACACGTCTAATCTAGGACTCAAGGTATTTTAAGTATAAGGCAAAGCGAGCAAGCCTTTCACTTTTTTTCTGCGGAGACCTAAGGTTTCTTCTTTTTTTTCTTTTTCTTCTTCTTTTTTACAAAATCAAATAAGCCTTTTTTACAATTCTCTTTAACTAAGGCTTCAACTTCCTGGTCGCCTCTTCTAAGGGCCTCATTCCAATCTTCACAGGCCGCTTCTTTTTCGCCTAATTCAGAAAAGCAAGTACCCCGCGCTTTGTAAATCCAGGAGTTTTGATAACCGCCTTGAATGGCCAAATCAAAATCCTGCCGGGCATTCACCCATTTTTCTAACTTCATCTGGGCCCAACCCCTTCGGTAAAGAGCTGCTTGAACCCAAAAGTCCTCAACCTGGGAAATGGATAAAAAAGTTGAATAATCTTGGATAGCCCCCTCGTAATCTTGCAGAACCCTTTTAATTTCTGCCCTCTGAAATAAACTCTGCCGAAAATAGGGTGAGTCTAAAAGGCCCATTTGTATGATTTGGTCACAGTAGCCTAAGGCAATTTTGTATTGTTTGGCCGAAAAAGCGGGTTCTATCAGGTTCCAAGCCTTTTCGGCTTGCAAATAATTAGCCCGGTCTTCACAGTTTTCATCAATCGACCGAATTGCATCGGCAACTCCCAGACTATTGGCAATAATCCAATCATTACAAATGAAATTAAGCTCATTACTTTGAGGTACGCGGGGGACGGATAAGAGAGAGTCCATGCGTGCCTCTGCTCTTTGGCTGAAAGCGTAGGCAAATTTATTATCCAGCTCAATGGCCTTGCTGTAGTCGCTTACAATTTCAAAATAGCTATACTGTGTGTTTTCCTTACCATACATTTTGCGGGCATTATACTTGGCTTCGCCCATCATAAAGTAGTTCCAAGCATTATCCGGTTCCCGAATGATAAGTTGTTGGAAATCTAGGATTGCTTGCTCATAGTTACCCGTTTGCAGTCCTAAGGTACCCCGGTTTCCCAATACCCAAAGATTTTCAGGGTTGTATTGTAGGGCTTTATCAAAATCTTGTTTAGCCTTTTGGGATAGAAATAAACGGCTATAGGCGTACCCTCTGTGAGCATAAAATTCTGGGTTGGTTGGGGAAAGCGCAATTGCCGAGTTAAAATTGTCTAAGGCCTTGCCAAAATCCCCTTGTTGGTTCATTTGGACTCCCGTTTGGAAATAAGAGTTGGCATTTTGAGCCGATAAAGAGTTGCCTCCCACCCAAAAAAGGAAGAAAAGGATGAGTGCCCTAGAGAAAAGACCAGTTAGATGTATCATAAGCCGAAATCTTGTTGGATACATCTACAAGTATAAGGTTTTTATTCTTGATTTCCGGTGTCAGAACCGTTTTCTGAGCTACAATATCGGTTTAAGTAGGTATTTACGTAAGAATTGCCCAGATCACGGGCTTTGTTCCAATCTTTGCAAGCTTGGTCCATCTTCCCTAATTTGAATTGGGATATCCCTCGAAAACAATAAGACTCGTCATCTTCTTCATCCAATTTGATGGCTCGATTAAAATCAATTATAGCCCCATAGTAGTCATCAAGATGATAGCGCGAGATGGCCAAGTTAAAATAAGCATCGTGAAAATCTGGGGCTAGCTCAACCGCTCGAGAACAATCGGCAATCGCTCCGTGATAATCTTTCATATTATATCGGATGTTGCCCCGGTTATAATACGCTTTTGCCAAGCTCGGGTCGGCCTGGATAGCCCGGGTATAATTTTTTATCGCTCCCCGATAATTACCGGAGAAAGCATATTCATTCCCTTGCTCTAGGTAATAGGAAGCGGATCGTTTTTGAGCCAAAAGACAAGAGCTTAGGGTGCTTATAGTGATGCATAACAAGCATAATCGGGTGAATAATTGCATAGGCATGTCATGTTTTCTGAATGATAAAGTACAAGAACCTTGCTAAGAATCCTTTAAAGAACCTAGTCTCGTGGTAATAGATATTGATAGGGCTTTAGTAAATATATAAACCCCACAAGAGCAACTACAGCGGGGGTCAAAAACGTAATCGGAAAATTTTCTACCCGGTTCGCATACATCTCAGCTGATAAAATAGAACCCATTCCGATTCCGGCTTCCAAGGCAATAAATACCGTAGAAATAGCCTTACCCCGGCTTTCTTCCAAACTTAAATCAACCGCCCACGCAAAAATAGTCGGGGCATATAAACCTACGGCAGCTCCATAAATTACCCCACCTATTAACAGTTGTGTATAGTTGGGTGCATAGGCAATCCAAAATAAAGCGATGATCAGTACAATGATCCCTAGTCGTAATACAGGGGCTCTCCCATAAATATCGGAGATCTTCCCAGCCAAAAATCTTAACGTAAGGGAGCTCACCGTAAATGCAGTAAAAAAGAGTCCCTTATTTTGCAGGCCCAAATGTTCACACAAATCTGGAACTACTGTTAAGATAGAGCCAAAAGCAAATAAAACTAAAAACGTAACAATGGCGGGAGCCAATACCCTTGGCTCAATAATTTCATCCCGGCGTACCCGTAATAAAGCCCAACGAAAGCCTTGGGGCTCTTTTAAGGTTTCGCCCAGTCCATATAATAAGAACATCGAGATAACTCCACAAAAAGCTCCTGCGTAAAACATCAAGTCTAATGAAACCCGGTGAGCAATTTCTCCTCCAATGGCGGGACCCAATGCCGTGCCCACATTACTTACCAAACCCAAGATACCCAAGGCCTCCCCCCTGCGATTAATCGGAACAATATCGGATAAAAATGCCGTCGTACCCGTCGGGGTAAATCCTGTAGAAAAACCGTGTACTAATCTTAATAGCAAAAAACCACTTACCCCTAAAACCAAAGGATACATCATCCCGCATACCGCAGACATCCATACGCCAAATAACATCACTGGCCTTCTGCCAATTGTATCGGCTAGTTTTCCACTAAATGGACGGGAAATACCTGCTGTCAGGGTAAAAAGGGAAATAATAAAACCCTTATATTCTGCCCCCCCCAACTGACTCAGATAATTGGGCAGTTCGGGCAATATCATACTGAAACTCACGAAAAAAAATAAAGACCCCACACAGAGTCTCATAAAGCGCGGAGTATACACGCGGGTTGCAACTACTTGCATAGTGATAATTTGAAACGCTAAAATAGGGGAGATACCCCGCAATGCGAAATGGAAGGCTTAAAATCAAGGCTCCTCTAGCTTGCAATACTGATCTAGATACGACTGAGCTTGGGAAAATTTTAGCTCTTTGGCTTTTCGAAAGTATTGACAGGCTTCCTGTGTTTTCCCTAATTGATTTAAAGACAGCCCCATTCCCACCAAACCTAGGGTATCGGAGGGTTGGGATTGCAGTACCTTGGAAAAATCATTCCGGGACCCTTCAAAATCTTGGATACGGAAACGAGCTATAGCCCGGTTATAATAGGCATTATCATAGCTAGAATCAATGGCCAAGGCCCGATCAAAATCGTGGATAGCTTCAATGGTTCTACCTAAAAGGTCTTTGATATTCCCCCGATTATTGTAAAAAACGGCATTGCGGGGCGAAAGCTCAATAATCGAGTTATAGTCATCTAAGGCACCTTTCCATTGGCCCAAGGTTTGTCTGGTCTGAGCGCGGGCCAAATAGCCTTCTAAACGAGGATCAATCTCAAGGGCTATTGTAAAATCAATAATAGCCTTTTGCAACTCATTTTGCTCAATTTTTTCCAAACCCTGTTGGTAGTAGCGCTCAAATGTTTGCGATTGGGTATACCCCTGTATAGCATAAAACAGGAATATGCCCGTTGTGAATATGAGGAAATCACTGCGCATATAGTAAAATAAGGCATAATATGCCGGATTAGCTACAAATGCTTTACTTTTGTAATAAGCAATTATAAATTATTAACCTTAATCCCTACAACCCATGGTAAAGACGATCAGCCTATCCATCAGTTTCGTTCTTTTGTTTAGCTTGGGAGCTTTCGCCCAAGACGCTCAATATTTTGGAGCGAAAATCACTCCAAAAGGGGCCCAAGATGTGAGCTTAACGCCCGACTTGACCCAAGATACTAATGAAACCCTGCTTAAATTGAAAGGACGCATCATCCAAACCTGTGAAATGAAGGGATGCTGGATGACCATCGATATGGGAGATGGTCAGGAAATGCTCGTAAAGTTTAAAGATTATGGCTTTTTTGTTCCCAAAACTGGAGCCGATGGCAAACTAGCTATTTTTGAGGGCGTCGCCAAAAAAGAAGTAATTGATGTAGAAACCCTACGTCACTACGCCCAAGATGCCGGTAAATCTGAAAAGGAAATTAAGGCCATAAACAAGCCTGAAGAAAAATACACTTTCGTAGCCGAAGGCGTTATCATTGAAGAATAGCCGGAACCCCTAGCTCCTTGCAAGCTAGGGGCTTCCCTTTTTACTCAAAAAGGGAAGCGGTCCAGGAAAAAATCACAATACCCAACATCAGGGCAAAAAAAGCTTGGCCAAAAGGCAATCCTTGGGTAGACAGTAACACCGAAACGATCCCAGTAGCCGTAAAATACGTGGCAAATCCCCCTAAGGCCCACTTACTCCTTTTCTTGTCGGAATTCCCGGCAAGATAAACCGGAATAATACTTACAAAAAGAGCAAAACTTAATACCAGGAAGCTCGCATCCCAAACTGCGGCTATTCCAGAAAGCAGGGCTGTACCCAACAAAGCAATATTGATTTGCGTGCTTTTGCGGGTATCGCCCTCCATTAAAAACTTCCCGTAGCGGTCAAAATAGAGCACGAGATTACTCAAAGGCCCCGTAAACCAAGTCCAAAACAAAAAAATCAGATAAAAGGGGATCAAAACTGGAATGATCCGGATCAAAATCAACAAACCGATCAAAAATACCCAACGGTTCCGGTTGCCTATTTTCTCAACCCAAAAAGAATATTGGAGCAGCTTACGGTAAAACCAATTACTCGCCTTGATAGACTCCATCATCCCGGCCCGGGCAAACTCGAAGTTGGGGTCTTGTCTTAAAGCCTCGGCAAAATGCTCTTTGGCTTTGGGAATATTGCCCTTACGTAAAAAATGAAAGCCCGTATTGGCCTGAGTCAAGACATTATTGGGATCGTCTTCCAACATATGCTCTAAGCGCTCATAAGCTTCATCTGATTCCCCGGTTTGGTTTAGGGCCAAGGTAAGCACATTATTACACATCAAATCTGAAGGGTCAACGGCGAGTCCCTCCCGCGCCCAAGAAATCACTTCTTCGTATTTTTTGGTCTCTAAGAAAATCGCTGCCTTAAAACCATAGTACGGAGCAAAATTAGGATCCAGGCTCAAAGCCCGGTCAATCTCCTGGTGGGCCCGTTTCAAATCTTTTTTATCGTAATGAATACGGGACTTGGTAAAAAAATGATGGGAGTTTTCGGGGTCCAAGACAATCGCTTGCTGGATAGCCTCCATAGCCTCCTCATATTTTTTTTCTTTGATCGATAGATTGGCTTGTAAAGCGTATAGCTCGTCCCAATCGGGGTATTGCCCCAAACTGTCGCTTATTTTTTGGCGAGCCAGGTCCAAGCGGTCTAAATCAATCAAACGCTGAATTTGGGCGCTTAGCGCTTCGTGCATAAGAGTCTAGAGTTTTAAATAAGCCAATATATCGTCATAAATCCCCGAAGCATTGGAGTAAAGGGCATAATTACGGGCCGTATTAAACCATTCCTTCGTACTGGGCCGCACTTTTTTCACTACTTGTAGCAAATCTTTGGTCTGAATGGATTCTACCTTGCCACTTTTCATGGATTGTCGTAATTTATCTTCCACCACCATATCTACCAAGGCTTTCAGGTCGGCCCCGCTGAAGTTTTCCGTTTTAGCCGCAACCTTTTGAATATCCAGCTTTCCACTGGGCTTATCGGCAAGCATCAATTCTAAAATCTTAAGCCGGGCCGGGGCATCCGGAGGCGGTACAAAAATAATCCGGTCAAATCGGCCCGGACGTAAAAAGGCCGAATCCATATGCCAGGGAGAGTTCGTAGCCCCCAAAATTAACAGCCCTTCATTATTAGACTGTATCCCGTCCAGCTCTTTTAGAAACTGATTGATCACCGTTCGTCCGGCCGATTGTTTCAAATCATTCCGCTTACTCCCCAAGGCATCAATTTCGTCAAAAAAGAGTACGCAGGGATTATGACGGCGGGCCGTTTCAAATTTCTCGTGGAGGTTTTTCTCACTATTGCCCAACCACATATCCATGATCTCCTCGATCCCAACAGATATAAAATTAGATTGAATCTCTCCTGCCGTGGCCCGGGAAAGATAGGTTTTCCCACACCCCGGAGGGCCATACATCAAAATCCCTCCCCCAGCTTTCTTGCCGAAAGCCTTAAACAGATCCGGGTTTTGCAAGGGTTGAATGATTTTAATACGAATTTCTTCCTTTACAGCATCCATGCCCCCTACTTGCTCAAAACGCATATCCGGCCTCTCCAAAAAGGGAGATACTTCGGGAGCAGCTCCCCCAGCCGGGCCAATTTGGGGCACTTTGAGCTCCTTTTCTAGGTCTTCCTCTCGCCAACCCGGCAGCATCATTTGTAGATGTTGATATTGAGAAGCCGCTTCGTTCTTTTGCCCATCTCCCAGCAAAAGGCGGACATACAAGGCAGCCACATCCGACTTAATTTCTTCCCCCAGTAGCTCTTCACAAATGATCAGTCCGGGGGCATAGTTTTCTAGGCCCAGATAGCATTCGGCCAAGCGTAACTTAAAGCCTGAGTTGCTGGGTTCGTGTTGTAAAAGGTCGGTAAAGTGATTTTTTGCGATTTCAAAATCACCCAATTGGAAATAGCCCTGGGCCACTTGCTGGCGCAGAATTAGGTTATCCGGGCTAAGTTTGAGTGCTTCTTCGAGGGCTTGGAGGGTTGGCCGGTCCATATACAAATTCTAATTAAGAATATTAAATCTAATCCTTTCTCCCTATTCTAACAAATAAAACGTCGCTCTTTCCTGCTTCGTGTGCCTAGAAGGATTATTTTGGGGCTTCCCGGCGGGAAAAATACAAGTTGCAGCTTGTCGGTAGGTGCCCCCGCCGGTCGGGCTTTCGCTACTCGCTGCCTTTCCCCACTAGGCCAACACGAGCTCAAACAGGCCGCTCTATCCCTAAGCCTTTTTAAGAGCAGAGAAGCGAGAAGAGAGACAAGATTGAAATTGGGAACCGGGACATGGGAGCCGGGAGGCAGGACAAGAATAGAGCGTTTATACCATAAGCCGTGAATTTTGAGTAGGTCTTTCATACTCGGGCAAAAAGTTTAGCCCTCCATCATTTCAATTAAAAAAAACAATCATACTATTTCTTAATCAATTTACTAAATTTAAGTATGGAAGCTATAAACCAAGAAAAAAACAAGTATTCGCCAGCTCAATACCTAGCCCTAGAAGAACGGGCTGTCCATAAAAGT
Organism: uncultured Microscillaceae bacterium; assembly: GCA_963922455.1. Taxonomy (GTDB): domain Bacteria; phylum Bacteroidota; class Bacteroidia; order Cytophagales; family Microscillaceae; genus CAWUIO01. Next base: position 46,676 of record CAWUIO010000013.1, read on the forward strand.
GAATACCACAATGGGCAAATTTTGGCCATGTCTGGAGGTACCCTAAACCATAGCCTCATAAGCGCTAATATGATTGGAGTCTTGAGAAATGCCCTCAAAGGACAAGCTTGCCGGGTATTGGATAGTAATTTGAAGGTTTATATTGAGCAAGCAAACCATTTTGTTTATCCAGATGGGATGGTCATATGTGATGCCCCCATTTTTTTTGAGGAAAGAAAAGATGTGATACAAAACCCCATCCTAGTTGTAGAAGTACTTTCAGACTCTACCGAGGCGTATGATCGTAGTGACAAATTTCAACGATACATGTCTTTGCCTTCTTTTCAAGAATATGTCTTGATAAATCAAAAGAAAAAAAAAATAGAAGTGTTCTACCGCCAAGACGAAAAACAATGGATATACCGGGTGTATCAAGAGCCAGACACCCACGTGTTTTTGAACTCGCTGCACCTTCACTTGGAAGTCGTAGAAATATATGATAAAGTAAGCTGGGATTAGGTATGTAAAAATACCATTGGATAAAGATCCCCCATATACTTGAAAACAGGTCCCTTCGGGATGACAAGAGGTACATAATCAATTCTCCGGCATATGATTCCCCTAGTATCTCAGTTTAGTCAGTCTCTCCTCTCTATTCTCAGCTCTCTCCTCTCAAAAAGGCTTAGGGATAGAGCGGCCTGTTTGAGCCCGTAATGGCTTCGTGGGGAGCAGGCGAGTAGCGAAAGCCCGACCCTCGCCGGGCACTCATATACAAGTTACCTCCCATGGGCAGCGGCGAGGGGAAGCCCCCGGCCTTCCTTCCCCTTCTACCATACTATCTTCTTTATGCAAGTTTAACCGGCCGCGTTTTGGCTCTGGGGGCGTCCTTCGGGCTTGTGTTCGCTTACAATCTGGCCATCAAATAAGTTGATGATGCGGTGGGCATACTCGGCATCGTACTTGGAGTGAGTTACCATTACGATGGTAGTGCCTTTTTGATTTAAGTCGGTAAGCAAGCTCATCACTTCCTCCCCGTTTTTGGAGTCTAAGTTACCCGTCGGCTCATCCGCCAGGATAAGGTCGGGATTGGCAATGACGGCCCGGGAAATGGCCACCCTTTGCTGCTGCCCTCCGGATAGTTGCTGGGGGAAGTGCTTTTTCCGGTGCATGATCTGCATCTGGCTCATAATGGCTTCTACTCGTTTTTTGCGCTCCGAACCCGGAACTTTCAAATAGATAAGGGGTAGCTCAATATTTTCAAATACAGTCAGTTCATCGATCAAGTTAAAGCTCTGAAAGACGAAACCGATATGGGCTTTACGGATATCGGCCCGTTGGCGCTCGGTAGATCGGCTAATTTCCCGGTCTAGGAAGTGGAACTCGCCACCAGAGGGGTTATCCAACAAACCGACAATGTTGAGCAAGGTAGACTTACCACAACCCGAGGGGCCCATAATGGCCACAAACTCCCCGCGTTCAATTTGTAAGTTGACCCCATTGAGGGCTGTCGTCTCGATTTCGTCGGTGGTGTATATTTTGGTCAGGTCTTTTGTCTTAATCATGGCTTAATGTGTTTTTTTGGCAATGGTTTGGAAAATAATAAATATAGGTTGTAAATCAGTAATTAGTCTTTCAAGATTAGGAGTTCATAAGGCTCGTAGCCTTCATAGGAAGAGACAACGACTTGCTCTCCGGGTTGCAGTCCTTCCAATACTTCGTAGTATCGGGGATTTTGTCGGCCAATTTTGATATCGCGTCTAGTGGCCCGGCCGTCTGATCCTACGACAAAGACCCAATTCCCTCCGGTAGTGTTGTAGAAGCCTCCCCGAGGAATGAGAATAGCTTGGCGGGAGTCGCTTAGTTGCAGGCTAATTTGTAGGGTTTGCCCCCTTCGTATACCCTCAGGAGCTTTTGGTTCAAACTCTAGGTCTACCTGAAACTCTCCACTTTCTACTTCGGGGTAGACTTTCTTTATGAGGAGGGCATAGGTTTTCCCGTTAAACTCAAATTCACCCGGAAGCTCAGGGTAAATTTTTGAAATATAATGCTCATCAATGCCCGCTCTTACCTTAAAGCCGTTTAAGACATCGATTTGCCCAATGTTTTCTCCCACCTGTTTGGCTTCTCCAATTTCGGCCCTTAAAGTAGAGAGCATGCCGTCTACGGGGGCTACGATGTATAAATTATCGAGCGTGTTTTGAGACAGGTCCAGGTTATTCTGCATCCGGCGTATGGATTCATCCAGTTGGTGGATTCTTTGCACCCGTAATTGCCTATCTTGGGTAAGCGAGCGTTGCCCCAGGGCATGTCTTTGTTTTTGGTAATCAAAATTATCCTTAGACGCTTGAAAAACTTCCTGGGAGACCATATTGGTTTTGATCAATTCCTGATTTCGGATATACTCTCTTTCGGCCGCTTTAAGTTGAAAATCAACATCGGCCAAGTTGTTAAGGGTAAGAATCTCATTTTGCCGCATGTTGATATCAACTGTTTGGCGCTGGTTGATCAAGTCTAGGAGTTGAGACTCCCGGTTCATAAAGTCAAGCTGTAGGGTCGTATTGGCTAGTTTAAGTATCGTATCGCCTTTTTTGACCCGGCGTCCATCTTCTAGGTATTTTTTCTCAACAGTACCGCTCTCTATGATATCCAAAAAATAAGTCCGTATGGGTAAGACGGTACCATCGATGGCGATAAATTCTCTAAAAGGTCCTTCGGTTACTTCGGAGACGCCAATTTTTTCACGGGATACGTTCAGTCGGGATTGGGTGTCACTCAACAAGCGGTATCCTACAAACAAAATTCCTAGTCCGACCGCAGCGATGGTCACAATGCGGCGGGTAGTCCATTTTTTCTTTTCAATTACTCGGTCCATAGGTTATATCATTATAAACGTTTCCTTGGATTTTCCAGGTGTTTCCTTGTGGATGCACAAGGTTTTGGTTTTTCTTTTATTCACTATCAGCCAATTTGCATACCATAATTACACCCTTCTGATCTTCAAGCATTTACAGATAGGCACTTTTGGGTCAAAGACGAGATTGTTCGCTGGAATGACAAATCCTGTCCGCAAACGGACGCTTTTTATTTAGGTTTTTGTTCGCAGATGAACTCAAAAAACTTTATATTTTCAATTTCTCGGGGTACAGTAGATATCAAAATAGTAAAATTAGGCTCATTTTCCCCTTTTTAGGTCCTTTTGGGGGTATGGGCCAAGATCCCATGAAAACGGGTTTGGGGGACTGGTACGAATTTAGGATTAAGCATCACAAATAATATATATAACCATGGACGAACCAAAAATAGGCAAAGTATTGATTGTAGATGATGATGAGGATATCTTACTGGCCGCGAAGATGCTTTTAAAGCGTAAAGCCTCGGCCGTAACCATTGAGAAAAACCCCAAAAAGATACCCTTTCTCCTCAATCACGATACCTATGATGTCATCTTGCTGGATATGAACTTCAGCGAGGATACTACGAGTGGTAAGGAAGGTATCTATTGGCTCAAAGAAATAATGGCCCGCGAGCCCGAAGCAGTGGTGATCATGATCACGGCTTACGGAGATGTCGAGACTGCTGTAGAAACCCTTAAGCTAGGTGCGACCGACTTTGTCTTAAAACCCTGGCAAAATGAAAAACTGATTGCAACCTTGTCGGCCGCTCAAAAACTCAAGAAGTCATTCAAAGAAGTCAAAAACCTAAAAGCAAGCAAGGAGAGACTGGTGCAAGATATGAACCAGCCTTTTGAGGAAATGTTGGGAAATAGCCAGGCGATGCAACACGTACGGAACATAATCCAGAAAGTAGCCAAGACCGATGCCAACATCTTGATCTTAGGGGAAAATGGAACCGGGAAAGAATTGGTAGCCCGGGCCGTACACCGCAACTCCCAAAGGGTAAATAAAGATTTTATCAATGTAGATATGGGGGCCATCAGCGAGTCCTTGTTTGAAAGTGAGCTATTTGGCTACAAAAAAGGAGCCTTCACCGATGCCAAGGAAGACCGGGCCGGCCGCTTCGAGATTGCCAACAAGGGCACCCTCTTCTTGGACGAAATTGGGAACCTCTCGCTAAATTTACAAGCTAAGCTACTGGCCGTTTTGCAAAACCGAGAAATTAAACCCTTGGGGTCTAATAAAAAAGTAGCTATTGACATCCGTTTGATCTGTGCGACCAATATGCCTCTGGCCGAGATGGTACACGAACAGACTTTCCGTCAAGATTTGATGTACCGTATCAATACGGTAGAGATTCACTTACCGCCTTTACGCGATCGAGGAGAAGACATCTCCCTTTTGGCCGAACATTTTCTCAACCTTTACAGCAAAAAATATAAAAAACCTATACGAAAACTTTCTGCAGCTACCTTAAACCGCTTAAACCGTTATCACTGGCCGGGCAATGTACGTGAATTACAGCACGCCATTGAGCGTGTAGTTATTCTTAGTGAAGGAAACAGCATACAAGCCGATGACTTTTTCTTCCTGAGCCACAAAAATGCTACAGATGGGGAAGCCTTAGACTCCCTCAACCTGGATGAGGTAGAAAAGACAGTCATCGAGAAAGCCCTGAAAAAACATCAAGGGAATATATCCAAAGCGGCCAAGGAACTGGGCCTCACCCGCGCGTCCTTATACCGACGACTTGAGAAATATGGTTTATAAAAATTATAAGCTTAATCTGCTGCTGCGGATTAGCTTTCTCCAGATATCGCTTTTGGGCCTGATCTGGCTAGTGCAATATCCTCAATACCTGGTTACGAGTATTGGCCTTGGAGGGCTGATTGTTTTTCAATTTGTCTCCCTGCTCAATTATGCTGACCGCACTAATCGGATGTTTGTTAAATTTCTGGATGCTATCCGCTATGATGATTTTTCCCAAACCTACCACACACGAGGTTTGGGAAAATCTTTTGATGAGTTAAACCGAGAGTTTAATAAGGTGATGAGCAAGTTCCGGGAAATTCGGGCCGAAAAAGAGGCCCAATACCACTACTTACGCACCTTAGTACAACACATTGGCACCGGACTATTGGTGTTTGATGCCAATGAGGAAGTCCAATTATATAATAATGCAGCCAAGCGCTTGATGGGTATCCCCCGTTTGCAATCCCTGGATCAGTTACTCGAGGATTTTCCTGAACTCATCGTCTATACCCGGGAAAATCAAGCAGACGATCGCATTATGATTAAAGTCCAGCATCTGGAAGGGACAGCCAACCTGGCCATACGCAAAACGAGTTTAAAGCTAATCCAAGAAACCTTCACCATTCTATCTATCCAGGATATTCAAAACGAATTGGAAGATAAGGAAATGGAAGCCTGGCAAAACTTGATCCGGGTCTTAACCCACGAAATCATCAATTCGGTTACGCCGATTGCTTCTTTATCGGCTACGATCAGTCAAGATTTGGGCTACTTAAAAGAAGATGCCCAAGCCCTCTTAGCCCAGGTAAATCACGCTGAAGAGGAATCACGTGAGGGCTCCGAGATGGAAGAGTCGCTCCACGATGTACACTTTGCCGTGCAAACCATCCAAAAACGCTCGGAAGGCTTGATTAAATTTGTGCGCGACTTCCGTAAACTGACGCGGATTCCTAAACCGCAGCTGGAAGACCTGGTCTTAGTAGATTTGGTAGAATCGGTTATTTTCTTACAAAAAGAAGAGCTCAAAAAGCACGAGATTCAATTAAACCTGAGTATCATTCCGCCAGATGCCCACATCCGGGCCGACCGTGGCTTGATCGAGCAAGTGCTTATAAACCTCATCAAAAATGCCGTTCACGCGATGGAAGGAAGTGAACAGCGGCAATTAAACATCAAAGCCTATCCGGCGCAGGCTGGCCAAATTTGGATGGAGGTGAGTGACAATGGGAAGGGAATCGCCCCCGATGCGATGAAAAATATCTTTGTGCCATTCTTTACCACCAAACGCACCGGATCGGGGATTGGGCTTAGTTTGTCTCGTCAAGTTATGCGTTTGCACGGGGGGAGCATTCACGTTCAGTCTACTCTGGGCACAGGAGCCACTTTTACGCTTAAATTTCTTACCTGATTTTATTTTGGCTCTTTTATTTAAATTAACATTTTATATAATTTAATCTAGAGAAGCAATTCGGGCAAGTACTTTGCTGATAAATAAACAAGAGATACCCGCCTTAGTATCTTCGCGTTTAAAAATGTTTACTTAACTTTAAGATTGTAATAGGAAAGACAAATTACGGAGTCTGCCTATTAATATTAATTTTTGACAAAACTCTTTAAGCAATTTATCAGTATATTGTCTTAGGAGAAATGAATCCAAGCTAAGCTTATACCTATAGCCCTACAATGCACACCTTTGATTCCAATCACATTCTAAAGAGCATTGAAAAAATTGCCCTTTCTTTCAAAGAATCTGAGCTTAAAGAACAAAATAAGCGCAATATTCTCATGAGCCTCAAGAAAGAGCTAGACATGGTGTGTAATTTTCTGCATTGTGACGAAGAAGAAGCCTGGCTCTTTTCGGTGATGTTTGCTATGAACATCAGCGGAAAAGATACCGATTTGGATAGTTTAACCCATTATCTTTCTTGCAATCCTTTCCTCATCGTGAGCTTTACCCCCATCTTAGATCGTTTGGTAAGCAAGCGCTTATTGATCAAGAATACGGGCTACGATATGAAAGTGATTGCTACCCGCTTTCATGTTTCCAATTATATTTTTAACGCCATCTCGCTCAATAAAAAAATCCCTCGAAATAATCATTTTGAAGATGTCTACGAGGTGATTGAGAAAATCAACGAGATGATCTGTGAGCGGGAGCGGAATAATATTTCTACCGACGAACTCTTTAATGAGGCTCTTGACCTTTTGAGACGCGAAACCCGCTTTCCGCTCTTTCGGAAGATCCTCAATCTAAAATATTCTGACGACGACACCCTTTTACTGCTTTATCTCTGCTACTCCTTTGCCAATGATTCTAATGAAGCCGATATAGAGCGCTATGTGTATTACGTCTACGACTCCATGGGGAGTAAAATCCGGGCCAAAAAGAACTTGTTCTCCGGCCAGTCCCGTTTGATGGAAGATGATTTGGTATGCTTTGTGGATGACAGCTTTTATGGTGGCCGGGAAATGGCCTTGACCGATAAGGCTATCGATATGCTCTTTGCCGAAGACATGAGTGGCATTGAGAAAATGCGCTCCTTCAACCCGAAGCATTGCATCATTTTATCTCCCGACAAAACCCGGGAAACGCCCCTCTTTTTTAATGAAGAAGAAGCGCGACAAATAGATTTTCTAGATAAACTGCTAGAAAAATCAAATTACCAAAAGGCCATCCAGCGTTTCCAAGATTTAAACTACCCATCGGGCATCACCATTCTTCTCTACGGAGCACCCGGTACGGGTAAAACCCAATTGGCCTACAACCTGGCGCGACAAAGTGGCCGGGTCTTGATGATGGTAGACATTGCCACCATTCGGGACAAATACGTGGGAGAATCTGAAAAACGCATCAAGCAGGTTTTCAAAACCTACCAACAAGCCGCCGATTTTTACGAAATGATCCCCATCCTGTTGTTCAATGAGTCGGATGCCCTGATTAGCAAGCGCTATGAGGTTTCCTCTAGTGTAGACCAGATGAACAATAGCATGCAAAATATCCTTTTACAAGAACTAGAAGATTTTAAAGGAATTTTAATTGCCACTTCCAACCTGGACCTGAATCTAGACAGTGCCTTTGAGAGAAGGTTTTTGTATAAAGTCCGCTTTGAGAAGCCCAACGAAACCACTCGTTTTGAAATTTGGAAAACCAAAATCCCGGAGCTTCGAGAAGAAGACGCTCTCCAACTTTCTAACGACTTCCAACTCACGGGCGGCCAAATAGATAATGTATCCCGAAAGTACCATCTCACCCATATTCTAGACGATTCGGCCTTGGACCTTCATAACCTAAGGGATCTCTGTGAGCGGGAGTACTTTGGCAATCAACCCAGCAATCCTCCAGGTTTTTAACTAAAATTTCATAGACTTATTTTCCGGGCAGATTTTTTGGAGGGGCTTGCCTACGCTTTTGTCCGAGGGCTTTCCCTAGGCAAATAAGTGCCACGCGTAGGCCGGGCTTTCGCCACTCGCCAGCCACCCCACTGCCCACAGCGGGCTCAAACAGAGGCTCTATCCCTAAGCCAAAGAAAGGAAGCGGAAGCCCACCCACCCAGCATCGGGAATTTTTAGAGCAGAGAACCAAGAGAAGGAATGCCCTTAGTGGGGCCTCCTCTCTCTTTACGGGCTTGTGTGTACTTGCTCATGAAAGGCTTAGGGATGGAGCGGCATGTTTGAGCTCGTGTAGGCCCTGCGGGTAAAGGCAGCGAGTAGCGAGAGCCCGGCCCGCGCCGGCACCCTCTTGCAAGTTACCCGGATTTTGTTGGCGCGGGCAAGCCCCCGAATATTAGTGGCAATCCCATGAAAAAACCCCAACCGGTCTCGGCTGGGGCGAAAATATCTTGAAGCAGGAAATTAACCAGGGAATTGCTCTTTGAGTTCATCGTCTAATTTATCGGCCCACCATTCCAAATCGGCAACACAGGTAGAGAGTTCGTGGTAATCCATTCCGCGAATATCTCGCTCATAGGTAGCGTATACCCAGTCACTATTAGGCATGATCGTGAGTTTCACGCCCAATTTGGAATCGTTTAATTCAAGAAGACGACGGTAAAATTCAAGCTCTTGAGCCTTGGGTATCTGCATTAAAGGGGAAAAAATGCGAAGATAATCCCGGCTACTTCCGCTGCTAAAGTTAATGGTCTCGATATACACTTGGATACGGGCAGAACCGATCATCCAGTGCCAAGACTTTTTCTCTTCATTGTACGTTTGCTCCCGGGACAAGCCCACCGAATCCACGTACTGATGAATCATTTCGGTTACTTTTTCTTTCTGAGAAGTTGACATAGATTATTAAATTTTTCAGATTGGAGAATAATTTCCTTTACATATTGGGCGGAGCAGGTAATACGCTGCCTATTAATCAAGTAAACGTAAAAATTTATTACGCAGTTGAAAAAACGGCTCAAGATTGGCTTAAGCCCTGGGAATTTTTCAAGCTATCGTAAAATGTACAATTTTCCAAATCCCTTTTTGAAAGCTTTGTCGGCACTCGTTTCGCGGTGTTGGAAGTCCTGTTCTTGCCCTTTTAGTAAGACCCGATAAAGGTAGACCCCATTGGCCAGTTTATCTCCGTATTCGTCGGTTCCATCCCAGGCAAATTCTGTCAAGTTATTCCCAATACGGATAGGCCCTAGCTCATCTTGGGTAATTTCACGTACCACATACCCACTTACCGTCATAATTTGGATTTTGATCTCGTCGGGAATGCTACTCCCCGTCAAGGTAAATACAAAGCGGCAGTTACTAGAAAAAGGATTGGGATAGGGGTAAAAATGCGTGACGGTCGATTCGTTGACCACCTCAAAGTTGATCTCGTAAGGGTTTACCCCAGCGGTATTGCCCGCGTCGTCAATCCCTTGGACGCGTAAGCTATACACCCCATTTTCGCCCAACTCTGGTTGGAACTCTACCTGGGTAAGTCCGCCACTTTTCTGAACAAGATTACCATCACTTTGTAAATTTATATCTTCGTAATCGCAACCCTCGCAGGGTTTTTTTAAGGCCACAATGAGTTCGCTTCGGTCGGTGTCGGCATCCAAAAAGGTATTATTATCCCGGAGCAAGACATTGATCAAGGGTTGGGGGGAGACGATTTCTCCATCTAGGATTTCCCTACCGTCAAAGGTTACCTCGAGAAGGGGGTTTTTATTATCGGGTAAGACCAAGAAATCGATCATGTAGCTATTATTCTCGTAGAAAGACTCCGTTTCTAAGCGAGGGTTTACGAAGATTTCCATGGTATTTTGACCGCTTCGGCCCCGCGTCTCAATGCGCTGGGTAAAGCTTACAAAACCATCTACTGGGGGCGCCGCAATGGTATCCCAAATAATTTCTTGACTCAGGTTATCTTGGTTTGTAATCGTATATCGTACCAGTAAGGAATCACTTTCGTAGGTAAAATCACTGACATTGGCAAAGACATATTCTAAGTTAATACTTTCTCCTTCTTGCTTATCGGAAATAATGTATTTTTCTCTTCCTACGGCATCAATATCCAAAAGGGCCTCCGGTACGCCATCGTATAGTACCAACCAGTTATCGAGTTGGGGTGCCGTCAAATCTTGTAGATCGGTTTTAAAGGCTTGGATGGTTAAATAGGGAAATTCCTCACTATCAATGGCGCTTAAATCGGTGTTGGTACTCCGTACATTTAGCAAGAGCGGGGTGCTGCTTTCGCTCCCATCTGCCCGACGACCAATAATTTCGTAGTATACATCATCTTGGGCAACTGTTTCGGCATTAAAGTGAAAGCTTTTCCATTCATCGGCGGGGCCCACCAACGTAGAACGCAAAGATCCCTGACTGAAGGGTACTTGTAAGGCATAGTTGTAAGAAAGAAAATCTTGCCTTGGGTTGTTCACATTGCTAGCAACCGCTTCTTGAGCCGAACCTTGCTGGCTTCCCAATTGGCCCAGTAAAATATAGGGGTGGCCATTTTGTAAAGTTTGGTAGAGAAATGGATTGGCCCCAAATTGTTCTAAGCGCGACCTAAGGGAACTAGGCCAATCGTTAAAATGAACATCTCCTACGCTAAATAAAAGAAGGGTTTCGCCTGGCCCGAATAAGTCTAAAAATTGGCTTAGGGCTCCGCCTTGAATATCGGTATTGTCAAATAAATTGGATTGTCCGTTTCGGCAACAAGCATTGTCTTCGTTGATGGCCGGAAAAATTTCCAAGTCCCGTCCCAAACGCATCGCCACAATGGCCCCGTATCCGGGGGTGTTCAAATCATCCAGGTTTAGTCCATTTACATAGGGGTCACCGTCTATCCGCAAAAACACAAAATTGTTGGCTACACTGTCGGGGTAATCGGCCCCGTAGGTTCTTATTTCAAAATCCATTTGTTTGTCTACCTCAAATCGCCAAACAGGATTTTGCATGCTCCTTTGGATTCGGCTGGTTTGGATTTTATCAAACTGCAGGTTATTTCTTTGCGTCCAACCGGGGGCACTCCCAGGAATGTAGGTAAAAGAACTTTCGCCCCAAACATTAAGCGGGTCATTCTCGGCATTGGCAAAATTGGTACGCCAATAATATACAATCGTATCCCCAGGATTGGCCAAGAGTAAATTGGGGCTCCAACTCGGGTTGAGGCTTGATGGTACAATCGTGGTTTGTAAGGCAGGACTGTTAAAGCTATTACTCGTATCCAGTTCAAACACAATTGCTTGTTGGTTTTGTACGGTATTATTAGCCAAAGCACTCAAACTTACCTGGGAGCGATTGACAATGCTATATTCTAGTGGATACACCGGAGTGACCCCTCGGTTGGGAATAAAGGCCTCTAAGACCGCTATATTATTGGTCTCGTTTTCCTCTAAGATTTGGTCATTATAATCTACAAATACCTCAAAGCGGTTTGTTCCAAAAAGACTAATACTGTCATTATTGGGTATGGTAAAGTTTAAGGTATCTAAATATTGAATGGGGCCATAATCGGTTCCATTGAGCAAGACCCGCTGTTCTCCACTCCGAAACGTCTGTCTTACTTGAACTTGAAAAGTAGCCGAGCGATTAACCCCCAGGTTCCTGACGATAATCTGTAAATTAAAGGAATCACTTTCGGAGGAAATCACTTCCTGATCAAAAGAAGTTAAGGATAAAGAAGCTTGGCTAATGGAATAATCAGGCTCACTCGCCTTAAAGAAACGCACAGCTGGATCGCCTTGATAAATCATCTGTTGGGCGTGGGCTACATCAAAAACTTGGGACGGACTTAAGTTCCTTCGAATACTCTGCTGAATTACATCTCCAATAGGCCTGCCCAGACCCAAACTGCTGTTATAAGCCGTTTCATAAAAGCTGTCTGAGTATCCGCGTAGCTGTTGTTCATAACCTAAATAACAATGGGCAATAAACCCAATACATCCCCTATCGCGGGTAAAGAGCCAATCCTCCGAGAGGGTTGGCGAATTGTAAAAGATAGCTCCCAGTTGGCACCCATTGGTCAACATGATAGGATAGCGTCCTTTGTTACGGTATCCTTGGATATCGTCTGAGGCGTTTCCAATTTCAACATCCGTAATCGTGGCGGCGGAGTGCCCAAAAAAGGTCACTAAGGAGATCCCGGCATTTACTTGCTCCGATACATTCACAATCTCAACCGGACTGGTTGTACTTTTGCCTGTGGCGGTAATCTGGGCCCCTACCAAATCGCCCGACGCGATGTCTCCATATGAAGATAAATATCCTTTAAAACGTACTTGTTCTCCTTCGTTATTTCCACCACTTAGGTGTAAAATATTTTTCTGCCAGTCTTCCAGGGGTACTTGTTCGTGCTCAATTAGCTTTTCCAAGTAGGCCCATACCTCATCGGCATTGGTAGCCGAAATCCGGCCAATGGGAATACTGGGGTACACCCCACCCGAACTCCCCAAACCGGCGACAATCGCAATATCAGAAGGCGGGAATCCCCAAGTGGGAACCAGGTTTAATGCTGCGTGGTCTGGATTCCGGCGCATATCTAGAAACGTACCTCCGGTTGAGCCACTAGGCCGAAAATAGCGGTCCGGAAAAGAAATGGCTTTTCCAATTAATAGGATATACTTGGGAACGCCTTCCCGGAACATTCTATCCGCAAACCTTTGCATAGCCAAGGGGGTAATTTCTCCGTAGCTATATTTATTGTATAAATCGTGAATATTTACAATCAAGGGGCGGTAGGAACCTCCGGCTGGGGAGGCCCGAAAATCAGCATAAGCCTGGATAATATCCGGGTTACCTCCGGCGGGTTTTCTCAAGGCTTGGTTACTAATGATTATATAATCATAATCGTTGGGGTTTATGGAAGGAAATTGAATAGTCTCAATAGTAGTCACCGCTTTTCGAGCCTGGTTTAAAAGGTAGAGTTTTCTAATGTTTCCTGAAGGGTCTAGGGTAAACTCAATACTTCCCCCCAAATCTCGGTGATCTATTTTGGCAACATTATTCGGATCGCTTATATCAAATAAGGAGGCCCCAGATGAGACATTTTGAATCTGAATCAGCGAGGTATTGCTAATATCGGCTGGGACTTCAAAATGTTGAACCCCTAAACCTTGGTTATTATAAGCTTGCGGATAGCGAAACTTTACATAAGAAACCCGAAAAGTGGCCACAACGGGAACAAAACGGAAATAGACCACCCCACTACCGATATCTGAATAATTGATATTTCCGTTAAAGACGGCTTCTTGAATGTACCTCCCTTGAACATTCCCAAGGCTTCGCCAACTGCTATTATTTGTACTTACTTGCACTTGCACTTCATAATCTGCTGCCGTTGCAGTAGCCCCCACAAAAAAGACTTCCAAATTAGGAAAAGTGCTGCCATCGCTAATAGTTTGCAATTGGGAGACTGGAAATGAAACAATAAGCGAGCTGCCACTTCGCACAATATTACTGGTCCACCCTTGTCCTCGATCATATCCCGACTTATAGATTTCTACTGAAGAACTAACTGGGTAGTTTTGCCCGATACTGTAATCGTCTGAGTACACCCTCACTTCTTCTTGCCAGTGGTACGCTGGGGTATTGCCTGTACTCAGCGAAACATTCAAAGGCATGCGTTTTCCATTAGCTAGCCCCGTATTGAGGGTTAAAAAGTAAGCAGTAGTGTCTGAATATAAATTGTAATATGAGTTTACCGTATAACCAAAGCCCACCACTGGACGATACAGTTGTATATCTTGTGTCCCGTCGTTTCTCTGTCCATAAAACTCAATAAAATCTCCGGGGTCAAGGGTACCATTTTCTTCCCCTTCTACCCGTATGGCGATTTCCTCCCCACGGTGGAAAATTTGTAATTTCCTGGGGTCTGCCCCGCCTAAACCTAGTTGGTTAAGTTGCGTGGCTGTTACTTGATATATCCCTTCTTCGTAAACAGGAATTTTAAAATAGGTTTGTCCAGGGTTGATCCATTCGTCGCCAAAAGTTTGGGCAGTACTCGGAGAGCTGAATAAAATGGCCACCAAGCCAAACATCCAGACCAAAGAAAAACGAATACCGAGGTTTGAGGAAGTATACTTAAACATTATCTATTGTGCATTATTATTAGAACCAAAACCAACTTTTAAAGAAAATACATTGGAGTACAAACCCTCCGCTTGGTCACCAATATCGCTCAAGGCATAATCAAGGCTTACCCTTTTAATTTTGATTCCCACCCCAAAATTGGGCTGAGCTGTCCAGTACTTACTGCCATCCGATGCGTCTTTTATTTGTTGAAATTTCCCTACGGATACGCGTAGGAAAACAATCTTTTGATAGTCTAATTCAAATCCAAGGCTAGGATCCATAGATACAACATCCGAGCGTATCAATACATTACGGGGGCCATCAAAAGTTGTCCCCAGATCCAGCGAAGATAAAACCCCAACCTTTTCCCGGATGCGGAACTGATAGGCGATTCCCAAGAATAATTTGGGTAAGGTAATTTCAATGGCATTCTCTGGGATTTCATTATTCGTCTGAGTGAAGGTATCAAATATAAGCGACGTGTTGTGGGTCCAAGCATTAAACGTACCCGTGATATCTTTGAGCATCAAGCCAAAGTGCCAGTTTTTGCGAGTAAGCTGTGCTCCAAAATCTAAACCAAAACCCCAAGCATTGGCAAAATCACCCGCATTACGGTACACAACCTTGAAAGTAGCTCCCAATCTCAGGCCACGGAGCAAGTTACTCTTCCGGGCATAGGAAAATAAAAAGGCATAATCGGCCGAATTAAAAAAGCGAATGTTATCATAGTTTAAACGACCGTCTGCATCGTACAAAAAGCGCGTATCTGGTATGTTATCTACGCCAAAGCGAATTAACGATATCCCTAGATGACTCACACTGTCAATAGGCGTAGCAAAAGCCGCATAATCATATTGAGCAATCCCCGCAAAATATTCGGAGTGCATCAAAGAGGCTTGGTATTTATCTTGTATTTGCAGGAGGCCCGCTGGGTTCCAATACCCCGCTGTAACGTCATTCACTATGGCAACCTGGGCATTAGACATACCCAAGCCCCGGCCTCCGACACCAATGTTTAAAAATTCATTACTATACTTAGGAGTATTTTGTGCCTGCCCTATATCAATAGAGAAGCAACTAAGCCCCCCAAGGAGTAGGATGCCGTAAGTTAAGGTACCATCACGGGGGGCTGTAAATACCTGGCTAAAAAATGACCAAGTCTTCAATAGCAGCATATTCAATATCTGGTTTATTTCCAATAATTCTATTCGTTTTTTACGAAATTGGTAAATGCTTATAAGGAAGAAATTCTCGTAAAATTTTGTTAAAGTCTAGATTATTTGGCCAGGTTTATAGGTGGGGAGGTTTTTCCTTTGTAAGTACCTCTAGAAAACTAACGTATCTTCTAGGGTATTTGGTTAATTTTTTTAATGTATTTTCAATTTGAAACGCTTTTACAGAGAAATAATCTTATCTCGCTTCCTGTATTCACTACCGGTACAGTTATTACTTTATAATATAAAACGTAATCACGTCTTACTATTGCTATGGTTTCTCATTTTAGCCATCATTACTGAAAACCTCGGGACTACCATTGGCCTCCCTTCCTTATTTCTCGAGCCTGAATACTTAAATAAAGTAGACTTCAGAAGCTTTTTTTTAATGGGTTTCACCCTCGGTATTTTTATGATGTCCTATCATATTGTATCCTATATCTTGGATGGCCCCCAGTTTGCTTTCATTGGAAGCCTTCGCCGGCCCTTTACTAAGTTTTTTATCAATAATAATACAGTACCCACCCTGGTTATTCTGGTATATATTTACTCCGTTTTAATTAATCAGTTTGACTATGAGCACTTTAAATGGATCGATGTATTGTCTCGTTGCTTCGGGCTAATTCTCGGAACAAGCCTATCTTCTATGCTGATATTCCTATACTTTATCAGTACCAACCAGGATATTGTTAAAGTGCTTGCTTCTTCGGTTGACAAACGGCTCAAAAAGACCAAGATGGTTCGGGTCAATGTCATGGGGCGACTCAAAACTACCCGAAGAAAAAGTGCTCGTATTGATTATTATTTGGTAAACCCATTCCGGTTAAAACGGCTCGATCAAGAATCCTGGTTCGACAACCAGGCCATCTTAAAAGTTTTTGACCAAAATCACCTCAATGCGGTGATTATCCAATTGACTATCCTAGCTCTCTTTTTGCTCATGGGAACCCTGCGTGACTATCCCGAATTTCAACTTCCAGCCGGAGCGAGTATCCTCCTTTTTTTTACCATCCTACTAATGGTTGCCGGCTCCCTCTCTTATTGGCTAAGAGGCTGGTCTACTACCTTTGCCTTAATTTTCTTGTTGGTACTCAATTACCTCATGCAAGAAAAAGTACTAGTAGCCGACTACAAAGCCTATGGCCTAGATTATAAAGCCCAAGCCGCTACCTATTCTTTATATGAGGTAAAAGAAAACAGTAAAGACACCTACTACCAAGAAGATCGCACCCTAACTCAAGTGGCTTTAGACAATTGGAAGAAAAAACACCAAGCACAATATCCGGGTAAAAAACCCAAAATGGTCTTTATCTGTACCAGTGGAGGGGGGCTTAGAGCGGCAATGTGGGCCATGCACACACTTCAAGTGGTAGATAGTACCCTCCAAGGAAAATTGATGGACCACACCATGCTTTTTACCGGCGCTTCTGGCGGCCTTTTAGGGGCCGCCTATTTCCGAGAACTTTATCTTCGTCACGAACTCTATTTACGAGGAGAAAGCCCAAACGATGTTAACCCTTATGATAAACGTTACCTCAGCAACATGGGGCGGGACAATCTCAATGCCCTAGCCTTTAGCCTTGTGGTCAATGATTTATTTTTTGGCTTCCAGAATTTTAATTATGCCGGACAAACCTACGCCAAAGATCGGGGATATGCCTTTGAGCAACAACTAAACCTCAACACCGAAGGGGTACTAGATAAGGCCTTATGTGAATACCGCGAGCCAGAACTACTTTCTTTGGTACCTATGATGATAGTGGCCCCCACGATAGTCAATGATGGACGTAAGCTATTCATATCGCCCTTAAACGTTTCCTATATGACGGTCCCCCGCATTGACCTGCCCAGGTTTTTGAACCAGAAAACCAAAGGAATTGAGTTCTTACGGTTCTTTGAAAGGCAAAATGCCCGTAACCTTCGCTTTTTAAGCGCTCTACGTATGAATGCCACATTTCCATACGTAACTCCCAATGTCAAACTTCCTAGCCAACCTGCCATGGAAATTATGGATGCCGGCCTTTCCGACAATTTCGGTATTTCGGATGCCGTCCGCTTTCTTTATACATTTAAAGATTGGATCAAAGAAAATACTTCGGGAGTCATCTTTGTCTCTATCCGGGATACCCAAAAAGATAAGCCTATCGAGAAAAGCTTAGGTCAGTCGCTTTTTCAACGTATTTTCACACCACTTGCCAGCTTATATGGCAATTTAGAATACCTCCAAGATATCAGCAATGACAATATGGTGGAGTTTGCCCAGTCCTGGTTTGGCCCAAACCTACCTATTTACCGCATCGAATTTCAATACGTTCCGGTTTCTGAAAATCTCAAGACCATCTATAACAAAGACCGTAAACGCTTCCTGGAAAAGCCGGAAGGAAAAAAGCCCCCCAAAATACTTACCATCAAACGGGCAGCTCTCAGTTGGCGCCTTACCGAAAAAGAAAAAGCCAGCATTTTACGCACCATTTACGAGTTTCGTAACCGATACTATATCGAAAACTTAAGAAGGCTCTTAGAAAATGATTAAACGGTGAGTTAGGGGCTTTCCCGCGCTAGAAAATAAGTGCCCTTAGGCGTGTATGTAGGGCGCGGGCCGGGCTTTCGCTACTCGCCGGCAAGCGCGCTATCCTGCGGCGGGCTCAAACAGGCCGCTCTATCCCTCAGCCAGTTTCCGGGCCTTATGATTAAGCGTATCCGTGTTTGATGGCATAGAGGATAAGTTCTTTAATGTTTTTTACATCCAATTTGTCAATGATGTTGCGGCGATGCGTATCTACCGTCGGGATGGCAATGCTTAGTTCTTCGGAAATTTCTCGGCTCGACTTGCCGAGGGCGATGTGTTTTAGAATCTCGGTCTCCCGTTTGGTGAGCGTAGGCTTAGGACTTTGAGCATAGATTTGTTTATCTACCAACTTTCTTTGGACGGCTTTGCCCAGGTAAAGCTCGTTTTGGTTTAGGGTAACAATGGCCTGTCTGAGTTCTTCTCTGCCCCTCTCTTTTAAAATATAACCCATAGCGCCAGCTTGTAAAACCCGGGTAATGAACCCTTCTTCATTGTGCGAAGTAAGAATCAGGATTTTAATTTCTGGATACATTTTCCGTAACCGTACGGTGGCTTCCACCCCACTTGTGCCTGGCATATTGATGTCTAAAATGATGATATCGACCTCTTTGTTGTACTCTCGGAGGTATTCAAATACCATATCGGCCCGGGTCACGGCAGTTTTGACTTCAATTTCGGGCATTTCCTTAATCACCGAGCAAAGACCTTCTAAAAAGATCTCATGATCATCGGCTATGACGACCCGGGTCGCCTTGACATTTTCGCTACTAACATTGGATACGGTTGCGCTCATGGGGGGTTTATTTTTCTTGGTTTGTAAGTATAAGAGCTTGACTATTAGTTTCTTTTAGCCTGTTTAAGGGGATTTCGATCATAACTAAGGTGCCTCTACCAACGGTAGAGTCAATCCGCATGTGCCCTTTCCATCTTTGTAAACGCGTCTTAATGCTCAATAGGCCCTTGCATTTGTTTTTTGTTTGAGGAGTGTCTTGGAAACCTACGCCATTATCCTCTACGGAAACACTAAAAAGGCCAAGCTTTCGGTATAAACTTATTTCTATTTCGCTGGCGTAGGCGTGCTTGAGAACATTACACAGAAGTTCTTGCACGACACGATAGACCGTTACCTCCAAGGAAGATTCTAAACGGTTATGCTCAAAGCCAACATCTACCAAATGGATCTTGACATCATGGGCAGACTCGATCTTGTCTTTGAGTTCTTCCAAAGCGGAGACTAGTCCAAAGTGCCGGAGAACTCCGGTAAACATGTCATTGGCTACGTTTCGTATCTCATCATAGGTTTGTTCTACCATATTCTGGGTTTTTACAAACTGTCTATAGGTATCTATCTTCAACAAAGATCGGATTTGTTCATCCAAGGCTTGAAAGTTAAAACGGACTAAGGAGAACAGAGCCCCTGCCCGGTCGTGGATATCTTGCGCAATGCGGTCTCTCTCCTGTTCTTGCCCTTCAATCATAGCTTCCATGGTCTTAATTTCTTGAGCAATCATCAGGTTGTCAATTTCTTTTTGCTTCTCCAAGAGAAAGTTTTCGGAAAGTAAAACTTTTTGCCGGCTACGGTACAGGATCAAAGCACTGATGAGTAGCCCCAATAGCAATAGAAAGCACAAAGAGATAGCGTATAAAACTAGGATTGTATGCTTATGCTCGGCTTTTAGGATAGCCGCTTCCTTTTGAAAGAGTTGGGTTTGTATTTTTTTGAGTTCGTAATTTTGTTTGAGGTCATGGGTTTTTCGGAATTTCTCGGTCAAACTATCATGGAGTTGGATATAAGCTTGATTAAACCCAAGGGCTTTTTCGTACTGCCCCATTTCTATGTAGGTCTCAGAAATATGCATGAGTAAGGACAAACGCTTGAGGTTGTCTTGAGAGCTGTTCTTTTGTAATTGGAGAGCCTCCTGTAAAAGGCCCAGGGCCTCTGGATATTTTTTTTGCGCACGGCCTATCAATCCCTGATTTTGGTAAATTTCGGCGATTAAGGTGGTATCTGCATCTTGATTGGCTATACGAAGGCTCTTGGTATAAAAGTCTTGAGCTCGTTTAAGGTCCCCATGTTTGTGGTAGAGGAGCCCAAATTGCTTCAGAATACAAGCCTCAAAATGGTAGTTTTTAGTCATCTTAAATAGTTGATGGCTGGTTTGAAGGTGTTGTAAGGCTGGCTCAAGTTTATCATCCTCCCCTAGAATTAGGGCAATATTAAAGTGAAGCAAACCCTGGGTATATGGCATGTCTTGGGATTTGGCCAATGCCAAAGACTTTTGATAATAAGAAAGAGCTTGTTTAGTATCTAAACGGCCCCTATGAAAATTGCCCAAGGCCAAAAAGGAAAGACAGGTCCCGTAGTTATCGTTTTCTTGCTGAAAATAATCTCGAGCCTGTAGGTAATTATACAGGGTAGTATCGTATTGCCCTAGGATTTTAAAACCGTGCCCGATATTAAGGGAGGCGTGTCCAGCAGCCGAATGTTTACCTAAGTCTAAAAATGCTTGATAAGCTAGTTGAAACTTTTGGATAGCTTGGCGGGTATGCCCTTGTTGCATAAGAATTTGAGCAATGTGATTTTCGGCCCTAGCAATTCCATACGCATGCGCAAGCTCTTTTTCCAGACGAAGGGCTCGTTTGTAATGAGTCCAGGCTTGCTTATGCTCCCCTTGTAGGTGATTAATAAGTCCTAGACGTACATAGCTGAGGGCTTCTCCTTTTTTAAATGGGGTTTTCTGGGACAGGCTGAGGGCTTTTGTGGCATAATAAAGGGCAGAATCTTGGTTTATCTCTTTGAAGTCATAGGCCAAGTCGTTATAAAGCATAACTCGAGTAGTATCATGCCGAGCTTGTTGTAATTGTGTGTGTAGGCTCAGTATGTTTTGTTTTAAGCTTTGCGCATGTATGCTAGGTATAAAGAAAAATAGGCTTGCCTTTAGCAGAATATAGCTTATATGTTTCAACGGAATAGTGGTCATAATAAAGAGTGTAGATGGCTTTGTTTTGTACATTTTACTCTGATTGCCTACTAATTACCTTGGTAAGAGCCTAGAAAAAAAATGCTTTTGTTGAGAGAATACCTTTAGGTTATGAGTAGGCCAGAATTTGTATCTTTTCTGATACTTTACAAATATCCAGTGAGCAAGCCTAATTTGATACCCAAGTCATGGGTAAATTATCTACTAAGAACTAAGTAGGTGACAAGCGCTAAGTTCAATTATGGAACTAGTAATTATTAATACTTAAAAACAATTGTTGGAGCTAGGACTGCGATATTGAGGTATATAAACCTCCAACAAATTAGGATTAATAAACATGAAAGTCAAGTCTCCAAGCTAGCAATCTCCCTCCTCACAAGGTAAAAGTTTTTTTGGCTTAGGGACCGAAGCCCTTTAGGGACGAGACCGCTGTGGGCTTGTGGGTGAGCCGGCTCGTGGTGTAACCCGAGGGCCCGCCCCTCGCGGCACCTTACTTTCTAAGACTGGCACTGAAGTTCATCGCGAGGGGAAGCCCCGTTCATAGGTTTTAATGTGTATTTTAGGGAGAGAAATGCTAAAAAAAAGAAAATCATGGACATTCGGTTTGATCATTTAGTCATTGGGGCTCAAAGTTTGACGCAAGGGCTGGAATATGTACGAGATACGCTGCAAGTAGACATGCCTCCTGGAGGCAAGCATCCCCGTATGGGTACGCACAATCATTTACTAAGGATAGGGGAAGACTCTTTTTTGGAAGTAATTTCTATCGACCCGGAAGCTCTTAGTCCTGAGAGAATACGATGGTTTGGTCTGGATGAGGTAGAACGGCAAGAGGCTTTGGCGCGAGAACCCCAGTTGATGCATTGGGTGGTAGGGAGTCCGGATCTGGTGAAAAGCCTAAGCACAAGTTCTTTAGATTTGGGCAAAGCCGAGGTCATGACTCGAGGGGACTTAAGGTGGTTGATAAGTATCCGGGAGGATGGAGCCTTGCTCGAGAATGGTTTGATACCCACTTTGATACAATGGCCCAAAGGCCCACACCCGGCCGAGCGAATGACCTCGGCGGGTTTATCCCTTGAGACCCTTCGGCTTTACCACCCTGAACCAGATCGGTTTAAGGGGCTTTTACAAGAAATTGGGGCCGAAGCTTTGGCTGAGATTCTGCCTAGCCCGGAACAACACGCTTTCCTAGAAGCGGTATTTTTGAATGAACAAGGAGACCAATTGGTTTTGAGGTAAGGTAAACTATCACAAAGAAGTCAAGCTATATCATTGAATAAGAATAGTATGGGGCAAGTCACCTTCGGTAGAGGGTGGCTTTTTTTGATATTCCTTAATAATTATGGCGGTCTTGGGTTTTTGGTGTACTTGTGTAAAAAATGTATTATTTTTTGATAAATAGTTAAAATATACACTAAATGTGTGCAAAATTTGGCTTATCTGAAGAAAAATGCTCTAAATTTTAAGTAAAATTCTTGTTCTGATATTTGGGAATAGTATATTTGCACTCGTTGGTTAGCTGGAGAGTGATAGGCTAGCTATTAAAATAGTACAATTTCAAACGCGCATTTACGGATCTAATAAAAATATAATTCCTGATTAATATGGCTAAAGTAAAATTTGAATACATCTGGTTAGATGGTTACAAGCCCACCCAACATCCTAGAAGTAAAACCAAAGTATTAGACTTGGATAATTACCAAGGCGAGCTAGGCCCAGTACCGATGTGGTCTTTTGACGGTAGCTCTACCGAACAAGCCGACGGTAGCTCTTCTGACTGCCTTTTGAAACCGGTACGGGTATACAAAGACACCGCCCGCAAAGATGCTTGGTTGGTGATGACCGAGGTGCTTAACGCCGACGGTACGGCTCATGAGTCGAATAGCCGGGCAAAATATGAAGACGACGAAGACATTTGGTTTGGCTTTGAGCAAGAATACACGTTTATGCAATTTGGAAAGCCTATGGGCTTCCCAGCCGACGGTTTTCCCGCTCCTCAAGGAATGTATTACTGCTCAGTAGGCCATGGCAATGTTACGGGAAGAGATATCGTGGAAGAACATCTAGACCTATGCCTAGAGGCAGGAATCTCCTTAACTGGAATCAATGCCGAAGTAATGTTGGGACAGTGGGAGTACCAATGCTTTGCCAAGGGAGCCAAAAAAGCAGCCGACGATTTGTGGATTTCCCGTTATCTCCTACACCGGGTTTGTGAAAAATATGGGGTATTTGCCGAGTTTGATCCCAAACCTGTTTTGGGAGACTGGAATGGTTCGGGTATGCATACCAACTTCTCAAATAGCCCAATGCGGGAAGAAGGGGGCGAGCCGCTATTTAAGCAAATATGTGAAAGTATGCGCTCTAGCCACGATACCCATATAGCCGTCTACGGTTCGGGTAACGAAAAGCGCCTCACTGGGCTTCACGAAACCCAACACATTAGCACTTTCTCCTATGGGGTAAGTGATCGGGGAGCCTCTATTCGTATTCCCATCTCCACCGTAGAAAATGGCTGGAAAGGGTACCTGGAAGATCGTCGCCCAGCCTCCAATGCCGATCCTTATTTGGTTGCCCAAAAGATTGTAAAGGCCTTACAAGCTACTTTGGCTACGGTTTAAGTAGATACCCTCCATATACGCTGATTGACCTACTGTATACGAAAGCTTGCCCCTAGGCAGGCTTTCGTTTTTTGTGCGAAGCCTTTGTTGAACAGGATATTGGGGCTTCCCCACGCCAAGTAAAGTCCTGCCCTTAAGCCCATAATCTGCCGGCGTGGGTCGGGCTTTCGCTACTCGCTGCCTCTCCGCACAAAGCCCGCACGAGCTCAAACAGGCCGCTCTATCCCTAAGCCAGAGAAAGTTAGTGAGGAATAAAAATAAGAGAAGAGTTCTAGGCTTATTGAAAATAGGAAGGGATAAAAAAGCAGAGAGCGAGGGATTCAAAACCCAGGAGACCGTTTTAGCGGCCTGGTATCGGGCCCTGGCCAATCGTCTGATATTCCATTCAGATCGGGGAGTGCAATATGCCTCGGGACGATTTCGCAATGTACTCAGTGCTCAAAAGGTCACCCAGAGTATGAGCCGAAAAGCGAACTGCTGGGACAATGCCGTTGCGGAAAGTTTTTTCAAATCGCTGAAAGCAGAAGCTATTCACGGAAATAAATTGAGAAGTAAAAAACAGCTGAAATCGGTGATATTTGAATACATCGAGATCTGGTATAATCGACAAAGAAGGCATTCTTATATCGGAAATAAAACCATATTGGAATTAGAAATTGAAGATCAAGTAAAATTTAATCGTGTCGCTTAAAATTTGTCCGGTTTTTATTTGCAAGTCCAATCATACTATTGGCCTTGTAGTGAATAATAAAAAAAATGGTTTAATAATGGCAGTTTACCAAAAATGCTAGTTTTTCCACTAAAAGCTAAAACCAAACCGAAAAACCCACGGAGACCTACGCCAAGAACGTCCAGGGTCGTGATTTAAATTATAGTCTAGGCTCACTTGTAATTGGATGCCAAGTATTTTAGGTTGTATACCTGCCCCTGCCAACCAAGCAAATTGCCACTCACGTTTAGCTTGGTCTATTTCATTATCAAAATAGTCTACTCGCATGGCTTCGGATTCCGTTTGCACAAAAATTATTTTCCAAAGTGAATATTGTGCAAAAACACTTCCTCCATAGTAACTACCTCCAACCCCAGGAGGTGCAGTGTTATCTTTTGAAAAAACATAATTACCACCGACACCTATTCTTAATTTATTGATCAGCTGATAAGCTATTCTGGAATTAAGCTGTAAGCTTATAAGGTTTTCACTTAAGTCTAAACTAGCCTGGGGCATATACTTTAAATTTTCTGTCCAGTTTTCCGTTTTTTGGCTTGACCTTTTTGAGATACTACCCCGAGGTATCTGAACTTTGGATTGTGAGTATAACACCTGTACGTAAAGAAAAAATAGAATAAGTGTAGCTAAGCAGACTTTCATTTGCAATAAAATTATGGCATTCGCTAATTTAGAAAGATATGATCTTAGAAGTTGACCAAGTTTTGTGTTTTTTTAAGCTTATTAACTTACTTGGGATGCATAAACTTCTAATAGCCTTCCTTTATGATCGCACAAATTAAATTTTACTGGTTCAAACCAAAAAGCATTTTGTAAAATCTCAATCAGTTTTACCGCCTCCTCTTTATCTTTTAAATGAAATACAGAAACTAATTCATCATCTAATTTTTGAATAAAAACACTTACTCGGATTTGCATAAAGGAAATAATTAAATTGTCAAAAAATCTGGATTCTAGAGGATAGAAGCATATATAATAGCGTGGCCAATGTTAAGTTTATGTTACAATACTTTTAAACTTAGATTATGGTATAGTTAATTTTCATTTGTTGACTTATTCTTTCTTTATGAATACTTAAAATCATAAATGAGAGCATTATAAAGATCAAGTTAAACTTACATAAAATGAAAACTGAGTACAAGATTTTTTACAAAGTAGTAAAAATTATACTACAAAGAAATGTTTTAAACTATTGCAGAGAACTAATTGAGGTAGGGTATGACTTTTACCCACCTTACAAAAATTTACAACAACCTTTGGAAAAATGGAAGAATAAAGACTTTCAAAACTTAGCCAGTTTAGTTGGCATATCTTCATCTAGCATAAAACGCCTTTTTGACCGTCCAGGTTACGAGGGTCAAATTAAATTCACAAAACAAAACCTAGATGTCATTGCTGAATTTTTAGGGCACCAGGATTGGGAAAGCTGCCTAAAATTTTTCTCTCAGGAAATCAAAGAGTTAGCTCAAGATTCAAGAATTTCTTAAAAGTTGGTCAACTTTTTTGATTGGCAATTCCCAAGTTTGTTTTGAAGGTTAAAAACTCAAAACAAATTATTTCTATGAAGTTACTTCAACCTGTTTGTATATTAATCGCAATACTCTTAATCTTAGATTTACAATTTACAAAAGCCCAAAATGTACCCACGAATGGGCTTGTGGGTCATTGGACGTTCGATGGTACTGTTAATGGCGATATAGCAAAAAATCACGGCACGGTAGATGGCCCTAATTCAACATATGGTTTTGATAAGGATCGTTTCCAAAGATCTAACTCTTCTATATTTCTTGATAATCAAAGTGTTATTGATGATCCGAATAGCTATGGTAGTAATTACAAACATTATCTTGCAAGGGTATCTATGCCTGACTTCAACTTAGCTGAGCATCTTACTGAAAATGTAGAATATACCATCAGCATCTGGGTAAAACCAGATGAGGAAGTTACCGGGTCCCATACCTGGCATCAAAATATAGTTATGATGGGAAGACCTGATATTAAAATCACAAATCAATCTAAATATTTTGTTGGAATTCAATATGAGCATCCTTCTACTGGATATAACACATATAACTTAGAATCGGCTGGAGATAGTGGTACTGAATATTATCCATCAGATCCAAACAAGTCGGGCTCTAAATGGAAAGCTGATTGGTACCATCTTGCAGTTACGTACCGATGCCATAATGATACCTTACAAGCCCAGACTTATATTGGTGGCCAATTACATGATTATGCCAACCTATACATTCCTGGTATTTCATTAAATTATACAAGTGGCTCCTTAACTGTTGGGGCAGATCGTTGGGGAAACAATCCTTTTGCGGGGTATCTTGATGATTTACGAATTTATAATCGAGCCTTAAGTGCTCAGGAAATACTTGAATTAAATCAAGAAAGCCCGTCCCAAATCATTCCATATAACTCTTTATATGGCTTTTGGCAAGGGAATGACATTCCAAATACTCTAATTTCCAGAACAGGCCCCGTTCTAATTAGTGAGAATAAATCACCCCAAGATCTAAGCCAAGCCAATGGGGCTTACGACAATTATAAATTAATTGTAGAAGGAGATGTACTTACTGAAAGAGTGAAAATTGTACATCATGGTGACTGGCCAGACTATGTATTTGATGAGTACTATCCACTACGTACCATAGAAGAGCTTGCTCAGTTTATTGAAGAAAACAAACACTTGCCTGGTGTTCCATCAGCTTCTGAAATAAGTAAAGAAGGAATAGATGTAGCAGACATGGAAACTGCACTATTGGAAAAAGTAGAAGAATTGACCCTCCATTTAATCCAGTTACACGAACAAAACCAGTTACTCCAATCCGAAAATCTTGAATTGAAAGCAAGGTTAGAAAAACTTGAACTTTCAATTCAATCACTTATTCAAAAAGATTAAGCAATAGATACTCTTGATAAGCCTATCCCGTCATATGAAGATTCGTATACTTATTTCGGCACTCATTCTTGGGGCAATTGCTACCAGGCTCTATGCTCAGGATAAACCAGTAGAGCAAATACCTCATCGTACTTTATTACTTGAAGATAAGATAATCAATGATTGGGAGGAAGCACTTAAGAATCCAGAAAGTGTGGTAATACTTCATTTGGATTGCATAAGCCCCAGTTTTCATCAAAAGATTGAACGTTTTAAAAATCTGAAGTCATTAAAGATAGGTAATTGTAATTCCGCGCACTCAACAAGAGATAAGCTTACATCTTGGCCAAGTGCTATCTTTAAGTTAGAAAAATTAGAAAGCTTAAGTCTGGAAGGGCAAGACTTAAAAAGTATTCCGGATGCAATTTCAAATCTGACAATGCTTCGGGTACTTGATGTTAGTAGTAATCGTATTGCAGTTATACCAGAGTCAGTGACATCCCTTAAACACCTTCAAAAACTAGATGTTTCGTCAAATTCCATAAAACAGGTACCGGATTGGATCCAAGACCTAGACAGCTTGCAAGAATGGAGAGTATTGGGTAACCCAATACCAAATTTAGAGCTCAATGAATGGGATTTAGCTTCGGCTCCCGTGTGCCGGTCCTTAAAGCAAGCACTGGAAAGTCCAGATCAGGTATATAAGTTAGTGCCTACTGATTTAAAACTGTTTGGGAATGAATGGCCCGAGGAATTAAAAAAATTGCCAAACCTACAATCTCTCAACCTGAGTAATCAAGGTATGGAGTATGTACCGAAATCCATAGGAGATTTGGATAAGCTTCAAGAACTTAACCTTTTTAACAACCGGATCCAAGAATTTCCAAAAACCTTAGAGGGCTTAAAAAATCTCAAAGCCTTAGATTTAGGTTCTAACCAATTATCCAGGCTTACAGGTTCCATCGGTCAACTATCTGAGCTCAAATCCCTGAACTTAAACCAGAATAAATTGACCTCTATTTCTCCAGAAATAAAAAATTTGGAAAATCTAGAGAATTTATCTTTAAACCAAAACCAACTTATTTCCTTGCCCAAAGAGATAGGACATGTTAAAAACTTGAAAAACCTTCACTTCCTAGGAAACAAATTAAATACACTCCCCTCCGAAATTGGTGATTTGCCAAAGCTTGAATTACTTAATGGCGTGGGGAATAAGATTGAATCCCTACCCAAGAAACTCGGCTCATTAAGTAATTTAAAAAAGTTAGACCTACGTTCGAATATTTTAAAAAATGTACCCAAAGAAGTAGGTGATTTAGGCAATTTAGAAAGCCTTCTGTTAAGTAAAAACAACTTAGATTCCCTTCCTGCCAGTTTAGGTCAGCTTCTTAAACTGGAAAAGCTGGACTTAAAGGGTAATCAATTAAGCCATTTACCGCCGGAATTGGGACAGCTAAAGGAGCTGAAAAGCTTGAACCTGTTAGGCAATAAGATCAGTGCCCTACCCGACTCTTTTGGAGACTTGGCCAATTTAGAGTCCCTCAACCTATGGGCCAATCCCATTGAGGCATTACCCGAAGGCTTGGGCCTGCTTCCCAATCTAAGAAAATTAAATTTAGACTTTCCCAACTTGCCGGTCACCGTGCAAGAAGGGATCAAAGGGGTATTTAATAACTCCAAAACCTTAATACGATTTTAAAGCCAATCATAACATTCAGGATGATGAAGAGTATAGATTTCAAAATATATAGCTTATTATTTTTACTTTTTGTAGAGCTGGCGAGCCCTCATATTATTATGGCACAAGAGCCCCCTACTGTGGTAAGACCCTCTCCACAGGCTGTCGGTTTAGGACGTTTTGGAGACTGGCCAGTCAGTACCTATACCGGAGTACCCAATATATCAATCCCTTTGCATACGATATCTTATCGTGACATTAGTATTCCAATTTCTGTAAACTATCACGCAAGTGGCATCCGGGTAGAAGACGAGGCCAGCCCTATTGGTTTAGGATGGTCTTTAAACGCGGGAGGGATGATTTCAAGGACGATCCATGGGGAGGATGACTTGGATGGCCTGGGAAAAGGTTTTCCTTTAGTTAACCAAGATGGAAGTACTACAAGCAGGATATATACTGGCCAATTCAGAGAATTTAAGGGATACCCATTTGATCCCGTAGTAGCAGCGTTTGACAAAACCGGACTAGTTCCCTGGACATTTTTGCAAGAGTTTCAAGATAAAAAAATTGATCCGGAGCCAGATATTTTCCAATATAGTTTTCTGGAATTTAGTGGAAAGTTTGTCTTTGAACAAGGCCAAACCATTAACAATCTGGTGGATATTGCCGGGTATCCTAATCTTCAAAAGAGCCGATACTTACGTTGCCGTACTTTGGAAGGAAGCGATGTCACTATTTTATTTGATCCATTATATAACTCCTGGCTTATCATTGACGGAGGGGGATATCAATATATTTTTCGGACCATCGAGTATACCGAAATCCATACCGCTAGTTGTGGGGGGATATCAGGTGGTGCCTGTTCAAATCCCACATGGTTTGATGCCAATGCTCTTAATATTACAGCTTGGTACCTAGATAAAATCATTTCCCCAAGCAATACTGAGGTGACTTTTACATATGACCTGACCCCTCTTTATCAGGAAGATTATTCGGTTTCCCCTTATCTATCAAAATCTCAATTAAGAACAGATAAGGTCTCATCCGAAGTGGTTGAAGTCTTAACCCTTGCCGAGACAGACAAACACGAAGACATCATAATTCCTGGCCCGATCTCCATCACATGTTGGTCTGGTGTGAGATTACCGGCCGAGAAAAAAACCACACAGCTTAATTATCGAAACCATGTGTACTTAAAAGAAATTGTAACTCCTTTTGAAAAAGTTGAATTTACCAAAAGTAGCCGAACAGATATGCTGGATGGTTATGATCCGAGTAATGTAAATACCCGCATATATGGGATTTATGGATTTATTCATTCTTCCCTGAAAGGTCCCCAACGATATACAGGCCTAAAAATTAAGGATGCAAACAATCAACTTTTTAAAGAAATAATCTTTGATAATAACCATTATTTTAATCCCAATGGAGATTCCAAATTGAAGCGTTTAAAACTGCAAGGGGTGCAAGAGTGCGGCTCTTCTTCAAATGACTGCATCAATCCCTACAAATTTTATTACAATGAGCAAGTTGCATTACCAGCCAAAGATTCCTATGCCCAGGACTTTTGGGGTTTTTATAATGGTGAAAATGATAACCCCTCCTTGATACCAACGGGTGCCTATAAAAGCCCCATAACTGGACAAATCACATTTACGGGGGAAGCCAATCGCCAGCCATCAGCATATCATATGCAAGCTGGCATCTTAGAAACCATCCAATATCCAACTGGTGGGATCACGGATTTTGAGTTTGAGCCCAATGATTATTCTGTATTTGGAGAGGGAGCTTTTAGCGTCACCGATTTTGAAGAGAACCCGAACGAAACCATCCTTGAAGAAGAGATTAATTATACTAGTGGTGATCATACATATACCTTCCAATTGTCAGAACTTTGTGAAGTGAAGGTTACTCGTATAGTAGAATATCTTCAGTGTGTGACGGGGGCAGGCTGTAATGCCCCAGAACCCTTACCGGCATTTAATAACAATACGAGCCTTAATTATCTCGAGATTTATGGCGGTAATCCTCCAAACACCCTAAATGTAAATTATCACTTTGGAGAATATTATAACCAATGGCAAAATGCCTGTTCTGGGAATAACCCGGTAGGTGATCCGTGTCAATTTCAAAAAGAGTCCACCCTTATTTTAGGGCCTGGATATTATAATGTGGTATTGAGAAATTATTCGGATGCCGGGGGAAGTGAGCCTGATCTGCGGACATATGTCAAAATAGATTGTAAAAGGATAGCAAGCCGAGATATTCCCCTGGATGCTAATAGGAACGTGTATGCCAAAGTGGGTGGAGGCTTAAGGATAAAATCTATCAAAAGCACAGCCTATAGTGGTGATCCCAAACCCTTGATCAAGCGATATGAATATGTACGAGACTCTGCGGGGAGCCAATACTCTTCGGGTAGGCTAATGCTTTTTCCTAATCATCATGGTCTTCACGAATATGTAGCAAATGCAGCTTCAAATGGTAATTGTTTTGTTGTACTGAGATCTCTGGAAGGTAGTTCCAGCAATACCAATGCTATAAGTTCCCGGTCTCAGGGAAATGTAATAGGCTATGACCGGGTACGTGAGTACTCATATCAGGATGGATCAGAAGGTTATGTGGAGTATGTATTCCAGAATCAGCAAGAGATTATACCAGACAAAAGCTCATCCAATAATAATTATTATATTTTACCCAGTTATCCCACCATAACCCATACAGATAATGGATTATTGAAAGAGCAGGGGGTTTATAACAACAATGGTGAGCTCCTTCGCAAAACAGTCAATACCTACGCTACTCAAAACCTGGGTACCACGAAGGGGGTACTAATTTTGACTAACTCCAACTCCCTTTTTTCGGGGATTTACAAGGTTTATGAATTGCCCCATGACCAGCATTACTTGACGGAGACGGAAGAAATAACTTATGAAAAACGGCAGGGAGTCAGCGTATATGATTCCATAGTGAACCGGAGCAAATATTTTTATCATACTGTTAATAATTATCAGCGTTTAGACTCGGTAGTTACCGAAATTGGTAATGTAGATCTAGCCAAGTCTCCTCAGGATAATACCTACCCAGATGCTAAAATATCTGTTTCTGAACGTATCTACCTGGATGATGTTCTCAATTGTGGTTTTTCTCAGATGCAAACCTGCCTGGCTAGCTTCCAAAGTGATACCCTAGCATGTGGGGACACCTATCGGATTAATATTGCCAGTTGTGGAGAAATAAATGATTGGTATGATAATTTGAATTGTATGGATGGGGTATTAACTGCGTATTATGACTGTTATCGCCAAGCTTATTATACCTTACAATCCTGCCGTTATAACAATTCTTGCACTACTATTGATGGCAAAGAACGGACAAATGTATCCAATGCCCGCCACAACATGGCCAGTGAGAACAGGACTTCTATTCGAGAAAATAGTTTGAGTGTAAAACAATATATCGGTTCTCAGAAGACGGAATATGCCACTTTGGATGGAGGTAATGTTAGCGGAAGCCCCACTCCGAATTATAATGGTTTTGACCCCACATTAAATCATACAGATATACTGGTACCCGAAAAATTCTACACCGGGGAATTTAAAAACCCGATTGTCGAGGGAAACTACCAAGCCAATACCAATCACTCTTTACGAGCAGAAGTTACGGCCTACGATCCTACTAATGGGAATGTCTGGGAGCAGAAAAAAGCAAATGACATTCCAACAAGTTATTTGTGGGGCTATAACAATAGTTTGCCAGTTGCCGAGGTGATTGGGGCCAGCCGGCAAGAGCTTGAAGATGCTTTTTCAGGCTCTCTACCCAATATGGACAATGGAATCAGCACAACAGACGAAAATATCCTACGTATTCATTTTGCCGATAAAAAGCAGGTTTTGATCACTACCTATGCGTATACCCCTCATTTGGGTATCATCAAAATGACTGACCCCAACGGGAACATGACTTTCTATGAATACGATGAACTGAACCGCCTCCGACTTGTGCGCT
Organism: uncultured Microscillaceae bacterium; assembly: GCA_963922455.1. Taxonomy (GTDB): domain Bacteria; phylum Bacteroidota; class Bacteroidia; order Cytophagales; family Microscillaceae; genus CAWUIO01. Next base: position 79,481 of record CAWUIO010000013.1, read on the forward strand.
ATAAAACTCAAGCCGAACAGCAAGACAATCCTAATGCCAAAGGGGTAATCCTGAAGCGATATGAGTACCATTATTATGGTGATTCTAATTAAAGTCCCCTAACAATGAAATCTCCTTCATACAATTCAAGCAAAAATACTATGCGTTCATTTACATATCTTCGGCTTTTGTTGTTGGTCTCTTTCAGTATAGTGATCAATTTGGGGACTGTTTTCTCGCAAACGCAATATTCCGTATTTTTTCAATTACAGGAACCAGGTGTATCCCAACCTTACGTGTGTGGCTCTGGTAAATCTTTTAAATACCGGGCGCTCATATCTCCACAACCATCATTTAATCCCGCTAACCTAGAAGACATATTATGGAATGTTACTGGTGGAACAGTTCATATGTCATATAGCGATCGCTTACTGGCCAATATTGAATGGGATGAATCAGATAATCATTCCATATCTATTATTCTTATTGGACAGGAGGTAGGAGGTACGATGGAACTTGGCCCAATCAATATACCCGTAAGCCCTGAGCCTAATCCTCAAATAGATGTAGAAAATAAACTTATTTGTTCTGGGGTAGATGTAAGCTTACAATTAACGGCAAGTGGGGCAAGTTACTACAGCTGGGAGAACCTCAATAATACAAGTGATCCGATCAATGGTTCCAGTACTCAGACCGTTGGCATCACTGTAAACTTATTACCGGGGGAGACAGTAACTTATCGTTTAAGGGGTAAGGCTGCACTAAATGCCCCAAGTGCTTGTGAAAAATTTACGGATATTCAAATAAGTGCGATTGAAACTCCTTCAGATCCGTCTTTTACCGATTTGTATATATTTAGTGGCCAAACGGCTGAAATCATACCCGATAGTCCATTAGATGTAACGCTCAATTGGTATAATAGTGAATCTGGTGGTAACTTATTGGCCATTTCACCTAGATACAATCTTGGAGTACAAACTGTAGACCAAGAAGGCCAGGAAAAACTATTACAATATTATGCCGAAGCGGTAAACATGGGATGTGTAAGTTCCAATGACCGTCAATTAGCTAAGGTCTACGTTATACCTACGGTAGATATTGTGTCTTCCAATGGCTTGAGCTATTTGGAACCCAATGAGCCTTACACTTTACAAACGAGCCATGCGTACACTTATGACAGTTATTCCTGGCAAAAGGACGGACAAATCTTGGGTGAAAGTAACCAGCTCACCGTTACCGAACCCGGGGCCTATTCTCTAACCGTAAGCAGAGGAGGGGTCAATTTTACAACTTCAACTTTTATTGTTACCCGATTAAATGCCGATCAAAACTATACCAGGATAGATTATGCCCTGGAACCCGTATCGGATGAACCTACTTTTGTTAGCTCGGGTATCCAGATAAAACAGACCTCAATCCAGTTTTATGATGGTCTGGGGAGGCCCGTCCAAAGTATCGCCCAAGCCTATAGTCCCAACGGTTTTGATCTGGTTGTTCATAATGAATACGATCAATTAGGACGACAAAGTCAACAGTACCTCCCTTTCGTGAGTGTTTCTCAGAATGGAATTTTCAACTACGGAGCGAAAAACCAGATTCTGGACTTCTATGATCCCACAGGCACCCAACCTTCGGATATTACCAAAGATGAGGTGCCATTCACCGAAACAGTATTTGAGCACTCCCCCCTTGCTCGTCCTACCGAACAAAAAGGCTTAGGCCAAAATTGGGTTGGAAAATCTGCCAAATTTGAGCAATATGTCAACCAATCAAGTGACTTGGTACTAATATGGCAATTTGATATCACTAGCAATACGATCAGTACATCGGGTGCTTATTATCCGGATAATAGCCTCTGGGTTCAGGAAGTGGTAGATGAGCAAGATCAAAAGGTGATCCAATACCTAAATCGCAGGGGACAGGTCATATTAAAGAGAAGCCTTCTCGATGAACCCGGGACACCTTATGTAAGTACTTATTATGTCTACGATGAAATAGGCAGAATGCGTTACGTTGTCCCCCCCTTAGCCGTCAAAAAGCTTTTGGATGATCCTGGCCTAAGCCCTAATGATCAAGAAATACAAAGACTTCTTTACTATTATGAATACGATCAAAGGGGACGTTTAATCAAGAAACGGGTACCAGACACAGAGGGAGAAGTATTTTTAGTATATGATGATTTGAACCGCTTAGTATTAAGCCAAGATGCTGTACAAAGGCAAAGTAATAACCAATGGAATTTTATCAAGTATGATAATCTAAGCCGGCCTGTGATGTCAGGGCTTTATTATCCGGGTACAAACACAAATACCCAAGAAGCTATGCAAGATGCAGTTCCAAAGGGTACTCCTGAGTACACTCTACAATCGGGTGATGTAAACGAAGACCCCTTTGACCACCGTATTCTTACCGATGAACTTGGTTATGTAAACGACACAGATACTTTAAAATATAAAGCACATCAAAGTCTAGACCTAGGTAACGGTCAGGATTATGTAGCAGTTGAAGGAAGCACCTATTATGTATTTGAGATAGACGCAAACCACACTCCTGCTAGTCCACCCCCTTCCACAACCCCCGAACTAGAAGCAAGTAAATTCCCAATTCTAAGCAATACAGAATGTCAGGTATTGAGTATCACATATTACGACACATATAGTTTTGTAGAAGAAAACCGCTTGAATTACGACCCAGGACAGTTTAGTTCATTAGCCAATGCAACGGCCCCAACGTCAAGAGACCTAGTTAAAGGCCTTACAACGGGAAGTATGATAAAAGTTTTAGATGAGTCAGATCAAGGGGATGGACCAGAATGGCTTACCACAGTAAGTTACTATGATGAGCGCTATCGTTCTATACAGGTCAAGGGGGAAAATCATAAAGGAGGGATTGACATTGTTTCTGTACAGTACGAAAATATTGTCAGCGGGGAGGTCGCCGAAACCCACACCTGGCACGAAAACCCGGAGGATGTGGTCTTTTCTGAAATTAGTATTGTGGAAAGCTTTTCCTATGACCGCTTGGGACGTCTAGAACAAACAAATCACAGCATCAATGGAGCCCCTGCTACCACCTTGGCCAAATATCATTACAATGAGTTAGGCCAAGTTATCCGGAAAGAGTTAGCGCCCAATGCTACGGACGAAACCAGGCAGATCTTGGATTTTAGTTACAATATCCGGGGTTGGTTAAAAAAAATGAATGAAGAAAGCCTGCTTGATCCCATAACCAACCACGATGACTTATTTTCGATGGAGTTGTTTTATGAAGAAGGCTTCCGGGAAAATCAAAACGGGGAGGCAGGAAAAAAACAGTACAACGGAAACATAAGCGGGATGCGTTGGACTAGCCTAAGTGAGCAGGCAGGAACAGGTACTACTACCCGATCGCATTCCTATGCTTATGCTTATGATAAGCTTAACCGTCTTAGCTCGGCAATTTATGGCACACGGGAACTGGATCCCCTGAATAACCCAAATAATTTTGGATGGGAAAATAGTACTCAAAACTTTTCGGTTGATTTCATACAATATGACGTGAATGGAAATATTACCCGTTTAAAAAGGATGGGTATGATTGGCCGTGATGACTATGATCCAACTATGTCTGGTCCCGCCCCGGCTCAATTTGGACTAATGGATGACCTTAGCTATGAATATGATGGAAACCAATTAATTGGGGTAGACGATCTGGCTGAAAGTACAAGCAAGCAAACGGGTATGGCGGGTGATTTTACAGATTGGAGGGGGAGCTCTCCAACTATATGGTCATCTGGGGCCAATGAATATACCTATGATATAAATGGAAGTCTGATGACTGATGCAAACAAGGGCATCACCTCCATCCAGTATAACCACCTAAGTTTGGCTACCCAGATCAACTATGGTTCGTCCAATTCCATCCAATATCATTATGATGCCGCCGGAGTTAAGCTTCAGAAAGAGGTATATGAAGACAATCAGCTAAGCCTGGTGACCGATTATGTTGGAATATTTATTTATGAAAACGACGAACTGGCCTTTATCCAAATGGCTGAGGGAAGGGTATTGCCCCCTATGCGTACCGGTCGGGCCGACTTTGATTATGAATATCACATTCAGGACCATTTAGGAAATCTTCGGGTTGCTTACCGCAAAGGGGACGAAATCGTGAGTTACGGGGCAACGATGGAGCCTGAAAAAGCTATAGAAGAGCGCAGGGAATTTCTCAACATTGACAAAACCCGGGATGAGACGTGGAGTGCCTCTGGGGTATACTCGGCCAAGCTAAATGCTAGCCAGCCATTAGGACCTTGGAAAGAGATCCAGATAGGAAAAGGGGACCAAATTGATATTTCGGTACAAGCCCACTATGAACCCTTGGAAAACGAGGAACCCGACAAGTCGCTACAATTGTTCCTGGAGCTAAATCCTGATTACAGTGACTACCACAATGAGTTTGGGGAAAACCAACCCCAGGCTGCCTCCATCAACCGCTTACAGGCCGGTATCGCTTTAAACCCCAGTCTAAGTAACCCCTCCGATAATGAAGCTCCCAATGCCTATTTAAAATATTTGGTTTATGATATGAACCATAATTTAATAACCGAAGGGGTAGTCTATGTAAATAGTAGTGAGGCCAAAGGAGATGGAATAAATTATACCCAGGATATTGGCCAGAAATTAGAACTGAACTATGTAGCCGATCAAGATTGTTACATCGATATATTTGTAGCCAATGAAAGTGGAGATGCCGAAGTATGGTTTGATGATCTTACAGTAGACCTTGATCCATCCCTTATTGTCCAAGAAAATGCGTATTATCCCTTTGGCTTGGAGATCGCCACCTTGAGCAAAAGCAATAGGCTGCCCAATCACTTTACTTTTAATGGTCAGAGTGAGAAGCAAAAGGACTTGGGGGGGGGTAATGGGTACTTTTACGAGACGGACTGGAGGGGGTATGATCCCCAGTTGGGGAGGTTTCATTCAGTAGATCCTTTAACCGATTTCTTCCCTGGCATTACCCCCTACCATTTTGCTTATAATAATCCTATTGGTTTTAATGACCCTACGGGCCTTATGGCTGAGGATGGTAATGAAAAAAAGGATCCTGAACGAAAAAGGAAGCGTAAAGGAAAAAGGAAGCGTAAACGACAAGAGAAGAAATTAAAGAAGGGTAAATCACGTGTATCTTTACCAGGGGTTAGTGGAAAAAGACGTAAGAAAAGTAAGGATAAAAATGATAAAGATGACGATGACGATGACGATGACGATGATACAGTAGGTGGGATAACATCGTTATCTTCTGTTACGGTAACAGCTAAGAGGAGAAAACCATTTGGGCAAACCAAAGTGGGCAAAGCCATTACAGGTGCCGGAAAATTTTTATTTAACTTGACCCCCGCCTCTGATGCCTTGGAGCTTGTCACGGGTGCAGATATAGACGGGGAGAGGATTAACCGGGCAGAGACTGTAGGTTGGTTTATTGCAGGGTTATTTGGGGGAAAAATAATCAAGGCAGGTTTTAAGTTAATTAAGAAATACAAATTACATAGGAGGCTTAGGGCAAAGGGCGCTGCTAATAAGGGGGATAATGTTCCTAAGTATGATCCACGTATCAGAAAAAGGGCAGTAGAAGACCCCGGAGGGCACAATTTTCCGTTTAGTTTTGACGAGGCAATACTTAAAACGAAACCTACAACTATCCGAGGTGGTGCTCAAGGATATGCGCTACGAGGCATAAAGAATCGCAAAGATGTTATTTATAATATAGTTGTCGAGGATGGTGTGATTACGCATAGGGATATGATAAAAGTAAAGAACTGGTCTCAAAGAAGTAAGAGTTTTGGATGGCCTACTAAACTTGAAGATATTCCTACAATCTCTCAATAAAGAGTAGTATATGGAAGAGTTACGTATTAATTGTGAAAATGGAAGTTGTCTGATTATTGGTGATATTGAGTTTGAAGAGTCTGATTTTTCAGCTACAATTTTCTTGAAATCTGACTGGTATGAAGCAAAGGTTGCTTTTAGCTCATCAAAAGATAGGTTAGTTGATTTTTTACAAGAACTAAAAAAGATATTGTCAGAAAAACAGGGAAAGGCAAACTTTATGAATGATGAAGGTAATTTTGATTTAGATTTAACTTTAGATGAATCCACAGGTAAAGCCCAAATAAATGGGGTTTTGATAAAGAGTATGATGGATGAATCTCGTTTAGAGTATTTTATGGAGTCAGACTATTTGACTTTAGAAAAATTAAAAGATAGTTTGGATAACTTATTATCATAGTAAAAGCCATCCTTCGGGGTGTCTTTTTCATTACATAATAGACTGAATTTTCCCGCTACCGCTCGTGTTCCGTATTAAAAAAAACGGGCTGGCGCGCGTTTTAGGGCTGGCTTGTGGGCTAGTGGCCAACGCGTGCTTCACTGGGTTTAAGCATTTGCAATGCGTTTGGTACAAGAGGTAATGTTTACACCAATACCCCCATATATTCCAAGCATGTAGAAAATTGAATCTGGTTCCAGGATAAGCGCAGCCGTCCTGAGACCTTTCCTTTTACCGAAAACGCC
>CAWUIO010000014.1:0-85370 GCA_963922455.1 uncultured Microscillaceae bacterium
AAAAATAGGAGGTTATTTTTATTTAATCTTTTGAGCAGCCTAGGCTTCCCCGCGCTTTCAAGTGTATATTCCGTTTGGAAAAATGTAGCGGCGCGGGTCGGGCTATCACTACTCGCCGGCCAACCCGCATCCAGCGACGGGCTCAAACAGGCCGTTCTATCCCTAAGCCAAGCCCCGTTTTTAAAAAATATATAAAGTTTCCCCCTTTTCATTGGTAAAATAATCTTCAAAGGCCTTGCGGGTGGCCATTTTAAAATTTTTGAGGAGGTTTTGCTGAGCGTAATAATATTGATCCCCTGAGCTAAGCGGCTCGGTTTGTTTTTCTTGGACAAGGGTCCGGTTGGTAATCCGCCTACCATTGGGTAAATACTGCTCTTGGGTTTGGGTCTTTTCTACAGTTTTTTCTCGGCTGGTGGGCGGCATAAATCCCGGTGTGTTTTGGGCCTGAATGGGTATACTGCCTTGGTACTTCCCTTGTTTGAAGTCGAATAAGTGCCAAAACCCCTCCATATTTCCTCCCCCGTATTCATTTATCGGCGCTTGAAAGCTAAGAATATCCATAACCAAAATCCATCGAGGGTCCCACACCATCTGCACATCATAAAAGTCCTGCCGCATCTCTTTTAAAGTAGATAAAAAGGGGGTATGGGCATATTGATGGGCGATATAGTTCCCTTCTTGGATTCGATTGAAAATGCGGTAGTAATCGGTATGAATATATGGTACAAAATTTTTTCCCGAGAAGGGATTCTCTCCCTCCAATAAGTCTTGTTTAACAAAACTTAGACATAGATACTCAGCCGGAAAACGGCAGCTATCTGAGTATCCCCCACATACCGGAAAGTCTAGCTTTATTTTCTTATCCACATCTAAAGTATGGACTTGAGGCTCCTGTAACCAAGTAACAATCTTTTGGTAACGCTCCTGAGCAACTTGGAAATCATCTTGTCGGGCCGTGGCAAAGCTATCCACTTGCGCCTCAATCATAGAGTCTTTTTGGGTTTGACTAAGATGAGCATAAGGCCTCTGATAGGTATCACATTGCACAAAAAAACTGATGCCCACCCAAAAAATAAATACATAACGAAGCATACGGCAAAGATTTAGGTTAACCATGTATGGATAGGGACGATAAAACACGATATAAGTTGAGGGCCTATTCCTAAGGAGCTAGATATGGGCCCAAAAAATAAACTGGTGATATATTTTTTTTAGGTTGAATAACTGTATATTTCACGTTAAATTCAAGCATATTCTATTCAAAGCGCACAAAACATGGCCAAGATTTTTGTTTCCTATGCTCATGCCGATGAATCCTACAAGGATACCTTAGTCAATATCCACCTCAAGCCTATGCAAAGAGATGGTTGGATAGACAGTTGGGACGATAGACAAATTCTTCCTGGAACCGCTTGGAATAGTGAAATTAAAGAGCAATTGGAGGCTGCCGATATAATCCTGTTCTTAGTGAGCCCCGATTTTATGGCTTCCGACTACATCCATGATGTGGAAATAAAAAAAGCCTTAGAACGCCACGAGCGAGGGGAAGTTCGTGTAGTCCCTATTATTATACGCCCCTGTGACTGGGGATCTATCGGAATTAATCAACTACAAGCTCTACCCAAAGATGCGAAGCCCATTTCTAGGTGGGAGGATGCAGATGAAGCTTGGCTGGATGTCGTAAAAGGCATTAAGAAAATCATCCAAACGCCCCCTTCCGGCACCCCCAATACACCTCCGGGAGCCACTGAAAACAATAGCGCTTCCTCGCCCACCCAAGACATTTCTGGCCAGAAACAGGCGCTTACTGCCTTAATAGCTCAAGGCAGCGTAAAAAAAGCCCTAGAATCTCTATTGGAGGTCACTTCTCACGATGAGGACCTAAACAACCAGGCCATTTTACTCAATGCGCGCTTTAATAGTTTAGAAAGAGATCGCAATTCGGGTACCATCTCGACTAGTGATGCGGGCATTCGACAAAACCAAATCACGAGTGCGATGCTTTCCTTAATTAGAGACTTGGAAGAGTAGGATTTTTTGGCTTAGGGATAGAGCCATTTGTTTGAGCCCGCCGCTGGTATGTGGGAGGGCCGGCGAGTGGCGAAAGCCCGGCCCGCGCCGGCACTTATTTTCTACTTAGAAACCATGTGCATAGCGCGGGCAAGCCCCCTGGGTTTTTCGTTTATTTACCCCGCATCTTCGGCTTGAATATCTTCCACGTTAAGTTGCTTAAATGAAAAATACGCGGCGGCTCCCAAGAAGAGTACCAGGAGGATAGAACATATTAAGGTAATGCTTTGCCCCAAACGGAAATAGGGTGAAACGAAGCGGCACTCAATGGTGTGCTTTCCGGCTGGTAAGCGCATCCCCCGGAGGAGATAATTGCAACGGAAGTGGGGCACCTCCTGGCCATCTACCGTAAAAACCCACTCACTACGTCCTTCTTGCACATAGTAAATCTCTGAAAATACCACCACTTGCTCGGTTTTAGAATCGCTGGAATATACCAAACGGTCGGGCTCATACGTTACTAGGTTAATTTTCGCATCCGGGTCAGCTTGGTTCTTCCAGCCTTCCAATTGGGAGGCAAATCGTTCATCTACCAGCACCGTTTTCTTAGGGTCTAGACCATTTAAGGCTTCTATTTCGGCATCGGCATCGGGTACTACTTTGACTTCTTCTACAAACCAAGCATTGCCCAAAGCCGCCGGATTCACCCGAGCCTGATACCCCGCTTCTCCCCGAGTGATAAAGTACTTTGTATTGAGCATATTAAAAGCTTCCCGGTTATTCTTCACCAGATGATTATCGGCAAACTCATTAAACCGTCGCAATTTGGCGGCATGGTAGCCTCCAATGGAGTGATGGAAACGAGAGGTTATCCCATCGTTAAATGGGTTAAGGGTTAAGTTTACTACCCGGAAATGACTCACCGTATCTTGCATGATTTGCAAATTGGCGTCATTTGGCCGCAGACGTTGTTCAAAACGACGGTCATTGACAAAGTCATCTTCATTCAGGTAGCGCATGGATACTGACCAAAGATCGATCAAGGTAAGCGCACTCAGCAAGCCTACCATCATCAACAGGCTTATCTTTTCAATCAAAAACACCCAAATCACCCCAACGGCCAAGGCAATAAAAATAAAGGAACGAAAGGCATCGCTACGCATCATATTGGCCCGGTCATCCTCTATGGCATCCATAATTTCGTTGGCAATTTGCTCATTATTTTGCAACTGCTGCACTAAGCCCGAGCGGAAGGATTCGTCCCTATTGATAAGCTTTTCTTCTCCATCTGCACTTTCTTCCACCATATCCGTGGCCCGGAAGCTTAAGAAAGAAGATCCTAGCAAAGCAAAAAACAGCACCAAGCCCCCCACGACTCCACCGCTTATGCGCAGTTGACGCATGGCAAAATCTCGATCCAGATCGGGAGAAAATAATTCTTTTAATCCCAAAACGCCCATCCAAACAGCAAACAACTGCAAGACCGTCAGGATCATGGTCACCGCCCGGAATTTGTTATACAGGGGCACGGTATCAAAAACGGTGTAGTTAAACCAGGCCAAGTTCTTACCCCATGAGAGCATTAAAAACAAGATTGAGATTGTCAAAAGCCACCATTTGATGGGGCTTTTGCTCATTAAAAAGCCAAATACAAAGAAGAAACAAACAATGGCACCCATATAAGCGGGCCCTCCCGTAAAAGGGAGGTTTCCCCAATAATAGGGGAAGCTGGCGGCGACTCTTGGGTTGAGGCCATAATCTTGCAAAGTTGTGCCCGTAGCCGACTCAGGCCCTATGGTTTCACCCGAGTTGGATCCTCCCCCGTAAAAATTGGGGATGATCAAGGTAAAGGTTTCGCTGATACCATAACTCCAGTCAAAAGCATAGTTGCGATCTAGTCCGCCACTTGTCGACTGCACATTGCTCTTTAATTCACTTCCTCCCCGGATGGTTTCCTGGGAGTAATCATACAAAACCATCAGGCGACTGGCGTGAGAGCCTACACTCAACATGCCGGAAAAGACCAAAACCCCAGTTGCCATAGCAAATTGCTTTAAGCGGACCGCTCTATCTTCGGGGTTCAACAAGATTTGCCCCAACTCGAATAAGACATAAAAAACTAAGGCAATCAGGATATAGTAGGTTACTTGCACGTGGTTGGCATATAATTCTATACCGGCAAATAAGGCCGCTAATGACCCTCCCAACAAGTACTTTCCTCGGTAAGTTAAGATCACAGCCCCAATAAAAGGAGGAGCAAAAGCCATAGCCAATACTTTGGATATATGCCCCGCTTCGATGTTCAAAGCATGGTAAGAGGAAAAGGTAAAGCCCACCGCACCAAATATGCCGATCCAAGGGTTATAGCCAAGCATCACCAGCATCAAGTAAAAGCCAAACATTTTCAGGAAAAATAAATTGGCTGGCTCGGGTACTAAATAGCTAAGTGCCCTGCCTAATTTGGTGGTGATGCTATTGGGATAATCCAAATACACCATAAATGCGGGCATTCCGCCAAACAAAGCATTGGTCCAGAGGGCATAGCGCCCTGTTTCTTTTTTATATTCTATCAGCTCTTGGGAGGCCGATTCGTGTTGCACCACATCATTTTGCCGGAGGGCTTTATCCTGGGTTATAGGAAAATTATAAACAATACTAGCGATAAAAAACCCCAGCAAAATCAAAAAATGGGGCAATAAACGATTGAGGAATTGTTTCATAAACGGAAGACTTTATCAATTTCCCTAGGGCGGGTATTGGTATTGGTTTTGATAATCTCACCTTCAAGACATTAGGGGAGTCCCCAGGGACACATTCCTTCATGACTAGGCGCGTAGCAGCAGCAAATAAACAGACTTATTCCCAGATATCAAACTGAGATTTAGGAATATAAAACGAATAGGAGGGCTGTCCTTCTGGCTGCTTGGAAGGCTCCTCGCGAAGTGGCTTGTTTGCTTGCCCAGCCAGAAGTTAGGGATTTAGCGGCTCATTGGCCCTATCCTTCCCTTGCTAGGCTCAAGTTTTAAAGAATACAGGGGCTTTACCTCAGCCGTTTGGGGTCTATGGTGCCTATTTTACTTAACTCGGATAATTTGTCCTGGCTCCACCGATTTACTGGATAATCTGTTTAAGTCAATTATCTCTTGTATACTCACTGAGTAATGCTTGGCAATCGAGGCTAAAGCTTCCTGGGAGCCCACCTCGTGGAATACATACATTTGGGCAGGGGTCCGATTGCCATAATGCCGAAAGTATTCCGGTCTTACAAAAAATTCATCGGCACGAATCTGATACTTTTTCTTAAAGTCATAAAGTAGTCGGGGATTGATGGTATAGCCTTGATAACGCACTTCAAAATGCAGGTGAGGACCGGTGCTAAACCCAGTATTGCCCCCTCGGCCAATCAAGGTACCGGCATCTACTCTTTGTCCCCGCCTCACGTGCCGCTTATGTAAATGCCCATAAAGCGTTTCCAGGCCATTATCGTGTTGAATCAATACATAATTTCCGTAACCTCGATCATAAGCTGAAACTTTCACTTTACCGGCAAACACAGAAAAGACAGGATCACCCGTGCGCAGGGCCAAATCGATCCCGTGGTGAAATTTACCCCATCGCGGGCCAAATCCAGAGGTTTTTATTCGAGTATTCAGCAAGGGGGGAGCCCAGTATTCTTCCTTAGCGACATCAAAAAGGCGGATATAGATGGGGCCATCCATTCGGACAGGATCAAAATTCACTTTTTCTTGAAAGTGAAAGGTAAGTAAAGGATTTACGCAGGGTGCCATTTCAAGGTGGGCACTATCTCCTTGAGCTTCCAATTGAGCCCGCACTTGCCCCCAAGGAAACAACACACATAAACTATATAAAAAAGCGAAACGAAACATGCCTAATCTTCCCCAAACCGGATAGGTATACCCTTGACGGGTCCATCATACAAACGAACCGGTTTATATACTGGTAATAAATACGTCAAACTTATGGAAACGGAGGTCATTTTAAAATTGCTATCAATATACCCGAAGTCGTACAGCATTCTTTGTTGATTTTCGGCACTAGAAAAGCGTTCATCCCCATTGACGACGTCTAGGATAGCGTAATGAAACCTACCTTCTAGGAGCAAATCTCCTCCTGATTTCACAAAGTTTTTCAAGCGTACCCCCCCTCCGATAATAGCTGAGACATTAAAGGGGTTCCTTTGGTTTGATTGAGTGAGTTTAAAAGAGCCATTAATCGGGTCACGGGTGGTTCCCCCGCCCCCTTCACTTCCTCCACCTAGGCTTCCCAGGTCATCGGAACGGCTTAGATCGGCTTCGGCTCTAAGTAAATATTGTAAGGATACTCCTGCTTGCAAAAAGGGCTGGAATTTATTCTTAAAGTTTTGAATTTCGCCACTGGCCAATCTTCGGCTATTTCGCCGAAAATGGTAACGAAACAAAAGGGGCAAATTGATCCATTCTTGAGTTTCGTCAAATTTTAAGTTGGCAAAGCCTAAGACATTGTCATCAAAGGAGTAGGATTGGCGACTGTATATGAGTTCCCCCACGATAGAAGCTTTGAAGGCAGGTTTGATGATGGGTATTTCGGCTACCAATCCTATCTCGATACCAGGCTCGGCTTTATAATCTCGTGAAGCGCCCGCGGCTGTATTGTCAACTCGAAATTCTTCGGTTACTCGAGGCCCTGAATAATTTCCCCCTCCCTTTAAACCATAGTAGTAAATAGGCCATGACCGGAGCGAGTTATACAAATCTTCAAACTCGACTACGTCACGTTCGGGAGCATTGTCCTTGGGAGAGTAGTCGGGGTTACTTTGAAGGCGTTTCTTCATAAAATCCTTCATCCGGCTTTCGGCTTGTCTATTTTCATCCCGGTACAGATGAAATATGATTAAAAAAGCATAGGCCTCCAGTTTGTCTTCCCCTTTGAGGGAGGCCAAGCATTTTCTGAGTTGGCTTTGATTGCCTGGATTGGCCAAGTCTTTTCGAGACTCCTTCCCTAACTCATCCACATCTCCGGTTCTCCAGGCTTCTCTTAGTTGATTCAGAAACCCTTCGCACTCATTGCTTTGGCCCCAGGCAGCATGGGTATTGCCTAAGAACAAGCATACGAAGAGTAGTGTACAAAATCTGGTAAAAAAATGAAAAGACATGTGTGTTTTTTTAGGGTGTATTGGCCGAAATTACTTGACGACAAGAGGATTGACGCTTTAAGGCTTCAATACCCACAAACCGGGCCCATTCCTTGGTATTCATTTCCGTTCGCATCCCATTTTTAACGAGTTCCGAGCAGATCATATTACCAAACTCTTTAAAATTGACGGGCCAAACTCGGAATTGCTTATCCCGGGTTCCCGCCAAAACGTGCTGCCCATCACTAGTAAATACGACCGACCAAATAAAATCCTTATGATCATCCAAAACAATGGGGGGGGAGTCATAGCTTTTCTTGGTAGAGACATCCCATATTCTTACGGTTTTATCGTAGCTACCTGTAGCTAAGAGGTTGCCATTCGGACTAAAAGCCAATGACTGGATACGGCTGCGATGCCCTCTTAAGGTTACCCCCAGGGCTTGGGCAGTCAAGGAGCTTGGGTTTATCTTAAATACATTTACTTCCCCCTTTACATTACCTATGGCGAGCTTACCATCTTCACTAAAGGCCAAGGCCCGAACTTCGTCTACATCGCTAAACACAGAGCGAGCCCCGGCCACGCTACTTGCTTGATTGTAATTTAGTATTTTCACCTCGTTGTTTTGGGCGAAAACCAAACAGTTTTTCCACACCGCTACCCGGTTGAGTAATTCCTCATTTCCCACAATGGCAAAGCTGGAATTACTTGGTTCAAGGTTTTTATAGCTTTTGGCTTCAGTTCCTTGGAAGTCCCAGACCCGCAAAATTCCTTGATCGTCTACACTTAGCAATTTGTTGTCTTCCACAAAGCTCATATACCGCACCTGGGATGCCTTGGTATCCAGATAGCCTAATGGCCCCTTTTTTAAATTATTGGCATCAAAGATCAATATCGGAGCGTAATATCCCGCCACGGCTAATAAATTTTGAGAGGGATTAAGCGCCAGTGATCGGTGGATAAGCTGCTGTTGCTGCTTGTTTTGGGTAACTTCGGGATGCCAGGAGTCTATGGGAGCAATGGCGCTTCCCATATCTACCGACCATGTATGCACATAACCGTCACTGCCCCCAGAGAAAACTCGGTTGTTATTGGCTTGAATAAGGGCTCGTATATTGGAATTATGCCCTACTAAGTGGTTAAATTCATTTCCTTTGAGCTCTCGTACGGCATAATATAGGCCCGAGTACACATCGGGGTCTTCGTAGCTTCCTTGGTACTCAATATGAATATTAAAAGCTTCTTGGGCTACCAGGGCCTGGAGGTTAGGGTCTTCAATCTCTCTTGACTTTTTGGCCATCAGGCGAGACTTGGTAAGTACACTAATTCTTAGGGCATTGTTATTGGCCTCGATAGCTTCCAGTTTACTGAGCTCGGCCTCGATCTGTTTTTCTTGGGCTATGAGTTTTTGAAGTTCGGCCTCGTCGGCTTCTTGCTGGGCAATTATATTAGCATCTAGGGCCTCTTTTTCCTTTATTCTCGCCTTGATGGCGTTTTGTTCGGCCCTATTCTTTTCCATTTTTGCATTTAAAGCCTCTCGCTGCGCTTTGGCATTGGCCACAAGGGCCTCCTTGGCCGAGGCTTCGGCAATAAATCGAGCGGTTTTGGCCGAATCGGCCTGCAACTCAGCCAGTTCCTTTTGGGTTTCTGCCTCTTTTTTCTGCATTTCGGCTTCTTTCTTTTGCTGCTCGGCATAATAACTTTGCAGAATGGCGTAGTAGCCGAAAATACCCGCAAACAGGGCTATGATGGAGATGGCAATGGTAACCATCCGAGATTGCTTTCTACGACGGATTCGTCTTTCCTCTTCGTTTCGCCGTTCCCTTTCTTCCTCTTCTTTACTAAACTTTATATACTCAATGGTCCGGTCATAGTCTTCGTGGTAGCGGATCCCCCAGGCCTTGGTAGGCTGTTGGAGTTTCATCCACTCGAGGGCTACCCCCAAGTTGGTCTCTTTGAGCAAAGAAGCCCTACCCAACTGGTGTTTTTCGGCGTCTTCGGCAATGCGACGGTAGGTCTTTACGGAGTCTTCTTCATCTTGCACCCAAATTTGGAGTTTGTCCCAGATTCGAATGAGACTTTCGTGGGCAATATCAATGGTGCTTTGCTCATTCATTTCAACTTCAGGTGGGGGCATTAGGAAGCCACGGTCCTGGGTACGAAATTTATTAATCACAAAGGCTACTTCCCGGTTATCCCGGCCTACGATGTAAGCCAGGTTCTCTAAACTAGTAGGCCTTCGTATTTTTTTTCCTTCTTCGGTTATTTCGGTGATGGCCCGGAAAACACGCTCACATAATGTTTGATTGTCGGGATTTAACTCTTTGTAGGCTTCTCCGGCATGGATGGAAAGTGCCTGAGACATGGTCCCAATCATCTCGTAGTGGTAGAGATCCATGGACTGGTTGTCTAAGGGCTTAATTTGATATTGTTTTTGCCAAAAATCCCAGGTACGCATTAAAGCATGTTGCATCACGGGGAGGCGGTCGGGTTTATTACCCGCATCGTTTAGGATAGCATCTACCAAATCATCGCTGATTTGTCCATCAAAGGCATCTACTGGCCCGGTGATGGCTTCCCGAATTTCGTCCTTGGTCATGTAGGGGATCAAAAACTGGCTGGAATTGATCAAACGGGTCAATTCGGGGAATTGCGAACACTTGCCGACAAAATCATCCCGCATGGTTATCGCGATGTGCAAAGCATTGTGACTTTGCCGGGCGGCATTTACCAACATACGGATGAAGACTTCCGACTCATCTTGGTTTTCTACATTGATATCTTCAAAGCGATATAATTCTTCAAATTGATCAATGTAAAGCAGAAAATGTTGGTTGGGGTCTTGGGGGAAAATTTCGGCTACGATTTGGCCCAATTCTCCGGGGGCCTCCAAAAGCCTTTGATAATAGGTCTCTATTTCATTTTCTGAGAAGTCTTTGGGATAAGCGGCTTTGCAAACGGAGCGCACTACATTCTTAACCGGAGAATCTCCCGGCCGGCTTTTCAAGACGGTCCAACGGCTATCCGGTTCAGGAAATCCCGACCGGAGCCGGGGTAGGATTCCACAATTCACAAAAGAAGACTTTCCAATTCCCGAAATCCCTACGATGGCCACAAAGTGATTCTCTTTGATCTTGCTTACCACTTCTTCTATCTGCCGGGAACGGCCAAAGTATAAGTGGCTTTCTTCCTCACGAAAAGGCCTCAGTCCGGGAAATGGATTCTGTTTGCTTAATGCTGAATCTACGGCAGTTTGCATGGTGGATGATGGAATTTTGAATCCTACTATTTTAAATTAACACATAAAGAATGAGCCAAGAAAAAGATCAAGGACAAAACATGACCTTGTACCTTTTTTAAAGCAAGGCAATAATCACTCCATTGCTCGCCCTTGTTGTGTCTATGTTTAAAAATAGAGAATATCTCTATCATTCAAAAGTGCGTACCCGTTCTTAAGATCTGGACAAGCGGAAATCGTGCTTGCGAAACACGAGGTTTTATGGCTTAGGGATGGAGCGGCCTGTTTGAGCTCGTGGGGGCCAGAGGGGAAAGGCAGCGAGTAGCGAGAGCCCGACCCGCGCAAGGCAGAAGTGTTCAAGACTCGCCTAACTCCCCTAGCGCGGGGAAGCCCCAGAGCTTCTTTTTTCTCAAAAAATGCCTTAAAACAAAGCTTGACTAATTATAAGGAAGCGATGTCTTTCTCAGGGATATAATCAGGGCGCAGGATACAAGCCCCCAGAGGGCCCCAAAGTAGATGTCAATCAAAAAATGCTGGGCCAAATAAACCCGGGATAGCCCTGCCAGCAAGGCCATAAGAAAACACAAAAATTTCCAAGCTTGCTGCGAGCTAAGGCGAGAAAGGAGATAAAAGGCAGAGCTGGCGGTTGCCGTATGCCCCGAGGGAAAGCTGAACCGGGTATGCATCTTTACGCCTTCCACTAAATTCCAAGTGACGGTGTCCCCAAAGTAGGCCGTGGGCCGGAGATACTCGTAGAAGATCACTTTCTTAAAAAATTGGGCCCCCAAACCAGCGGCTAAAAAACACAAGAGGGCCGTGAGCGCCAATTTGGGGCGCCAAATTCCCAAGAGGATAATCAAAGCCACATAAAACCAACCATCGCCTACGTAAGTGAAATACTTAAAAAACACATGGGCTGCATAACTCCGGTGGGCATTAAACCAAAGCACGCCAAAGCCGTGATCAAAACTCCATAGCACCATACCCCCCAAGAGAAATAAAAGAAGGCTAGGGGCTAAAAATCCGTATTCTTTTTGAAGGGTATGCCACATAGTGCTCGATGTATCTTAATCATTGGGGAGTAATAAGGAGCTGTCTCCGTAACTTAAAAACCGATACTGGTTTTGCAAGGCTTCTTGGTATACTTTTTTCCAATCCTCGCCTATGAGAGCCGCAATTAAGAGTAAAAGGGTGCTCTTGGGTAAGTGAAAATTGGTAATGATACCGCCTACCACTCGGAATGTATAGCCTGGCACAATAAATAATTGCGTACTTCCTCGGAGGTTTTTTTGTCCTATGGCCTCCAAGCCTTGGCTTAGGGCTTCAAAACTGGCTTGCCAGGAGGGCAAAGCTCCTTGTGCCGCTAGCTGATAGGGCCATGCTTGGGGGACAACAAAATGTTGGAGGGCCTTTACTGTCAATTCCTCCTTCAAGAGTTTACATCCCAACCAGTATATACTTTCCAAGGCACGGAGGGACGTAGTACCTACGGCTATTACTTTGTGGGGTTCCTGGGAAAGGCTCTTTAGGACATCCAAGGGAATGAGGAGTTCTTCATAATGCATGTCGTGGGCCGCCACCTCATCGGTTTGAACGGGTTGAAAAGTACCGGCTCCCACGTGCAGGGTAATTTCACTACCTTGGATTCCCCTTTCCTTTAGGTCTTGTAAAATGTTCTCATTAAAATGCAGCCCAGCTGTAGGGGCGGCTACCGCACCTTCTTCGCGGGCGTATACGGTTTGGTATTGTTGACGGTCTTCGGCTTTCACTTCTCGCTTGATATAAGGGGGTAAGGGAATATGGCCAAACCCTTGCAAGATTTCCGAAAAGCTTAGATGGCCTGGTTCCCAGCGAAAAGCAATGTGATTTTGCTCCCGATTATACCATTGTGCCTCCAAGCGCCAGGTTTTTCCGTCTAACACCAATTCTCTTTGGAGTACTTCTCCTGCTTTCCACCGTTTTCGGTTACCCACCATACATTCCCCACGCATGCGGGTTTGTACCCTGAACACTTGTTCGGCGGGGATATCTTCTAAAGCTTTGAGCCAAAAAATTTCTATCTGGGCCCCGGTCTGTTTTTGAAAGTGCAAACGAGCGGGTACAACGCGGGTATTGTTAAAGACCAAATGACTCCCTTGGGGCAAATAAGAAGCAAGTGCCCGAAAACCTGCATGGCTAATCTTCCCGGCTTGATAAACGAGTAAACGCGACTGGCTCCGTTCTGCTTCGGGTTGGTAAGCAATACGTTCTTCGGGGAGTGGATAGTCAAAATCACTCATTCGGAGTGAATCCGGGAAACCATTCTGCTCCAACATAGTATATCGGTCTATTTTTTATACGCTGATCCAAAAGGGATTAAAAATTGTACCGAGTAGCCCACTCGGATTTGTAAGGCTTGGTTTTGGCCAAAAGCCGGAATATCGTTGACTTCCACCAAGTTTTCTTGGGGTGATTGCAACTGGGCCATCACACTGAGAAAGGGACCGATGTATAAATAATTAAATAAGCGGCCCCGCAGGCTAAAAACGGCCTCGACCCATTGCGCACGAAGGCCCTCGTCTTGGATATCACCATTAAAGCTTTCCCAATACGTGGAGCTTCCCTCAAAAAATAAGCTTTGATCAAAGGAGGCAAGCCCGTAACGAATCCCCCCGGTAAATAGGGCTCCTAGGCCCTTTTTATCACGATACCAAAAGTTATAGTCCAGACCAAGCCTAAAAAACTGCCCTTCAGATTCATAATTGTACCCTAGGCCTAGCCTTTGCACCGATGCCTGACCGTATTCGGCCGCTAGAAAGAGACGATTGCCCAATAAGACTTCGGCTTCCACGGACCAAAAGGACCGATCAGACTCAACCGTTTGCAGGGCTAAATTGAAGGCATCTACCCCTATTCTAATACCGGCCACTGGCTGTAATAGAGGGACTTTAGTCGTATCGGAGACTTGGGCACAGGCCGTGTAGGGAGCTATGCCCAGCCCTAAGCTAATTAGAAATAAAAATTTGTACATGGATTTCACTAGACTCAGCCTGGATTACGTCTTCATTGATCCGTACGGAGTCAAAACTGGAATTAAGCAATTCTATACCATTAATAAATTCTTGAACCCCGCAATCACGGGGTAAGAGTTCTATCCTGCGTTGGTACTTTAATCTTAAGGTGTTTTCGGAGCCGAAAGTGCCGGTGAGGTCTACAAAAGAAAAACTTACTGAATCACGGCCGGAGGGCACGGGGAGGGAAAATGTGCTGAGGGTATCATTTCGAGAAAATAAAACGGGATCTTCGGCCACGATATTTCCTTCAATCCCCCGGATTTCATCAAAAGCAATAGAGAGTACCGAGTCGGGATCGCTCAACAAACGAAACTCAAGGAGTAGGACATTCTCAAATTCGGCCACGCAGTCCCCTCTACACCCGGTATTAAAAATAAAAACACCTCCCCAGAATACCCATAGGAGCTTGAGTCTTTTGAGATGGGTAAAACAATATTTCATGAACTCAGACTTCATAGCTATTCAAAAAGTATTGCCAAAAGAACAAATAAAAAACCTTGCAAGCAACTGGGCTCGCAAGGTTTCCAAACCATATAACCATGAAAAACCTAACTTACTAATTTTTTTTACCTTAACGGTAAGAAAACAAAAATGATGTAAAATATCGTCAAAACAAAATCTATGAATATCTTTTTATCATTCTTTGCTATTAATGACCTGAAAATCGCCATTTCATCCGCTATCCTCTATTCATTCTAGCACTTGACTCCTAACTCATGAGTATGAACGGAAAATATCCTATAAATGGTTTCAACAGGTAAAAATAAATTGAAGAATGAGAAGCACAACAGGCTGGTAGGCAAAGTTATATAAAAAAATCAAAATATGATATAATTTTGTAAAATTATTGGCATTTTTAGATGTAACCTTAGGGTTTATTTGGCATAATGTACGTTAAAATAACGTTAAATTGGCTATTGTCCCGCAAAATATTTGGATAAATGGCTGTTGTTTGCTGCTAGTATTGATTATAGTTTTGTAGCATATTTTAAACAAAAACCAATTATTATGTCTGCGACTAAGTTTACAAGAATCCTTTGCTTGGTATTGTTCCTTGGCTTGTCTTGGGAAGCCTCAGCCCAATTGCAAATGCCCCGTCCTAGCCCCAACGTAAAGTTGGTACAAGAGTTTGGCTTGATGAATATCACCCTTGAGTACTCAAGCCCTGGAGTTAAGGGCCGTCAAGTGTTCGGTGATTTAGTCCCCTATGGCTCTATGTGGCGTACCGGTGCCAATAACCCAACGAAAATCTCCTTTGATAAAGAGTTGATGTTTGAAGGCAAAAAAGTAGCCCCCGGAACGTATACCCTCATGACCATCCCTAAGGAAAAAAGCTGGACCATCATCCTTAATAAAGATACCCAAGGAAATGGGGTGTTTTCCTACGACGAAGCAGACGATGTGATTCGCTTTGACGTTGCTTCCTTCCCTCTCACCGATATGATTGAGTCTTTCACGATGCTGGTAACCGACCTGAGCGATACCGAAGCCAATTTGATGATTGCCTGGGAAAAAACAGGAGTAAAAATTAAACTGTCTAATGATGCTGAAAAGGCAATCACCGCCCAAATCAACCAGGTACTCAACCCAAAGCCAAACGCTCGTACCCTTTACCAAATCGCTTCATACTATTACCGCACCGACCAAAATTCGGAAAAAGCCCTTGAATTGGCTAGCCAATCCGTAAAAATGGAACCCCGTTTCTGGTCTATGCACCTAAAAGCCAACTTAGAAGCGAAGTTGAATAAAAAAGAGGCCGCTATTGCCAGTGCCAAAAAGTCTATCGAAATGGCCAAAGAGGCTAAAAATGAAGATTATGTTCGTCTAAACGAAAAGCTTTTACAAAAGCTGGCCCAATAAAATGTAAGCCCTTAACCAAGAAAGTTAAGGGCTTTTTTATCTTCAAGCGGACACCGAAAATTTTTCCGGCTAATTTTTTAAATCCTGGGGCTTGCCCGCCTTAATTTATCTGGAATTTTATTGGAGTAAGTGCCGGGCGGGCCGGGCTTTCGCTACTCGCCTGCCCCCCACAAACCCTTTACGGGCTCAAACATGCCGCTCTATCCCTAAGCCCGAAATACCCTGAAAGTGTACTACTTAGCTACTTCCTGGGCTTCGGCCTTGGCAACTTGCTTTTGTTCGTACTCTAATTTCAAACGCATTTCTAAGTCATCCTTGCGGCTAGGGCGGATAAACGTACGCAACCAAGCTTCCCGGAAATTACGAGATCGTCCGATGTCTTTCACAATATCGACCAACTCGTGAAATACCAAGGTAACGGGGTTGAAAGATTTGACAGGTTTGGTAATTCCGTACTTAGGCATTTCTTCTTCCGGCTGGAAAGTACCAAATATACGGTCCCAGAGGATGAACGTTGACCCGTAGTTTTTGTCCAAATACTTCTCATTGCAAGCGTGGTGAACCCGATGATGGGAAGGGGTTACAAAAACATACTCTATCGGGGCCGGTAATTTATTAATAAATTTGGTATGGATCCAGAACTGGTACAGAACTTCAACCTGGTGGCAAATAAAGAAAATCACGGGGTTGAAACCCGCTAGTACAACTGGTAAGAAGAAGATCACTTTAATACCCTGTATCCAAGATAAGCGGAAAGAAACCGAAAAATTATACTCTTCAGAATTGTGGTGCACTACGTGCGTAGCCCACCAAAAACGGTTCTCGTGCGTTAAGCGATGTGACCAATAACGCCAAAAGTCTAGCCAAACCAAACATAAGATCGTTGTATATAGATTTACCGGAATTGCCCACGGTACTAAATTGTATACAAATAACACTAAGCTAAACATCGCAGCTTTGGTAAGCGCACTCACTACTAAGTTACCCAAACCTATCCCAATAGAAGCAAAAAAGTCTTTTCCTTCGTAGGCTTTACGATTATGATATTGACTAAGGATAAATTCTAGTAAAATTAGGATGAAGAATACGGGTATGGCCCATAAAATCATCTCCGACAAGCCCGTCTCTTTTACCAAATTCATGGCTTGTTCGTACGTTAATTTCTCTTTCATGTTGATTTGAAATAGTATGAGGGATAATTCGATATCGGCAAAGATAGAATCAATTATGAAAATTTTTGTATGGAATCAAACTTACTTCTCAAAGTATAGACACCCAATGAAGTAAGAAAGTCGCATGAAGATTGCAAAAAAGCAGAATCCACCTTTAATTTATATTTTATCTAATAGACCTTAAATTATGCACAAAACAGCCGACCTTTGTGATCAGTATCCCGATGAAGTTCAAGTTTTAGAACCCATCTTTAGGAATTATGGCCGAAAGCAAACCTTTGAAGGTGAAGTATATACACTTAAAGTATTTGAGGATAACAGTTTGGTCAAAGAATTGTTAAACTCCCCAGGAAATAATCGGGTTTTAGTGATAGATGGCGGGGGCTCCAATCGCTGTGCCTTAGTTGGCGACAATCTGGCTACTCAAGCCGTAGAGCAAGGGTGGAGTGGTATCATTGTATTTGGATGTATCCGAGACTCGGGCATTATCTCTGAGATTTCCATTGGTTTGAAAGCAATTGGCACCAACCCACGCCGCTCTATTAAGCGAGGAGAAGGGCAAAAAGAGCTCGGTTTACATTTTGCTGGGGTAAAAATCAATCCTGGTGATTACCTTTACGCCGATGAAGATGGGATTATCATCGCATCTCATCGCTTAAGCTAAGAATTAATCGGCTTAGTATCCCTGATACCGGTTTGCCGGAGCCGGTGAGCCTGCATTTTTAAGCCGTCTTATAAAGGCCAGAAAGGTTTGAAAAATAAGAATATCGGTGGGGGCCTCGGGCAATTTAATTCCCTGGATCACTTCTGGGTCTTCCATTTTCTGGACAAAAGCCCGGATTTGATCTTCTTCTAAGCTCATGGTAGCCATGCAATGCTTCAAGGAGGCCTTAATAAAAGCACTACTTTGATGCGGTGGATGTTCTACCAACCAAGTCATCAATTCACGAATTTCGTCGGGATTGGGTGTATAATCTTGATTTTTCACAGTTTTTCAATATTTTAAGCAAATTCAAGCAATTACTTTCGCTGCTCGCTATGCCTCTACGATTAATGGCTAGTATGCTCGTATTTCTACTCGTAAGCATTTTTACGCTTAGGTGTACGCGACCTAGCCCGCAAAGTTTTTCCCCAGGAGAACACATAGGCCCAGATTTAAACGCTGTATTCCGTAGCGGAAATTCATACTCTTCCGGACCGGAATTTAGCCTTCTCAACCAAAGTATGGATTACTTTATGGAGAAGTGGGACCTGGGTGGAGCGTCTTTGGCCATTGCCTACCAAGGCCGTCTGGTTTACGCCAAAGGCTTTGGAATAAGCAATAATCAAACTCAAGAGCCCGTACAGCCCTATCATCAATTCCGGATAGCCAGTGTCTCCAAGTTGATTACGGCCGCCGGGATTATGAAAGCCCGGGAAATAGGCCTCTTGGATTTGGACCAAGTCGTTTTTGGCCCTCAAGGTATCCTTTGTGAGCCAAAATATGGAACCATCCGTGACCCCCTGGCCTATCAAATTCGTATTTTGCACCTTTTGCAACATACGGGTGGTTGGCGTAATGTGCTCCGTCGAGACCCCATGTTTGCCCCGGTGGCCGTGGCCCAGGTTATGCAAGTAGATGCGCCCCCTAGCTTGCCAACGACGATTCGATTTATGCTGGATCAAAGAGGTTTGTTTGAGCCGGGTACTTTTTACGACTATTCTAATTTTGGATACTGCGTTTTAGGGGAAGTCTTACAACAAGTATACGGAAAACCTTATGAACAGCTTATTCAAGAGCAAGTCTTACATCCTTTGGGCCTCCATCGCATGCGTCTTGGCCAAAGTTTACCTTCACAAAAAGCGCCTTGGGAGGTAAGTTACTACACCCACCCCCAGGAACGCTTGAATGTTTCGTTTCGGGGTACCAGTGACTCGGTAAGCCGGGCCTACGAAGGTACTTACCTGGAAGGACTGGGAGCAGCTGGGGCTTGGATAGCTAGTCCCAGTGAAATATTAAAACTAGGATTGGCCTTAGTGCCGGGCGAAAAACCGGAGACTATCTTGCAAGATTCGAGTTTGATAGAGATGCAAGCCCCCAATCCTCAAGATAGCATAGGCCCTTTGTTTCTGGGCTGGAAACGGGTAGACGAGGAAGGTTGTTGGCGCAGCGGGAGCCTTGCCTCGGGCAATGCCTTGCTTTTGGTCAATCCAGAGGGCTTGAGTTGGTGTTTTTTGAGCAATACGGGCACTTGGAGAGGCCCTTACTTTATTTATGAAGTGGCAGGCTTGCTACGCCGCACATTGCCAAAAGTGAACAATTGGCCCGATAGAGATTTATTTGAAATATATCCCTGATTAGATAAATTTTGAGAATTTGGCTTAGGGATGGAACGGCATGTTTGAGCTCGTGCAGGCCTGGCGGGGAAAGGCAGCGAGTAGTGACAGCCCGACCGGCGCGAGAATGCTGGGATTCACGGGCAGGTATTCTCGCGCCGGGAAGCCCCATCCCTTGTCTTTGAGGTATTTTGCGGCTTAATAACCCGATTTATCCCCTGAAAATTTGTGAAGGCCCCATTTTCCTGCGTGAAGTTTCTATTTTTTTTAAGCAAAACTTGTGATTATACGTTAGAGGAAGTACATCAAGATTAATATGGTAACATTGCGGTATTACTTACTAGGTATCTTATTCGGTTTAGCGCTGCCTTTGTCGGCCCAAAATTCATGGGTAAAACATGAAATCGAGCCCAAAATAGAACTGGAACTCCCAGAAAAATTTCGCCCCTTGAGTGATGGGGAATACAGCCGAAAATATGGGGCATACCGCCCACCTTTGTTTAAATATCACGACCCAGAGTTGCCCTCTGACTTTATTATCACCGAGATGGCCAATCGCTCCCTCTTGGCAGTCACCCCCGCCGAGTGGAAGATTGAAGACCTGGATATGATTAAAGGGCTCTACAAATCATCCATTGCCCAACTCCACTCCGAAATCACCTTTTTGCGGGATACTATTGAGATGATCCATGAGCAGCCCTTTATCGTGCTGGAGTTTCTAGGCAAGGTAGAGGATGATGAAAATACATTCTCCATGGGAAGTAAGGTGATACAGAATTATTCTTATATACAATATACGATCATCGATAGGAAGATTCATGTCTTTAATTTTAATTGCCCCCAGGTATATTTTACCCGGCAAAAGGAGTTGGCGCGTACCCTTATGCAAAAAATTAAAGTAAAGAAGTAATCTAGCACATCCAGAGTACTGTATAATTACTCACAGATCTATATATTTGCATACTACCATCTCTACTAAATGCCCTAAATCCTCGATAAAAGATGGGTTTACTACCATAAACAACACCAAGACTAGCTAGGCATTAAATCAATAGCTTACACCTAAAAATTTAAAAAATCCAATGGAAATACTTTCTACTAGTCTGTTTATCTTTCGTATTGAAGCAGTCGAGGGAAGTTCTTTAAAAATTAAGGTATTCATTGTACACCCCGATGTAAAAAACTTGCCGGAACATCCCAAATTTGTGATGTCCATTCTACTGGATTGTTGGAGAAGAATGCGCAAAGGGCATTTCTTCCCCGAAGAAAGTCACCTCCCTATAAGTTTGGACGAAGCCCGAGAAATCGCGGTTAACACCCCCTGTATTCAAGATTTGCACCGTTTGGAGCATTTGTCATTTGGCTATCGGGAGTGGATAAGTGAGTCAGATTACCAAATTATTCTAAAAACGGGGATGCACCTCGGGAATCCTACCCCATCGTATGGATCTGAGCGGGTGGATGGTAAAATGCAATACTACATTGCCCACCCTGAAAACCCGAAAGCCTTCCATGCTTCGGTATCCACCTTTATTGATCGCGTAAGCACTCAAAATCTTCAAAATTTTAGTCAATCTGCCTATGACTTACTTATTGAAAACGATGGGGACAATATGGGTAGGTTCAAAGAACAAATTCCTCAGGGGATTTTGCACGTTAGGGTCAAGAAGCCCGAGCTTTTAGAATTTCTCAAACAAAGTACGGAGTGGGAAAGTAATATACTTCCCTAGCCTGGCAAAGGGTGGGGTACTATCGCTTAATTACCCCCCCCCGATCGATATCATAAATCAACCTTCCTTGTGCGTTCCATTCCTGTAACTTCTTAGGCTCTGCTTCATCCCACCACTTGTTGGGGTACATTTGATAGAGCTTTCTTTGGCGGGTTTTGTACCATTCCCGCCATATGCCTACTTTTTGATTATTGTCGTAGTTTCCCCGGAAGGCGATAACCCCATTTTCGTAAAACATATAGTAAGTGCCCTGCATACGGCCGTGCACCATAGGGATAATTTCCTTGATTTTGCCCCTTTGGTAGTAACTGACTTTCGTCTCCTGGGTAAATCCCAAATCGTAGCGGATTTTTTCGGTAAGAACCCCTTTGGTATCGTACTCTTTCCATTTTCCGTGTTTGAGGCCCTTGTAGTAAAACCCATCGGCAATTAAGATACGGTTGCGGTATACTTTATATTCTCCGTGGAGGAGCATGATGGGTTTTCTGCTTTTTACCGTTTTGAGGTAGGTAAAGTAATCTTCTTTCCGGATGCGGCGCTTACGCAAATCGTAATAATGTATTTCTTGTTGGTAAGTATCCTCGAGGTACAGGCTCTTATCTACCATTCGGAAGGTGCTTATCTTAGAGGTCCGGCTGGTATTTTGCCGGATAAAGCCCCGTTTGGTTTTGAGCCCGAAGTACACCGATTTTTTCTTCTTCTTTTTCTTTTTGTCTTTCTTTTTTCTTTCTTCTTCGGGGCGAACATTCAGTTCATCTTCGGGGAGTTCTAGCTCCAGGTCGGGAATGGTATCGCTAAACAAGGCAGCATCGTCTAGCTCTAAATTTTCGTAATCTTTGCCCTTCTTATCTTTTTTCTTTTTTTGGGCCCAGGTGTTGGGGGAAAGTCCACACAAAATGGCTGCGAAAAGCAGTACAAGGAATAATCGGGTAGTCTTCATAAAACAGCTCACGGTATTTCAAACAAGTATACGAAGCCCAGCTTAGGATAGAGAACCTCCAAGATATAAGCTCATAAGCATAACCCCAAAAGGAAGAAAATTATTGCTAATCTTGAGCTCGGTTTGTAAGGGAGATAAAAGCCGGTCAAGCTTAAGAAACTGTTTAAATTTAATTATATGGGCTGCAAAGGGCCATTTCGGGAACCTGATTTCATCAAATTCATCGCCCGTAGCGCTGCTATGCGCTCTTTGTTGATTTCATCAGAACCCCAAACTGGCCCTTTTCGCCGACAAAAAATAAACTTAAACAGTTTCTAAGACTTCTTTACTTCTGCTAAAGTAGCAAAAAAGAAAAAACCTGCCCCAAAGGGGCAGGTCTTTCTGTGGCTTTTAGATTGTGGATTAGAAAATCTTAGATTATTCTTCAGTTTCTTCTACTTCTTCTTCAGCAGGCATCTCCTCAGTAGGCTCAGCCATAGCAGAATCAGCTTCCATTACAGATGAATCAGCTTCCATGGCTTCAGGCTCTTCCACCTCAGGCTGCTCTTCTTCAGTTACTTCATCTTCTGCAGGGGTTTCAGTTTGATCTTCAGTAGCTTCGTCGGTAGTACCACCACCGCAGAAAGTTAAACTAAAAGTCAATACGCTAACCATCATAAAAAACAATACCTTCTTCATAGGAATAAAAATTTAATTAAGGTGATTGATATGAGTTTTGTTTGAAATACGACTTTTATACGTGTATATTAGAAAGGTAACCCTATAAAAAAGTTTTTTTTAAAAAGGGTTACATTTCTGTGTAAGATTTATTAATAGTAGCACTGGGTTAACCGGCATTTTATGACCAATGAATCCCCAGGGTCTGAACGCGAACTGATCATCCGTATCCGTATGGACGACCCAGACGCGGTGACCCAAGTGTACCGATCGGCCTTTTATTCCATCGTACACTTCATTTTGCAAAACAACGGAAGCGAACAAGAAGCTAAAGATATATATCAAGAAGCCTTTTTGGTTTTTTATGAAAAAATAAAAGAAGACCCAGGCTTTGAGCTGACTTGTAAGATCAAAACGTATTTATACTCCGTAAGCCGTCGACTTTGGCTCAAACGCTTACATGAGAAGAACCGTCTTCAAGGCGATATCCAAGATTATGAAGAGTATGTCGCCCTGGATCAAGCCGAATTAGAAGACTGGGATGAGCGAGAAAAACGTATCCGCCTGATGCAAGAAGCTCTCAAAAAGCTAGGCGAGCGTTGCCGGCAGATCATACTCAGCTTCTACGTTCAGAAAAAATCTATGCAAGACATTGCCCGGGAAATGGCGTATACCAACCCTGCCAATGCCAAAAATCAAAAGTATAAATGCCTGCAGAGGCTCAAAAAACTGTTTTTCAAGCATTATAAGCCCGAAGAGCTTTTAAAAGAACTTACTACCATAAACGACAAGAATCCATAAAACCATTGACCTGATCCTTATGGCCTCGGAAGAATCTTTATCAAAGCAAGACCAAATAGACCGCTACCTCACCGGTCAATGCAATGCCCGGCAAAAACAGGCCCTCGAGAAAGAGATGGCCCAGGATGAAGCTTTGCAACAACAAGTGCATATGCAAGAAGTCTTGGTCAAAAGCTTGGGGGAACAGCAGCGCCGAGAAAAAATGAAAGCTTTCTTAGATCAACTTCACGCTCCTCTGGGGATACCTCAAGAAGCCCCTACCTTGGCCAAACCTAGTAAGCCCCCTCGTTTGCGACGCCTATTGCCTAGCCTTGGCATAGCGGCTTCGGTCTTGCTGGTAGCCAGTATGACCTTCTGGTATATTTGGGACAATTACCGCTCTTTAGAGAAAAAGCAAAGCAGCTACTATACCCGCCTAAAACGCGATATCAACAATGTAAAGCGGAAGCAAGATATTTTGGCCCGCTCCCAGGTAAATCAAAAATCCTCAGACCGTAGCATCGTAAACCAATACGGGGCCACCGCCCTGGTCATTGCTTCAGAGGGCTACCTGGTTACCAATTACCACGTCATCGAAAATGCCGACTCTATTTCGCTGGAATCGATTTACCGCGACTCGCTTAGCCTAAAAGTAGAAACCGTACTCGCCGACCCCGAAAAAGACTTAGCCATTTTGCAAGTTACCGATACCAATTTTATCGGCTTTTCGGAGCTTCCCTTCCAGTTTCGCACCGATGAGGCCGAATTGGGCGAGCGGGTATATACCTTGGCTTATCCCCGCGCTGAGATTGTTTACGGGGAAGGTTCAGTGAGTGCTTGGTCGGGTATCCAGGGTGATACTACCCAATACCAAATTTCTATTCCGGTAAACCCAGGAAATAGTGGGGGGCCCCTCTTCGACGAGAAAGGAAACCTCATCGGAATCGTTTCTGGGAAGCACAGTGAGATGGAAGGCGCTACTTTTGCCGTAAAGGCCCGTCATCTGGAAGACTTGATTAGCCACATGGTAGCCGACTCCACCCAACAGCCCCTCAATTTACCTCGAGGGAGCCAGTTGCACTATTTGAATCGTCCTGAGCAAGTAAAAGCCCTGAAAAATTTAGTATTTCTCGTAAAAGTATTTGACGGGAAAGAAAATTAGGGGCTTGCCCGCGCTATTTCATGGATTGCCCAGTTCACCATCCTGCCCGCGCGGGCCGGGCTATCGCTACTCGCCTGCCTACGCACATCCAGCGACGGGCTCAAACAGGCCGCTCTATCCCTAAGCCAAGAGAAGCCAAGAGAGGAGAGAAGCGAGAATAGAGATGTTTAAACCAGGTGCCGGGACTTTTTTTCCTATGCTATTCTGTAGGAATCGGTTTTCTGGGGTACAAAGGGCTAGCCGTGGGTAGGTTACGCTACGCTTAAACACTAAGCAGAAGGAGGTAAATTCAATAGTTTATAATGAGGTATACATGGGTATTACCCTCTTGTGAGCTCCACATAGCTAGATTTAAACAATTACGTTTATTGGCTTGCCCTTTAAATACCTTTGAATTATTTTTTTTCTCAATCTTTCTCCAAGCACAGTCCACTTCGTCCGCTTCTTGTAGATAATACCCCGATTTGAACAAATATTCTTGGAATACAGGAAGTAATTCCTCGATCCTTTTTTCACTTACCTATTCAAGTTCATATCCAGCCGAAATGCTTGGCGCATCTCCACCTATATGATTATATGTAACCCTACCCACATGTCTTATGATAGGAAAACCCGTGACCGTCTCTTCATTCATGACCAAGCACCAGAGGATACATTCTCTTTTCACATCATCATGGTCAACCAGACCAAAAGAAAAAATAAAGAAAATACAAGCATCAACAGTAGGAGTATGATGAGCAGGGGAATGCTTACTATTATGGCCTTCATTGTGCGCTTCAGTTTCTCCCCCTTGCCGGTGTTTTAGTGAAGCTCATCAAGCCGAGGTTGTGTAAACGGATGCCCTATGGGATAAGCGATGAATAATCCTGCTTCATAGTCCATCTCTCCCTCTCCTCTCTCTTCTCGGTGCCCTCCTCTCAAACGTGCCCGTCTCCCGGTTCTTGGTTCCTTTCTTCGGCTGAGGGATAGAGCGGCCTGTCTGAGCTCGTGCCGGCCACGCGGGGAAAGGCAGCGAGTAGCGAAAGCCCGGCCCCGGCGGCACTACTTGGCCTAGGTATACCATAGGAGTATCGCCGGGGGCAGCCCCTACCTTTACCCTTTACTTTCCAGTTTTTTTAAGGCATACTTGGCTTTGACATGGCCTTGTTTTTCGGCGCGTTTGTACCAACGTTTGGCCGCTTTGTCACTTTGTCTCACCAATTCGCCGGTCTCGTATTGTTGTCCCATAAAAAACTCTGCTTCAGAGTAATCTTTGCGGGCCGACTTTTTCATAAGTTTTAGGGCTAACTTTTCATCTTCGTCTACCCCGTATTCTCCGTAATAGTAATTTTGTCCCAACCAAAAGAGCGCGTAGGGATGGTTTCGGTCAACCGCCATATTGAGCCACTTTAGCATTTCTTCATCGCTACGTTTGGTGCCCTGTCCCCAAAAAAACATGCTGCCAAGGGCCCAGGTGGCATTGGTATTTTTCTTTAATTTTTTATCGTCTTTGTATTTGATAAGGTACTGAAATGCCCGGTCATAGTCTCCCTCATTGTAATAACGGATCCCTCGGGACATCGCATTTTCTACCCCGATATCCCCTACATTGATTTGGGTGCTTTCTTTATCGGTACCGATAATGATAAAGTCTTTGAGACGGGTATCGGGTTTGTCTAGAGTTTTGACGAAGAAATCATATTCCAAAAAATTTTCGGTGTAGGTCTTCCCCAAATACGTCCCACTCAATTTCCGTTTTACCTTGATCTTGACAAAATAAAACTTCTCCACTGCCTGCTCATTGTACTGGATATCTTCCACTTGGGCCTCGATCACGCTCAATTCCAGGGGGCCTTCTTTGTCCTTGCTATAGTAATCTTTCATGCGGGCAAGGTATTCATCGATGGTCAAAACCCTTTGGTTGCCAGAAGATTCTTGGCCATCTGGGCTTAGGTCATTAAAAACGTAGACATCATTGTTCTCAAAATAGCGGTCTATGAACCCCTGTTGGGTCGTGGTTTGGATCTCCACTTCTTCCCCTTCATCATCCAGGTCCCAAACGGTTACCGAATCGTTTAATTCTCTAATGGTTTGAGGTAAATTTTTAAAATACTCCTCAATCAGGGCTACCGACTCAGCCCGGAGGAGACGTTCCTCCATCGTAGTAAGTTCTTGGGCCAAAAGGCTCGCCTGTCCAAGCAAAAAGACCAGTAAAAACACTTTAATAAATCGCAATGAGATGAGCATAGGCTTACAGGTTTGGGTTTTTTATGGATTGTTATTTTTCATGCTAACGCAGACCGTGACCAAAGGATTATGGCCCGATGGATTTTGTCCTGCCTGCTAAACTAACCGGACGTAAATCGGCATCAAAGAAAAGAGGTTTTTTACCAATCTCAAAATGAACCCGAATGGGTGTATAAAGACTATTTTGAAAATCGCTCAGGGAAAGCTCGACCCAATCTAAGCAATTTTGCCGGTTAGGGAGGACCAACAATGCCAAGTGGATATGCTGGTATTCTATTATAGCCCTAAGCTGAGCTATGTAAAAAAACTGATTGAGTTTTTGGTGTAAAATACCATACGGATACCGGTCTAACAAGGATAAGGATGTAGCCCGATGATGATGAGAATCAAGAAAGTCTTTCAAATAATGCTGGCTAAAGACTTCTACAAAACGCAATAAAGCTTCTGGGGGTGAGCCCAAACCTTTGATCAAACGGGCACTCAGGGCCCATGCTTCAGGGCTTGGACTTTTAAGCAAGCGTTCGAGTTTGGAAGAAATCTTGCCCGGTAGTTTGGGTATATTTTGTAGGGGCATAGGTCATAAATTACTATTCCTAAAAATAAGTAGATTCATCGGTAATTTCTTCCAGATAGCATATATTTTATCCTACAAGACCCTAATAAAAAAACGCTTACTAGGGATCACACAAGGTAAAAGTGGTTTATACTGAATGTATTACATAATTAAGGAGGATGGCTGGCCCGCAAAATGAAGGAATTTCTCTTAATTTGGCGTATATTTAAACTTTGGCTTACCAGCCGTTTTTAATAAAAATTCTACTCGCTGAGATTCCCCTTAGCCATCCGTAAAATCTAGAGGTCTCTTCCACATATGGGTGTTGCCGAACGTAAAGAACGAGAAAAAGTCCAAAGGCGTAATGCAATTATTGATGCCGCCGAAAAAGTTTTCTTCAAAAGAGGTATTGACCAAGCTTCTATGGATCAAGTCGCTCAAGAAGCTGAGTTAAGTAAAGGTACCCTATATCTTTACTTTAAAAGTAAAGATGAGCTATATCGAGCGATTATCCTACGAGGTTTTATTATCCTGAAGCGTAAGCTTAAAGATGCTTTGGTTGCTCAAGAAACCGGTTTTCAAAACGTTATCTCTATATCTGAAGCCTATATCCAGTTTTCTAGAGAACACTTAGGGTATTTTAATGCCATCCTACATTACCAAAATGACCTATTTAGCTTTAGAGACCGGGAGCCAAGCCAGGTTCAATCTTTAGAAGGGGGGAATGCCGTCATCGGAGTCCTGATTGGAGCCATACAAAAAGGCATCCAAGATGAAAGTATCCACCCAGAAATTCAGGAGGTAGAAACGGCTTTTGTACTATGGAGCCAAATTACTGGGCTCTTACAAGTCATTCAGCGTAAGATGAGTATCATCACCTACCATTACAAAATTAAGCAAACCGATTTATTTAGTACCTATTTCAGTCTGCTGGAAGGTTCCCTAAAAAATTCTTAAACCAATATTTTTTCTAAAACCCAAAAATCTTCCATATTTTTGGCATTACTGACTAGTAGTCAGTAATTATACACCTAGATACTTTATTTATTATGCTAAAGGAAGCGGGTAAGCTGAGTTATTTGGATTTTTATACACGATATAAGGATTGCCTCCCTACGAAGGAGGCGGGCAAAACAGGTTTGGATAACGGAATGGTGGTAGAAAGGTATCCTTTTAGATCTGAGGCTGATATCATCTTTCCTGAAGATAAGCAGTACTATGCCCCCAAACTAAGTGGAAGTAGCCTCAATCTTGACCAACTTCTCTTTGAGGGGGCCATGGATGATATTATCCAGATGAGTGATAGCAAAATTCACGAAAATATTTCCTTTCACTACAACCTCTTCTATGATCCCGCCCATCCCCCTAGTGATGCCATTGTACTCTTGCACGGCTTGAATGAGAAGGACTGGTCAAAATATATTCCCTGGGCTATCCGCTTGGTAGAGTTGACCAAAAAAGCAGTTATTTTGTTTCCTTTGGCCTTTCATATCGAGCGCGCCCACGACTCTTGGCACGATGGTAGGGCTATGAACCGGGTCAGCAAGAAACGCTCTTTACTCTTTAAAGACATACATAATACATCGTTTGCCAATGCAGCCATGAGCACGCGCTTGCACTTTGCCCCAGTGCGCTTTTTTCTCTCGGGCCTACAGACTTACAATGACCTCATACAATTAATCCAAAATATCCGCCAGAGCCATCACCCTCTGTTGCCGTATGATGCCCGGATTGACTTTTTGGGGTATTCGGCGGGGGCATTTCTGGCCAAGATCTTGGTGATGGCCAACCGACACTATTTGGTAGATGAGTCCAAAGTACTCATGTTTTGTGGTGGGGCACTGCTTAGTCGCATGCATTTAAGTTCACGCTATATTATGGACAGTGCGGCTTACCAGGCTATTTTAGATTATTATGTCCGCAATTTTGATCAGCAATTGCTGCAGGACCCTCTCTTGTCACAGCTTTTTGAGGCCACCCAAACGGGTGGGAGTTACTTTCGTAGTTTATTGGGTGAGCAAGATATCAGTTTCAACCAATTCCGCAAAAAGCGTTTGGAGGAGGTAGCTTCCAGAATGCGGGCCATTACCCTGGAAAAAGATACGGTGATGCCACCGACCGAGGTAAAGGCATCCTTATTGGGTACTCAAGGTGTAGAAATAATCCCGACTCAGGTGCTGGATTTTCCCCACGAGCACTCTCACGTAATGCCATTCCCCTATCAAAAGAAGATTTCAGAAGCTGTAAGCCAATCTTTTGAGCGAGTAATGCAAGAAATGGCCGCTTTTTTTAGTGAATAGGCTCCGGTTGTAAAGCAAATACAAAACTACGAATCCACTCGAAGTTTTGGGTAAAAGAAGGGATAAAGATGTAATCGGGGGCAGGACCGTCTTGGCTCGTACGAAAGTTGGTTATGTGAGGTTCCCCAAGCTCTCGGTGCAAAAACATTCCAGAAGATTTTTCCTCTACGTAGGCTAGTTCTTCAAAATATAAGATTTTTTCGGTTTGGTGAGCGTCCCGGCTTATGATGCGGTTATCTTGAATCTCAATCTCAAAGCCGGTAAAATTAAATATCGGGGGCAACCAACTCACGCCCAAGCACAAACAAGGTATAAGCAGGAGTGTAAACAAAAACCACCAGGAAGGTGGGTACAAAGTGAAGGTCACAGCATAAAAGAAAAAGCCTCCCATAAGGACTACCATATTTTCCATTCGAAACAAGCGTTCCCACATCGCGGCGGTGGGATACGCTCGATAGATGTGAATTTCTGGGCTCTGCGGGGCTTCGGGCTCACCTTTGGGCTTCCCGTAATGGGCCCGGGTTTTGGCTCTAAATTCCTCTTCGCTAATGCGTTCATTATTAAAATAATAGAACTTTTCTGGTTTGGGGGCAGGGCCCCCGCCAAAGGCACGGGTTTTGTCTTTTTTTAGATTTTCGTATTGCTGCCAAAGATTGTCAACCCGCGTTTTATAGCTATCGGCCGATTTCCAGCCAGAATCTTTCTTTTTCTTAGGGGCATATTCATCCCGGGCTAATTCCTCTTTATAATTACGATCGTAATCTCGTTTTTGGATAGGGTGGGATAAAACTTGGTAGGCTTTTAAGATTTCCTTAAACTTCTCCTCCGACTGCCGAGATCCTTGATTGCGGTCAGGATGCCAGCGTTTGGCCATAAGCCGATAAGCCGACTTAATTTCTTTGGGGCTCGCTTTAGGGCTTATTTGAAGTATACGATAAAAATTCAGGAAACTCATGGAGCAAACATTAAATAGGAAGTACCTATCCGGTATATAAATTTAAGCTAAATTGATTCCAAACTAGCTGGAAAGGCTAAGTTTTTTTGGGGGAAGGATTAATTGAGCAGAATTACTGGCTTTTATCTTAAATTCTCCCCCTAAATTTCAATCGCCGGGAGTTATTATGGAGCTTACCCGCTCTTTGGACATTAGGTGGCAAAGTGAAAATTCAGGGTGGCGCGGGTCGGGCTGGCCTGTCAAGCCGGCACCCCGCAAACCAGCGGCGGTCTTGCCCCTAGCGGGCGGCCATCCCTAAGCCAATCCCAGGCAGCTTGGTCCTTTGGACAATTCTTAGCCCAGGTCTTTTTGGATGGCCTTGGTTTTATCGGCTACCGCACAAGACTGACAGCCCCCAGCACAGGCATCCGTTTGGGCTTTGAAAGGCCGGCTAAAATGACGAAACAGAAACAGGCCCGAAGCTATTACCAGGAATAAAATAATTAGGTGTTCCATAGAATTAGCATTACAAAATCTCCCTTCATTGGGTTCCCAAAGGCTGGCATTACTTTCCTACCTCCCGGCTAAATTCTTTCATCATGGCAAGCTAGGCCACAATCACACCTACTTGAAAATCAAAATATTGCCACTACAGAGTTGAACCTACCGCGAGCTAAGGGGCCTAAGCGCTTGCCTGCCCAGGGTTTATAAGCAAAACTCAGGATACAAACCTCTTGGGCTACCGTCCCTACCGATGCTCGGGATAACAAGGGGTTTTGTTCATTCTTACCAGGCTTAGGGATGGAGCGGCCTGTTTGAGCTCGCCGCTGGATGTGCGTGGGCCAGCGAGTAGCGAGAGCCCGACCCGCGCTGGCACGTATGTTCATTAAAAAAGATCCTTCCTTAGCGCGGGGAAGCTCCAAAAACCTCCTTCATTGCTTAATCGGGTTTGGCGTGCAAGACAAACTCAACCCGGCGGTTTGTCTGACGGCCCTCTTCGCTCCCATTATCTTCCAGGGGCTGGCTTTCCCCTTTGCCCTGGGAAAAAATACGCTTGGGGTCAATCCCTTGATCGGCGAGGTAATTTTTGACACGTTGGGCCCTTCGCTGCGACAAGTCTACATTATCTTCCTGATTACCAATGCTATCAGTATGGCCTATCACATCCACTTGCACGTCTGCATGGCTTTGGAGAAGGCGGCTCAATTCGTTTAACGTTGGGAAAGACTCCGGTAAGAGTTGGTCTTGGTCAAACTCGAAATATACCCGTTTCAAAATGATGGGCTGCTCCCAATCGATTATACCAAAAAAAGGGTCATCAATGGGTGGGGCCTGGGCCACTGGAAGCAGGGCGGGCCGTGTAGGCAAGGGGACTTCTCTAAGGGAGAGCTTGTCTAAAAAGTAGTAGGCGCGATGATAGCTAAATTTCTTCCGAAATTTGGGGTTTTGAAACAGGCGCTTCATTTTTCTTTGGGCAAATGAATCAAAATTACCCAAGGTAATAAACCTCTCACCTCCTTTGGCGATCAAGGTATCTACCATCTCCACCCAAGCATTTTGACACACCAAGAGCTTTGGCCATACCAATTGAGGGCTATACGAAGCATTGGATTTAATAGCAAGCGGCTCCTCCGAAAAAAAGGCAGCAATATTCCCACAGGCGAAGTTGGAGTATTCTGATTGGGCTATATGAAATCGAAACTCATAGGCTTTGCCTTCTTCCAGAGGCTGCCGTAACTTTGTCGTAATGTGCTCTCTGTAGAATAAATCTTCCATACTGTGGGCATAGGTAGCACCAATACGAAATATCATACCTACGTAAGCTTGTCCATCTTTTGCAGGCAAGTTCCCGCACAAATTCTTGGGCACTTTAAACCTAGCCTTTCCACAAGTGTGGTAATAATCTGGGGTAGTTTCGGAGGGATTAGCCACCCAAGATTTGAGGCTTCCCTCCGGTCTTTGGGGGCCAAAGCCTCGGACACTCCCTAAGTACTCGGGGCAATCATTTTGCTCCTCAAAACTCGGATTAGGAATCAGGTTTTGGGCCAAGCTGGGGAGCGTTGTACTCCAAAACAACACCGTACAAACAAGCTGGGCCCTTCCCAAGTTTTTGAGAAGTTTATTGAAGTTTCGGATTATTTTTATGCCTCTCCTTATCACGTTTGGTCTTTTTATCCAGGTTTTTCTTGAGGGCTTCTGTCAGGTTAATACCGGTTTGATTGGCTAAGCAAACCAGTACGAACAAAACGTCCGCCATTTCATCACCCAGGTCTTGCGATTCGTCTGAGTCCTTAAAAGATTGCTCTCCGTAAATTCTTACCATCAAACGAGATACTTCACCTACTTCTTCCATCAAGATCCCTAGGTTGGTCAACTCATTGTAGTATCGGACACCATTTTCTTTAATCCAACGGTCTACGGTATTCTGTACCTCTTGTAAGGTCATAAGTTCATATTAAATTAAAATACTATAAATCTCAGCAGAAAAAAAAGGCTATATGTATTAAATCAATGTTATGCCTTGGTAATAATTCGTAACTTTTGATTAAATTTGATCTATGAATGTAATAAATGTAGGATGTGAGAAAAGTCTCATTTTCACCAAAAATCTTCATGCCACACCAGGATTCATACAAATAGAAAGGCGTTCTGCCACATTCATTTTCTTTTTTGATTTAATAAACCACAAGCCATATTAGTTTTGTAAAAACATTAAATTATGCGGCAAATGTTACCAGCCCATTGCCGAAGTAATTCTTGATATTATTATAATTCTTCAACCCTTCAATTTAGAGATTTTTCTGAGTATTGTGAAACTAAAGATTTTTGAGTTTCTAACAAACTTGATTATCAAGGAACTGGAAAAATTTAAATTTGTCCAAATATCTTGTTGGGGCAAACACGCTTAAATCTTAGCATTAATTATGGAAATCAAGCCCACTTACAAGGTGTTGGTGGTGGATGATGAACCCGATATCATTGAACTCTTGCAGTACAATCTGGAAAGGGCTGGTTATGAAGTAGCTTGCGCCAGTAATGGTTTAGAAGCCATCGATACGGCCAAACAATTTCTCCCTAACCTCATTTTAATGGATATCATGATGCCTAAAATGGATGGGGTAGAAACGAGTCGACTGCTACGCGAAACCCCAGAGTTATCGGAGACTTATATCATTTTTTTAACCGCCCGGGTGGAAGAATATTCTGAGGTAGCTGCCTTTGAGGTAGGGGCCGATGATTATATTATCAAACCAATCAAGCCTCGGGCATTGATCAGCCGGATTGGGGCCCTCTTTCGCCGGGAGATGAAAAAACACAAGCAGGATGACAAGATTTCTGTGGGTGATTTGGTTATTGATAAGCGGAGTTACACAGTTCATAAAGGTTCGGATCAAATCACCTTACCTAAGAAAGAGTTTGAATTGCTCTTCTTCTTAGCGCAATACCCGAATAAGGTGTTTAGCCGGGAAGATTTACTTCAAAATATTTGGGGGGCCGATGTCTATGTATTAGCCCGTACCGTGGATGTACACATCCGTAAGGTTCGCGAAAAAATTGGGAGTGGTTATATCAAAACCGTAAAAGGAGTAGGATATAAGCTCTCCATCGTAGTATAAAAACTTGGATCTTTGAGCTTGGCACAAGAAAGCATTTAAACTCTTAACTCATGATATTTAAATCCAGGCTGGTCTCTTTTATTTTGGCCTGCTCGATTGCTACGGTTACTACGGCCTTCATCTCTTTGGTAAAAGATGTGAATAACCTGGCGGTATTCGTTGCTTTTATCATTTCTTTCTCTTCTTCCTTTTTACTTATCTACTTTACTATTGAGTTTTTGGTTTTGGGGGAAGTCAATGAAGCCTATGCCGTCTTAGAGAAAATAAAAAAGAAAGACTTCAAAATAGCCAAGAAAAGGGTAGCTCCTACCCTGAGCCCCATCAAAAAACTGAATTACGAGATCTATACCTATGCTTCTAAAAAGCAAAAAGAAATAGATCACTTGAAAAAACTGGCTATTTATCGACGAGAATTTCTCGCTGACGTCTCTCATGAGCTTAAAACGCCTATTTTTGCGGCTCAAGGTTTTATACATACCCTCCGGGATGGTGCCATTGATGACCTCAGTGTCCGGGACAAGTTTTTACACAAAGCGGCCCGAAGTTTAGACAGCCTCCAAATTCTGGTAGAAGACTTAATTACGCTTTCTAAAATGGAAGCAGGCATTGTGACTATGCAGTATGAAAGTTTTAATCTCTACGAAACCATTCGGGAGGTTTTTGAAGAATTAGAAAAAAAGGCAAACCGCAAACAGTTTAAACTCCTTTTTGATGACCAAATCGAGCAAATGGCTTGGGTATGGGCCGACCCTGGAAGGATCAAGCGAGTAATTATCAATCTCATGGAAAACTCTATAAAATATGGTAAGAAAGGGGGGCACGTCCACGTTTCCATCAAAGCCCTGGACAAGCAGTTTGAAGTAAAAGTAATAGATGATGGCCCCGGCATTTCTCCTGAGCATCTAGAACGCATTTTTGAACGTTTTTACCGAGTTGAAAAGAGCCGTTCAAAAAGTAGGGGTGGTTCAGGCTTAGGACTTTCCATTGTAAAACATATTTTAGAGGCCCACCAAAGTAGCATACAAGTCCAAAGTACCCTGGGAAAAGGCTCTACTTTTAAATTTAAAATAAAAAAGTCTCAGGAACTTAAATCCGTACCTAGTCAGGGCAGCAATGCCAACAATACCAGTTTTGTTGCCTGAAATTTCGGGTATTGGGCTACTAATTTGTTTCTTTAAACCCGTTTATGAAAAGAATCAACTTCCAAGACCTCCTATTATATGAGGATTCTGATTTTATTGTAATCAACAAACCCCCTCACTACTCCACCCTGGATGACCGTCATCCCGAAGGCAAGAAAAGCATGTTGGACTTGGCCCGAGAGTACTGGTCCGAAGCCCAAATGGCCCATCGTTTGGACCGGGATACCTCCGGGGCTTTAGCCATTGCCAAAACCCCAGAAGCCTACCGACACTTATCTATGCAATTTGAACACCGTAGCGTGCATAAAGTATACCATGCCCTGGTAAATGGAATCGTACAGCTAGAAAATACACTAGTAGACAAACCTATCTTACCCTTAGGCCACGGAATTGTAAAAATTGACTTCCAAAAAGGAAAAGAAGCCCAGACCTATTTTGATACGCAGGAAGTATACCGACAGCATACCTTGTTGGCATGTCGGCCCATTACTGGTAGAATGCACCAAATCCGCATACATTTGGCGGTATTGGGGCATCCTATTGTAGGAGACGTACAATACGGCGGCGAACAGCTTTACCTATCGGAGCTGAAAAAGAATTTTAACCTCAAAAGAGGTACGGAAGAACTCCCCCTCATACAAAGGTTTGCTTTGCACGCCTTCAAATTAGAATTCAAGACCTTGGAAGAGCAAGCTTTGCAAGTAGAAGCCCCATACCCCAAAGACTTCCGAGCTTTGGTGCGGCAGCTCGAAAAGAACCCCTAAGCATAAAAACATGCGGGGCTTTCCCTTTTATTATTTGCGCATAGGTATTGCATGTATTAGAACAAAAAACTATCTTTGCAGTCCATTTTGCAGAAAAAAGAATTTTATTGATTAAATAGGAAGCAGTGGACTCTTTAAGTTACAAGACAATATCCCTAAATAAAGCGGCCATCGAGAAAGAATGGTTGGTGGTAGATGCTAGCGATGTGCCTTTGGGGCGTTTGACGAGCCAGATTGCCAAAATCATTATGGGTAAGCATAAGCCTACCTATACTCCTAATGTGGATTGTGGTGATAATGTGATCGTAATAAACTCCGACAAAGTACGCCTAACCGGCAAAAAATGGACGGATAAGAAATACATTCGCCATACAGGTTATCCTGGGGGACAACGTATCACAACTGCTCGTGAGATTATGGAGAAGAAGTCCTCTACCATCTTGATCGAAAAAGCCGTGCGAGGTATGCTTCCTAAAAATCGCTTAGGAAGACAGATCTTTCACAATCTATATGCCTACGAAGGGGCCGAACATCCCCACGAAGCGCAACAACCCAAACTTATCACGCTTGATCTCTAATTGAGAAATATTTGTTATGACGGAAGTATCAGACGTAATCAACACCATCGGGCGACGAAAAACCTCAGTAGCCAGAATATATTTCAAACCCGGTAGCGGAGAAATCAAAGTCAACAAACGAGATTTTAAAGAATATTTCCCCCTGGAAACCCTTCAAACCGTCGTTTGTCAGCCCCTTGCCCTTCTAGAAGTAGACGCCAACTTTGACATTAAAGTAAATGTACGAGGAGGAGGAATTACCGGGCAAGCCGAAGCTGTACGTTTAGCAATTTCTCGGGCCCTTTGTGAATACAATCCCGAAAATCGCCCACCACTTAAAAAAGAAGGCTTTCTTACGCGTGACTCCCGTATGGTGGAACGTAAAAAATACGGACGTCGCAAAGCCCGTCGTAAATTTCAATTCAGTAAACGATAAGATCCGAACGCAATGTCTAATCTTACTTATAAAGACCTTTTGGATGCCGGGGTGCACTTTGGTCACCTCACCCGTAAATGGGACCCTCGTATGGCCCCCTACATCTTTATGGAGAAGAACGGGATCCACGTAATCGATATCAATAAAACCCTGGTATGTGCCGAAATAGCCTGTAATGCCCTACGCGCTATTGTCAAATCAGGTAAGAAAGTGATGTTTGTGGCTACCAAAAAACAGGCTCAAGACATCGTTTCAGAAGAAGCCAAGCGTTTACGTATGCCTTACGTGACCGAACGCTGGCTAGGAGGTATGTTGACAAACTTTGCCACCGTAAGACGCTCCCTCAAAAAAATGTCTTCTATCGACAAAATGATGAAAGAAGATACTTTTTTGAACTTAGCCAAGCGGGAACGCCTTACCGTAACCCGGGAAAGAGAAAAATTAGAAAGATTGTTGGGGGGGATCGCCGACTTAAACCGTATCCCTTCAGCTCTTTTCATAGTTGATATCAAGAAAGAACATATCGCCGTTTCCGAAGCCAAAAAGTTGGGTATTCCTATTTTTGGCCTGGTGGATACCAACTCCAATCCGGAAGCCATAGACTTCCCTATCCCGGCCAATGATGATGCCTACAAATCGGTGGCCTTGCTTACCAAGGTGGTAGCTAATGCGATTGAACAGGGACTAGAAGAACGCAAAAAAGATAAAGAAGTACAGAAGTTAAAGGAGGCAGAGGAAGAGAAAAAAGCAGTCGATAAAGCAGCCGCAGATAAGGCAGCAGAAGAGACAGCAGAATAAGCTCTTTAACACATACGTATAGATCACCTGCCCCTTTTTTTAAAGGGCAGGTTTTCTTTTTCATTTTGGGAACAAAACCCAATGCTTGTCCCCAAATATTCTCGAGCATAAGTACCGAAGTTTTTTAAATTTGCACCCGTAATCCCCAACGTATCCGGATTTGTATTCCCGGATATCATATACTTTAATTAAATTCTATTAAGATGGCGATTTCAGCAAAAGATGTTAACAAACTCCGACAAATGACCGGAGCCGGCATGATGGATTGTAAAAAAGCACTCGAAGAAGCCAATGGCGATTTTGATGAAGCCGTAACCATCCTGCGCAAGAAAGGACAAAAAATTTCAAGCAAGCGT
The DNA here is from genome assembly GCA_963922455.1 of uncultured Microscillaceae bacterium. Taxonomy (GTDB): domain Bacteria; phylum Bacteroidota; class Bacteroidia; order Cytophagales; family Microscillaceae; genus CAWUIO01. Next base: position 37,733 of record CAWUIO010000014.1, read on the forward strand.
GCCGATGTAGAAGCCAACGAAGGAGCCGTATTCGTAAAAACTTCCGATGACCAAAAAACTGGTATGGTGGTTTCCCTACGATGCGAAACCGACTTCGTAGCCAAAAACGAAGGCTTCGTTGAGTTAGGCCAAAAGCTAATCGAATTAGCTCTAGATAAAAAACCCACCAACTTGGAAGAATTTGCCGCTATGGATATGGATGGCCTTTCTGTAAATGACCAAATCACCGAGTATATGGGCAAAATCGGTGAAAAAATCCAGCTTTCTAGTTTAGAAAGTGTAGATGCCGAAAAAGTAGTAAGCTATATTCACTCCAATAACAAAATTGCTGTTTTACTCGGCATGAATGGTGTAGGAAGCTCTGATGTAAGCGAAGTAGGCCGCGATATCGCTATGCAAGTAGCTGCCATGCGTCCGGTAGCTTTGGATAAAGACGGTGTGGATCCCGCAATCATAGAAAAAGAAATTGAAATCGGGAAAGAACAAGCCCGTCAAGAAGGTAAACCTGAAAATATTCTTGAGAAAATTGCGATGGGTAAGCTTAACAAGTTTTACAAAGAAAACACCTTGCTGAACCAGCAGTTTGTGAAAGATAGCAGCAAAACGATTACCCAATTGCTTAAAGACGTAAGTGGCGATTTGAGTATCAATGAATTTAAGCGCGTAGAGATTGCTTAAAAGCTAGATTCCCATTCACAAAGAAAACCCCGGAGCCGCCAAGGCGGCTCCGGGGTTTATTAATTTTATCAGGTCAGCTCTCAATTACTGGATAATCTGTACTAATACCTCCATTTGAGCCACTCGGTTATCCTGAATACCTGTGATTGAGCTCACCAAAACATACCCTTTAGCCCCAGCCGCATTCACAAAACTGTATACCGATCCCTGGGCTATTTCCTGGATAGCAGTACGAGAACCATCACTACCGTCGATATTATTTTCCACCGCAGCCGAAGTTACATTATCCAAGCTAGTCAAAGTCTCGGCCAAGAAGCTTGTATTCGTCGCGTTGGCTCCCAAGGGGTTGTTAAAGTTGGCTCCGTCTCGGGCTCCTGGGGAAATCAGCACGGGCTTGGTAGCATTGGCCCCAGTAGCCGCCATATTGTTGGCATCGGTTACTCCAAACGTGATGTCAATCGCTTGCTGCTCATTGGCTGTCAAGGCCCCAGCCTCAGTATTGGTAAATACTCCAGTGGCTCCTAAGGCCGTGTTTAGATAACTACCTGTAGACGAAGCTTGGGCTCCTAAAGAAACCGTAACTTTGCTACGCAATAAAGGGAAAGCCCCTCCTCCTCCACCTTGTCCTTGGGCCGCCACGCGGTAGACATAGTTGGCCGTCGTAAATGTATTGGTATCATCATCCTTGGCTCTAAAAATAAGCGTTACCGAATCATCAACCGCCTCGGTTACCGGAAAACTATACGTAGCGCTGAAAGTGGTAGCATTGGTGGCCGGATTAGGTGTAACAACTACATCAGTAGCCGCCCCCCCATTGATAACGCGCTGTACTCCATAAATTTGGATGGTATCAGGAGCCGTAACTTCCACTGAAATACTAATCGTATCGCCCACCTCAAAGCGGTTGGTCGTATAACTTGCGTCCGGAGTAATGCTTACGGTTACCGGATCATCCACATCTGGAGTGGTCACCGGTGCCGGATCATCTTCACTACTACAGCTGCTAAAGCCAGCAACCATAGCTAGAAAAAGAACATGTAATAAAATTTGTTTTAGATTATTCATTTTCAAAGGGTTTTGTGATAAAAAATTAGATATGGTTCAAATGAATTTATGGCATTTCAAGACTTCTAACGCTACTTTACCCAGAATCGTATGGCTTATTTCAAGCTGAGTACGCTATCCAGGTCTTGGGCATTCATTCCGGGCCTAACTTTTGGGTTATACAACAAACGGATCAGCTTTCTATCCATTTCCGAAAAAGATTGAGTCCTTGTAAATTTGGAATAAAAAATACTATCACGATACCGGGGTGAATCTTTCATGAGCCCCAAGGCTTGGGTAAGTTCTTCTCGCAACAAATGCTTCCGGGTATCCATAGCTTTTAATCTTTGGGTATCCAGGTACATAGATCCTTCATATATTTCATATTGGGCATTGGAGCGCACGTAAAATAAAGCTAAATTCCGGATCCACGGACGACACGCCGGCTCATATTTTTGTACATACTCCTGAGCACTACCCAAAAATATTACAAAATTTGCCTCCTGACGACTACTTGCCCACTCTATTTGCAGGGGCTTTACCAGTTGATTCAATTCCTCGACAATTTCCCGTAGTATACGAGTAAGACTAGACGAAGCTTCTCCAGTCACATACATTCTGGGGTTTTCTTTCCACTTCTGGATCAAAGGAGGGGATTTTTGGTGACTATATTCGCTGCCCAGCGCAACTTCTTTAAAATATACCAAGGTTTCGGGACTTACCTCTTGGGCCCGCCCTAGGCTGGATAGCATGATAAAGCTCGCCAATAATAGTTTTCTTAGGAACATAGGGTATAGGGACATTCCTTTTGTATGGACTTGTTTACCCCGCAAAAGGTTGCCTGATACATAGAAAAATTATGGGGCTTCCCCGCGCTAAATGAAGACCCTAGCCGCTTGTACGAACCTAGCCGCGCGGGTCGGGCCGTCGGGCAAAGCCCCGAGCCGGCTCACGCACAAACCAGCGGCGGTCTCGGCCCCAAGGGGCTTCCGTCCCTAAGCCAAAAAAGAGGCGGAAGGTAGAACCGCCCAGCAGTAAACACGTCTTAAGGCTTTACGCTGTTTTTCCCCGTGAACAAAGTCCCAGCTCCTTCTCTCTTCTCTCCTCTCTACTCTCTCTTCTTCTTCAGCTTTGAGGTGGAGTAGTATTTTGCTCTAGCCTACGTATCAAGCCCGCGGCCAGCGGCCGAAGCATTTCGTCACGAGCCTAGAAGCTGGCAACTGCGATGTCTTTAGCCATGAAAAATCCCGGTTCCCGCATCCCGGTTCCCAGCTCCTTCTCTCCTCTCTCCTCTCTACTCTCTCTTCTTCTTCAGCTTTGAGGTAGAGCGGTATTTTGCCCTAGCCTACGTATCCCAATCAGAGGAAACAGCGGCCGAAGCATTTCGTCACGAGCCCAAGGGCTTGCGACTGCGATGTCTTTACCTATGAAAAAGTCCCGCCTCTCCCGGTTCCCGCCTCCCGCCTCCCAGCTCCTTCTCTCCTCTCTACTCTCTACTCTCTCTTCTTCTTCAGCTTAGGGATGGAGCGGCCTGTTTGAGCTCGTGGGGGCCGGGCGGGGAAAGGCAGCGAGTAGCGAGAGCCCGACCCGCGCCCTCAAGCTACTTCCTTGAGGCCCCGGTCTCACCTAGCGCGGGGAAGCCCCAGATACTTTTTAGTACCAAGGAGTCTATCACTTAATAAAAAAACCCGGTCTCCTTTCAGAAACCGGGCCCTCCCTTTTTTTTAAATTAGAAATTAAGCCGCCAAAAGCGTATCCAACTCTCTACGAAAATCGGCTTCACTACGGAAACCAGCGGCCCGCCACTTGATCTCTCCTTTGTCAAACAAAATAAAAGCCGGGATACCCCTTACCTGGTAAAACTCGGCCGCTTGGGGGTTCTTGTCAACATCTACTTTAACCACTTTCAATTTACCTTCATACGAACTGGCTAATGACTCCACTACTGGAGAAACGGCTTTACACGGACCACACCAGTCGGCATAAAAGTCTACTAACACGGGAGTTTCCGACTCACGAATCATGTCCTGAAATGGCTTTTTCATATTATTCTGATATTTTGATTTGATGATATATTTTCCCTAAAAAAGACCCGGATTAAGGCCCGGGAAAATTTCATTTATTTACTTTATCTTTATAACAATTATATCATTTCAATAAGTTCACAAGGGGTTCTCCCCCTAAGCTCAATCAATAATCTAGATGAAAAAATTAATTCTGTTTCTCTGGGTGCTTACCCTCCTGCCTCAAATAAGTTGCGCCCAGAGCACTTCGGGTAAAAAATTGGTAAGTCTGGAAGACGTATGGCAAAATTATACCTTTTATCCCCGAAGTGTCCGGGGTATCAATTGGATGAAAGATGGCCAATATTATACATCCAAGCAGGCAAACACCATCGTCAAACGCAATATTAGCACCGGCCAGGTAGAAGAAACCCTATACCAAGGGGATGTAGCCTTTGATAGCTACTCCCTTAGCCCTCAGGAAGACCAGATCTTACTGGCCAATGAGGAAGAAAGCATTTATCGTCGCTCCTCGAAGGCCCATTTTTACGTGTATCAAATCCAAGGGAAAAAGATTCAGAAGTTGAGTGAAGGAGGAAAACAATCCTATGCCACTTTTTCTCCCAATGGGGAACGGGTAGCCTTTGTACGAGAAAATAACTTGTATTTTCTCAATCTATCCGATATGAAAACCCAGACTATCACTCAAGACGGTAAGTTTAATTTCCTCATCCACGGAAGTACCGACTGGGTCTACGAAGAAGAGTTTTCCTTTGCCCAAGCCTTTTTCTGGTCGCCCGACAGTAAGAAAATTGCCTTTTTCACCTTTGATGAAAGTGAAGTCAAGGAATACAATATGCAAAAATGGGAAGGGGCCGAGACTTCCTATCCTTATGATTACCGGTACAAGTACCCGAAGGCGGGAGAAGCCAATTCTAAAGTATCCATCCACGTACATGATATCGAGTCGGGCAATACCACCCGCATGGATATCGGCCAGGAAACGGATATCTACATCCCCCGGATCAACTGGACCCAAGACCCCAATTTGCTTTCCATCCGACGCATGAACCGCCTCCAAAATAAATTGGAAATCCTACACGCCAACGTTAATACCGGAAAAACTCAAGTGATCCTCACGGAGACCAGCGATACCTACGTAGACCTTGACTTTACCGATGACTTGACTTATTTAGAAAATGGCCAAGAGTTTCTTCATACCAGCGAAAAAGACGGATACAAGCATATCTATTTGTATGACTTGCAAGGAAAACTGATCCGTCAACTTACCCAAGGCGAGTGGGAAGTGAGTACCGTTTATGGAGTGGATGAAAAAAATAAGCTAGTCTATTTTAGCTCTACCGAAGTCTCTCCTCTGGAAAGGCAAATTTACGCTATAGGCTTAAACGGTAAGGGCAAAAAACAACTTTCCCAACGCGAGGGTACGCACCGTCCCAATTTCAGTCGGGACTTCAAGTACTACCTAGATAATTACAGTAGCCATACCCAAGTACCCCAGGTTAGCTTGCATAAAGCCTCAGATGGCAAGCTTCTCAAAACTTTTGAAGACAATAGCGCTTTGGAAAAAACACTTAGTCAATACCAGATTAGTCCCAAAGAATACATGAGCCTTGATGTGGGCGATGGCCTCGCCCTCAATGCCTGGATGATCAAACCCAGCGACTTTCAAGCCTCTAAAAAATATCCCGTCTTGATGTTTGTCTATGGCGGTCCAGGTTCTCAGACGGTCACTAAATCTTGGGATGCCTTTAATTTTTTCTGGTACCAAACTTTGGCCGATAAAGGCTATATCATCGTTAGCGTAGACAACCGGGGAACCGGAGCCCGAGGGGAGCAATTTAAAAAAATCACCTATGCTAACTTGGGTAAGTACGAGACCGAAGACCAAATTGCCGCCGCCAAGGCTTTGGCCAAGCTTCCCTACATCGATGCAGCGCGTATGGGTATCTGGGGTTGGAGTTATGGGGGCTATATGTCTTCCTTGAGCATCATGCTAGGAAATGATGTCTTTAAAACGGCTATTGCCGTAGCTCCGGTAACTACTTGGCGTTTTTACGATACCATTTATACGGAGAGGTACCTCAAAAAACCCCAAGATAATCCGGATGGCTATGATAAATATTCCCCCATCAACCACGTGGAGAAGTTGAAAGGAAAATTCCTCTTGGTACACGGTACCGGTGATGATAATGTCCATTTCCAAAATTCGGTGGAACTACAAAATGCATTAATTGCGGCCGGGAAACAGTTTGATTCCTTTTATTACCCCAACCGGGCCCACGGAATATCTCGGGGACAAAACACCCGCTATCATCTATATCAAATGATGAGCGATTTTCTTGAGGAAAACCTCTAAACTATTTTCTGGTATATGGTATCTATGAACCCTTACCGGGTCCTAAGACCTGCTAGTCTTAGGGCTCTCTTCTGTTTTTTGTATATTCTGTGGGGGGGAGGCTTTATCCTGTACGCTCAAGAACTCAGCCCGGAGGAGGCCGCAGATATTCAAAATGAGCTCAAAATCATGCGCAAAGACCCGGTCATTTTACGTGATTTAAAAGATCGGGCCCAACTTTGGGATGCTACCCAAGCCCAAAAAGCCCAGGATTTAGATTCACTCAAAAACTACTTTGATTCCCTGGCCGACTCCCTCGTTTGGACTAATAATAGAGAAGATAGTCTAAAACCCGAGTACTATGCGCTCTTGAATGAGACGCGAAATGCCCGTTTGAATATCGTCTTCCGAATTCAGATCGGGATTTACCGGCAACATCCCTTGGATCGTTACCGGAGTGCCGGGCCGGCTTTTTTTATAGATCGAAGCCCTCAGGGCTTCAAAAGGTATATGATTGGCTTTTTCCGAAATTATTGGGAAGCCCGAAACTTTGATAAATGGATCAAACGCTGGGGAGCCAAGTCTTATGTAGTGGGCTATCGGGACAATATCCGGGCCCGCTTGCTTACCCAACTCGTAGATTTTGAATAAACCCATATTTCTGGCCAAGGCCAGAATGACCCAAACCCATTTTTTATGCAAGTCACCCTAGAGATAAGCTTATATCCGCTGGATGCGGATAACTATGCCGAGGCTGTATTACAATTTTTGGCCCAACTCAAGCAGTACGAAGGACTGCAAATCGAGACCAATGGTATGAGTACCCAGGTTTTTGGGGAATACGAAACGGCTATGGCAGCGGTACAAACCGAAATGAAAAAAATATACGAAAAGGAGCAAGCCATCTTAGTAATGAAAGTGGCTAGAGGGGCACTTCGATATCGGGGAAGCGATTTGGCAAGCTAAACCCTGAAAAGATTTACAATTTTTGCCCACTTAAGTCGTAATAATTTTCGTTTCTCCCCGTATCTAGCAGTATATATCATACAATTAACCTATATGAACAAGATTACGAAAGCCAGCCTTGGCCTGGTGATGGGGCTTGTGTTCTTTCTTTTTGTGGCCTTTGCCCCGCAGCCCAAAAAATACCGTTTGGAACTTAATCTCAAAAAAGGAGATGTCTTTCGGATGGAAGTACTCAGCGAACAAGATATTGTGCAAAATATCGAGGGCATGGAGCAAAAAACCAAGCAAAGCATGCTGTTTGAGTATGTGTATGAAGTTTTGGATGTCAAAGACGATATCTACCTGACCCAGATAACCTACGAAAGGGTAAAAACCGATATGATGAGCCCCGGAATGGATCAAACCTATGATTCTGCCAACCCACCAGAAGAAATTTCGCCCTCATTGAAGGGGGTAGCTATGCTCGTGGGAAAATCCTTTACCCTTGAATTTAAAAAAGATGGGGAAGTACTCAAACTAGAGGGCTTAGACGCGATTTTTAATACCATGCTAGACAGCCTGGATATTGCCGATGAAACGATGAAAGAAACCTTTGCCGAACAAATGCGCAGTCAGTTTGGGGATGAGGCTATGAAAAAATCCATGGAAGGCATGCACCGGATCTACCCGGAAAAACCCGTAGCCATCGGGGAATCCTGGAAACGCACCTTGAATATTAGCTCCGGTCCGGTACCCATGCAGGTACAAAATGAATGGACCTTGCTGGCCGTAGAGGGAAATGAAGCCGTAATCGGTATAAAGTCTAAAGTATTGCCCATCGATGGTGCCAAGCCCTTGGAAATGATGAATCTTAGTATCCGCTACGAAATTGAGGGCAGCCAAGAAGGAAACATTCGCCTACAAATGGAAAATGGGTGGACAAATGAATCGGTGATAAACCAAAAAATGGGAGGAGAGGTCGAGATGAGCGGGATGCTCAAGCTGGGCGCTCCCGAAGATACCAAACGTTGGCCTATCTCGTTTGTATCCACCTATTCTATTCGCCAATTGAAATAGTCTTCCTTAAAAATCTAAAAAAACATCCTTGAAGGCTCGCTCTCGGGGATGTTTTTTTTAATCTCCTTGGCCAAAAATACATCTGTTCAAGGAAATGGCTTAGGGATGGAGCGGCCTGTTTGAGCTCGCCGCTGGTCTTCGCGTGGGCCAGAGAGTAGCGAGAGCCCGACCCGCGCCGGTACCTTCGGGCAAGTTGCCCTGTACTTCTTAAGCGCGGGGAAGCTCCAAATCTCTAGACAGATTAGCGGCTTCTCCTTATTTTTTCTGGGTTTGGGGTTTCTTTCGTTCTAAGAAGAAATAACAGAGGACTTCATTCTTATCGGCATTGACTTTTTCGGTATCCATGCTACTACTCACAATTTTCCAGCCCCCTCTTTGGTATTCTATGATTAGCTTAATAATTGGGTTAAAATCGTAGTCTCCCTGGTGGGCATACGTATTGATGGCGAGTTCTTCTTGGAGAAAGCTCTTCCCATTAATACTGATATGGGCTATCAAACTCCTCGAGTCGGCATCTTCTCTAACCACAATTGTCATAAATTCAGACTCTTCTGAAGGCTGAATACTCCGAAAGCTCCAAAAGGAAATTAAGGCCAAAAGGGATAAACCCATCAGGCTTGCGTAGGAAAGGAAGTGATTCTTCATAAATTCATTGATTCAGGGCCCATAAAGTACTAGAATTAACGAAATTCTTGGCCATCGGTTTGCTTTTATTTTTTCATGAGTCCTACCCAGACTACCCCCACCAGCACCAAGAGAGTGCCAAATAACTGAAACAGGCTTAATTCTTCGTTTAAATAAAGATAGGCCAGGACAATCGTCGATACCGGGCCGATGCTTGAAATGATAGCGGCATTGCCGGCTCCAATGCGGGCAATCCCAGCGGTAATCAAGAAACTGGCAAAAACGGTTGAGATCAAAGCAATCGCCCAACTGTATTGATACACCGCCGCATCAAAGGAAAACAAATCCCAGCCATTTTGCCAACCTGTATGAAACAAAACCGCCCCACAAGCGGCACTCATGGCATAGGCATTAAAACGTAGGGAGCCAATTCCTGGGATCAATCGCCCACTGCCCATCAAATACATGGCGTAAAAGAAGGCCGCAACCAAGACCAGTCCCCCTCCCCACCAAAAATCTTGCGTATAGCGAACCTGCATTTCTCCCCAAAAGGCCAGGATAATTCCCAGATAGGTGAGGCCCAAAGCGGTATATTGCCGGGGCTGGATAGGGATTTTCAAAAAAATGGCCGATAAAATGATAACCAAACTGGGGTAAGCAAACAAAATGACCCGCTCCAGGCTGGCGCTAATGTATTGAAGGCCTAAAAAATCGGCCATGCTTGCACAATAGTAGCCCAAAATCCCTAATACAGCCATGCCGAGGTACTGTCGGGATGTCAGCCCGGGCAGGTTTTTACGACTTTGCCAATAGGCAATGATCAGAAAAAAAGGGAGAGAAAATAACATCCGAAGGGCCAGTAAGGAAACCGTATCAACCTCATACTGATAGGCCAACTTCACAAATATGGCCTTGGTCGAGAAGGCAATGGCCCCTAAAAATACCAAGGCACCTCCCCATAGGGCCTGCTCTGACAAGGAGCTCGATTGAGTATCTGGGTTCAAGTGATTCGTATTTGGTTTCTTTTTCTTTTGCACTAGGACATTCGCTTTACGACGGGCGGTTTTCTCTATCAAAGGGGGTACTCATTTCACCCCGTAAAGGCCTAGCCAAAGCCTTTTTGACCCGCTCCGGGCCATCCTCCCGGGCCAACAAAAGCATCAGTTTGGTAATAGCTGCCTCGGTCGTCATATCTTCTGCTCCCACCACCCCCATGGCCTTCATCGCTACACTGGTTTCGTAGCGTCCCTGTTCTACTTTACCGCCTAAACATTGGGATACATTCAAAACAACAACCCCTTGGTCAATACATTTTTGTAGACAATCTAAAAACCAAGAGGCCGTCGGAGCATTACCCGAGCCATAGGTTTCTAACAAAACGCCCTTAAGTCTGGGTACTTGCAGCATAGCCTGCAAAGTATTTTCTTGTATGCCCGGAAATACTTTGATTATCAAAACATTTTCCTCAAATTGTTTGAACACCTTGAGAGAGGTACTTGGCTCAAAGTCTTGGATATACCGATCATTGTAGTCAATCGTGATGCCTGCCTTGGCCAGCACAGGATAACTGTCGGATACAAACGCATCAAAGTAAGCGCTTTCCACCTTTTGGGCCCGGTTTCCCCGGAGTAAGACATCATTAAAAAAAATGCAAACTTCCGGGACCCGGGCCCGGTCTTGATAGTATTCGGCGGCAATTTCTATGGATGTAACCAAATTTCGGTGTGCATCACTTCGTACCGAACCAACCGGCAACTGGGCCCCGGTAAGGATCACAGGTTTGTGTATGCCATCTAACATGTAACTAAGTGCTGAAGCCGTATAGGCCATGGTGTCGGTACCATGTAATAAGACAAAACCATCGTGTTGCTCATACTGTTCTTCTATGACTTGGGCAATCTTTTGCCAATGTTGGGGGCTCATATTGGAAGAGTCTATGACTTCATCCAAGGAAATGACGGTGAGTTCCAGGCCAAATTGGCGTAGCTCGGGCATATTGCCCAGAATATATTCAAAGTCATAGGGCACCAGCTGTTCTTGATCTTTATCCAGGATCATCCCTAAGGTACCTCCCGTGTAAATAATCAAAACGGAGCGACTGGGAGGGTTGGGGGCGGCGGTATTAATTCGAATTCTCTGCATAAAACATGATAAACTTAGGCACAGGTATTGTATATAGTATAGTATGAATCCAGGACTAATCATTCGGGACTTTACCGCTTTCTTGCGCGCCCCTCAGCATGAGTCGGATCGTTTTTTCTCGGCCCAAGAAACGATATATTTTTTATTTTGCCTATTGATCCTAGATTTCCTTTTGCTCATTCCGGCGGCTATACCCGTGAGCATTCTCTCGGAGCTGGATTTGGTGGGAGAACACCGGGTGGAAGAAATGCTGAATGCCCCCCTACTTCTTTTATTTTTGGGGGTGGTCTTGGCCCCGATCATGGAAGAGATCATTTTTAGACTCTATCTCCGATTTGATCTCCGTACCCTCTTTATTTCTCTCTTAGGCTTATGCCTTTTTTTTGGGTCGATGTACTCCATGACGGGTATGTTTATCGTTTTTCTCTTGATCCTTTCCTTTACCCTGGGCTTATTTTTCTTTGCCTTGCTCAACCCACGCTTTGATGTAATCATGCGTCACTTCTGGGATAGCCATTTCCCTTGGATTTATTTCGGCTCGGCCATTTTATTCGGGATGGCCCACTTAAGCAATTTTTATATGCCTTCGGGCCAGTTATGGCTTTTAAGTCCATTTTTGGTATTGCCTCAGGCCGTTTTGGGCCTTATTTTAGGCTACATCCGCATCAAAAGAGGGATTTGGGCGGCTATTTTATTCCACGCATTGCACAATGGCTTTTTGATAGTCCCCACCCTTATTCTCCTAAAATACGGCTGGGTTTAGGCTAGCTTTCTAAAGAGTTGCCGGGCATTATCACTCGTCACCTGGCCCACTTCTTCTCCGGTTTTCCCACTTAATTCGGCTACTCTTTGCGCAATGAGCGGAATATAACTACTCTCATTGCGTTTGCCCCGATAAGGAACGGGGGCCAAATAGGGGCTATCCGTCTCAAGCAATAGGTGCTCTAAGGCTAGGTGGGGTATTACTTTATCCAAGCCCCCTTTTTTAAACGTAGCTACCCCGCCAATACCGAGATAAAACCCGAGGGCAATGGCTTCTTGAGCTTCTTCTAAGCTTCCGGTGAAACAATGAAATACTCCTCGCAAATGATCATCTTGCAGAGGCGCAAGCACCTCCACGGTCTCGCGAAAAGACTCCCGGCAATGGATCACAATGGGCAGTTTGTATTGCTTTGCCCAGGCCACTTGGATCCTCAAAGCTTCTTTCTGTTGCTCAAAAAATTGATCGTCCCAGTACAAATCTGTGCCTATTTCCCCGACGGCTACAAAATCTCGACGCCCCAACCAACTTTCTACTTCGTACAACTCCTTTTCAAAATCTTTCTTTACCGAGCACGGGTGTAGGCCCATCATAGCACTGCACTGGCCCGCATACCGCTCTTCCATTTCCATCATCGGGTCAATAGATTCCCGGTCAATATTGGGCAAGTATATGTGTTCTACGCCTGCCTCTTGACAGCGCGCCATGGCATCGGGGCGGTCCTTGTCAAACTGTTTCGCGTATAAATGAGAATGGGTATCAACAAACATAGCCATGATTTTTAAACTAAGGTAAACACGCTTGGGGCTGCCCCTCGCCAAAAAATAGCTTGCCCCCATAAGCTATCCTGCCTAGCTCGGGTCGGGCTTTCGCTACTCGCCGGCCTCCCCACAAACCAGCGACTGGCTCAAACAGGCCGCTCTATCCCTCAGCCAAATAAGAAGCAAGAGCAGAAAATAGAGACCAGGAAAAGATAAAATTAAGGCAGGTTACACATTAGGGAATCGGGTAGCTCCCCATTGCCAAATCACCCCTCTCTATTCTCTCACCTTGGCTCAAAGATTTTAGCCCAATCGGCAAGGCAAAGATACAAGCTCTCCCCAGCTAATCCTACCCCCTTCAACTTTAGCAGCCCAAAATTCGTTGCTATAGTAAATAATTTATGCCAGATATAGTATTTTTGCTATATGGTTTTGGAATAATCCCACAAGCATACTTGAGTATTATTTCCTAAACCCTAGTTTAAACAGAACAACCAAGCTGTTTTAAGTGAAAAAACAAGCATAAAATTACCTTTTATTCTGTTGTCACAGAATATAGCAAATATCATTTCCTTTTGCCTAGAAATTATCTAAATTAAAACTCTCCGCAATAAAATAGATTTATTACGGAGTGAATAATCCAGAATCTCATCAAACCTTTATATACAATGATTGACAGTCCTAAAGATCGCTTTGAAAAGTTTGACAATGGGTACTACAATTATACCCAAGATATGGTCATGGCCCAGGAATACGAAAAGTATACCGAGGAAGATCAGCAGGTATGGAAGATTCTTTATGAACGTCAGATCAAAAACCTTCCCGGAAAAGCCACCCAAGACTATTTAGAAGGTATCCAAACGGTAAAGTTTGAAGCCGACCGCATCCCTAACTTCGACGAAGTAAATGCTATCTTAAAAGACATTACCGGTTGGAAAGTGCACGTGGTTCCCGGCTTGATCCCGAATAAAGAATTTTTTGAATTGATGCGGGATGGTAACTTTTGTGCTACCACTTGGCTACGCAAGATGGAAGAATTGGATTATCTAGAAGAGCCGGATATGTTTCACGATGTGTTTGGGCATGTTCCTTTATTGACCAAGCAAGCACTTTGTGATTTTCTATCCGACCTAAGCAAAATTGCTTTAAAACACCTCGGCAACGAAACGGCAATTGAGGCAGTGGCCCGATTGTATTGGTATACAGTAGAGTTTGGCCTTATCCAAGAAAAAGAAGGACTCCGAATCTACGGAGCCGGCGTACTTTCATCCAGTGGAGAAACCGAATATTCCCTTTATAGCGATAAACCCGTCCGTATCCCTTATGATGTCGCTAAAATTATCCAGACGCCCTACATCAAAGATCGTTATCAGGAAACGTATTTTGTGATTGATTCCTTTGAGCAATTATATGAGTCCATCCCCAAAATTGAGCACCTTATTGATGAGTTGGTAAGTAAAGAAGCCGTACTCCAAGGCTAAATGGTATAGCAATATCCCATAGCTCCGAGACGCTGTCCCGGAGCTTTTTTTATTTTAGCTATGGGCTCTTGCTTCCAGGATAAAATTCCTATACTTGCAAAAAAATTGGAGATATGCGCATTCATCGGGAAGGCTACGGCATTATCTTGGGCATAAGCCTGATTCTGGCCCTAATCCTGACATTAGTCTATCTTTTTGCCCCAATCCCTTGGCTGTTGGTACTCTTGGAAATAGCCGCCTTGGGGTTTTGGCTATTTGTCGTGCAGTTTTTCCGTAATCCCCGCCGCCGTATTCAATTAGACGAAGGAAAAATCTACGCCCCGGCCGACGGAAAGGTAGTGGTCATCGAGGAAACGCATGAGCCTGAGTACTTTAAAGACCGACGCATCCAAATCTCCATCTTTATGTCGCCCCTCAATGTACACGCCAACCGAAACCCGGTGAGCGGCGAAATCATCTACCAACAATACCATCCCGGAAAATACCTGGTAGCCTGGCACCCTAAGTCCAGTACCGAAAACGAAAGAAATACCTTGGTCTATCAAGCTCCTCAGGGAAATGAGTTATTAGTCAGACAAATAGCCGGAGCCGTGGCCCGTCGTATTATTAGCTATGTCCAAACAGGCCAACCCGTTGAACAGGGTCAAGAATTTGGTTTTATTAAGTTTGGCTCTCGTTTGGATATTTTACTTCCCCGAGATGCCCAGGTGAAAGTCAATATTGGAGATTCCACCCGGGCCGGGCTCACCCTCCTGGCCGAGTGGAATTAAACCGGTTTTTTAGCTTACCGTACTTCCGCTATTTACCACCTCATTGGGCTTCAAGAGCCGGAGATTGCCTTCCGAATCTTCGGCAGAGAGGATCATTCCTTGCGAGACCAGCCCCATCATTTTTCGGGGAGCGAGGTTGGCCAATAAAACCACTTGCTTTCCGATTAGTTCTTCGGGCTTGTAATGTTTGGCAATGCCACTCAATACGGTACGTTGATCAATGCCCGTATCTAAGGTAAACTTTAAGAGTTTATTACTTTTTTTGACTTTCTCACAAGCCATTACCGTGGCTACCCGGATGTCCATCTTCATAAAGTCATCAAAAGCAATCTCTTCTTTGAAGGGAGGCACCTCCACTGCTTCGGCGGGCTCTGCAGCCGAGGCTTCTTCCTCTGCCCCGGGAGGAGGACCCTGTAATTTTTGCATTTGGGCTTCAATCTGCTTATCGTCTATTTTTTCAAAGAGCAGCTCGGCTTTTTCCAAATCGGCTCCGGCTTTTAAAATACCTAGGCTTCCGGCTTGCTCCCAGGAGGTATCGCTTAGGTGCAGCATGGCTCGTAATTTGGCCGCCGCTTCGGGTAGGAAAGCCTCCGCCAAAATGCCCAAGTTGGCACAGAGCTGCAAACTGATATTTAATATGGTTTGTATTCGGCCTTCGTTTTCTTCTTTCTTTTTGTATAGCTGCCAAGGCTCCGTCTTTTGCATATATTGGTTACCGAGTCGCGCCACATCCATCAATAAGGCCAAGGCCTCCCGAAAGCGGAATTGCTCTATGGCCTGGGCAATCAGATCGGGCAAAGCCGCCAGATTTTTTTCTAAATGCAGATCGGTCTCGTCTAGTTTATTTTGAGGGGGCACTTTTCCTTCAAAATAGCGATGGGTGAGCGAAATAGCCCGGTTGACGAAGTTACCAAAGGTAGCTACCAACTCACTATTATTTTTATTCTGAAAATCTTTCCAGGTAAAGTCGCTATCCTTTGTATCCGGGGCATTGCTGGTTAGGACATATCGCAAGACATCACATTTACCCGGAAATTCTTCTAGGTATTCGTGTAGCCATACGGCCCAATTCTTGGATGTAGACAACTTTTTACCCTCCAGGTTCATAAACTCATTGCTGGGCACATTGTCGGGCAAAACATAGCCTCCGTGAGCTTTCAAAATCACCGGAAAGATAATGCAGTGAAATACAATATTATCTTTGCCAATAAAGTGAATTAAACGAGAATCTTCAGATTGCCAGTATTCTTTCCAGCCTTCGGGATTTTGTTTATCCTGAAAATATTCTTTGGTAGCTGAGATATAGCCAATTGGGGCATCAAACCAAACGTATAATACTTTGCCTTCTCCTCCCTCGGTGGGTACGGGTATCCCCCAGTCTAAGTCCCGGGTCATCGCCCGGGGCTGTAAGCCTTGATCGATCCATGATTTACATTGCCCATACACATTCGGTTTCCAATCCTCTTTGTGACCTTCCAGAATCCACTTGCGGAGCCAGTCTTCATACTGATCAAGGGGGAGAAACCAGTGCTTGGTTTCTTTTTTGGTGAGGGCAGAATTGCTCAGAGAGGAGTAAGGGTTGATCAAATCGTCGGGGCTAAGGCTCTTCCCGCAGTTTTCGCATTGGTCCCCGTAGGCTTCGGGGAAATGGCAATTGGGGCACTCCCCTTTAATCAAGCGGTCGGCCAGAAATTGTTGAGCCTGGGGGTCGTAGTATTGCTCCGAAGTCTTCACCGTAAATTTCCCCTCCGCTTCCATATGCTTAAACATTTCAGAAGCTGTCTCGTGGTGCACAGGGCTTGAGGTTCGGGAATACACATCAAAGGAGATTCCGAATTTTTGAAAGCTTTCTTTAAATACGTTGTGGTATTTGTCTACCACTTCTTGTACGCTAATCCCTTCGGCTGCGGCCCTAAGGGTAACCGGCACCCCATGTTCATCGGAGCCTCCAATAAACAAGACATCTTTCCCTCTTTGTCGGAGGTAACGCACGTAGGTGTCGGCCGGTACGTATACCCCGGCCATATGACCGATATGAAGCGGCCCATTGGCATAAGGCAAGGCCGCTGTAATGGTATAGCGATTGAATTTTTTATTTTCCATTCTTGGAATTCAAAATAATAGGATATAAAAAATAATTCTTGAGCATTACTACCCAAGAATCATAAAGCGTAGTAAGGATGATTTAAGCAAACTCCATAATCATGGCCGCCGTCTGCGGGATGGCTTCCAAATTTAGCGTATGCCCTACCTCCGGAATTACGTGGTACTCAGCTTGGGGGATAGATTCGGCAATGGCCTGGTTCATCTCGGGCGTACAGAGAAGATCTTCGGCTCCGGCGATTACCCGTACCGGGCTTTGTACTTGAGCCAATTCGGCACGATAATCTCCACTTTGGGCGGTGGCTTCCATCAGCATAAAGAGGCTTTCCTTGGTGGGAGGGTTATCGGCCCGGTGGCCTTTGAGGGTATCAACCGGGATAAGGGGATTGGCGAAGTAATTAGCACTGAGTACCCAAGGCATCAGGGCATCTACCATTAAGGGATAGCCGCCCACTTCTAAGGCCCGGACCCAGGAAAAGCCAATGGCTTCAAAGAAAGGAGTGCTGTGCGCAAAACTGGCCATAATGACTCCTTTGCCTACTACCTCCGGATGGTTGACCAAAAGGCGCATCAAAACGGCTCCTCCGTAGGAAATACCGGCCACCGTGGGTTTTTCTAGGCCAATCCCTTGAATAAATTGGGCAATATCGGCTGCGTGGCCCTCAAAGCTCCGGTACTCAGGCGCGTGGTCGGAAGCGCCTTGAAAAATAAGATCTACCAAGACCAAACGGTGCTGGGCGCTTATGGCTGGGATATATCCCATCCAAGATTGGCAGGATTGGGTAAGGCCATTTAACAATAGGATGGTTTTTTCGGCCGTTTCCGGGCCGTGAACTTCGTAGTTTAGCGATAAGCCGTCAGATAGGGTAAATTTCAAAATTTTGGAGTTTTGGTTGGACCTAAAACTGCAAATTAAGGGATTCGCTCGTAATTTAAAAACTTTGCTATACTTGGGATTTTAGGGCCGGGAACCCAGAGCCAAAAACCAGGATGATTTAGGCCCAAGAAACAAGCGCTAAGCCCTGAGCAAGGTAGCGTAGGCTTGGACCCACTTTATCCTAAGGGATGTATTATTTTAGGCACTCACAAAAAATATCTTTTCTCTCATCTCTGCTCTCTCTTTTCCAATGGCTGAGGGATAGAGCGGCCTGTTTGAGCTCGTGTAGGCCTAGCGGGGAAAGGCAGCGAGTAGCGAAAGCCCGACCCCGCCTGCTACCCTGTTTCATTGGGGCCCTTATATTTAGGGCGGGGGCAGCCCCAAAACGTTTTCTTCCCTTACTAAAAGTCACTTAGAGAATAATTTAGCGTATTCGAAGGGAAATGGTGAATACGAATATCTAAAAGCACCCTAAAAAATCTTATATTTGTTAGACTATTGAAGCAATTGTATGAACCAGGGACTTTCCGGAATTCCATTTTCATTTCTACTAACTTTATTAACGTTTACGGGTGTGATAGCACAAACATTTCAAAACGAAGCTCTTGAGCAAGGCTACTGGCAAGAAGGGGACACCGCTTATTTTGTATTTTCTGAAAAACATTATCAGATCGGTACTCCAGAACAGGTGGTCGTGACCGGTAGTTTTCGGAATTGGGATGGGGATATGAGTGATATCCAGTGGCAGTTAAAACCCGTAAGTAAGCAAACCTGGGCCCTCCCGCTTGCTAACCCAAATCTCTTAAAAATACCCGCCCGCGCCGAATTTAAATTCCGTATTAATGATGGACAGTGGTTGGAACCTCCCCAATTGGCCCCTAATCAAAACGGGGGCAACTTGGTTTTTATGCACGATGTGGTCCCCCCTAGCCTGAAAGCCGAGCTACGCCGCCCCCGCACCATATGGGCCGAAATTGATGGACAGGAACGCTCGCTAAATCCTAAAGATTATAAATTGACCGATGGGCAAGGCCAAGAAATTGCGATTGCCTCCATTTTACCCAATACCCGTACCCAGACCCTGATCACCCCCGCCGACTCCTTGGACCTACGTCGCGTGTATTTTCTTGAAATCCGAGAAACGGGCCTCAAAACCCACTGCTCTTACGATGGCTGGTTTCGGGATGTGTATTCTAATAAAACCCTAGGGGCAGAAATTGACCCCAAGGGCCGTACCACTTCCTTCCGGGTCTTTGCTCCCCGAGCTACCGGGATGAAACTCTACTTATATCGCAGTGCCGGCGACCAAGAAGCTTACAAGGTAGTCCAGATGCAAAGAGATAAAGACGGCGTCTGGGAAGCTATTTTCCAAGAAAACTTGAAAGGCGTCTACTATGACTTTACCGTGCATGGCCCCAAAGACCCCGGAAATTTCTTCTATGAGACCCACCCCGTACACATTAGTGACCCTTACGCCCGGGTGAGCCTAGATAGCTGGGGCAAGTGTCGGGTATGGGAAAAGACCAAGCCCGCTCCTCCCCTCGAAGGTGGACGCCCCCCAATGGAAAGTGTCATCGCTTACGAAGTGCACTTACAAGATTTTACCAATCAACTCCCCGTTTCGGATGATTTAAAAGGCACTATCCCCGCGATGGTTATGCCGGGACTTAAAAACCAACAAGGGAAACCGGTGGGCTTTGACCATTTGCTCGAGCTCGGCATCAATGTGGTACATTTGATGCCCATGCAGGAGTTTTTGCACTGGCCCGATGAGGACTGGAAAGCCTCTTTTGGCCAAGACCCCTTTATGGTGAAGCACGAAATTAACCAGGAAAATTATCAATGGGGTTACCGGACTACCCACGCCTTTGCCGTGGAGTCCCGCTTTGCCCAAAAAGGGACAGAACCCGGTGCGCAACGCGATCAGTTTCGGGATTTGGTAGCAGCCTTTCACGAAAAAGGCATCGCCGTAATTATAGATATTGTCCCCAATCATACCGGCGAAAATATGGACGGGCAAGAAGTACTGTTCAACTTCAATGCCTTGGATAAGCAGTACTACTACCGTACTAGAAATTTTGAACACATTGGAGCTTTTGGAAATGAGGTAAAAACCGAAAACCGCCCGATGGTACAACGCTGGCTCATAGATCAGTGCCGTCATTGGATAGAAGAGTTTGGAATTGATGGCTTCCGCATTGACTTAGCCGGACAAATTGACCAACAAACCTTAATTGCCCTTCGGAAAGCCTTGGGAGAGGACATCATTATATACGGTGAGCCTTGGATTGGCTCGAATGACCCCGCATATGAAGCCAACTCCGACTGGGATTGGTACAAGGCCGATGCCCCCATTACGTTCTTTCAAGATGATGCCCGTAATGCTTTTAAAGGCCCGGTTTCGAACCCAAGCGACAAACGAACCGATCGCGGGTATGCCGGAGGTGATCCCACCCAAAAGGAGAAGGCCAAGCTGGGCCTAATCAATGGCTTCCCCGAAGATAAGACCCCACTGAGTGGTATTAACTATTTGGATATTCACGATAATTGGGCTTTGGCCGATCGCTTTGCCCGGGTAAACTGGGACGGACGCTATGGGGTAGATGAGGACCGCTTCAAAATTGCCGCCCTCTTGCTCTTTACTTCTCAGGGGCCCATCGTTTTGCATGGGGGTACCGAAATCATGCGTAGCAAAGGCTTAGCCGAATTGAAAGAAACACTAAAAGAAACCCAAAAGGGAATCAAAGTTTACCTTCACGGTAAACGGGACACCTATAATATGCGTGCGGCCAATCAGTTTGTTTGGGACAATGTAGGCCTCAGCTCCCAAAGTCCGGAAAGTTATGCCGACTACGATAATATGTTCCGGTTCTGGCAGGGTTTGATCCATCTGCGCCGTAGTGAAGCAGGGGCTATTTTCCGAAATACAGAAGCGCTTCCCAGCACGTATTACCAATGGATTGAGACGGAAAACCCTCGGCAGTTGGGGTATATTATCCACGATAAACTCATGGTCTTACTCAATGTAGATGAAAAGCCTAACACGTTCCCAGCCCTTGCCTTCCCCGAAGGCAATTGGAGGTTGATTGGGAATAACACGGCCGTAAATCACACGCTTGGGGTGAGCGATGGTACCTGGTCGGAGCTTCCGGGGGGCGATGCTTACGATATTCCCCTAGCTCCGGCAAGCTTCAAAATGTGGATCAAAGAGTAAATGTCTGATTCTTCCCACCTTTCTTTTATCCAGGCATGCATCCGTCTGGGGGAAATTGCCCTTGAGCGAGGAGACCCACCCGTGGGCTCTATCTTGGTCTTGGAGGGTAAAATTATAGGCCAAGGCATCGAAGCAGGCAAAACAGGAAAAGATATCCGCCGTCATGCGGAGATGGAAGCCCTGCAAGATGCCGTGCAAAAAGGCTATCTTCCTGGCCAAGGCCCATTTACCTTATATACAAGCCACGAACCTTGCCTTATGTGCTCTTACATGATACGGCACTATCAGATCTCCAAAATTGTTTTTGGAGTAGCCGTCCCTCATATTGGGGGCTATTCGTCTGAGCTGAATGTTCTCCAAACCGAAAGTGTTCCCCACTGGGGGCCAGCGCCTCAGGTTTTGGGCGGCGTGGGCGAATCAGCTTGCCGGGCTTTGAGCCTGGCCTATGAAAAACGAAAAAAATAATACGATGGAATTGATCATTGCCCAGCAGGATGTTTTTTCCCAAAATTGGGAAAACACCTTGAAAGAATTAGTCATGGCTTACCAAGTCCGGGTAGATCCCTCTCAGGTAGAGCCCGAACTTCGAGAAGGTAAGAACATTCACAAGGGGATTGCCGCGATTGACCGATTTTTACAAGAGCAGTATACCTTTGCCCAAGATTGGCGGGCTTGTACCTGCGACAAGTATTTTTTTGAGGAAGATTCCTGATTGGAGAGGGGCTGTCCCCGCCTTTCACCCAAGGTACTTCAAAGTTAGCCCGTGCCTAGGCGGGGCCGGGCTTTCACTACTCGCCGGCCCACGCACAGCCAGCGGCGGGCTCAAACAGGCCGTTCAATCCCTCAGCCAAGGAATCAAAAAACCGGACTTGCTGATAAACAAGTCCGGTTTTTCTTGGAACAGGAAGGTACATATTAATAACCACCCCGCCAATTATAGGTTTTGGCTACTTTATCGATGGCAACAATGTAAGCGGCAATACGCATCGGGACATTGTAGTGAATGGAAGCCTGATATACCTTTTCGAATGCTTCTTTCATAATCCGGTCACTTCGGCGACTGATACGTTCCTCGGTCCATTTATATCCCAAGCGGTTTTGTACCCACTCAAAATAAGAAACACTCACCCCACCGGCATTGGCCAGGATATCCGGTACCGCCAAAATACCTTTTTCGTTGATTACTTTATCAGCATTGGCCGATGTAGGCCCATTGGCCCCTTCTACAATCAAACGGGCTTTGACTTTGTCTACATTTTCGGAGACAATCACATCTTCTTTGGCTGCCGGCACTAAAATATCTACCTCTAAGGTAAGTAAGTCTTCGTGCGGGATTACTTCGGCCCCTTCAAAACCACTCAAAGAGAAATTGTTGTTTTGCAAGTGCTCAATCGCCTTGACAATGTCAATGCCTTCTTTATTATAATAAGCTCCAGACATATCACTGATGGCAATCACGTTGACCCCTCGCTCGTGCAGAAGTCGGGCCGCATTAGAACCCACATTACCAAAGCCTTGAACGGCACAAGTGGCTTTATAGGGGTTTACTCTTAGCTTTTCCATGCCCGCCAGGGCACAAACCATCACCCCACGACCGGTAGCTTCTACCCGTCCTAAGGAGCCTCCCAAAACTAAGGGTTTCCCAGTTACCACTGCATTTACAGTCATACCACGGGCTTTGGAATATTCATCCATCAACCAGGCCATTTCGCGGGGGCCTGTGCCCATATCCGGCGCCGGAATATCCTGGTCAGGGCCAAATACATCCAACATGGCATTGGTATAGCGTCGGGTCAATCGTTCCAATTCGCCAGGTGACATTTCCCGAGGGTTGCACGTGATTCCTCCTTTTGCCCCACCGTACGGTATATCGACTACGGCACATTTCCAGGTCATCCAAGCGGCTAAGGCTTGTACTTCATTCAGGTTTACGTCTGGATCAAAGCGGATCCCTCCTTTGGAAGGCCCTAAAATGTTTGAGTGTACTACCCGATATCCCTGAAAAACCTCAATTTTCCCATTATCCATGGTAATTGGCAAACCAACAATTACTTGTTTTACGGGAGATTTAAGAATGTTGTACATTTCATCACTAATGCCAAGAGTTTTGGCCGCTAGGTCAAAACGAGACATCATTGACTCTAAGGGATTTTCTTTGTCTTTGATCGGCGCAGGTTCGATATAGGCCATAATAATTGGAATTTATTGCCAGTTTAAACGGTTAAAACAAAGCGCAAAGCTAAGTAGTAGCTTTAAGCTAAGTTCACATCTACGGTTCAAAATTAGTACCTTATGGCTTACTAATGTAATTTTTTTTAGAAAAATTTTAGAAAAATCGCGATAAAAGGGGCAGAAAACAGTAAATTATCAAATCGGTCCAGGAAGCCTCCGTGTCCGGGCAACGTCTCACCCGAATCTTTAACCAATAAACTTCGCTTGAGCATGGACTCAATCAAATCGCCGTGCGTACCGGCCACGATGATAATTAAAGCCACGCCAATCCACTGGTACAAGGCCAAATCATGCAGGTATTGATTGAGCAAGAGGGCCATAGCCAGGGCTAAAAAAGCTCCTCCAAAGCTTCCCTCCCAGGATTTTTTGGGGGAAATCCGGGGAAAGAGCGGGTGTTTCCCGTATCGCCCTCCAATAAAATAAGCCCCTATGTCGTGTATCCACAATATAAAAAATAGGCCCAAGACGTATTGGTATTGATATTCCCCCTCTTTGAAAGCCAGGATATTTAAAAAAACAAAAGGTAAGGTTGTATACAGAATACCCAGCAAAACCAAACCTATTTTCTCAAAGGGAAACTTCTGCTCCTTGCGATAAAGCTGGGCAAGAAAGAACATAGAAAACAAAGGATACACCCATAGGTACCCCATGGTATCTACCACCTCAGCACTGATTAAAAAGCTCAAGGTAAAAATTCCCAAGCCTAGGGCGAGGCAGTAATTAAAAAACATGCCTTGGCCCCGCTCCCGGTACAAGCTTAAATATTCGTATAGGCATACCTGGGAGATGACCGCAAAAACGATAAAATAGGTCCATCCTGCCCAAATTATACCTCCGAGCATTAAAAAAAAACCAGAAAACCCAAAAATGAGGCGATTGCGTAAGTTATCCGCTTTTTTACTCGAGTTGGATGTCATCCTTTATAATTTTTAGCGACTTCAAGAAGTTCTCAGCAGGCACATGAATCTCGAAATTTCCCCCAAAGGCTCCCATATACGAGGAGTCTTGTTTATTTATCGAGACCGGGTTAAGTCCGTGTTCTTCCAAAACCGACTTGACTATTTCGGCTTGAAAGGGGTTTTGGGTTTCATATACTTTTTTCCACTCCATAGTTTAATTTTCAGTTACTCCTTCTACTGGGGAGGGCCGGAAGATACGGTAAAAGCTATAAAGTAAAAGTACCGATACCGGCAATGAAATACTGACCCATAGCCAGGGCATGGCCTGATTGGTTCCAAAATCATAGCCCAGGTCAACATTTTGGGAAACGTAAATCATAAGCAGGGTCGCTCCATTATTAATGAAGTGCGCCAACATAGGATAAAACAAATTGCCAGACCAATAATACATGTACCCAAATAAGCAACCCAAGAGCATACGGGGAAAAAACCCGTAAAATTGCATATGAATGGCACTAAATAAGATCGCTGTAATCCAAATCGCTGCGTGTACCGTGATCACTTTTTGAAAAACCCGCTGCAACAAGCCCCGGAAAAACAGCTCTTCACCAATACCTGGGATCAAGGCCATAACAACTAAGCCCAGCAAAAACTCTCCCGTATTTTGAAAATTAAGGAAGTAAGCAGTATACATCTCCAGGCTCTTTTCTTTGGCCAGGGCCCACTTTTCAAAACCATCCATCCAGGCGGGGAAATCAATATTTGCATTCCACTCGATGAATAAGGAAGTTGTAGGCATAATCAATAAGGTAAACAAAATGCATATGCCAATAGCCGGAGAAGAAAGCATAGGCCTTGGGTTCATGGTAGCCCAGGAATCCCTACGCATGAG
Source organism: uncultured Microscillaceae bacterium (assembly GCA_963922455.1). Lineage (GTDB taxonomy): Bacteria > Bacteroidota > Bacteroidia > Cytophagales > Microscillaceae > CAWUIO01. The sequence continues at coordinate 62,591 of CAWUIO010000014.1, forward strand.
GTAAATGAATACCAAACTACTCACAATAAAACCACCTATGGCCGTAAACCCTTGTATGTACAAAATAATAATCCGTCCTTGGGGATGTACCACTAATTGATCATAGGAAATAAATGCCATCATCTCTACAGGACGGAAAGACAAGCCGTACATCAAAGCCAGGGGTATCCACGAAAGCAAGGAAAATACCGAAGTAAGTAATAAAAATAGCCCCGTAAGCATAAGCAAATTGGAGAAAGTCTCTAGGGCTCTTTGGGAGGGCGATTGGGCTACATTCATAATGTGAGTCTATCCAAAAGGTAAGTCTATTTCAAAGATAAGATCAAAACTGATAAATCCGCTGCCTTGTTCCCTCATAAGAGATATATCTAAGCCCAGCTGGGTCATGCGTACCATCCCATCAGAACGGATAGTATTTCCGGAAGCAGGATTTTTTTTGTAATTTTGCCAATTCAAAATCGCAAATATAAAAGGCTTTGGTACAAATCGGAACCCTGGACTTAGGAGAGTTTCCCCTTTTACTGGCTCCCATGGAAGATGTGAGCGACCCTCCCTTTCGAGCCGTGTGCAAGGAGCAAGGAGTGGATATGATGTACACCGAATTTATCGCCGCGGAGGGACTCATCCGCGATGCCGCCAAAAGTGTACAAAAGCTTGATATCTACGATTACGAACGACCCATTGGCATCCAAATTTTTGGGGCCGAGATCGAGTCTATGCGCAAAGCCGCCGCCATTGCCGAAGCGGCCGGTCCGGAAATTTTGGATATAAACTATGGCTGCCCGGTAAAAAAAGTGGCTTGCAAAGGCGCAGGGGCAGGTATTCTCAAGGACCTGCCCAAGATGCAGAAGATGACAGAAGAGATTGTGAAGCAGGTCAATATTCCGGTAACTGTCAAAACGCGGCTCGGTTGGGATGAAGATAGTATTCACATCGTAGAAGTAGCCAAACGCTTACAGGATGTGGGCATTCAGGCCCTTTCCATTCACGGGCGTACCCGCAAACAAATGTACAAGGGGGAAGCCAATTGGGAGCCCATCGCCGAAGTAAAAAACCAAGCCGATATCCATATCCCCATCTTTGGAAATGGCGATATTGACTCCCCTCAAAAGGCCCTTGAATATCGTAACCGTTACGGGGTAGACGGGATCATGATCGGTCGTGCCTCGATTGGCTACCCTTGGATTTTCCGGGAGATCAAACACTTTTTCCAAACGGGTGAACTTTTGCCCCCCCCCGATCTGGATCAAAGAGTAGAGGTCTGCCGACGTCACTTTGTACACTCTTTGGAGTGGAAGGGAGATAAGCTGGGAATATTTGAGATGCGCCGGCACTATACCAATTATTTCCGGGGCTTTCCTGGCTTTAAGCATTTTCGTATGCGCCTGGTACAAACCGACTCCCCCCAGGAGGTGCTCGATACCTTGGAGGAAGTACGTGAACATTACGGAGCCTTGGTCTAAAAAAATAACGAGGGGCTGCCCCCGCCTCAAGTTAGTCTGTGCCCCTATCCCCTGAACTGCCGGGCGGGGTCGGGCTTTCGCTACTCGCCGGCCCCCGCACCAGCCAACAGCGGGCTCAAACAGGCCGCTCTATCCCTCAGCCTTTTGAGAGGAGAGAGTAGAGAAGAGACTTGAGGTGTGGAGAGCTAGGGCTATTTTTGTAAAGTATTTAGCCAATACTAGCCGATGCCACCCCCTGAGGGCCGTATATAAGCCCGTCTTGCGTGAAATAGGGCACTCGTTTTTTAATTGAAACCACTTATGCATCTACAACAACTCAAACTACAAAATTTTAAGCGTTTCTCGAATCTAACTTTGGATTTGAGCCAACTAGAAGCCCCCCCCAAAACTAGTCTTGCTTATTGGCCAGAACGGGAGTGGTAAGTCTTCGGTTTTTGATGCGTTTGAGGTGATGAACTCACAAATTAAAAATTTTGGGACACCAGTTTTCCATCAAAACATTGCTTACTATTTGAAGAATAATAAAGCTTATCTTTTAGAAGCCAATTTCTTACGCAGTGGCTATTTTATCCTTGATAAAGGAGGAACTAAATCCGAGAACTTAGGTAATTATTCTTTTTATGGGCGTAGTAGTTTCCGCCAGATGCCTGAATTAACCCGAAGGGGCTTCGGCCAGTCTAGAACTGACCTGTCTAGCGATGAAGATAGGCCTACACGGTATATCTTACGAGATGAGAGATTAGAAAACGATCTGGAAAATATTATTAATCAGGTTCTCAAAGATGTTTATACTGGTACAAACAAAGGCACCCACGAAATACAGTCAAACTTTATTGACCCTATCAACGAGGCCTTGATCCAGATTTTTGGGGAAGAAGGCCCTACTGTCTTAAAACTAAAAGCCTTAATCCCTCCATTAGATGGCAAAATTTCCCAGGTATTATTCCAAAAAGGAGACTCAGAAATACACTACAACGTACTAAGTGCTGGCGAAAAAGAAATCATCAATATTTTACTAAATTTACTTAGCCGACGAAATTTTTACCAGGATACCCTCTATTTCTTTGATGAGATTGACCTGCATTTAAATACCTCTTTACCATACCGGCTTTTGCAAGAGATCACGGAGCACTGGATCCCCGAAGGCTGCCAATTTTGGACCGCTAGCCACTCCTTAGGCTTTATTGACTACGCCATGGATAGCGAACAAGCCACGGTACTCGACTTTGATGACCTGGATTTTGATCAAGCCCAAACAATAACCCCTTCCGAAAAAACTGATCTGGAAGTTTTTGAAATTGCTGTAAGCAAAGATCAGCTGGGTAAAATTCTCCAAGGAAATGATATCTTTTTTGCCGAAAATACCGATACCCAACTATATAATGATTTAGTTCTTCCAGGAAAACTATTTGTAAAAGCAAATAATAAAACTGATGCTTTTTTTCAAGCCAAAAACTTAAACAAGAATTGCATTATCGATAGGGATTATCTTACTGATAATGAAGTGAAGGATATCCAAACTACTTACCCCAATACTTACCTTTTAGAGTATTATAGCATCGAAAATTATTTATACCATCCAGACAATGTGGAAGAGTTTTGTATAAAATATTCTATCAAGTTTGATAAAGTTAGGTATCAAAATGAACTAAGGGAGCAAGCTCATGAAATAATAGCCGATATTGCCCTAGGAATCAAACAAGGACGTGATGGCTATCCTTTCTATAAAGAAGATACCAATGAAATCAATAAGAAAAAGAAGGGGTTCAGAGAAAACTCCCGCAAGATTCTGGAAATGTTGAAAGATCATGATTTTGAGGTTTTCTATCGTGTGTTCCCAATAAAAGACAAACTCAAAAACCTCCCCCAAAGGCCCCAAGGTAAAAAAAAGGAACTCGCCCAAACCGATTGGTTCCGGGAGCAAATCGCCCAAGTCTTGGATAAAAAATAAACCCTATGCCCCTTGTCCCCAGCTTTCTTCCGGCCTAAGGATGGAAGCCCGCAGGGACGAGACCCCGCAGGACGGTGGAGCGCAGCGGAAGCGGACGAGGAGGCTCGGGGCGAAGCCCGACAGCCTGACCCGCCCCAGCCTATATGGTTTACTAAACAGCCAAACTACTTCGGGCGGGGAGGCCCCTAATCTGTTTTTGGGGTTTAGTGGATAATGACGATAAACTTGTTGTCTACCTCTACACTTTCTACTTTCATACTGTAATCTACCTCGAGGGCTTCAAAGACATTGTCTTTGATAATATTAGACAGGTGAATCAAAGGCAAGTCATTGGCCTGACGCCCAAAGGGCTCCTCAATTTCTTCTGAGATCACCTCTACGCCTACCAAGGCATAGGATACCAAAGTCACCGTAGGAATGGCATAATAGTGCAGAGAATCTACGATTCCGATCGGCAAAGCGATCACGTAAATCATGATGAAGGTTTTGATATAACTATTGTGCGAAAACGGGATGGGTGTGTTTTTGATCCGTTCGCATACGCCCAAAATATCGACCAAGGCCTGTATTTGGACTTTTAAGTTCATCTTATCAAACTCCGTGAAGGAGCCTTCCCTTACTTTTTCCTCCATTTTTTCAAACATCATCGTCGCCAGGGTGTGCGGTACGTGACGGGCCTTGTTTAAACGCTCGGAGCTTGCTTGATCGTAGACTTCAAATTCTTCAAAATTTACATTATCTCGCAAGTGCCCCTGCAAGCCAATGGCAAAGTTGGAAATCAAGGTGGCAAAGTAGCGCCGGGTCTCTATATCTTCCTTGGGGATGATCGAGTTTAAGTTGGAAGCAAAGGTACGGCTGTTGTTAATTAAAGCTCCCCAAGCTTTGCGCCCTTCCCACCACTTGTTGTAGGAGGAATTTAAACGAAAAACCAGCATCAAACTCAAAATAACCCCTAGTAAGGAAAAGAATAAGGGGTCAATGTCTAAGGTGTGCAGGATGTGGATATCCACCAATACCACAATAGCGGCATAAATAGTAATGTAGATGATATCTCTGAATAAAACCCTGGTGGTATAGGCCTTATTAAAGCTAAGATAAATCTTGATGAGGGTGTTGGCCCAGTTTTTAGTGTCGTAAACGATCATGACTTAATAGATTAGGCAATTTGTAGTGGTGTAGTATAGTAGTATACTATTATCTTTTGTGATAAAAAAATCGCTCGGCTAAAAAACTACGAGCAAAATATCTTTGCGTGGCCCGGATAGCCCCGGTTTCGAACTCCCAAGTTAAGAAATCTCCAGTAAAATGAAGCGCTACTTTGCCATAATACGAGGGAAGGCGTATGCCGGAGGGATTTTGCTCTTCTTCTAGTGACTTGCTTTGCTTATATAAATGAATGGCTTCCAACTCATCCCCAGCAAAAATGGCTACATGTACCGCAGGCCTCACTAAAATACGCACGATCAGCGACCTCTGCAAAAGTTGAAACTGAGCCTTAACCGGTTCTTTTACCGAGTGGATGCCCGATTGGATATGATTATTCAGTACGGGACCCGCGCTACGTAACCACAGGCCCGGCGAGCCAGTGCCTCCTCTACGTAGGCTTTCCCAAAAGCCTACTGGAGGGCCGTATTTTTGATAAATAAAAGAAGGAAGTTTATGAGGATTTTGGCTAATATCCAGGAGGTCCATAGAATAAGGTTAAGAATCTACTGATCAGAATCTTAACCTGACAACCTGATAGAAGGTTTTTCACGACAATAAATTAGGCAGAAAACTTCGTATGGAGAGTCTTACTCAACTGGATAATGTTCATGATCTGGCTATTCAGTGACCTTTGTTGCTTCACGATACGTTGCTGCTGCTGATTAATAATTTTTTTCTGCTGGTAGCTTCTTTCTAAGGTGATTTCTTTGGATATTCGTAGCGATAGTTCGCTTCTTACCCGATTGAGAAAATGAAGCTTAGCTTCAGAAAACTGGTGTGAACAAATAAAATCCAGTTGACTTAGTTTTTCCTCCCGGTACATTAAGGGATAGCTTAGTAAAAACTCTGTTTTACCCAAATGATTGACAAATTCCTCATGGGAGCCTTCTCGATCTTTATATTGCCAAGCCTCTGGAATATCGGAAAAATAATGTGGGGTATCATAGGGATACACTACGTGGGTTTCGGGTATATTTAATATGCTGCCTTGGGTGTCTGGTAGGATCATGCGCCCTGCGTGGGCATTGAGAAATCCGGCAAAGTACTTTAATATGGCATAGCTCAGATCTTGTAAACCTACGTAGCTACGATCTAAAGTTTCGTGAAATTGTATCATTTCCTGGACTACTTGTGGGGGAGCGTCCGGAGTATAGTGGCTACTACCTTTATGCTTGAGTAATGATGTAGGATGAAATGTGGAAATTTGTTCCTTAACGATCAAACCTGGATAGTTGCTAGGCTCCTTATCTGAATCCTGAGGGGATCCTTTTTTAGGCATTGAATGAAAATTTTCCATAATCGATAATAGCAATTGTGATGTTTTATCTGGATCAAAAAAAGAAAAAGGTCAAAAATATATTCATAGAATTATTCAAGTAAACGGAAGAAATTTAGGCTTTTGTTCGTTTATACCAGAAATAATCAGGTTGGGCAAAGTAACATTCTGTGTATACTTAGAGAATCCCTTAACTGTCAGGGCAGTTACTTTCTGTTTGGTGAGGCCTTGTACTAATTTTAGGCATTTCGCAAAAAAGTAAGAAAGGCCAAGTAACTTGTACCAATCCATTCAAGGTAAAATAGTTCTTTAAAGTCTATTAACCGCTTATTATTTTCAAAAATAGGAACAAACCGTAGTTTTGAGGGATCTCCTAATTGTATCTTAAATCGGTAAAATCCGTTAATTTCCCTACTTAAAAGTACCTATTTCTTCATCGCCATATAGAATACTTATCATGTCAAAGAATTTGTATATTTGGACTACTCGATGGGTTTTTTTTATAAGTTTATGCCTCTTTTGCCCGCAAAATTCCCGGGGCCAAATAGTCCCTAATCGACTTTATTTTGCCGACTATCAAGTGAGCCTTCAGCCAGAAGCTATCAAAAAAATTGAAGATCAGGTGCGGCAAATACGAGGGGATTCGGTCAAATTTGCCCAAAAGGTAAAAACGGCCGACTTGTTCATGCCCCTCATCAGTGAGATTCTTCGGGAAGCAGAATTACCCGATGATTTTAAATTTCTGGCCCTGGTTGACAATACCCAGCCCGATAGCCTGATATTTTGGCAGATGAGTGATAAATTGGCTCCTCGCCTAGGACTCGACGTAAACAATCAAGTAGACGAAAGGCAACACATCACCTATGTATCCCGAAAAGTAGCCCAGTATCTAGGCAAGAGGCAGGAGTTGCTCGATAATTGGATTTTAACGCTTTTATCCTACAAGCTGGATGCGCAATCCTTGAAAAATCTACCCCAGTTAATCGGGGGCACAGGGTCCCAAAAAAGCATCAGTTTAGGGGGTCAAGCCCACCCCGATATTTATACTTTTTTAGCGGCTTTTGTCAGTTACCGACACGCCATTGGCTACAATCCCAGCCCCCAAATTGAGTTAATAACCTATGAAGAGGGAGCTGGCCAAAGCCTAAGTGAGATTGCAGGATTATTTACGCTCAAAGAAGACAAATTAAAACAATTAAACCCCTGGCTTAAAACCGAAAAAATCCCCCCCGGTAAAGATTATGAAGTAATTATCCCGATGCCGGCAGGTTCTCCTACGAGCGAGGTAAATGTGTTTACCACTACCCGAGGAGCCTATACGTACCAAACTCCCAATGAGTCCTTTATCCACATCGTAGAACCCGGAGAAACCCTATATCGCATTTCACGACTTTATGGAGTTAGTGTAGGGGATATTAGTTCCTGGAATCGCTTAGGTGACCAGAACAGCCTTCATATTGGCCAACGCTTGTACATTAATAATCCCAAAGAAACGGAAAGTCCGGAGGAAGTGATCGATAAGCAAACCTTTATACATACCGTATCTTCGGGGGAAACCCTCTATCGTATCTCCCGCAAATACCAAGTAGGGGTTGAAGAAATCAAAGCATGGAACCGCTTGAATAGCACCCATTTGCATATTGGGCAAAAATTAAAAATTAATCGCCCAACTAGTTCAGTTCCTACTCCTGAACCCAATCCCCCTAGCAAGCTCCCTCCTGCCAAAGAAGACCCTATACCCGATAAACCCATCAATAAGCCTCCTAATCCCGGCAAAGCACCTTACCAAGGGCGCCGCATTCGATCTAAAAAAGTCCCTGCCGTGATGGAAGCCTTAGGCGTGAGACTTCTGATCGATAAGAAAGCCCAACGACTGATTCAAAAAGACGTGGACTTACTCCTGAAAAGTGAAAAGTACTTTATAAACAAACTCAAACGCGTAGACCTCTACATGCCACTCATCGAGGAAACACTTCGTAAACAAGGGCTTCCCCAGGATTTTAAGTATTTGCCTATTCAAGAAAGCGCCCTCATCGGAAATGCCGTGTCCCGTTCTAAGGCAGTAGGATATTGGCAGTTTAAGAAAGCCTCGGCCCAAGAAGTAGGCATACAGGTCAACGGCTCAGTGGATGAACGCATGAACATTATCGCGGCTACCCTGGGGGCTTGTAAATACATGAAAAGAAGTAACTTATACTTCAATAATTGGCTCTTTAGTCTCTTATCGTTTAATATGGGCTTTACTGGGGCCAAAAACTACCTGGCACAAACTTTCCCAAAAAAGAGAGCCAAAAACTTAAAAGAAATCACCATCGATCAAAAAACGCATTGGTACATTCGTAAGTTTTTGGCCCACAAAGTTGCCTTCGAATCCGAAACGGGTCAAGAAGTACTCCCCCAAAAACTGGAGAATTATCAAAAAGGAGCCCGCTTAACCCTGAGCCAAATCGCCGAAAAATTTTCGTCCGATGCCCAGACCATCCAACCCTACAATTTATGGCTCAAAAAAAACCGGGTACCCGGCGACAAAACCTATGATGTTATAGTTATAAAAGACGTATATTAGCGCCTTCGTTTGCTGGCATTGATTATGTCAGAATGTCACATTCCTTTATTTGGCAGAAAAATTGAACTGCAGAAGCTAAAAATAATTCGGATATACCATGCACGAAAAAGATAAAGAGCCCGAAAATCAGCAGGCCAACCATCAGGAAAATCCGCAAAATGAAGCCCAGGCTTCCGAGCTGAATCAAACCCCAGATCAGCCTGAAAATGGGGAAAATGCCTCTACCGAAGATGAGAGCATCCCAGACAACAGCGCTGAAAAAACCGAACTAGCCCTTGCCGAGGCCAAAGATAAATATGTCCGCCTCTATGCCGAGTTTGAAAATTTTCGTAGAAGAAGTGTCAAAGAGAAATCAGACACCATCAAAAATGCCAACGAAAATTTATTAAAAGATCTTTTGCCCGTCGTGGATGACTTTGAGCGCGGTATCAAAACCATGAACGAGGCCGAGAAGTTAGAGCTAAAAGATCCGGAGGCTATGCAAAAAGAAATTCAAGCTTTGCGTGAAGGCCTACAATTAGTGTACAATAAATTCCAAAAGATACTTGAAAGTAAAGGACTGAAACCGATACCTTCTTCAATTGGCAAACCTTTTGACCTGGAAGAACATGAATCGGTTACCCAGTTTCCCACCCAAGACGAATCCATGAAAGGGAAAGTCGTGGACGAACTGGAAAAGGGTTACTACCTACACGATAAAGTAATCCGCTTTGCAAAAGTTGTGATAGGAATGTAAAAAACGTATAAAAATGGCTAAAAGGGACTATTATGAGGTGCTGGGAGTGGGAAAAAATGCCAGTCTTGAAGAAATAAAAAAGGCATACCGTAAACTCGCCATCAAGTTTCACCCGGATAAAAATCCGGGTGACGAAACGGCCGAAGAAAACTTTAAAGAAGCTGCCGAAGCCTACGATATTCTGAGCAATTCTGACAAGCGGGCCCAATACGACCGCTTTGGACACGATGGGTTTAACGGAGGTTTTAGCGGGGCTGGAGGTATGTCTATGGACGATATCTTCTCTCAATTTGGAGACATATTTGGAGGAGGGAGTCCTTTCGAGAGCTTTTTTGGCGGGGGCCGGGGCCCCGGCGGAAGACGGGTCCGTAAGGGATCCAACCTACGGATTAAACTAAAACTCACCCTGGAAGAAATCTCCGAAGGGGTCGAGAAAAAAATAAAGGTAAAGCGTAACGTTACCTGCTCAACCTGTGGAGGAAACGGAGCCAAAAACGGAGCCGAGCTACGTACCTGCCCAACCTGCAACGGTACCGGTCAAATTCGCAAGGTGATGAACACCATGTTGGGCCAGATGGTATCCGCCAGTACTTGCCCTACCTGTAATGGAGACGGGCAAATAATTGATGTAAAATGTGATACGTGTATGGGGCAAGGTACCGTATTAGAAGAAGAAGTAATACCCGTGCGTATCCCCGCTGGAGTGAGCGAAGGCATGCAACTCTCCATGAGTGGCAAAGGTAACTTCCCCCCACGAGGCGGTATAGCGGGCGATTTACTCATCTTAATCGAGGAGATCCCCCACGAACAGCTCCAAAGAGATGGCAAGAACATCATTTATGATCTCTATATCAACTTTGCCGACGCAGCCCTCGGTACGCAAACCGAAGTACCCACCATCAATGGCCGGGTAAAAATAAAAATAGATGCCGGAACCCAGAGCGGAAAAATTCTTCGCCTCCGAGGTAAAGGAATCCGGGATATTGACGGCTATGACAAGGGCGACCAACTCATCCACGTCAATGTATGGACTCCCCAACACCTCAGCAAGCAAGAAAAGGAAATGCTAGAGAAATTCCGAGAGTCTAAAAACTTCAATCCCAAACCTGGGAAGAAGGACAAAAGCTTCTTTGAAAAAATGAAAGAATATTTCCAATAAGCTTCCAGGCCGGTTTTACAACCGGCCTATTTTTTTGTAGATTTGAAAAATTTGGGGCCCGTTCTTATGCGTCCCGGTATGCAAATGGTTCTATACGGCTAAGCAAACCTTTCGGCCGCACCCTACCAAAAAATATGAAGCACCTTGTTGGCATCAAAGAATTGAACTTGGAAGATCTCAAGCTTATTTTTGAGACCACCGACCAGTTCAAAGAAGTCTTAAACCGCCCCATCCGAAAGGTCCCTTCCCTAAGGGACGTCACCATTGCCAATGTTTTTTTTGAAAACTCCACCCGCACCCGCCTTTCCTTCGAGCTGGCCGAAAAAAGACTCTCCGCCGATGTCGTCAACTTCTCCTCTTCCAGCAGCTCTGTCAAAAAAGGGGAAACCCTCTTAGATACCATCCAAAACATCCTGGCCATGAAAGTGGACATGATTGTTATTCGCCACCCCAGTGTGGGAGCCGCCCATTACCTGGCCCAAAGAGTCGACGCCCGGATCATCAATGCCGGCGATGGCACCCACGAGCATCCCACCCAAGCCTTGTTAGATGCGTATTCTGTCCGGGAAAAATTGGGGGAAGTGCGGGGCAAAAAAGTGGCCATCATCGGCGATATTCTGCATTCCCGGGTAGCTTTATCCAATATCTTCGCCTTCCAAAAACTAGGGGCCCAAGTCATGGTCTGCGGCCCCCGTACCCTGCTTCCCCGATACATTCGGCAACTACATGTCCAGGTGGAGTCTGATGTCCGCAAAGCCCTCGCCTGGTGCGATGTAGCCAATGTCCTAAGGATTCAGTTGGAAAGGCAACAAATCAAATATTTCCCCAGCCTTCGGGAATATAGCCTGTATTTTGGCATCAATCGCAAAATGCTAGAAGACTTAGACAAAGAAATTACGATTATGCACCCTGGCCCCATCAATCGAGGCATCGAGTTAAGCAGCGATGTGGCCGATTCAGACCACTCCATCATCCTCAACCAAGTAGAAAATGGCGTAGCGGTGCGCATGGCCGTCTTATACCTATTGGCCGGACATATCAGCAAAAGTCGGCACCCAGGGGCCTAAAGACTTCTTCTAAGATGCCTTAATCGTTTGCATGATAATCTCGTCCAGCAAGTTCTTGCCCTTCCCGATGGCACGGGCATAGCGCAGGCATAGCTCATATTCTTTCTCGTGAATTTTTCCGTCTACCATCATCATCATCACAATATCCTCCAATTGAGATAGGCGCTCCGTTTCATCCATCGGAATTTTAAGGTCCAGATTGTCGCCCCGCATCATAATATCGGCGGCCTCCCGAGAAGAGATGCCCAATTGCTGGGCCACTTGAACCAAAAACGTATTTTCTTCTTTAACCAACTTGCGGTCGGCCATGGCGGTTAGATATAAATTCTGAAAATAATCCAAAGCTTTTTGGTGGTTTAACATGATCTTGGTGCGTTTGTGTTTACAATATTAGTACGCTGAAGGCCCCATTACATTACATACCTGGGGCCAATAACTGATTTTTAATACAAACTACTGGGGCTTCCCCGCGCTAGCAAAACACTGCCCGCTACAACCTGAATTAGCCGCGCGGGTCGGGCTCTCGCTACTCGCCGGCCCGCCCACAAACCAGCGGCGGGCTCAAACAGGCCGCTCCATCCCTAAGCCAATTTGGCCCGATAATGCTAGCAAGGTAAAAAAATTTCAGGGCATCTCCATAGCCACTTCCTTGTCAAAAGACGAATGAATCTTTTTTGTAGATTAAGCCTCCATTTCCAAGTACGTGCGACCCATTTTTTTTACCTCACCTTCAAGCCAGGGTAAGGGCTCTTTTAAAGCTTCATAATCATCAAAATATCTTCATATATTGTCTCGCCCATCGGGAAGCGGTGGATTCCTATTTCCTCAAAGCCCAATCGCTCATAAAACTTTACCGCTGCTTTATTTACGTCCCAAACTCCCAACCATAAACAGTCGTACCCTTCCTGGCGAACATAAGCCAGGGTCTGCTCCATCATATAGTGCCCCAACTTTTGCCCCCAAAAAGTTTTGTAAAGGTAAAACTTCTCCAAATGCACCGGTTTTTGACCCGGTACCCCTTCATAGGGTAAATGCGGAATTAAGCGCACATACCCCGCCAACTCTCCGCCTTTGTACAGGAGCCAATACTCTTCCTCCTTCTTTCCCAAGCTTTGTATCAGCGACTCGGGAGTAAAGACCTCATCTAGGTACTGCTCCATATTGCCCAAATCATTTGAAGTAATTTGGGGGTAGGTTTCATAAAAGGTTTGTCTTCCTATGACAATCAAAGCCGGAGCATCACTTGGCTGGGCCCGCCTAAAACTCACATCTAACATAGCCATCTAATATTTCTAATAAAAAATAAAATTAGGCGATTTTAGGGGAATGTCTTTCGGGTCCATACGGAATTTTATAATTTCGCTCTAATCTACCATCAGGGGCACTCATTACAATTACTGGCACATGTTCAAAAAAATTTTTTCCGTAATACCTCAGCGGCTCCTCAATCAACTCTACACCTACGGAAGTTTACACAATCATCCGGGAGGCATTGAGTTTTCGCTCAAAAATCGGCTTACCGAAGCCAAAATAAAGTCACTCAAGTCACTCAAATTGGATGGGCACCCCATCGCTCCCGACAAAATTAAAATCCAATCCGACCGGGGAGCAGAATTAAACCCTCAAGCCATAACGGCCCAAAACCCGCTCCTTTTTCCTTTGGGGCAATCGGTCACCTTTTTCATTGAGCACCCACCCCTTAGTCTAGACAATCATCACATTGAAGTAATCTTTGATGCCCAATCCTTTGGCAAGCTAACCATCAAGGTAGAGGATGCCCCCAAAGAAAAAGCCCCCGAAAGTCTCCGCATCCCCCGAAACATAGCCGATGACTACGGAATGGACATCATTCGGGAGCGTCAGGAATTTGTGGAAAAGTATAGTAAAAAGCCTCTCAAGCATATAAATCATTTCAATTTTGAGGGCCACGCCATCCAGGGCAATTGTGAAAACTTTACTGGAGTGGCTATGGTCCCTATGGGTTTTGTGGGCCCTGTCTTGGTAAATGGCGAGCACGCCCAGGGGGAGTTTATCGTTCCTATGGCCACTACCGAAGGCACCCTTGTGGCCTCCTATAACCGCGGGATCAGCTTGATGAACCGCTGCGGAGGGATCAAGTGTACCGTCGTGGAAGACATGATGCAGAGAGCCCCCGTGTGGGTCTTAGACGATGCCCGAGCGGCCTCACATCTATCCCACTGGCTTCAAAAACACCTGCCCCAACTCCGTAAAGCTGCCGAGGCTACCACCCAACACGGTAAATTACTCCACTTGGATACCTATTTGGCCCACCGTATGGTCTACGTGCGCTTCAATTTCTCTACCGGGGATGCTGCGGGACAAAACATGGTTAGCCGCGCCACCCTGGCCGCTAGTAATTGGGTATTAGAAAACTACCAAGATCATCCTATCCGGCATTTTTATTTAGAAGCCAATATGGCAACCGATAAAAAAGCCTCTCAAATCAATATTTTAAATACCCGGGGCAAACGGGTAATCGCTGAAGCTGTACTCCAACGCGATTTGTTAAAAGAAAGACTCCGGGTAGAGCCAGAACAGCTGATGTTTCACGCGGGTGTGGCCAATGTGGGGGCCTACTTTGCCGGCGTTAATAACAATGGACTTCACTCGGCCAATGGCCTAACCGCCATGTTTATAGCCACCGGCCAAGATGTAGCCAATATTGCCGAATCTTCGGTAGCTAATATCTACTCCGAAATAACCCCAGAAGGTGATTTATACGCATCCATCACCCTCCCTTCTCTCATCGTAGCCAGCTATGGCGGGGGTACCGGCCTGCCTACCCAAAGAGAATGCCTCGAGATCATGGACGCTTATGGCCCCAATAAAGTCTTGCATTTGGCCGAAATTATGGCCGCTGTTGTCTATGCGGGCGAAATGTCCCTGGCCGCGGCCATCTCGGCCTCCGATTGGGTAGACAGTCACGAACAATACGGCCGCAACCGATAAACTTCTAATGACCATGCCATTTCCAACATCCCCATTACATTATACCTTGAGCATCGATGACCCGCAAACCCACTATGTCTCGGTACGTCTGGACATAGAAGGTTTTGCCCAATATTGCTTAGCTCCTTATGCCGATTTCCAACTCCCCGTTTGGACTCCCGGCTCTTACCTCCTGAGAGAATACGCACAACATTTGGAAAGTTTTGCTGGGCAAGGAGACTCCTTAGATTTACCCTTTGAAAAAATTGATAAATGTACTTGGCGGGTGCATTTGGCATCTCACAAGCCAAAGCATGTAAGCATTTCTTACCGAATTTACGCTTTTGACCTGAGTGTACGTACCAATTTTGTCGACACGGACCTCGCGTCTCTCCTGGGAGCTGGACTTTTTATGTATTGGAAGGCACATCCCCAATTGCCGGTCTACCTCAGCCTAGAGCTGCCCCCCCATTGGAAGCAAATTTCTTGCGCCTTGCCTTCTTTGGATGGGAAGAAAAATCAATTCTTTGCTGCCGACTATGATACCTTGCTAGACTCTCCTATGGTATTGGGTAATCACGAAATGCAATGGTTTAAAGCCCAAGATACAGTGCATCAAGTTGCCATGTATCCTGGCTTTTCGGGTATTCCTGAAACACTCTTGGCCGACATGCAAAAAATTGTCGAGGCCGGCCACCAATTGATGGGACATAATCCTCTTGACCAGTATATATTCTTGGTTTTATCGGTTTCTCGCTACAATGGAGGCTTAGAGCATGCCAACTCCTGTACCTTGCAGGTCAAGCGTGAAGTTTTTGAGGAAGAGTCCAGCTACGTAGATTTTCTGAGTTTGGTGGCCCACGAGTACTTTCACATCTGGAATATTAAACGATTACGGCCTGCTCCTTTGGGCCCGTTTGACTATACCCAGGAAAATTACTCCCGTTTGTTATGGTTTGTAGAAGGCTTTACCAGCTACTACGAAAAGCTAATGATGCACCGAGCGGGCTTTTTAAGTGAGGAAGAGTTTGTGCAAACCCATCTAAGCCGGATAAACACCATCGAGCGATATCCGGGTATCCGGCAACAAAGCCTCTCCGAAGCCAGTATGGATGCCTGGATCAAGGCCTACCGCCCCAATGAAAATGCCCGGAATACCCGCATCTCGTACTACACCAAGGGCGCCGTCATTGCTTTGCTATTAGACTGGAAAATTATACGGGCTTCTCAAGGAAAACATTGCCTGGATGAAGTTATGCGGGAAATGTACCAAAGCTTTTACCTCCAAGAAAACCGGGGTTTCCGGGATCATGAATTACAAGATTGCTTAGAAAAATATACCCAAACTGACCTTACTTCTTTCTTCGCCCAATACATCCACGGTACCCAATCTCTCCCTTATGCCAAATTTTTTGCTAGCATGGGCCTAAAATTACAAACCCTGCCCTTGGAGCCAGAAGAAGCGTATCTAGGCATTGAGCTAGAGGGTAAAAATATCCGGTACGTGGCACGAGGCAGCACCGCCGAACGGGATGGCTTGAATGTAAAAGATCAAATCGTCAGTATGGATGGCATTGCCCTCGAAAACTGGGACGATTGGCTAAGTAGGCAAAAACCGGGAAAAAAGGTCAAATTCCACGTGATTCGGGATAAGAAACTAAGAGAAGTATCGGTGCTTATAGCCGCCAATCCGCATCTGCGCTATGAATTGGATGAAACGTACGAAGCTAGCCAAGAAGAAAAAGCACTTTATGAAAAGTGGTTGAGAAGGTAAGAAACCGGTACCAAGACCGGGTTGAGAGGAGAAATCCGAGCGTTTTTTGTCCCCCTTGTTCTCTCTCTAATTATTTCGTGGCTCAAAGGTGGCCCCTCCCCGCAGCCAGTAAGATTTGTAATAGGCCAGAGTTTACTAGGACTGGGAGAACTAATCTGCCCTGTACGCTTTTAAGGCTTAGGGATAGAGCCTTTGTTTGAGCCCGCCGCTGGAATGCGCGTAAGCCGGCGAGTGGCGAAAGCCCGGCCCGCCTGCTAGGAATGGGTTTTTGGGCACACGCTTTTTAGCGGGCAAGCCCCAAATTTTCGTTTTACTTATTAAGGGAGCTGAGGTCTTCTTCCAGCTTTTGGCTGGGTTCGGGTGCCTCGGTTTGTACTTCGGGTGCAGCAACTTCTTCTTGGATCGTGAGATAGAAGATGAGTTTATTTTTAAGTTCCTGGGGGTTTAGGTCACGGAAAATCATCCCATTCTTTACGATGGAGATTTGGCCAGTTTCTTCTGAGACTACCATAACCGCAGCATCGCTTACTTCTGTAAGGCCAATGGCGGCACGGTGACGCAGTCCTAAGGATGCGGGTAATTCGTCGTTTTCGGAAACGGGAAGGATGCAGCGAGCCGCTTTGATACGACCGCTTTGGTCAATGATCATTGCCCCATCGTGGAGGGGGCTGTATTTATTAAAAATGGAGATTATTAAGCGTTTGGAGGCAATAGCATCGATGGCATCTCCCGACTCGGCATAAAACTTTAGCTCACTACTTTTGGAAAAAACAATGAGTGCTCCGGTTAAGGAAGCCGACATCTCCATGCAAGACTCAATAAACATATCTACGGGAAGGTTTAAGCGGCCGGGGTCTCCCGTCCAGAGGCGTCTTAGGAAGAAACGGTTATTGAGGTAATTGGCTTTTCCGATTACGAGCAAAAACTTGCGGATTTCCTGTTGGAATAAGATAAGGGCCGCAATCACCCCAACGCCAATAAACTGCCCCAGGATGGTGCTGAGCAATTCCATCTCGAGGGCCCGTACGATGAGCCAGATGGTAAAAATAGCCAGACCGCCCCCCATAATCCGTACCGCCACACTTCCTTTTACCAACTGATAGAGTTGATAAATAAGAAAGGACACCAGCAAAATATCCAGGATGTCAATCCAGGTCATTTCCAAAAAACCGATCGGAAATAATAATTGCATAGTTTTCAGTCCGTTTTATTGGTATTGCCGGAGCTGGGCTAGTAGCTCTCTTGCCTCTCGGGCTTCTTTTACATCATGTACACGCAAAAAGTGGGCAGATTTTAACAATGCCAGGGTATTTAATACGCTTGTCCCATTTAAAGCTTCAGAAGGGCTGACTTTCAAGGTCTTCCAGATCAAAGATTTCCGGGAAAGCCCTATCAAGCAGGGTAAGCCCAAGTGCTTAAACAAGTGTAAATGAGCCATAATTTCAAAATTTTGGGAAGGATTTTTGGCAAAGCCTATTCCTGGATCCAAAATAATATCTTCCACTCCCAAAGCCCGAAGTTGCGGGATCTTCTTAGCAAAATATTGAAAAATTTCTTTTAAGAGATGGGAATAGTCATTTAATTGCGTCATCGTTTGGGGTGTCCCTCGCATATGCATGAGGATGTAAGGTACCCGGTACCGAGCTGCTACTTGCCAGATCTCGGGGTCGATATGCCCTCCCGAAATATCATTAATAAGCCGTGCTCCGGCTAAAACGGCTTCCTGAGCTACCCGTGCCCGAAAGGTATCTACCGAAATTATGGCCTCCGGAAAATACTCTGACAAGGCTTCAATGACCGGTACGGTACGGCTTAATTCTTCATCAAGGGGAATATCGTCGGCTCCAGGCCGAGTGGAGTACCCTCCCACGTCGAGAATATCCGCTCCATCCTCGAGGAGTTTTTCGGCTTGTCGAAGTACTTTATCTGGAGTATTGTAGTGCCCTCCATCGTAAAAAGAATCGGGTGTGAGGTTGAGGATCGCCATAATCCGGGCAGGGTCCAGGCTGAGGAGAGTTCCCCGGGCTTGGAGGGAAAGACTAGGTGAAAAAGAAGTAGCCGATGGCACTTTCAAGGTTGCGGGTCAGGTAGAGAAAATTTAGAATACAGAGATCGTTTGAATCTTTGGTATGAATTATGGAAATTTGCTTAATCAAGCAATAGCCATGCCTAATACCCAAACACTAAGCGAATATAATCAGATAATCGCGATATGCAAAAGCCTCTTTGAGAAAAAGAACCGTGACTATGGCTCGGCATGGCGCATTATGCGCCTTCCTTCCATTACCGACCAGATCTTTATCAAAGCCAAACGGATCCGCTCTATCCAAGAAGCCGGAAAGCAATTGGTAGAAGATGATATCAACTCCGAATTTTTGGGGATCATCAATTATTGTATCATTGCCTTAATCCAAATGGGACTTCCGGAGGAGGCCGAAATTTATCTACCCGCTCAGGACCTCTTGAACCAATATGAAGCTCAGGCCCAGGCCAACCGGGCTTTATTGGAGAAAAAAAATCACGATTACGGAGAAGCTTGGCGTGAAATGCGCGTTAGCTCCATGACCGATCAAATATTAATGAAGCTTCTTCGTATCAAACAGATAGAAGACAATGAGGGGAAAACCCTTATCTCAGAAGGAGTAGAATCCATTTATCGGGATATTCTGAATTATGCTGTATTTTCCCTGATCCAACAAAACTTTTTAAGCCATGCAAGTAGTCAATAGAATACTGTGTTTTCTCGTCGGAGCGGTCTTTACCTTTTCGGGCCTGGTCAAATTGAATGACCCCAAAGGAACCGAAATTAAACTACACGAATACTTTGAGGTATTTGCTAGCGATCAGGATATGAACCTATCGGCCTTGCAATCCTTTTGGGAGTTTTTGGCTCCGTATAGCCTGCAAATTGGTATTCTATTGAGTGTGTTGGAAGTAGTTTGGGGGATTCACCTCCTTATTCGATACCGGGTGGCCTCTACTTTGGTCTGGCTTCTCTTTATGGTTATCTTTTTTGGTTTTCTCACGTTTTACTCGGCTTATTTTAATAAAGTAACCGATTGCGGCTGTTTTGGAGATGCCATCAAGCTTAGCCCTTGGCAGTCTTTTTATAAAGATATGGTCTTGCTGGTCTTGATTCTTTGGCTCAATATCAAGCGAAAACACGTGGCCGAGCGGGCTAGCAGTTGGCTCAAAGCAGCGGTTTCTATTGTGGCTATGGCGGGAGCATTTTATTTAAGTTATTATGCGCTACAACACCTTCCCCCATTTGATTTTAGGGCCTATAAAGTGGGTTCTAATATTCCGGAACTCATGGATGATTCTCTGGTAGAATATGGAGAACAGGTGTATATCATCCGAGACAAAATAAATGGAGAGGAAATACGTCTCAATCAGGAAGAATACTTTGCCAATTGGGAAAAATATAAGGACACAGCTCAATTTAGCACAGAATTTAACCGGGACGTGCTCAACCCGGAGAAGTTACCAAAAATCACCGATTATCAAGTAAGTAATGTTTCGGGAGAGGATATTACTTCTCTTACGTTTGAAGGGCCCGTTTTACTTATTATCATACCGGATGTTACCTACACCTATCAGGCTTCCCTGGCAGGTATCACACAACTAGCCCGTAACTTAGAGTCCTCCTCGATAAAGCCCATCGTCTTGACCGCTACCGACCGGGCTACATTTGAAACTTTTAGGCACCAGGAGCAAATCTCGCTTGCCGACTATGGCTTTGTAGATAACAAGGTCCTCTTGACGATGATCCGCTCCAATCCGGGCTTGATGTTACTTCAAAGCGGTACTGTACTAAATAAGTGGCATTACAATGATTTACCCTCAGCCTCGGATATTACTTCCCAGATTGGAAGCAGTGAAGAAAGTACTGAAGATAATAGTGAAGAGCACTGAATAATTGCGCATCATTTTTGCCTGGTTTGTGTTAAACCCAAGGGCTCATAGGATTCTGGATTTTATATGATTACATTCATCATTCGTCGCTTATTTTACGGGTTTCTGGTCATCGTTGGGGTAGTTACCGTAATATTCTTTCTCTTTTACCTGCTTCCCGGTGATCCGGTATCTAGTATTGTAGGCGACCGGGGCGACGAGCGCACACGTAAGATAATTGAAAAGGAACTGGGTTTGGACAAACCCGTTATTATACGATATTTTTACTACGTAAATGATTTGTCTCCTTTAAGCATTCATACGGATATCCCGGCCAATCAAAAAAAGTACAGTTATACCCGTCTTATCCCTTTTGGAAAATCTGTATTGGTTTTGAAGCGGCCCTACCTCAGAAGGTCGTATATGAGTAACCGCCGGGTAGATGAAATCCTACTGGAAGATATTGAAGGAACCTTGGTATTGGCCTTGGTTTCTATGTTTTTTGCGACGCTTATCGGGATTACTTTTGGGATAATTGCCGCCTTAAACCAAAATACCTGGATAGATTATAGCCTTGTAACACTCTCTGTATTAGGCATATCCACGCCTTCATTTGTTATGGCTATTTTAATTTCTATTATTTTTGGGTACTACCTCTCAGATTACACAGGCCTAAAACGGACCGGCTCGCTTTGGGAACTGAGTCCCTATACCAGTCAGATGGAATTAAAGCTTGCCAACCTAGTCTTACCTGCATTCACCTTGGCGCTCCGTCCTTTGGCTATCATAGTGCAATTGACCCGGAGCTCCATGCTGGATGTGATGTCACAAGACTACATTCGTACCGCAAGGGCCAAAGGGCTTAAATTTTACCAAATCGTGGTAAAGCATGCCCTTAAAAATGCCCTGAACCCGGTAATTACCGCCGTATCTGGTTGGTTGGCTTCCTTAATGGCCGGGGCCTTCTTTATCGAGTATATTTTTACTTGGAAGGGTTTGGGCTATACCACCATACGGGCGGTTCAAGATTTGGACCTACCGATTGTGATGGGTTCCACGATTGTGATTGCCTTTATTTTTGTAGTGGTCAATATCTTGGTGGATATTTTGTACGCTACTATTGATCCTCGAATCCGTCTGAGCTAATGATTTATTGGTTGGCGGTACCAATGGGTGCCATTTTGTTTATTGCCCTCCTGTTTTTTTGGGGACAGTCTTATTTGTCGATTTTGAATGCCTACGTAGCCCGGAAAGTAGCCTCGGCTTATTTTATAGCCGGTCGGAAGGAGGACTTAAAGACAGAGCATTTATTTTTTCCGGTCAACCTAGCCCGTTTTGAGATTGATCCCGATTCCCAGAGTGTGTTGAGTCATGTGGCTGGTTTGATGCCCCGCCGGGCTTTTTATCATCCTGGTTTTGGGAGTGCTTTATTGCCCTATGGTCAAAGGGCAAGCAGTCGGATAATCTCCCCTCATTATCTCCCCAAAATGTCTGAAAGGGATGAAGATCTCAGGGCCCCAGCCGAAGATTTTGGTTTGCAAAGCCAAGCCATACAAGAGGCGGTAGCCCGGGGCTTTGACCAGAAAGGAGAATTTCCGAGGAAAAGAAGTCGGGCTGTGATAATACGGTATAAGGGAGTTATTATCCATGAGACCTATGCCCCAGGCTTTGGTCAAGAGACGCCACAACTGGGTTGGTCCCTGACCAAAAGTTGGCTTCACGCGCTGATAGGGATGCTGGTGGCCCAAGAGCAAATTCGTGTACACGAGCCCGTTCCTATTCAAGCCTGGCAAGAAGATGGGCGTCGGGAAATTACTTGGATGCATTTACTTCGGATGGTAAGCGGATTGCGATGGCAAGAAAATTATGTCATGGTATCGGGCGCTACGCGTATGCTATTTGAAACTGGAGATGTGGCTTCTTTTGCTCAATCGTGTCCCTTAAAACATCCTCCAGGTGAGCAATGGGTGTATAGTTCGGGTACCAGTAATATACTCAGTGGGCTTTTACGACAGCTTTTTGCCGATGATACCCGATATTGGGACTTTCCTCGCTATGCCCTTTTTGAAAAATTGAACATGCACCAAGCCCTTATCGAGACCGATTGGTCGGGCAATTGGGTGGCTTCTTCTTTGGGTTATGCCACGGCACCGGCTTGGTCTCGTTTTGGTCAACTGTATTTAGATGGAGGCCTCTGGCAGGGAGAACGGATATTGCCCGAATCTTGGGTAAAAGAAGCCGGCGAGGTGACCTCAGCCTCTGCGGGGGAGTATGGCGTTCATTTCTGGTTAAACCAAAGTAAAAAGCTCCCCGATGTCCCCCAAAATGTTTTGATGGCCCAGGGGTTTGAAGGACAAAGGATTTTTATCTTCCCGGATAAGGATTTGGTTATCACGCGCTTGGGCGTAAACCGAGAAGGAACTTTTGATTTTAACTCTTGGGTTAGCGGCATTTTACACGCACTAGACTTTTGATATTTTTGGGGTTTGCCCGGGCTGAAAACGTGGTCATTTCTACCCAGCGCGGGCCGGGCTAGGCTGCCGAGCTGGCAAACTCGCCAAGCACAGCGACGGTCCCGGTTCGCTCCTTTTAATGAAGAGGCGCCTATCTAAGACTGTCCGAAAAGCTAGAAAGCTTGGAATGAGGAGAGTGCTTTATTTTAAAAGTCTCAAAAGGAAAATTGAGGGGCTTGCCCGCGCTAAAAAATAGGGCTTTAAACGAGGACATGTCAGCCCGCGC
>CAWUIO010000015.1:0-81264 GCA_963922455.1 uncultured Microscillaceae bacterium
GGCTCAGGTCGGGCTTTCGCTACTCGCTGCCTTTCCCTGCTGGGCCCTTACGAGCTCAAACAGGCCGCTCTATCCCTCAGCCAAACTTAAGAAGAGAGAGCAGAGATGAGAGAAAAGAGATTTTTTGTCTAGCCCAAAAGAATATTCTGCCCGGCCGCAAATATTTTGCGCTTGCATCTTTCTAGCACGGGTAATGCCCGAAAAATACAGGCGCCTGGTAAATGCATCCACCCGCCTCCCCTCCCAGTTCCTTCTCTTCTCTCCTCTCTCCTCTCCTTCAGCTTAGGGATGGAACGGCCTGTTTGAGCCCGTCGCTGCTTGGCGCGCGAGCCGGCGAGTAGTGACAGCCCGACCCGCGCCGGTAAGTTTTTACCAGCCTGTCAAGTATTTTTTGGCGCGGGGAAGCCCCTAGTACCGAGTATATGCTAACTCTAGCAAAAATTTACTCGGAAATAGATAAACATGTTGAGGAGTGGGTTATCTAGAAATCTAAGTTTAAGGCTAGAACCCAAAAATATAAAGCAAAAAGCCAATCCCGCTCCCTAAAAATCTATCGTGAAACGGGCAGGACAGGGTATAAAAATCGGGAGATTATAACTATTTCAACATGAAGTTTTTATATTTAACGCTAGCACTAGACTAAAATACTTTGGACATACAAATGGGGTCTAGTTTACCTGCAAATTATTTTCCCTTCTGAATAACCCATCAAATGAATACAAACTTATGAAGATGCAATGTTGCTATGCCACGATGTATATTTTACTGGGAGCTTTGATGTTTTCTTGTGGAGGCGGTGGTAGCCCCTCTCAAGACGAGCAAAGCACCAAGGGTAGCCCGGAGCACATCCGCGAAGTGACCCAGGCCATTGACGATGCAGCCTTAGAAAATGCGGAGTCAAATTCCCAAAATTGGCTGACCTATGGCCTAAACTATTCGGAAAATCGATATAGCCTGCTAGACAAAGTCAATACTGAAAATGTATCAGAGCTTAAGCTGGCTTGGATGTATGACTTGGAATCCATCCGAGGAGTAGAAGCTTCGCCTATTGTGGTAGATGGAATTATGTACGCTACCGGTCCTTGGAGTATTGTCCACGCGATTGATGTTCGCACCGGGAAAAAAATCTGGACCTATGACCCTCAAGTAGCCCCCGAAACCGGCAAGAAAGCCTGTTGCGATGTTGTAAACCGGGGTGTGGCGCTCTACAAAGGAAAAGTATTTGTCGCGGCCCTCGATGGCCGTCTCATAGCCCTGGATGCCGCAAGCGGGGAAGTAGTGTGGGAGAAAGTAACTCTAGATCAAACAAAAAACTACACCATTACCGGGGCCCCTCGAGTATTTAAAGGAAATGTAATCATTGGAAATGGGGGCGCCGAATACGGAGTAAGAGGCTACATCACGGCCTATGATGCGGAAACGGGAGAACAAAAATGGCGTTGGTATTCAGTTCCCGGAGATCCTGCCAAGCCTTTTGAGAGACCCGAATTGGAAATGGCTTCCAAAACCTGGGACCCTGCAGGCAAATATTGGGAAGCTGGCGGAGGGGGAACGATGTGGGATGCCATGGTTTTCGACCCAGAATTAGACCTCATGTATGTAGGGGTGGGCAATGGCTCCCCCTGGAACCGTCGTCACCGCTCACCCGGAGGAGGAGATAATTTATTCTTAGCATCTATCGTAGCCCTTGACCCGGATAATGGGGAGTACAAATGGCATTACCAAGAAACGCCCGGCGACCACTGGGATTACACCGCCACCCAGCCCCTTATCCTAGCCGACTTAGAAATTGAGGGAGAGCCCCGAAAGGTCATCATGCAAGCCCCAAAAAATGGCTTTTTCTTCGTCATTGACCGGACCAATGGGGAGTTTATCTCTGCCGAAAACTTCGTGGAAGTCAATTGGGCCAGTGGCTATGATGAGAAAGGACGCCCGATGGAGCTACCGGCTGCCGCTTACAAAGATGAGGCGTATGAACCGATACCAGGGCCCTATGGGGGGCATAATTGGCATCCTATGTCCTATAACCCCCAAACGGGATTGGTATACATCCCCGCCCAAGGAGTGCCCATTGTGATTGAGGATGATAAGAATTGGACGTTGAATGTTGCGGAGACGGGTGGGCCTCACGCTAATCTTGGTTGGAATACGGGAGTCCTCGCCTCAGCGGTTCCCCCCCAAAAACCGGCCTTTGGTCACTTATTGGCCTGGGACCCCGTTAAAAAAGAAGCGGCTTGGAAAGTAGACTATGTCGGACCCTGGAACGGAGGTACCTTAACCACCGCCGGAAACCTAGTATTCCAGGGTACGGCCGATGGGCGGTTTGTGGCCTATAATGCCCAAGACGGGAAACAGCTCTGGGAAGTACCCACCGGTACGGGAATTGTGGCCGCCCCTGTAACCTATGAAGTGGATGGAAAACAATACGTCACCATTGCCGCTGGTTGGGGTGGGGTGTACGGTTTGGCCGCCCATCACAGCGAAAGCTGGACTCCTGGAAAAATCTATACCTTCGTCATTGGAGGAGAAGCTGAGATGCCCAGTTTTGAACCGGCTGAAGCCAAAGCTATCGTCCAAGGAGTGGAATACAATCCGGATGATATAGGACTTGGGGCTAAATTGTATATTAGTAATTGTGTTTTCTGTCACGGTGTACCCGCCGTAGCCAATGGCGGAAACATACCCAATCTAGGCTACTCGGCTAAGGAGAAGATCGAGAACTTAGAAAAATTCGTCTTGACCGATGCCCTTAAACCCTTAGGAATGCCCAACTTTGAAGGTTTACTAAGCGAAAAAGAAGTCCAAAAGATCAAGGCCTTCATACAAGGAACAGCCGATGTAGTAAGTCAACAATTGGCGGCGGCGGCCTCCGAAGCCGAAGCGGAAGAAGAAGAAGCCGAGCAAGAATGATCATTTTGCCAGTCTGGATATACATCCGGGCTGGCTTATAGAATATTCAAATTATATGGAGACCCCTTTGCCCACCCAAAGGAAAGGCTTTTACCAGTCACTGCACGATTCTGAGCTCTGGATAGAACACATTCTGGTAGAAAACCCTCGGGAAGATACGGTCTTGGTATTTTTGCACGAAGCCCTGGGCTCGGTGCGCCAGTGGAGAGACTTTCCAGACCAATTATGTGCTCGATTAGGTTTGCATGGATTAATCTATGACCGAGTAGGGCACGGCTCGTCCAGCCCCCTCCCCGAAACCCGTAAGCCCGATTACATGCATCGGGAAGCCCGGGAATATCTTCTTACCTTATTACATACCTTGGGTATTCGGCAACCCATCTTCGTTGGACACAGCGACGGAGGGAGCATTGCCCTGATTTATGCAGCCTTGACGGGAAATTGCCGGGGCCTCATTTGTGAGGCAGGCCATATTGTGGCTGAGGCAGTTACCCGAGAGGGGATACGAAGGATGCGTAAAGTTTTATTAGATAAGGGATTGGGTAAAAAATTGGAAAA
Source organism: uncultured Microscillaceae bacterium (assembly GCA_963922455.1). Lineage (GTDB taxonomy): Bacteria > Bacteroidota > Bacteroidia > Cytophagales > Microscillaceae > CAWUIO01. The sequence goes on from CAWUIO010000015.1 coordinate 3,469, forward strand.
ATACCACGGGGATAAATCTGAAGCATTAATCAAGGCCTGGGCCGATACCTGGCTTTCTCCTCCTTTTGGCGACTGGGACTTGAGCCCCCTACTGCCCGATATTATGTGCCCGGTATTAATTATACAAGGAGAGAACGACGAATATGCTTCCCCACAACACCCTTTGTGGATCCAAGAAGGTTTAGGAGGAGAAAGCGTCGTGCATAGGGTCCCTCATTGTGGGCACGCCCCTCATCTGGAAAAACCAGATGATATTTTGGAAGTAATGAGCTCTTTCATTCATAAGATTTAATCTAAAAGCCATGGGTTTACTAAGTTACGCTTCGGGCACTAGTCAAGAACCCCTTCTGGGGATCACAATCGGAGATCAGTTTGACCAAACGGCCGAGCGGTTTCCCGATCAAGAAGCGGTGATTGTTCGCCATCAAAACATACGCTTAAGTTACCAGGAATTAAAACAAGAGGTAGATACCTGTGCCCGGGCCTTTATCCACTTAGGGCTAGAAAAAGGGGAACGGATAGGTATTTGGTCTCCCAATTGCTACGAATGGCTTCTTACTCAATTGGCTACAAGCAAGATTGGAGCAATTCTGGTCAATATTAACCCCAGCTACCGCGTCCACGAATTGGAATATGCCCTAAAACAATCGGGCTGTTCGATGCTGGTACTAGCCGATCAATTCAAAGGCTCAGACTACACCGGGATGATCCATGAATTAGTGCCCGAGCTTCTCGATCATACCAAGGGGGATTTTACCTCTGAACGACTTCCTGCCTTGCGGCAAGCAATTTCTTTAAGTCAGGAAAATAGGGCCGGTTTACTCCCCTGGAAACATTTTTTAGAAGGTGGGGCCCAAGTTAAGGAAAGTATGCTGCGATCCCTTCAGGCCAGTCTAAGTTTTGATGAAGCCATCAATATTCAGTATACGAGTGGAACCACTGGCTATCCCAAAGGGGCTACATTGAGTCACCACAATATTCTGAACAATGGCCACCTGGTAACGAAAATGATGAACTTTAGCGAAAAAGACCGCTTGGTTATTCCGGTACCCCTCTATCATTGCTTTGGCATGGTCATGGGGAATTTGGGTTGTATTAGTCACGGAGCCACCATCATTTATCCTAGTGAAGGGTTTGAACCTAGAGCGGTTTTGGAGGCCGTGCAAGAAGAAAAAGCTACCGCCCTTTATGGGGTGCCAACCATGTTTATTGCCGAACTGGAACACCCCGACTTTGCCCAATTCGATTTAAGCTCCCTAAGAACCGGGGTTATGGCCGGGTCTATTTGCCCGGTAGAAGTAATGATAAAAGTCAATAGCCTGATGCACATGGAGGAAGTGGAAATTGCCTACGGCATGACCGAAACCAGCCCGGTAAGCACCCAAACGCGGGCCGATGCTCCCTTGAATAAACGAGTAAGTACCGTAGGGCAAGTAATGCCCCATACCGAGGTCAAAATAATTGACCCAGATACCGGGCAAGTGCTGCCTCGAGGAGTACCCGGGGAAGTATGTACCCGAGGCTATTGTGTTATGTTGGGGTATTGGGATAATGAAGAACAAACCCGAGAAGCCATTGATGCGGCTCGTTGGATGCATACCGGCGATATTGGCTTTATGGATGAGGAGGGATACATCACCATCGTTGGGAGAATCAAAGATATGATCATTAGGGGAGGCGAAAATGTGTACCCTCGGGAAATTGAAGAGTTTTTATACCAGCATCCCGCTATCCAAGAGGTACAAGTAGTAGGAGTCCCCGACCCCAAATTTGGGGAAGAAATCTGTGCTTGGGTGCAAGTAAGAGAAGGAAATACCTTGACTATAGAGGAAGTAAAATCCTTTTGTCAAGATAAAATTTCCCACTACAAAATTCCTCGCTACGTACGGTTTGTGGAGGGTTTTCCTATGACGGTAACTGGGAAGGTCCGTAAGGTGGAAATGCGTAGGATTAGTACGGAAGAGCTCAATTTGACATCTAATGACTAAACAATTTTGATAGGAGAGAAATAATTATGGCATTAATGCCGGAAATACTGGAGACAAATATCTATATTCGAAGGTTGTTCCCAAAAAATGCCTTAATTATTTTGCCGGATGGCCCTATTTCCTGGTAACTCTGAGCTCCATATCCAAAAAAGGCTGGGGCAGGTTGTGACTCCCCGCCCAATTATTCAGCGTATTCTGAATGAGTGCCACTTTGCCTTTACCCAAGATAAACCCTTGGCTATTTTGGATCCAGCTTGCGGAGATGGGCGATTTCTCTCAGAGCTGGTGTTAGGCATTTTAAAGAATTTTCCCGATGAAGAAGCCATTCCTCATTTGGAAGCCTTGGAAGGTTGGGATATTGATCCGCAAATGATACACATTTGTCGAGAAAAGTTGAATACACTATTGCCTAATCCCGAATGGCAAGTTACTTGGAACTTGGAGCACGTGAATGCTTTAGAAAAACGAAAAAACGAAGCTGGAAAATATGACTACATTTTTGGCAACCCTCCATATATCCGTATTCAAAATCTAGAGCTAGAACAGCGAAAGTTTATCCAGGAAAATTATCTGTTTTGCCGTAAAGGTTCTACTGATATCTATCTCGCCTTCTATGAGCTTTGTTATGATCTGCTTTCCCCAGAGGGTATTTGTGGACTTATTACCCCAAACACCTTTTTATATACGGAGACGGGACGGAATATGCGGGAGTTTATGGCGGCCCAAGGAAGTTTTTATAAGATTCTAAACTTAGGGCAAAAACAGGTTTTTCCGGGAGCTACAACCTATAGCGCCATTAGTATTTTTGGCAAAACCCCTCAACGCACCCTTACGTATCAATTTGGTTTGGATGAGGATGCAAAAACCAAAGTAATTGAAAGTCATACCCTTATTGGGAAAAAAGCCTGGCGCATTAGCCTAGGGGCGGAGGATAGGGAAAATGGCGTGCCCCTAGGAGAAATTGCTAATATTCACGTGGGCATCACAACCCTTTGTGACCATGGGTTTATTTTTCCTAGCTTGGAGAAGATAAGTGATAGAAAAGTAAGAGGGTTTTCCCGAATTTTGCAAAAAGAGGTTGAGTTAGAAAATCATAAGCAATTCCTACGGCCCATTTTTAAAGGCTCTACCTTGCCCCGTGATCCGGCTTATCATCAAGTAGAGTATATTCTTTATCCATATCAAGAGGTAGAAGGAAAGCTGGAGATTCTTCCCGAGGAGCTACTAAAGAAGCAATTTCCTTTGATATACGCGTATTTCTGTCAAATTCGTCCGCGCTTGGAGATGCGGGATAAGGGAAAGAAGCAATATGCGGCCTGGTATGCTTTTGGGCGGCACCAAAGCTTAGATAAAGGCTTTGGGGAAAAAATCATTTTTTCTCCCATGAATAAGGAGCCCAAGTTTATTTATTCGGAAAATAAAGAAGCTACCGTGTATTCGGGCTACTTTTTGAAGTTGAAAGAAAACCCTAGTAAGCCGCGTTACCTCAATTTATTAAAGCAGCTCAACTCGGACAAAATGAAGGAGTACATTGCCGTATCTAGCCGAGACTTCCGAGGAGGCTGGAAAGCCTACAATAAACGGGTAGTGGAAGATTTTCTTATTGACCCGGAGCGCTTGTAGTTTTTTCTTAACCTTCATGTGATTGCCCATTTGCTAGGCATGCCCCCTAATGATGAACCAATTCTGGTAGAAATACAGAAACGACTTCCCGTAAATACGGATATTTGACTTTTCTCCTCTGCATTGGCTTAGGGATAGAGCGGCCTGTTTGAGCTCGTGGGGGCCCGGCGGGGAAGGGCAGCGAGTAGCGAAAGCCCGGCCCGCGCAGTAAACCATAGGGTCTATTGGTCTAGGACTCTCTAAGCGCGGGCAAGCCCCAAACAGATTATTGCTAGATTTTTTTGTACATTTTATTGACATGGGTATTTGAGTCGCCCTGATTGATTCTTGATTTTTTCTACATTTCTTAGCCTCTGGCCTTTTTTGTCTACATGGATAGAAAAGTTGTCGAAAACCTATTAATTTTGCTTAACCAATTTGCTTGACATCAAGTTGAAAAACAAGAAAACATCATGAATGGTGTTATTTCCCTTGGATAAAACTTACAGTCTCATTTAAATAGCCATCTCGTTATGACTTTAAATCTAATTGCCGGAATTGTCGCGTTTACGCTCGTAATCTTGCTTCTGGTATTCCTGCTTTTATATGCACGCTCTCGCTTGGTACAAACTGGCCCCGTGAAAATTATCATCAATGGAGATGATCAAAACCCTCGAGTGGTAGCCGCAGGTTCAACTTTGCTTACCACCCTGTCCCAAGAGAGTATGTTTTTACCCTCTGCATGTGGAGGCGGCGGAACTTGTGCCATGTGTAAATGTGTGGTAGAAGATGGAGGCGGGGATGTATTACCTACTGAAGTTGGACATTTGAGCCGTTCTGAACAGAAAGAAAAAGTACGTTTAGCCTGCCAAGTAAAGGTTAAGCAAGATCTTCGCATTCGTATCCCTGAAGAAATTTTTGGAATCAAGAAATGGGATTGCGAAGTGGTATCCAACTACAATGTAGCCACATTTATCAAGGAGTTTGTGGTAAAACTTCCCGAAGGGGAAATCCTTGATTTTGAATCGGGAGGATATATCCAGATTGACGTACCTGTCTTGGAAGTTGCTTTTAAAGACTTTGACATCGCTCCTAGCCCAGAAGATCCATTGGGTCCCGACAAGTTCCGTTCGGACTGGGATAAGTTCCAGATGTGGGGACTTAAGATGAAAAATGATGAGCCCCAGTTCCGGGCCTATTCCATGGCTAACCACCCGGCCGAAGGAAACATTATCATGTTGAATATCCGTATTGCCACGCCACCTTTTGACCGAGCAGCCAATAAGTGGATGGACGTAAACCCTGGAGTATGCTCATCGTATGTTTTTTCTTGTAAGCCTGGGGATAAAGTAACGATTTCAGGCCCTTACGGGGAGTTCCACATTAACCCGACGAAGCGGGAAATGATATACATAGGTGGGGGAGCCGGGATGGCGCCCTTGAGATCCCATATATTCCACTTATTCCATACAGAAAAGACGGATCGGAAAGTTTCTTATTGGTACGGTGGGCGTTCACGGACGGAGTTGTTTTATACGGAACACTTCCGCAATATTGAGAAAGACTTCCCGAACTTCAACTATTATATTGCTTTATCGGCTCCTTTACCGGATGATAACTGGGTTATTAAAGAAGATCTCCAGGATAAAAAAGGAGAAGGGTTTACCGGGTTTATCCACCAAGCGCTGTACGATAACTATTTATCGAAGCACCCTGAGCCCGATGAGGTAGAGTATTATCTGTGCGGACCTCCCTTGATGAATGCTGCTGTATTGAAGATGTTGGATGATATGGGAGTACCCGAAGAAAATATCCGATTTGACGACTTTGGAGGGTAAGTAATTTTCTTATTATAAAGGCTTTCCTTTTCTTGGAAGAAAGTATAATAACTTTCTTCCATTTTTTTTGGGTTTTCTTCAACCTATAGAGGTGTTTGGTGGTCTTATCTTAAAGGACCTATTTTTTTGAAGCAGATGGCATGAGTTTATCTATTTTTTTTGATCCGGTCCCCGAAGAAGTGTATGTTCCCTTTCTGGAAGATAAAGATTCTTGTGCCGATCATTTTAGAGTGTATTTTGAGCGGTTCCCCCGTTGGAAGCGCAAGGATATTGCCCTCATTGGGCTAAAAGAAGTGAGGGGAGACACGGATTTGGAAGGAGCAGAAATGGCACCTGATCTTATCCGACAAAAATTGTACGGCTTAAAAAAAGGGACAGGAGCCTATAACATCGTGGATTTGGGGAACCTTCGCCTGGGTCCAGGGCCGGAAGATACGCGTGATCGTTTGAGCCAAGTGCTAGAAACATTATTGCAAGAGGGAGTATTACCTGTTCTGTTTGGGGGAAGCCACGATTTGGATTGGGGACAATATTCGGCCTATGAAAGTTTTGGCCGTCTTATTTCGGTGGTGACCGTAGACTCCCACATGGATATTAACCCGGAAGAGGAGGCCTTGGATTCTAAGAGCCATACAGGGAAAATTCTTACGAAGAAACCTAACTACTTATTTAGCTTTAATCATCTGGCTTATCAAACGTATTTTAACTCTCCCGAAGCCTTGGCAACCTTGGAAAAGCTCTATTTTGAGGCTTATAGTGTGGGCCAGATGCGGGACGATTTTAATGAGGTCGAGCCCGTGGTGAGGCAGGCGGATATGCTGAGTTTTGATATCCGTTCTGTGAAAACCTTGGAGGCTCCTGGGCAGGCCTTTACTTCAGTGCTGGGCTTAACGGCAGAAGAAGCTTGTCAACTGTGCTGGTTTTCAGGTTTAAGTGAAAAGCTAAGCTCTTTGGGCCTTTACGGCTTTCATCCTGGTTTTGATGAACGAGAACGGACGGCGTCTTTGGTAGCTACGATGATATGGTATTTCCTGGAAGGGTTTTATCATCGCCACGATGTTCAAGCTTTTGAAAGTAGTGCATACAACAAATATGTAGTATCCGCGTTGGATAATTCTAGTAATATGGTTTTTTACAAGCATAAGCGAAGCCAAAAGTGGTGGATGGAAGTGCATTACAATAATGAAATAAGTCAAAAACAAGAGAATATGGTAGTGCCTTGTAGTTACAAGGACTATCTTACTGCCAGCCGGGGGGAAGTGCCCAACCGCTGGATAAACACGTATGCCAAACTTGTATGAATATGATTTTTTACAAGCAGAAAATGAGACATATAACCCGCAGCCTACTCAGCATTATTCTATTAGCCCAATTAAGTGCCTTTGGCCTTGCTCCTGAAAGGAAAGGGAGTATTGTTTTAACTATTAAAGCCTGTAAATCGGATCAGGGCTCTGTGTTTGTAGCCCTCTATGATAACGAAAAGGCCTATTTACGGGAAGATAAGGCGATAGTAAAGGCTATGGCCAAAATACGAAACGGGCAAGCCGTCTTACGTATCAATGACCTGCCTTTTGGAAATTATGCCCTCGCTTGTTTTCACGATGAAAACTCAAATAATAAACTAGATAAATCCTTAATTGGAATACCTAAAGAAGGGTATGGGTTCTCGAATAATGCCCGAGGTTCCTTTGGCCCGCCCCGCTATGCCAAATCGCGCTTTCTTTTAAATAAAAACCCCTACACTACCGAAATTCAACTCAACTACTTTGTACGATAAGCGCAGATTGGGCTATAAAAAGCGAATCAGTAAGATTTCTATAAAGAAGAATATTAAAGCGGCAATGAGTAAATATTTCCACAAATTGACTTGAATATTTTTCTCTTTGAAGTCATTGATAAAGGCTTGGTTTTTATTAAAATCAAAAATTTGAGCATTGCTATAATTGCCAAAGCTGGCTTTTACTTCCTGCTGCTTATAAAATCGCAGGTCCGATTCAGCTTTCCCATAATTAAAGGCCAGTAAATTTTCTTGGTTTTCATTTAATTCAAGGGCATAAAAACCGGCGTCGTGGATCTGCTCGGGTAGCACCAAGACGAGCTCATCTTCTAATACGCTCTGGGTTGGAATAAACCGTAACTCTTCTTTGACCAATTGATACACTTGATTGCGAGCCGGAGTTTCCAAACGAGTACGGATGGTTTTGTCTTGAAAAGTGTAGGCTAAGCGGGTATCCTGGCGTTTACTACCCGAGGCAATCTTATACATAATCGGCACAAAGATGGCGTGTTTGGCAAAATTGGTATACTGTGCCTGTAAAGGGGAGCTTGTAAGATAGAGTGTGCCCCGGTTTACCGAAAAGCGCGATAAATAAGGACGTCGGTTTTTATACTCCAAAAGCTTTTCTCCGATATTATTCCAAGCTAAGGAGCTTTGCGCATCGGGCATGTCCATATTGGAGGGAACCTTCTCAAAAATTCCTTGGTAAAAAGGGTTTTGAATATTAAGCAAGGCCAATCGATTAGACGTTTCATTTCTTGAGGTATCTCCTCGCGAGAGTCTAGCCCCACTTACGCCCAATGAACTTAAAAAATTAGTGTATGAATTACTGGGCCTTGCCGGAGGAAAGCTCAGAATGGTACCGCCATTTCGGACAAATTCCCGAAGAAGCCGAGAGAGTTCTCCCTCAATTTCTGAGACTTCGTTTAAAATGACCAATTCGGCACTTGAGATACGATTGTAATCCAAGTTATTAATGCTTAAGCTACTTAGTTCAAACACTGATTCGTTGGAAAAAACATGGTCGATATAGCGGTTTTGGGCCCTGTCATACAGATTAAGAATGCTTACCCGGGGAGAAGCATTGATGACAAAATAGTACTCATTATCAAAAATGACTGGAAAGTCTTCAAATGTGATTTTAGCCGATTTGATGCCACTGCCTTGCAGGGTAAAATTGAAATGAGCCGTGGTGCTTGCTTGAGGAGATAAATTTACCGTAGTAGTAGAGACTTGTTGATCATCAATAAACAGCTTGAGAGGCATATTATCGTAGGGTTCATCTCTGTAAGACACCAGACGAACATTGACCCGGTTGGTTTCCAAGGCTTTGATAAAAGGGTTTTCCAACCATACAGAGTCAATCAATACATTATTGACTTCTTGAGAACGAATAGGCACGATGTAAAACTGGTTTAAGCTATCCAGCTTCACTCGATCTAAATTGCCGAGGGTACTTTTTTGAAAGTCGCTAAACCAAAAAATTTGATTGACTTGCCCGCTGCCATAGCGTTCTAATAAGTTTTTTTGGCGTTTATTGATAGACTCCAAATCTCGGTAACGATTGGAGTAGTTTATTTCCGTAAGCCGGTCTTCTAGCTCATCGGCTCGGATGGGGTATTGTTCGCGGTTCTCAAAGTTATTCGTAAGCAGTTGAAATCGGGTGCCTTTGGGAAATACCTGCGCGAGCTCTTGGATATTGGATACAGCGGCATCCAGATAGGTTTCATTGCCTAATTCGCTTTGCATGCTGTAGGAATTATCTACATAAATGCTCACTAAGCCCCCTAGGTTTTGAATTTGTTGTTGGTTTTCGCTGGGAAGATAAGGCTGGGCAAAGGCTAAAATCAGACAGGTAAAAAAGGCCAAACGGCTTAGTAAGATGAGAAGATGCTTTAATTTGCGAAATGAATTGGTTTCGGTTTTTACATCTTTGAGTAAACTAACATTACTAAAATAAACCCTACGGACTCTCCGGAAGTTAAAAATGTGGATGATGAGTGGAATGGCCAGGATTAAAAAAGACCAAAGAAAGGCTGGATGTACAAATTTCATGCTTAAAAAGTAGTAGCGAGAAAATGGGCAATATCACAAATCTACCGAATTGTGCTCATATTTGCCCGGACGAATAAGAGTTTCTGAGGTGTTTCCTTGTTAAAAACCGTTAATTTCTTTTTCTTTAAAATTGCCTCATCCTTCCAGGCTACTCTTAATGACTTTCTAAGCTTGAGGTATGTATACAAGAATTTTGTCAAACCTATGAAGCAAAATCGGGCTGCAGTACTGGATTTGGGTACCAATACCTTCAAATTACTAATTGCCGAGCCAGGGCCCCAAGGCTTTCGGATTATTTTTCGTAAACAAATCCCCGTTTTGATGGGACAAGACGGGATTAGCGAAGGGCTTATCCATACCAGTGCTGAAGATCGTTTGAGAAAAGCCATGGGCGAAGCCCGGGATATTATAGAAGAGTACCAGTTGGACAAAAACCAAGTGAGAGGGGTGGCTACCAGTGTGTACCGGAGCACCCGAAACGGTCCCCGGGTGATCCGGGACCTAGAAAAATATAGTGGGTATCCCATTCAGATTATTGAGGGAGATGAAGAGGCAGCCTACATTTATGATGGGGTTAAGCAAGCCCTACACTTAGGAGATGAAAACGCTTTGCTGGTAGATATAGGAGGGGGAAGTGTAGAATTTATTATCTGTAATCGCCGCAAACTTCTTTGGAAAAAAAGTTATGAAATTGGAGGACAGCGATTATATGACCAGTTTATGCGTTCTGATCCTATTAGTTTACTAGACCAACAGCGTCTACAAATCTTTTTAGACTCTCAACTTTTTGAGCTTTCTAATATTATTTTTCATTACAGCCCTAAGGTGCTTATTGGCTCAGCGGGTGGTTTTGAAACCTTGGCTGCTATCGACTATGCCCGGAAACACCCGGATGCCGATTTGAGTAGGTTTGTGGATAATAACCACCAGCTTTTGCTAAGCTCACACACCATCGAGAGAGAAGAATTTCATGATCTATACCGAGATCTTATCCGGAAAAATCGAGATGAGAGACTAGCCATGCCAGGTATGGCCCCTTTTCGGGTGGGCATGATTGTCGTGGCGGCTTGTCTGGTACAGTTTTTACTCGATGTCTATGATTTGGACAGTCTGAAAATATCGGCCTACTCCCTAAAAGAAGGGGTATTGGGCCGTTTGATGGGCCAATACCCTTAAAGTGCTTATTTCTTTTGGCGAGGGGGCATTTTCTTTAAAGTCCACTGGTGAAATAAATTATGCACCAATAAATAAGCGTGACTGACTGGAGTAGGCTTTCCTTTTACCATCCCGTCTCCCTGACAATTGATCACCAGCTTTTTAGCATTGATCAAAAATAAAGAATGCGCTTTCCCGGCCATAGATGGATAGGTTGATTCCTGTACATAGGAGATTAAGTCCTCCGAAGGGTCGTCGGGAGAAACCAAAACGGTCATGACATTAACCGTATTCAAAAATAAATTTTCGGCAAAACCGTATAGGGAATCCGCATAAAACCTTCCCCCCTGATGCAAGGTGCTCAGACGTTCCTGGCTCATATCTTTGAGGCTTTCCCGGTAATGGATAAATAGGAATTCTTCCTCGTTTATTAAGCCCAAAAGCCCCTTTCGCACTCGGGTGGCTAGCATATCGGCTTGAAAAGCCTCACTTTCCTGAGTAAAAGGAGCGTGTATCGTAAACTTATCAGGAAGAAGTGTATCCTGACAGTGATTAAACCAATTTTGGTATACTTCAGACACTTGTGATTCCGCTTGAGATACCATAGTTGTGTACATTTTAACACCTGACGAAATTTCAAGCCAGTTTGCTAGTTCCTGCTAAGGAACTTCCTGGCTAAAGAGAAAGAAAACTGGATTAACTGGAAAAAATCAGTATAGAATACGATTTTTTCAATATCTGCCAGATTTTTATGACATTTGAACCCGGTTTTGCCCCAAAGCTTTTTCGGATTACCCTATTTTGTAATTTCCTTTATATAATAAAGGGGAATAGGGGGGACGTTCTGAATTAAGCAACGAAAAATCTCCGTTTTTTAGTACCAGCAAGCAAGTGATTCTATGATAAAAACTCGTCTAGCAGAGGCACTCGATATTGAGGAGCTTTTAATACTTTGGGAAACTCTGATGACTGAACACCAAGAGCACCACTTTGTGTTCCATCTTACCCCGAGTTACCAGGATATAATTCGGAATAACCTCCTCAACCGCCTGGCCGACCCCCATATTTGGATTTGGTTGGCCGAAATAGATGGCCAAGTGGCCGGCATGCTTATTTCTCGACTGCAAACGGCCCTGTCGGCATATGTGTACAATAAGAGGGGATACATTGCCGAAACGGTAGTAAAAGCCAAATTCCGTAGCCAAGGCGTGGGGAAGGCCTTGGCTATGCGGGCTGCCCAAAACCTTAAAGAACAAGGAGCCGATCATATTGAGCTGCAAGTGTCTACTCAAAACCCCAAAGCGCTTATTTTTTGGAAAAAAATAGGCTATGAGGTTACGACCTATCATCTAGTTAAAGCGATAAACCCATCCGATTTAAAAACGGAGCTTAAACCTTTTCGGGGAGGCGCAACATAGTATTTCGCTTGGCCCTCCCGAAACCTTCCCGGTTTTCCTGGCTTAGGGATGGAACGGCATGTTTGAGCTCGTGGGGGCTTGTGGGGAAAGGCAGCGAGTAGTGAGAGCCCGACCCGCGCCGGTAGATGTGTATAATGGGGAACAAATTTTTTTAGCGCGGGGAAGCCCCTCTAAGAGAAGGATGTGCTCTTTAAGCAAGGGAAAAATTAATCCGGCTAGCCTGTGATCCAAACTAGCCGGAAATAGTTAGGCTTAGGTTTTATAAAAGACCCACTTACCAATCTCCTTGAAGGTTACTTTTTTGCCGTACATTAAGATACCGATACGGTAAATCCGAGCGGCCACCCAGGTGATGAACACAAAACCTCCCACCAATAAAAGCATAGATAAAATGAGTTCCCAAGCGGCAACCCCACCAAATGGCAGGCGCATCATCATCACAATGGGGGATGTGAAGGGTACGATAGACATCCAGAAGGCAACCGGCCCGTCGGGATCCCGGAGAATCGCTCCGATGGATACAAAAGCAATAATGAGGGGCATCGAGATCGGAAAGACAAACTGCTGCGTATCTGTGTCATTATCGGCGGCCGAACCCACGGCGGCAAATAGAGCACTGTACAACAAATACCCTCCAATAAAATAGAAGAGCAGGGCTGCCACCATACCTCCCAAGGAAACCCCAAAATCAACCCCTAAGAGTTGTTCTAATTGGGTATCTTGGGCGGCTTCTTGAATCTCACTCGAGCCATCATTTTGTATGACTTCCACTTGATTGGCCCGGTTGGCCTCGGCCAGGTCATCCGAATTAACGAAGGGACTGATCGCCTGAATGAGCCCAAAGGTAAGAATGATCCAGAGTAAAAATTGGGTGATACTGATCGCGGCAACCCCTAAGATTTTACCCAGCATCAATTGGAAGGGTTTTACAGAGGAAATCATCACTTCAATGATCCGACTGGTTTTTTCTTCCACGACGCCTCGCATCACTTGCTGGGCGTAGATTAGTACCGCAATGTAAATAACGAAAGAAGCAAAAAATCCCAGGATGGTGGAGGCCCGGGAGTTATCACTCTCCCCACTCAATTTTTGAGTCTTGAAGTCTATCTCGGCCTTGGCGCGCTCGATTAATTCTTTGTTGATATTGAGCTCTTTAAACCGGATTTCTTCTATCACCCGTTCCACTTCATTCTCGACATCCCTTTCCAGCTCGATGCTGATACTTTTTTTCCCAAACATCTCAATAGGCTCAGGCGCGTTAAAATCCATTTCTGGAATGAAGAGCAGGGCATAATGTTCCGACTCCTCAAGTTTCTTTTTAGCACTTTCCAGGTCTTTTGCTTCACTGGCCTGGAAAACGAGTTTACTCTGGTTTTCGAGGCTTTGAACAACTTTACCCGTTTGGTCTAGTACTTCGATGACCTTATCATTTTCAAAGCCGCGGGACAGCATAAGAGGAAGGAAAATCATCCCACAGAAAATCAAAGGAGTAAGTAAGGTCATAATGATGAAGGAACGCTTCCGAACCCGCACCAAATATTCTCTTTGTATAATTAAGGCAATCTTTTTCATGAGTTTGGATAGGTTTTAAGGTTATACATCACTGGGCTGCATAGATTCTGGTGACTGGCTAAAGGTAGCGGTGATGGGAGTATCGGTCACCAAGGAAATGAAAATTTCATTGATGCTCGGTATCTTCTCTCGGAAAGCCAGTACATCCACATGCGGAATCAATACTTCCAAAAGTTGGTTGGAGCGACTTCCTTCCGGAATTTGTACCAAAGACTCGGTAAGCCCGTCAGGATTTAGCGTTTCGTTTAAAAGCCTAAACTCCTCCGGTAAAGCGGCTTGTAAACTGCTTGGGGTTTGCACAAAGAAAGTATTGGTTTTATACTGGTCTTTAATTTGTTTTTTGGGCCCATCCAATACCTTTTGAGATTTATTGATCAGGGCGATCTGATCACATAGCTCCTCCACCGATTCCATTCGGTGGGTAGAGAAGATAATGGTGCTCCCTTGCTCTTGTAGTAAACGAATCTCTTGCTTGATAATATTGGTGTTGATGGGGTCAAAACCGGTAAAAGGCTCATCCAAGATGATCAAAGGAGGATTGTGGAGTACGGTAGCCACAAATTGAATTTTTTGTTGCATTCCCTTAGAAAGATCTCCTACTTGCTTATTCCACCAAGTCTTGATTTCAAACTTTTCAAACCAGACTTTTAGTTTTTCCATCGCCTCGCGGTGACTCATCCCTCGAAGTTTGGCCAAGTAAAGAAGCTGCTCTCCTACTTTCATTTTCCGGTACAAGCCTCTCTCTTCGGGTAAGTAGCCTACTTGCATGGTATGATGAGGGGCTAAAGGCTCCCCCATAAAACGAATGCTACCGGTGTCAGAACCAAATATCTGGGTGATTATCCGTATTAGAGTGGTTTTACCTGCGCCATTGGGTCCCAAGAGCCCAAAAATAGATTGCTTAGGAATATTGAGTGTAACGTTGTCAAGTGCTTTGTGACTAGCATAGCTTTTACTAAGCCCCTCGACCTCCAGGATGTTGTCCATGTTTTGTTCATTAAGTTATACAATTGGGTATTCGGCCGTGTACCTGCGTATTATTTTTTCTATTAGTAGTTGTCAAATCCAAAATATTACATATTTCAGACATATTATTTCTACAAACCTGATTTTGAGGAGATTTATGGGGCTGCCCCCGGCGATGAAATTTGGTTTTTCAAGGGAAGCTATGCTGCCGCCGGGGTCGGGCTTTCGCTACTCGCTGCCTCTCCCCACAAGCCCCCACGAGCTCAAACATGCCGCTCTATCCCTCAGCCAGAAGAGAAAACCAGGAGAAACCTAGGATAGTGAGTTCTTCAAAAGGAAAGAACACAGGCAAAATTTGCTATAAACTAAATATTTAGTTAATTTAACTAAAAAAACAGTTTATGAAAACAAATTCACGTAAAAACCCGGAGATATCGGCCGGTTCCCTGGCCGATATTGCTTTCTTATTGCTTATCTTTTTTATGATTACGACCACTTGGCAGGTGGAAGCGGGCCTCCGCATGCTCTTACCTCCCGCTCGAAGCTCGCCCAAGCCTCCTCAGCAGGAAGCTTTTCACATTTTGCTTAATGCCCGATCGGAACTGCTCATTCAAGAGCAATTGCTTCCTTTAGATTCGCTTTCAAACCGTTTGCTAGCCTACTTAGATCTATACCCAAAAGCCCCGGTTCATTTTGAGAGTAGCCGGGCGAGTCCCTACGGGCAGTATGTAGCCGTTCTAGATGAAATCCATCGCAGTTATTATCAATTACAAGCCGAATTTATGGGCGTGAGCCCCCAAGAGCTGCGGCGCTGGAATACAGAGGCACCCCCACCTGCCTTAGAGGCCCGTTTAGAAGCTGCCCGGGAGCGGTTTCCCATACGGATTTCTGAAAAGACGCCCCGTTTGGAAGATGTACTGGTGAGTGAGTAGCTAGCATGCCTGATATATGTCAGGAAGAGGACAAAGTTGTTAAATCAATGAATCATGATATGACTATGTTTGTTATATAATTGAATAAATAAAGGAGATATCATGGACTCAACACAAGTAAAAGGCCTCGTTTCACAAGAGTATGTAAATAAGTCTATTGACTATCCTAGCTACCGCACTTTGGTAGAGGGCCTGCTGGCCGAAGGGAAGTCTACGGGACCCAAACAAAGTGAGGACCTTACTCACTACTCAAAGATTAATGTACAAAGGATGAAGCGCTGGGATAAGACGGCCAAAATCCTACCAGAATTGGAAGCCGAAATTGCTTCGGTAGAAACGCCTTGGCTCTGGTTGGTTTTAACGGAAGGATGGTGTGGGGATGCGGCCCAAAATATCCCGGTATTGGTCAAACTGGCGGAGTTGAACCCCAATATTGAGTTGAGACTCCTCCTTCGAGATGAAAATTTAAACTTGATGGATGGGCATCTCACCAATGGAGGCCGGGCAATTCCAAAATTGATTGCCGTAAAAGCCGATACCCTGACAGAATTAGGGACATGGGGGCCTCGTCCGGCCGAAGCCCAGCAGCTGGTATTAGATTTTAAAGCGAAGGGAATTCCTTATGCTGAGTTTAGTGAGAAAATTCATAAGTGGTATGCTCAAGACAAGGCACAAAGCATACAGAAAGAGTTTTTGGCCTTGATCCAAGCCTGGAAAAAGAAGTAAGTTGGCAAAGTGTAGGACAAAATAAAACCCCCGGGCTATTTGCCCGGGGGTTTTTATATTCCATGATGTATAGATGGATTAGACGTTTTCGGAAGTAATGCTAGCACCATAATATTCGCGGTTCATGCGGGCAATATGGGTCAGCGATATTTCTTTGGGGCATTCGGCCGAGCAGGCACCGGTATTGGTACAAGCCCCAAAGCCTTCGGCATCCATTTGGGCTACCATATTTTCCACGCGGGCTTTTCTTTCGGGTTTACCCTGGGGCAACAAAGACAATTGAGATACTTTGGCCGATACGAAAAGCATAGCTGAGGCATTTTTACAAGCGGCTACACAGGCACCACAACCAATACAAGTAGCGGCATCAAAGGCATCATCGGCGATGGTTTTCCCAATGGGAATTTCGTTGGCATCTACATTGACCCCTGTATTAACGGATACAAACCCCCCCTTCTGCATAATACGGTCGAAAGCCGTGCGGTCCACCATCAAATCTTTAACGACAGGGAAGGCTTTGGCTCTCCAAGGCTCGATATAGACGGTGTCTCCGTCCTTAAAGGATCGCATGTGTAACTGACAAGCTGTTGTACCTTTTTGAGGTCCGTGAGGCTGCCCATTGATGAAAAGGGAGCAAGAGCCGCATATCCCTTCACGGCAGTCGTGATCAAAAGCAACGGGAACTTCATTCTTCTCAATGAGCTCTTCATTTAAGACATCCAGCATTTCGAGAAATGACATATCCGGAGAGACATTATCCAAGGGATAGGTCTTCATTTCTCCTTTGGTATTTTTATTGGCTTGTCGCCATATTTTGAGAGTAAGTTTCATGAATCAAATGTTTTTAAAGAAGGCACCCAGAGTGCTTCAAATAATTACTTATAACTTCTTTGCGTAAGTTTAACGTTTTCGAAGATGAGATCTTCTTTGTTAAGTTTTTCTTCCTGCCCTTCGCCTTGGTATTCCCAAGCGGCCACATAAGAAAAATTATCATCATCACGTTTGGCTTCCCCTTCTTCGGTCTGGAATTCTTCTCGGAAGTGACCACCACAAGACTCCTCGCGGTTGAGAGCATCATCAATCATAAGCTCACCCAGCTCAATAAAGTCGGCCACGCGGCTGGCTTTTTCTAGCATTTCGTTGGGCTCATCGTTGCTACCCAGTACTTTTACATCTTTCCAGTACTCTTCGCGTAAGTCTTTTACTTTTTGCTTGGCTGTTTTTAAACCTTCGGCATTACGTGACATACCGCAATAGTCCCACATGATTTTTCCAAGCTCACGGTGGAAGTGATCTACCGATTTCTTTCCATTTTTCTTATCCAAGAGCTTTCGGTTGAAGTCTTTTACTTCGGCCTCAGCTTTTTGAAATTCGGGATGGTCGGTAGGTACCTTATCGTAAGGTAGGGTAGCCAAGTAATCACCCAAAGTGTAAGGGATTACAAAATAACCATCGGCCAGCCCTTGCATCAAGGCACTTGCACCGAGTCGGTTGGCTCCGTGATCGGAGAAGTTGGCTTCTCCGAGGGCGTATAATCCCGGAACGGAAGTCATTAAGTTATAGTCTACCCAAAGACCTCCCATAGTGTAGTGTACAGCCGGATAAATTTTCATCGGCATTTTATACGGGTTGTCGTCGGTAATTTTATCGTACATCTGGAAGAGGTTTCCGTACTTAGCCCGGATTACATCTTCTCCGTCTCTTTGGATGGCATCGCGGAAATCAAGATAAACGGCTAGCCCGGTGGGAGCCACCCCTTTACCTTCATCACACATATATTTTGCATTACGGGAGGCGACGTCGCGGGGAACGAGGTTTCCAAAAGACGGGTATTTGCGCTCTAAGTAATAGTCACGTTTTTCATCAGGAATATCCGAGGCTTTGATTTGGCCATTACGGATTTTTTCGGCGTCTTCCAAGTCTTTGGGTACCCAAACCCGTCCATCATTACGCAATGACTCCGACATCAACGTTAATTTGGATTGGTGGTCGCCCGAAACGGGGATACACGTAGGGTGGATTTGCGTATAGCAAGGGTTGGCAAAGTGCGCTCCTTTTTTGTGAGCCCGCCAAGCCGCCGTTACATTGGACCCCATAGCATTGGTAGATAGGTAGAATACATTACCGTATCCACCGGTACAAAGTAATACGGCGTGTGCGCTGTGGGATTCAACTTGTCCGGTGATTAGGTTACGAACCACAATTCCCCGGGCTTGGCCATCTACTTTGACAACATCCAACATTTCGGTACGCGGGAACATCTGCACTTTTCCCAGGGAAACTTGTCGGCTAAGGGCACTGTAAGCTCCCAAGAGTAGCTGCTGTCCCGTTTGACCCCGGGCATAAAAAGTACGAGATACCTGAGCTCCCCCAAAAGAGCGGTTGGCCAAAAGCCCTCCGTATTCCCGGGCAAAAGGAACTCCTTGAGCTACACATTGGTCAATAATATTGACACTTACTTGGGCCAAGCGATAGGTATTGGCCTCTCTTGATCGGTAGTCTCCCCCTTTGATCGTATCGTAGAACAGGCGGTAAACACTATCTCCGTCATTTTGGTAGTTTTTGGCCGCATTAATTCCTCCCTGGGCCGCAATACTGTGGGCTCGGCGTGGGCTATCGTGAAAACAAAAGGCTTTCACATTATAGCCTAGCTCAGCTAATGAAGCAGCCGCGGATGCTCCGGCTAGGCCCGTTCCTACGACTATCACGTCATATTTACGCTTGTTGGCCGGGTTGACCAACTTAATGTTAAATTTATGATGAGTCCACTTATCGGCTAAGGGACCCTGAGGTATTTTAGATTCTAATTTAGTGCTCATAGCGTATTAATTAGGATTAATTTTTTAGCTCTAAGATTATTACAGTTGTTGCAAGAACATCACAATAGGAATAGTAGCAAACAACAAAGGAAAGATAATGCTATATGCCGCTCCCAATGTCTTGATGAAGGGTGTATATTTTTTGTGGTTCAAGCCTAAAGTTTGAAAAGCGCTTTGAAAGCCGTGGCTCAGGTGAAAAGCCAAGCCAATCATAGCCAAGACATAAAGGCCCACCAGCCACGCTTCACTAAAACTAAACTTAACCGTGGTGTATAGGTCTTGGTACTCTTGGCCATTGTAACTTACCATCGGTACGGAGCCAAATTTAGACTGGTACCAGAAGTTCTGTAGATGGATAACGATGAAAATGAAAACCAAGGAACCCAAAATCATCATATTGCGAGAACTCCAAGCACTGCTTGCCGAAGCCTTACTATACTGATAGCGCACTGGCCGGGCAGCGGTGTTGGCTTGGGTCAGGACAATGGATACAACTACGTGCAGGATGATGAAGAAAAAGTTGAGCTTGGAGACAATTTGGATCAACTCATTGTGCCCCATAAAATGAGCGTATTTATTAAAAGCTTCCCCTCCATCACCAAAGAGAAGCTGCAAGTTACCGATAAGGTGAACGGTCAAGAATGCGATGAGGAAGATACCCGTTAGGCTCATAAGCAATTTACGGCCAAGGGTACTAGAAAAAAATCTTACAAACCAATTCCCTTGGGGTTTGGTCACGGTAGGATTAGATGAACTCATTGAATTAAGGTTTTAATTGTAATTCTGTCGGTAAGGTATACTTTGAAACACTTATACCCAAAAATAATTGGGACACTTAAATTAATCGATAATTTAATAGCTAAATGTCACAATTTTGACAAATTCTAAACTTTCCGTTTTGATTATAGCTTAATAAAGCTTTGTGTAGGGAAAGAGTTTTGAGTCTCAGTAGAATCAGAAGGGTTAATTGAAGCCTAAAAGGAAGGGCTGTACTTATTTTGTGAGAAGTTTATTCTTTTAATTAGCAAAGGGGGCTGGCAGGCAGATATGGCTTAGGGATTGAACGGCATGTTTGAGCCCGTTGTGGGCTTGGGGGGAGGAGGCGAGTAGTGAAAGCCCGGCCCGCGGCAGCAGAAATCACCTAGGAACGTAATTCTTTGCCCGCGGGCAAGCCCCAAAATTGTAGTCTTAGCATAAAAAAAACAGACCTCTAAGAGGCCTGTCTTTTATCAAAACTATCTTCAAACTTTTACTAAAACTTAACTAAGCATCGGCCCAAGGAATAAGTAGGGCCAAATGCCTATATGAATAACTGGCTTATCCGGGATTTTATTATACTCCGGGCTTATTATTCAGTAGGTTTATCACGGCATTAACAATGTGCCGGGCTACCTCTTCTTTGGACAAAAGAGGGAGTTTTTGCATATCTTCAGACGAACGGATGAGCGTAACTTGGTTGGTGTTGTGTCGGAAACCGGCCCCTGCATCGTTTAGCGAATTAAGCACGATCATATCAAAGTTTTTCCGGCTAAGTTTGGAGAGGGCATTCTCGATTTCGTTTTGAGTTTCCAGGGCAAAGCCTACTAAGAGCTGGTGAGCTTGTTTGATTTGGCCCAAGGTTTGGGCAATATCCACGGTTCGTTTTAGCTCTATGTGAAGGTTCTCGTTTTTATCCTTTTTTTTAATTTTTTGAGTGGCCGTTTGGACTGGGGTGTAGTCGGCAACGGCTGCGGCTAATACGCTTATATCGGCTTGGGGGAAGTACTGACTGCATTGCTCAAACATTTCGGCGGCAGAACGTACCGAATGCAATGCAACGGTACCACTCGGAGGGCTAAGCGTAGTAGGGCCACTGACTAAATGGACTTGGGCTCCTCGCTTGGCCAATTGCTGGGCAAGAGCATATCCCATTTTTCCGCTCGAGTGGTTACTAATAAAACGTACCGGGTCTAGCGACTCTTGAGTGGGCCCGGCAGTGACAAGGGCCGTTTTACCGGACAGGTCCTGACTTTCTTGGAAAAAGTTTTCCAGGTATTCTACAATATGTTCTGGCTCGGCCATACGGCCTTTGCCACGCAAACCACTGGCTAATTCGCCTTCTTCTGAGGGGATAATGAAGTCACCGTAGCTAGCCAGTTTTGCTAAATTTTTTTGGTTAGCAGGGTGTAAATACATGTCTCTATCCATGGCAGGAGCCCAAGCAACCGGGCACTTGGCGGATAGGTAAACCGTGCTAAGTAAATCTGGGGAAAGGGCATGGGCACAACGGGCCATCGTATGGGCTGTTGCTGGGGCAATCAGAATAAGGTCGGCCCATAGGGCCAAGTCTACGTGATTATTCCATACGCCGGTTTCGTCTTTGACAAACTCGGAAAGGACCGGCTTGGTAGACAAGGTAGAGAGGGTAAGCGGACTGATAAACGCTTGGGCACTCGCGCTCATGATCACTTGTACTTCGGCTTTTTGCTTGACAAGTAAACGAATTAAAAAAGCGGCTTTATAGGCCGCAATACTTCCACTGATACCCAGGATTACTTTTTTTCCTGCGATGGAGGACATAAGCGAATAGGTTAAATCACTTGATCTTCGTCCTCGATGTCACTTTTGTAGCGCCAACGGATTTCATCTACCATAAACTCATCGGTAGCTAGGTTGGTAGGTTTGGGAAGGCGTTCATAATATTTTGAGATCTCAATTTGCTCACGGTTTTCGTGTACTTCTTCCAGATTGTCAACGGTTGAAGCAAAGTCGGCCAATTTGCCATTAAGTTCTTCCTTCGTTTTACCAGCTATCTGACAGGCTCTACGAGAAATGATAGCCACTGACTCATAGATATTAACGGTGTCTTTCACCATATGAGCGGTGTTACGGGTGATCAGGGAGGCGGAGGTTGTTGTTGGTTTTTTACTCATGCGTGATATGGAAAAATAATTAAGACTTTTTAAGTTCTTCTATACAGCGCTCATATACTTTTTGGGCTGAGCGGTTGAATTTACTTTCTGGATAATACGAAGCGAATGAGTCGTAGAAATCCAAGGCTTTGTTGAGGCGTTCCTGTTTTCTGCGGGTAGTACTTTGCAAGGCGTAACGGTATTGCGCAGTAAATTTTAAATACGCGACCTCTTCATTCAAGTCAGAATCGGGAAATCTTTTTTGGAAATTATCAAAGGTAACTACGGCTGCCCGATAATTCGTGATTTTATAATAGAGGTTAGCGTTTTCAAAGGCTTTTTTCTCTAATTTCAAGCGTAACTCTTTTTGAAGTTTGTTACACTCCTCATAAAATGAGCTATTGGGATAGGCATTTAGAAAACTTTGGGTCACAGCAATAGCATCCGTTGTACTGGATTGATCCAAATTGAAGGGCGGAGAGCTTTCATAAAGGGATCGGATATGCATGTAGCGTGCTTCCTCGGTATACTGACTGTTTTGGAAGGTTTGGTAAAAGCGCTCAAAGTAATAGGCAGCGAGCTCCAGGTCTTTTTGAAAGTAACTGCAATACGCAAAATAGAATTGAGCTATCTCAGATTCTTTGGTTCCCACAATAAGGGGGATTAATTCTTCTAATAAAACACCGGCTTTGTAGTAGTCCTTTTTTTGATAGTAAGCAATAGCCGCATCGTATTTGGCTCGCAAACTAGGGTCCTTCTGGATTTTAGAAAAACGACACGAGCCAATCAGTAAGAAGAGCGTAAGTATTAAAATTGATAAATGCCTCATAAAATGCAAAAGTATTGCGCTTCACTCTAAAACGCAATACTTTTCAAAAAATTAGAAATTTTTTATGGATTCTAGTCGTGCTTAATGAGAAGCTTCAAAGCTACGATAGGATCATCATCTATAAATAAAGTGTAGAAATACGTTCCTGGATCAAAGTCGTAAGCATTGATGGTAACCCGGTTATTATCTTTGGCGAGGTTGTACTCGGCCTCAATCCCTCCAACCAAGTTTTGGATTCTTACTTTGGCTTTGATACTTTCTATCAATTCATAATCAATATTAGCAAAATTATGAACCGGATTAGGGTAAAATTTGCTGATACGGATTTGATTATTTTTAAATAGAAAATCTTCGGTCAATTTGGCAGCAAAATCAGTATGCTTGCTCAAGGCTCCTAAGTCTAGGCGAAGCATATTGTCTGTACTGGTGTTGAATCTGTGAAAAGAAGCTTCATCCAGTTTGTTGTCTGCATCTTCTATCTCTAAACTGTCCATGGCTGCACGCAAGTCATCAAAGCAAAAGGCTTGATTTGGCACTGTAGAGGCTAGCAAGAAGAAAAATATTATAGTTAGTAGGTTTTTCATCATATTAATTATTTTCCGCCGGGTATTATAGACAATAAAGTTACAATATTCTACTTATAATTACCAGATTTAAACGGTTTAGTTTCAAGGATTTTCGTTTTTAACAGTTTTTTTAGTTTGATTTTCGACCATTATTTCCTGGTGAAAGACCATTTCGTCTCGAGTAGGCCTTTCTTCCATCCTAAGTCGGAAATTTTTGAGCCTTTTTTGGGGCTCTACAATCTCGTGAGGGGGCGTTAGGCTCCCATCTGCTTTATTAATGTATTTTACGCGATGGATCTGATTTTTTTCTCGAAAAAATATGTCCATATCGCTGCAATCTACCCGGTTCATCCCTACCAGGAGAGAATCCCCCTCGATAACGAAGTATAAGTTCTGGGCATTGCCTCGGATGTCAACCCGGTTCATATAATTCTCCCTAAAATATACTTGCATGTTCTTGCCTTTAATTTGGTTGAACTGGTTTAGGCTATCTTCTGAAATCACATAGCAGTTCATGCGCATGTGCATGCGATGGATCGCATTATTTACCAGCTCAATACGCATAGAGTCAGACGTAAGTTGACTGGTTTCATTCCACAAGACAGGGTCGCCAAACAAATGGATAATCGAGTCACCACGGTTGTATACCATTGAGTCGCATCGTCCCTGGACCTCTGTACGGAACAAACGGGGGTTGGGGTAGGCAAACATCAATTGTTTTTCTTCCTCTTCCCGATTGATAGAATACAGGGTATCCGCTTTCAAATACAAAGTATCTCCCTCGCTGATATTACGCATCAGCGCATTACCGTATACCTTACTCTCTCCAAGCTCCCCCTTATACCAGCCAATGTCTCCGTCAATCATCACGCTGTCTCCTTTGGAAAACAAGCGTACATTTCCTTTGGCAAAGCCCGTATTTCCAGTATTATCAAAAAACAAACTATCTCCTTCAAGCCAATAATCTTCATCTTCTACCCGGGCCCGGCCTTGAAAATTGGAGACTTGGGTCTCGGTATTATACGTACCCGAGTTACTATCCACGACCCCATCTGGAGAGATAATCTGGGTCGGGCCTTTAAAATAGGCCAACTTGGAAATCGTATTATAGGTCAGGTCATCCGTATAGATTTCCCTTTCCCCATCCGAGCTGAGGAGTTCCACATTTTTTTTGAAATAAAAAATCTTACTATTGGTGTCGTATGATCCCGTTTCACTTTCTAAGGTCTTTTCAGGGTCTACTATTTTCCCTCCCGAATAGTAATAGGCTACCCCTTCCTCCAGGTTATAATCCAATTGTTTGGTAGTGAGTGTCATCTCTTCATCCCTTAATACCACATCTCCCAAGGCTCGGGCTATTTGGGTTTCCCCGTCATAATACATACTGTCACTGGTGAGGGTGGTGCCATCGTCGCCCAAAAGGCGGGTATTGCCAAATGCATCTACCGCATTCTTGTCTTCGTGCAAATAAGCCGAGTCACAATACAAAACACTTCCCTTGTGCCGAACGATCACGCGGTTTTTGAGCTTTTTTACATGGGGGTCGCCGATATCTTTTCGCAATTCATCGGCCCTTTCTAGGGTGACTTTCTCCTCATCCTCCTCTGGATCCCCGGTTTGCCCCCAAACTGGGCTCAGGGAAAGGCTCCACGTGAGGAGTATTAAGAGAATTTTACAATATTTATATATCGAGATATCAAGCATACGCTTTAAAGACTATATTAAGGACACCGGACTTGCCGAAAAAGTTGTAAGCCTTTAGTTAATAAATGCAAAATTACAAGCATTGCGCATTAAATCTATGCTTTCTGAATTTTTAGAGTACATACACAAGGAAAAACTTTTTAGTCCCAAGACTCCTTGCCTCCTGGCATTTAGTGGAGGACTGGATTCGGTAGTGCTAAGTGACCTATGCTCCCGGGCCAGCATCCCTTATGCCTTGGCCCATTGCAACTTTGAGCTAAGAGGAGAGGAGTCGGAAGGAGATGCCCATTTTGCCCAGTCTTGGGCCGCACGTCAAGAAGTCCCCTTTTTTTATAAACGCTTCCCCACCCCACAACTTGTTTCTCAATATAAAGGCTCGGGCCAAATGTTGGCTCGGGAGCTTCGGTATACTTGGTTTGAGCAAATCTTGCAAGATTTTCCTTACCAAAGAGTGCTTACGGCCCACCATCAGGGAGATGTTTTAGAAACCTTGCTCCTAAATCTCAGCCGAGGTACGGGTTTGGCCGGTTTATGTGGGATTCCTCCCCGAAACCAGGCCATTGCCCGGCCCCTGCTGTTTGCCAATCGGGAGCAAATTTTAGCCTATGCCCAGGGGCGAGGCCTCCCTTGGCGAGAAGACAGTAGCAATCAAAGCCTGAAATACCGTCGGAACCTCATTCGTCATAAGATTTATCCGGTATTAAAAACCATAAACCCTCAAATTGAGGAGTCTATCCGGCGAAGTACAGAAAAACTACGAGCGGTACGCAGCATTCTGGAGGAGCAGGTACAGGTCTGGAAAGGAGCGTACCTCAGCACGTATGTAGGAGGGGTTGAGGTTTCATTTGAGTTGTCTCAGGAGGCTCATCCGGTCTATTGCCTGTTTGAGTTAATTCAAGGCTATCAATTTGATTACAGCCAAGCCCAAAGTATTTGGGATAACCGTCACGGAAGGGTGGGTACCCAGTACCTATCCAGTACCCATTGCTTGGTCAAAGACCGCAAAGCTTGGATAATTACGCCCCTGGCCCCAGGGGAAAAGCCCACGTTCTGGGTGGAGAAAGGGCAAACATCTTTGGAGGCCTCCCATTTACCTTTTAGTTTAAGCTTTGCCAAAAAAAGCCGAGATCCCACAGGGGCTTTTCCGAAGGACCCTTGGCAAGCTTGGGTAGATTGGGATTTGCTCGATTTTCCCTTGCAGCTACGAGTATGGCAGGAAGGCGACCGTTTTCAACCCTTGGGCCTAAATTTTCATAAGAAAGTAAGCGATTTCTTGGTGGATGAGAAAATACCCCGCAATATCAAATCCAGGGTCTGGGTCTTGCTGTCGGGAAATAAAATAGTTTGGATTGTGGGCTACCGCTTAGACAACCGCTTTAAAATACGTGAAAAAACCCAGTATGTATTGGAGCTGACAGGGCTTCCCACCTAAAAATATGATTTTTGGAGATGCCAGGATTTGCCGTATTTTTGTCGGCTACGTTTTTGAAAGCTTTAAGAATTAGAGATGGGGCTTCCCGGCGCAAGGAACATCCGGAGCCATGGTGTCCCTAAGTGCCTGCGCCGGTCGGGCTGTCACTACTCGCTGCCTTTCCCCGCCGGGCCTACACGAGCTCAAACAGGCCGTTCCATCCCTAAGCTGAAGAAGAGGAGAGAGAGGAGAGAGAGGAGAGAAGGAGCTGGGAGGCGGGACTTTTTTTCAGCGTTAAGGACATATCAGTTGCTAGTAGCAAGACATCCCGTCCCGGTTCCTATGTCCCGTATCCCGATTCTCATTGTGGCTTAGGGATAGAGCTATTGTTTGAGCCTGCCGCTGGTTTAGAGGCTTGGCCGGCGAGTAGCGAAAGCCCGACCCGCGCCCGCCTGGAGTGTCCCTAGGCGTTACAAATGGATTAGCGCGGGTAAGCCCCAGGAAAAGGTTGTATATCAGAAATATAGGATAAATAAGGAAATAACATTCGAGCCCGTATTGACCTAAAACCATGGCATTTTCACTGAATCCCTTTCAAAAAACCTATACCCAAAGCGAACTGGATTATTTCCGTTTTCTCTCCAGGGTCAAACTTTTTGAGCGGCTTACCAAAAAGCAGATGCTCTTATTTCGTCCTTATTTGCATTTGCGAAATTACCGGCAAAACGAAGTGGTTTTTTTCAGAAATGACCCCAGTCAAGCACTATACCTAATAAAAACGGGGCAGGTTACCATGTCGGTAGATATTGGAAACCGGTTTGAGACGGTATCGCGCATGGTCTCCCATGCTTCCATTGGAAACAATTGCCTCGTAAAAAACTCGAAACGAATTTACAATGCAGTAGTCACCTCGCCCGTTGGGGAGCTCTATGTCATACCGCAATTTAATATTTTAAATATTTTTGAGAGGCGCCCCTTGGTAAAAAGCCGCATGATGGAATCCTTGGCCGAGTTGATGGATGAAAATTTTCGATCTCTGTTTGTGGCCTACCGTTCCAACCACGGATTTTTTGATTTGGAAGAAATGTTTCGGGGTATGAACAAAGGGTGTTAACCAGTGCCTGCTCCAGAAAGCTGCTCTTTAACGCAATTTTTAGTTAAAACTTAGGCGATCCCCGATTTTAAGCAGAATAGACCAGGAAATGTTTGTATTATTTACTAATTTGAATCCAATAGCCCCTTTAAATAATTTTATATATCCTATGATAATTTTAATATTTGAGAGATACCAACACCTATTATCCTTTCTAAAACAGGCCCGCTTGCTATTCATCTTGGGGATAGGCCTGAGTGTGATGATGGCATGTACCGGTGATGATAAAAAGAAAAACGAACCCGCGCAAGAATACAAGCTGCCCAGTAAAGGAGGGGTTTTGGAAATTGTGTTGGTCGTAGATACTACCCGTTTTAACGGAGAATTAGGGATAGCCTTACGAGATGTTTTCGAAGAAGCGCAGCCAGGTTTGCCCCGAGGGGAAACGCGTTTTCGATTAATTGAGATCGCCCCCCAAGACTTCAGTCGCTTCTTAAAAAGGCATCACAATGTCTTGTTTGCCGTGGTTTTGAATGACAAAAGCCGCACGGGGACTTACATGAAAAAGTTTTTCACGCCGGCCACCTTGGAGATGATACAAAAGGATGAAGACAAATTTATGTTTGCCCGTCAAGATGAGTTTGCCAAAGCACAGCAAGTTTTATACCTATTTGGGGAGACCCAAGATGAATTGATTGAGAACATCCGAAAGAACAAGCCCCAACTGCAAGAATATTTCTACCGTTCCGAACGTAAAAGACTGGGGTCCAGAATTTTTGGCCAAGGTCTTCGAGAACAAAAACGACTGAGTAAGATGGTCAGGGAAGAAACGGGTTTGGGTATCAAAATTCCTTCGGGCTTTCAATTGGTCAAAACAGATTCTAATTTTTTATGGGTAAGAAAGCGAGGGAAGAAATACGATTGGAGCATCTTGGTTACGTATGGAAATTATAGCTCCCAGGAGATGTTTACGGATTCCTCGATCGTAAAATGGCGAAATTATTTTGGCTTTAAATTTATTAATGACTCCACCCGGAACGAGTCCTATATGAGTACCCAAGACCAGGTGATTCCTATCACTAGTCGGGCCGTGGGTGAGAAAGGACTTTTTGTAAAAGAATACCGGGGTTTATGGAAGCTTAAAAATAATACACGGGGAGGTCCATTTTTGGGATATGCCTTTATAGACAAAGCTCAAAAGCGCTTTTATTACATTGAAGGCTTCCTGTATGCTCCTAATGAAAAACAAAAAAGGCCTATGTTCGAGTTGGAAACCATCCTTCGATCATTCAAGGTAAAACAATAAAAACACGCATTTTCATGAAAATCCGTAAAGAAGAAGCTCTGAAGTACCATGCTCAAGGGAAGCCGGGTAAGGTAGAGGTAGTACCCACCAAACCCCTTAGTAGTCAATATGATTTGGCCCTCGCCTACTCTCCGGGGGTGGCAGAACCTTGCTTGGAAATTGCCGATACGCCCGAAGCGGTTTACAAATACACCGCCAAAGGGAACTTGGTAGCTGTAATTTCCAACGGTACAGCAGTATTAGGACTAGGTAATATTGGCCCTGAGGCCTCCAAGCCAGTCATGGAAGGGAAGGGGGTTCTCTTCAAAAAATTTGCGGGAATCGATGTGTTTGATATTGAAATTAATTGCGAGGATCCGGAAGAGTTTATCCGGATTGTAAAATCGCTGGAGCCTACCTTTGGTGGGATCAATTTAGAAGATATTAAAGCTCCTGAATCTTTTATTATTGAAGAGGCGCTCCGAGAACAAATGTCTATTCCGGTGATGCACGATGACCAGCACGGCACGGCCATCATTAGTGCGGCCGGTTTGCTCAACGCCCTGGATTTGGTAGATAAGAAAATTGAGGAGATCCAGGTGGTCGTGAATGGGGCGGGGGCCTCGGCTCTGGCCTGTGCCGACCTCTACCTTAGTTTGGGAGTTAAACGGGAAAACCTGGTGATGCTAGACAGTAAAGGGGTGGTCAAAGAAGGTCGGGCCGGAGTTAACCGATTTAAGCAGAGGTTTGCTAGTCAACGCAATATTGATACCCTAGAAGAAGCCATCGAGGGAGCCGATATGTTTTTGGGCCTTTCTAAAGCAAATGTATTGGAGCCCGAGATGTTGTTACGCATGGCCGAAAGACCCATTGTATTTGCTTTGGCCAACCCCAACCCGGAGATTGAATACAATCTGGCCATGTCTACCCGAGACGATATCATTATGGCTACGGGAAGGTCTGATCATCCCAACCAAGTAAACAATGTCCTGGGCTTTCCTTATATTTTCCGAGGGGCTCTGGATGTACGGGCAACATCTATTAATGAAGAAATGAAGTTGGCCGCCGTATACGCCTTGGCCAAATTGGCTAAGGAGCCTGTTCCCGAAATTGTGACTCAAGCCTATGGCGAATCGGTAATAAGTTTTGGCCCCAAGTACTTTATCCCGAAGCCTATGGACCCTCGCCTGATGTATACCGTTTCCTCGGCGGTGGCCCAAGCCGCTATGAGCAGTGGGGTGGCTCAAAATCACATCCAGGACTGGGATGCTTACCAGATTCAACTCCAAGAGCGTTTGGGTATTGATACTCGATTGATGTCCAAGACCTTCCAAATTGCTCAAAGAAATCCTAAAAAGGTATTATTTGCTGAGGCAGATAACCTCAAAATTCTGAAAGCCGCCCAAGCCCTCATAGATGAAGGGATTGCCCAGCCTATTCTCCTGGGAAAAAAAGACCTAATTAAAAGTTTGATAGAGCAAAATAATCTGGACCTGAGTACTTGCCAGATTATTGATCAGATGCACGATGTGGACCGCCGCGAACGCTTTGGTGATTTATACTATGCCAAAAGACAAAGAAAAGGGGTTACCCACTCAGATGCTTTAAAACGGATGAGTGACCGCACGCATTTTGGCTTAATGATGTTAGAAACCGGAGAAACCGATATATTCGTTTCGGGGCTTACCAAACATTACCCCAGTGTGGTAAGGCCCGCTCTGGAAATTATAGGAACCCAAGCAGGAAGCGATATTGTAGCCGGGATGTATGTAGTCATGCATCGGAATGAGACCTTATTTTTTGCCGATACTACCGTAAATGATGACCCAAGCCTGGAAGAGTTAGTGAGTATCATTGGGCTCACCCGGAAAAGTGTGAAATCATTTGGAATAACGCCCCGTATGGCCGTACTGTCTTACTCTAACTTTGGCTCGGCCCGCGGCAAAGTCCCCCAATTGGCCAGCGAAGCCGTAAGAAAAGCTAAGGAACTCTATCCGGATTTACTTATTGATGGAGAATTGCAGGCTAATATCGCCCTGAACCCCGAGCTCCTAACCGAGAAGTTTCCATTTAGCGACCTTGCCCACCAGGGGGCCAATACGCTTATTTTTCCTAATTTATCCTCAGGAAATATTGCTTATAAATTAGTGCAAGAGTTTGGGGTGGCCGAAACGATTGGTCCCGTGTTACTAGGGATGAAAAAACCGGTACATATTCTAGCCTTAGGAAGCTCTGTACGGGAAATTGTTAATATGGTGGCCATAGCCGTTGTAGATGCCCAGACTATGTAAGCTTCATTCCAAATTATCCGGGATTTTTTGCTTTCTTTGGTAAATCTCATAGATTTGCACGGAAATTATGACGGTTCGACAAGATGTAGTTGTTGTTTTCGAGTCAACATATTATGTCTTGTCTACACTTTTCTTTTGATGAAGTGTTTGTGGATAATAGCTAAGATATGATAGCGTTCATCGAGGGTTCGTTGGTTCAGAAGGAACCTACATACGTAATTGTAAATGTCGGAGGAATCGGCTATCAGATTTTTGTATCCATCAACACATCCTTTGGCCTTCAACCGCAACAAAAGTGTAAGCTGTATACTTATTTTCTAGTTAGGGAAGACGCTCAGTTACTGTATGGGTTTAAGGACTTGGCAGAAAAAAAGCTTTTTCTTCATTTAATAAGTGTATCGGGGATAGGGGCCAATACGGCGATGGTTATCTTGTCGTCTTTGTCGACATCAGAAATTCTCACAGCCATCGTTGAAGAAGATATAGCTACGATCCGTCAGATTAAAGGCATTGGTTTAAAAACAGCCCAACGTTTGGTGCTTGAGTTAAAAGATAAAGTAAGCAAAGAACTAAAATCCGGCAAAGAACAACCGATTTTGCCCACTACTTCAACTTCATTAAATACATCAGCTATTAAAGAGGAGGCCATACTTGCGCTAATTACCCTTGGCATTTCACGTCCAAGTGCCGAAAAAAACGTGGCAAGCATATGGAAATCTCATCAAGGAACTATTAGTCTGGAAGATTTAATTAAACACGCACTGAAAATTTAAACTGTCAAGCCTATAGATAAGATAACTACCTCACCGATCTCAATTTTGGCAATAAATTCAAAACTTTCAATTCTCTGTGAAAAACTTAATGCCCTTGGGCGTTGCCGTGCTGGTGGTTTCCCTTCTTCCGTATACCAAGATGGAGCCTTCGGCCTCTCCGAAACGGAGAATCCCCATTGTAACCCAACAGAAGCAGGTGTCTCCTCAGAAAGACACGTCAATTGATCTACTCAAGGTAATCCGTGACGATTACCCCGAGCCGGCACCTAGGCCCCACGTGGTCGATACGCCGTATCAACCAACCCGGTTCCCATATTATCGACCTCAGAGCTTTTATGCAGACCCTTACTTTAAGGGAAAGCCTAATAATCCCTTCCTCTACGATCCGGCCAATATAATTCAAACCGAGATCCAGCTCGTTCCGGATTCTAATGGGAATAATTACCAAATCCGCCAAAAGATTGGAGATAGCGATTTCCGCCCTCCGCTACTCTTAAATCAAACCGATTATTTTGAATTGCAGCGGAGAAGAGATCGCTTCCAAACGTGGCGTGAACTTTCCGGGGGTAAAAATGTAGAGTCGGCAACGCAGTCTAATCGCTTACTCATTCCAAAAATCCCGATTGAGAGCCGCTTTTTTAATAGAGTATTTAAAGGAGATTACATTGAGTTTCGGCCCACGGGCTTTGTAAACCTAGGGTTTTCCCTCCAGTCTCAAAAAGTCGCCAACCCAAGCTTGCCTATCCGGCAACAAAGAAGTACCAACTTTCTCTTTGATCCACACGCAAATATTGCCTTAACGGGTAAAATTGGAGAAGCTATGGAGATTGGAGCAAGCTTTGACACCAAAGCCGGCTTTCAATTTGACAACCAATTTAATCTGACCTACCAGGGCTACGAAGAAGATATTATTCAGAAAATAGAGTTTGGGAATGTTAGCTTTTCAGTCCCAACAAACCTGATCCAAGGAAGCCAAAACCTGTTTGGGATCAATACAGAGCTGAAATTTGGAAGGCTTAAAGTTCGATCGGTATTTGCAAATCAGCGGAGTCGCTCCGAGCAAATCAATTTACAAGGAGGCGCCCAGAGACGAAGGTTTGAGATTCGAGCCTCTGATTATGAAGAAAACCGACACTTTTTCTTAGGGCATTACTTCCGGAATAACTACAACCAATGGCTGAGTACCTTGCCTACCGTTGGTTCTGGTTTGCGAATCAACCGGATTCGGGTTTTTGTTACTAACCTCAGTAATGCAACCGTAGGCCAAAGGAATATTATTGCCTATACCGACTTGGGAGAATCAGATACGGCTGTTTTGAGAAACGAAAACTTCGTGGCTCCACTCTCTCCCATTCCGGCAGTGACCCGTAATGAGTCAAATAACTTATTAAGCCGGGTGGACGGTTTGACCAACTCAGACAATATTACCCAAGACCTCCAAAACCTGGGTTTGGAAAATGGGTTGGACTTTATTGTCAATGATAATGCCCGTGAGCTTACCCGAAATACAGAATTTACCGTTAATGAACAGTTGGGGTACATCTCCCTTTTAACCCCTTTACGGAATAATGAGGCACTTGCAGTTGCTTTTGAGTACTCTATAAACGGACAAGTATTTGAGGTGGGGGATCAAATTGAAGACAACCCCAACTTGGAGAATAATGCCAATGTTCAAAATAATGATGAACGTATTGTTACCAAGTTATTGAGACCTGATGCCGTTCGGATCGACCTGCCTACGTGGGATTTGATGATGAAAAATATCTATTCCCTCAATGCCAACCAGGTCAATCGCCAGAATTTTCAGTTACGAGTAGTGTATAAAGATGACTTAACGGGGATAGATAACCCTACTATACAAATCGGGGAAGAAATTCGGGATATACAGCTAATCCAATTATTGGGTTTGGATCAGTTGAACCAATTGAATGATCCCCCCTCAGATGGCAACTTTGACTACATTGAAGGACTTACCATTGATAGCCGCAATGGTAGAATAATTTTCCCGGTAGTCGAGCCCTTCGGAGACCATTTAAGAAGACAATTTGAAGCCACAGCCGATGCCAGCCTGGCCGATTTCTACGTTTTTGATGTCTTGTATGACCGGACACGGTCTGACGCCTTGCAGTTGGCTCCAGACAAAAACAAGTTTTTTATCAGTGGTAGTTTGGAAGGAAGTGCCTCTACCGATGTGTCATTACCCTCGATTGTACCGCCCCAACCAGGTTCGGTACGCGTGTATAATGGGACAATACAACTAACCGAAAACGTAGACTTTGTCGTGGATTATAGTAGCGGGCAGGTCCAGATCATTAATCCGTCTATCAATCAAGAAAATATCCGGATTGATTACGAACAGGCCGATCTCTTTAATTTTCAGACCCGACGCATGTTTGGAACCCGCCTTGAATATGAGATCAGCCCGGATATAAATTTTGGGGCAACCTACATGAACCTTACCGAAAGACCCGTAATTAGCCGGGTCAATATCGGAAACGAACCCGTAAATAACACCATGTTGGGTTTGGATGTAAATTATGCTTCCAACTCTCGCCTCTTGACCCGCTTAGTAGATAGGCTACCGCTTATTCAAACCAAAGAAGAATCCAAGGTCAATTTTTCGGCCGAATATGCGCAACTCTTCCCGGGAGCTGCCAGTTTGAGTGGGGAAGTATCTTTTATAGATGATTTTGAAGGGAATGGCCTGGCCGTGGCCAATTTGGTACGCGTACCCCAAAGAAACTGGAAATTGGGATCTACTCCCCAAGATTTCCCCGAATTTGCCTCACAAGATTTAGATTACTCTTTTAGAAGAGCCAAGCTTGCCTGGTATAATATTGATAATGTATTTTACCGAACAGGGAGTAGTGTAAGACCAGACAATGTCGAAACAGACAACCACTACGTTCGGGCGGTTTCTCCCCAGGAAATATTCCCTTTCCGAAACCAAAACCTAATTATTCAAACCAACGAGATTATTTTAGATTTGGCTTATTACCCTTCAGAACGGGGGCCTTATAACTACAATCCCAATTTAAATCCGGATGGTACCTTACCTAATCCTGCTCAGAACTTTGGCTCGATAAGCCGTAACTTTACCACAGATAATGACTTTGATAATGCCAATGTTCAGTATGTAGAGTTTTGGTTAATGGACCCCTTTAAAGAAGGGGAGTTTGGTCGGGGAGCGGCCTTTGGTTTTAATGATGCCAGCATAGATGAGCAGGAGGCTAAGATTGTCCTCAACTTGGGGAATGTTTCAGAAGATGTGCTACCCGATGGGGAGCTATCTTACGAAAATGTCCCTGATAATGAAAATGTACAAGAAACTACCTGGGGAAGGCCCCACAACCGACCAAATACTACCATAGCCTTTGAACCGGATCTACAAAACAGCCAGGATATTGGTCTAGACCGTTTAACCGATGCGGATGAACAAAGCTTTCCAAGCTTTCAAAATTTTTTAAACAACATTGGAGGTTTGCCCGACTCTATAAGACAAACCATTGTAGACGACCCATCCAATGATAATTTTACCTATTTCTTAGATCCCTCTCTAGATGGCTTACAAATCCTGGACCGTTACAAACAATTCAACGGTTTTGAAGGGAATTCACCGGCCAACTCGGCCGAATCGGCCACGAATGAGCCCGACAATGAGGATTTGAATAATAACACAACCATCAATACTGAAGAAGGCTATTACCAATACGAAATTCCATTGAGGAAAAGTAATGTTGATGGAAGATTACTCAATGATAATGGGTATATCATCAACCGGATCACTCCCACCAATAACCAAAACAATGAAGAGATTGATTGGTACTTGTTCCGAGTTCCCATTCGGGACCCTCGCGCTGAAGTGTTTGGAAATATAAGTGGGTTTAAGTCCGTCAATTATATGCGGATGTTTGTGACGGGATTTGAGCAACCCGTTGTGCTGCGTATGGCCCAGTTTCAAGTAGTTTCTACCCAATGGCGGGTAAATAACCTGACAGACCCATCCTTCGGCTTGATTGGCGAGCCTGATCCCAATCAAAATGTGATTGACATTTCTACGGTAAGTGTAGAAGAAAATGGGTTTGATAACCCAGAAGATCAAGTAATCCCTTACGTATTGCCTCCGGGATCCATTCGGGACCGAGACGTAACGAGTATCTCAAGCAATGTTCAGCTCAACGAGCGGGCCATGCAGTTGGATATTACCCGCATTGAGCAAGATAGTGCTCTCTCGGTATTTCGTAACTATAACCTTGACTTACTCAGTTATAAAAACCTGAATATGTTCATCCACGCTCAAAGGCGCTTGGATGCCAATGGGAATCCAGACCCCCTGCCCTTAGAAGATGGAGACGTAACTGCTTTTGTTCGATTGGGTACCGACTTTGACCAAAACTTTTACGAAGTAGAAGTCCCTCTCACCATTACCCCTGGTGGGGCTTCCGATCCTGAAATAATTTGGCCCGAAGCCAATGAAATCAATATTGCTTTCCAAGCTTTGGTGGATACCAAATTGGAGCGTAACCAGCAAGGACAAGACCCTCGTACGGTGTATAGTCGTTTTGTAAATCAATATCGGGTAACGGTAGTGGGGAATCCCGACCTCAGCTCCGTACAAGTGGTAAGTATAGGGGTTCGGAACCCAGACGAAAATGAACTGGCCCAGAACCCATTTTATCAAGGAACCAACGATTTTAACTTTGTAGAAGACAATCAAGCCAAGTCTGTAAGAATTTGGGTCAACGAATTGCGCATAACCGAGTTTGACCAAACGGCTGGTTGGGCTGCCCAGGCCCAGGCTACGGTACAACTAGCTGATTTTGCCCGGCTCCAAGGATCTGTTCGATATCGTACCTTTGGCTTTGGCCAACTGGAAGATAAAATCTCCGAAAGAGCGCGTGAGACTATATTAGAATATGACATCGCGGCCAATATCAATGTAGACAAACTCCTACCCGAAAATTGGGGGCTTAAAATCCCCTTGTATGTGAGCTACGAAAAACGGAAAATAGATCCTCGGTTTAACCCATTAGATCCCGATACCGAATTGGATGACTTCTTGGACAACTTACCCACAGATGCGGAAAGGGATAGATTCCAAAACTTAGTGCAGGATATAACCACCCGGCAAACCATTAACCTGACCAATGTCCGTAAGGAAAGGGTAAACCCAGAGGCCAAAGTACAGTTTTGGGATGTGGAAAACTTTGCGTTTAGTTGGGCCTACACGATTGAGCGAAGCAGCAACTCGTTTATAGCCAATTATTTAAATCGAAGTGAACGCTACTCTCTGGCGTATAATTTTAGTAAAGACCGGAAATTTATTGAGCCTTTTAAAAATATTAAGTTCTTACAGTCCCCCTGGCTGAAAATCTTGGGAGATTTTAACTTCAATCTCTTACCCAATCAAATAAGCATCAAGGGAGATCTGGACCGTAATTTTGTGCGGACCCAGTACTGGACCTCCGTGATTACGCCCACAGGCAACGATTTGACCACCGAAGGAGTCATCCCTATTTATCAGAAGCGATTCCTGTTTAATCGGGCCTATAATGTCGGGTGGAATATTACGCGGAGTATTTCGCTTAATTACAATGCTACCGTAAACGCGGTGATCGACGAACCCCAGGGCGAGATAGATACCCAACAAGAGCGGGATTCTATATGGAACAACCTCAAGAGGTTTGGGCGGACGAAAAACTTTACCCAACAGTTTGCCTTGACGTATCGCCTGCCTATTGATAAGATCCCATTACTAGACTGGACAGATGCCAATTACTCTTATAACACAGGATTTCAATGGGTGGCCGGAGCATATCGCCCCAACCCGGATACCTTAGGCCAACAAGATACCTTGGGGAACGTGATCAGCAATACCCGTTCCCGTAATTTCCAATTAGGATTTAACTTAAGCGATCTCTATAGTAAGGTTAAATTCCTGTCAGATTTAAACGCCCCGCCCCCGCCATTGCCCGACCCTTCCGAAGAAGACTCCGTTCGGATACGTCGTCGGTTTACCGACACCCGGGCCTTTAAGACGTTTGCCCGATTACTCCTGATGGTGAAACGAGTAGGCGTGACCTTCTCTACCAATGAGTCGACCATATTACCGGGTTTTAAACCCATACCCAACTTCTTTGGGATGGCGGATGGTTTTGGGGCACCCGGGGCAGATTTTGCCGTCTTGGGAAGTCAAGACCCAGGTATAAGGCAGCGAGCGCTCAATAGTGACTGGCTCGTGGCCAACGAATTCCTCAATACGCCTTTTACCCAGACCCTGAGCAACAATCTTAACATAACTGCCGACGTAGAACCCTTTGTGGACTTCAAAGTACAGTTGGATGCCCGCATCAGTAGGCAGATTAATTACCAAGAGCTGTTTCGGTTAGACACCGCTACCAATGTGGTTACCACCCAAAACCCTACTCGAAGCGGTAGCTATACTATTTCTACGATTAGTATCCGCAGTGCGTTTGGATCGGATAATGCAGAAAACGTCTCAGATGTTTTTGAAGAATTTGTGCGCAACCGTGATGTCATACGAGATCGCCTGAGGGCGGCAAACCCTTTGGTTACCGGTAACCCGGCCGATCCGGATTACGCCTTAAACTCCCAAGATGTGTTAATCCCAGCATTTTTGGCGGCCTACACGGGAAAAAGCGCCAATGATATTAGCTTGTCACCTTTTCCTAAAACCCCCCTGCCCAACTGGCGCATCGATTACACAGGCTTGAACAAAGTAGAGTTTTTGCAGGAAGTCTTTCAGACGATTAACCTAAACCACAGCTACGAATCTGTCTTTAGTGTCAATAGCTATACCTCTTCCTTAGAGTACGATGAGTCCTTTGTGAGTATCGACACCGATGAGCGGGATTTTATAGCCGCGACGGAGACAAATGAAGAAGGAGACCTAATACCAGTATATGTGATCAATCAAGTCTCGATTCAGGAGCGCTTCAGCCCCTTAATTGGGATTAATGTTCGGACCAAGAACAATATGACCATACGATTCGATTACGGGCGGGAACGCAGCTTGAGTTTGAACCTATCCAATGCCCAGATTACCGAAAACAAGAGTTTAAACTATACCTTTAGCTTTGGTTACGTCAAAAAAGATCTCAAATTACCCATTCGTAAAGGGCGGGGCGGGGAGTTTGTGGTACTAAAAAATGACGTTGATTTTCGTTTGGATGTCACGGTACGGGATAGTCGTACCATACAAAGACAGGTTCCTCAGGATGATGAAGCTAGTTCTAATGTGATCACTTCGGGTAATTTAAACGTACAAATACGGCCGAATATCAGTTATCAAATCAATAACCAGTTGAGTTTCCAACTGTTTTACGAACGGACGGTCAACGAGCCCCGTATCTCAAGCTCTTTCCGTAGGGTCACCTCCACTGGGGGCTTCCAGTTGCGATATAATCTTGCCCAATAGTTACCCATATTTTTGGGGCTGCCCCCGGCGCTGTACGGCGGCTATTTAGATTGACGTATGGTGGCGCCGGGGTCGGGCTTTCGCTACTCGCTGCCTTTCCCCACCGGGCCCCCACGAGCTCAAACAGGCCGCTCTATCCCTCATCTTAAGAAGAGAGAGCAGAGAGAAGAGATTTTTTGTCTAGCCCAAAACAAGATTCTGCTCGCCCGCAAATGTTTTGTGGTCGCATCTTTCTAGCTTGGGTAATGCCCAAAAAAATGCAGGCGAATGGTAAATGCACCCAGCACAAAAAAGTCCCGCCTCTTCTCTCCTCTCTCCTCTAAAGTTTGGTGATGTCTTAACCCGTGAAAAAAGTCCCGCTTCCCGCCTCCCCCCTCCTTCTCTCCTCTCTCTTCTCTGCTCTCTCCTCTAAAATTTGGTGATGTCTTTACCCGTGAAAAAAGTCCCGCCTCCCGCCTCTCAGCTCCCGGTTCCTTCTCTCCTCTCTACTCTCTCCTCTCCTTCAGCTTAGGGATGGAGCGCATGTTTGAGCCCGCTGCTGGTATGCGCGGGGGCAGGCGAGTAGCGAGAGCCCGGCCCGCGGGCAAATAGGGGGATCATGGCCCGTGAAAGAACAATCCGCGGGCAAGCCCCTAATTAATTCGAGGAAATCACTCGGGGCTTGTAAGGTCTATATTATTTGATCGGAAAAGTCTCTTTGATATAGGAAACCTGGTTTTTTCCTTTGAGCTCCAGGCTAATTTCTTGATTGGCCCAGTCTATCTGAATCAGCCCAAAATGTAATTGATTGACCAACTCACCCATTCGGAAGCGGTTGGGTTCGTCTTCATTTTTACGAGTATCCCAGCTGTGGGTCAAACCACTGGAGGTTACTTCGTACACCGGGGTTTGGCCAGGAATTTTGGAAATTTCACCAATATGCCGGTCGCCACTGAGTAGGATCGGGTTTTTGATTTTTTTATCAGACAGAAGTTTGAGCAGGCGGGTACGGTCTTTGGGAAAATTCATCCACTTCTCGTAAGGGTGTTGCATAGGAATAATCTGGATGCCATTGGCGATGATATGTACATCGGCATCGCTTTGATCTAGCTGAGCTTCGAGCCAAGCCCACTGTTTCGTTCCTAAGATGCTTCCAGAGCTTGAAATATATCGCTTGTTAACTTTTTGCACCGTATCTCTATGGTAGCGGTCATCCAGTAGAATCACCATGACTTTCTGCCCTTTGGGCCCATACGAGTAGCTGGCATATACCCCAGCCCGGGTTCGCTGAGGAGCATCGTCCGGGACCCCTAGGAAGTCTAAAAGTAGTTGCTGGCTACTATCTTTTTGAGCATAATTGCGGCCACCGTCATTGATGCCGTAATCGTGGTCGTCCCAAACGCCAATGATGGGTATCCGGGAAGCAAAGTTTTGATAAGCCTGCACTTGATTTTGAGCCTCATATTTTTCTTGTAAGACCTGCATATCGTGGGTATCTCCATAGATGTTGTCCCCGAGCCAAATCCAAAGATCAGGCGCGTTTTTTTGGATATAGGGCCACAGAGGCTGGGGAAGGTCGTGTTTGTTACAAGAACCGAAAGCAATGCGGCTAATGGCCTTTGCTTGCGCAATGGGCTCGGTTTGGGCTTGGATTGCCCAGCTCAACCCTAGGAAAAACAGCGTGGCTAGAGGGGATATTAAATTTTTCATAGATGTTTGTTCAAAGTATAAGCAAAGGAAGCAATCTCTTGTCTAGATTAGGGCAAAAACAGGTTAAGTAAGTATTAAATTAGATTTATTGAGGGGAGAATTTGTTGTTTTGGGGGTTTACGTCCGCGGAACGGCCTAGTGGATCAATTTGGATAGACTCAATTTGATCGAAGGGCAAGGCTAAATCAAGTACATAACTAGGCTGGGCCCAGGGCCAAGAAGGGTGAATTTCCCAGGTATCGTAACCGGCCTCGATACCTTTGGTACCGTGCATCATTTGTAGAGAGATATTGTGCAATTCTGTACCCGTAGCTTTTGTGATTAGCAGATCTACAGGCATAGGCATAGTGCCCCGGTTGGTGAGGCGAATGCGGGTACCTTGTCCTCCCTCAATAGGCTTGACCGACTCGATGGCATAATCGATACGGTGAGTGGTGTAGACCCATTCTTCCAGGTACCAGTCCAAAACCAAACCTGACTCTTTTTCGGCCACTCTGAGAAAATCCCAGGGGTCAGGATGACGAAATTTCCAAGTATCAAAATAGCGTAGCATCGTACGGTTAAGCGCTTCTTGGCCAATCACATACGACAACTGGTGGAGAAAGATACAACCCATGTCATAGGCGGCTGTACTGTAAGCCTTATTGGTGTTATAGCGGTCGGCCTGCGTCCCCAAAGGCTCTTGGGAACCCGATACTAAGAGTTCTAAATAATCTTGGTAACTACCCACATGCGGATTGAGTGGGCTTGAGCCATTGATATGATCAACGGTGAGGTGGGTAGCATAGGTTGTAAAGCCTTCGTCCATCCAAGGGTAGCGCGACTCATTGGTAGCTAAGACTCCGTAAAACCAATTGTGGATCATTTCGTGTACTGCCACTCCTTGCAAACTACGCATCGAGCGATTGCCGGTAATCATCGTAGCCATGGGATATTCCATGCCGCCATCTCCCCCTTGGATATAAGAGAACTGCGGGTAAGGATATTGTCCGAAGTTTTTATTGAGGTAAGTAAAGGCTTTGACCATACGGGGCGGGAGCTTTTCCCAATTTTCACGTACCTCTTTCTGATAAAAGAAATGAAGTTCAGGGCCATTAGGCACCTGGGT
Organism: uncultured Microscillaceae bacterium; assembly: GCA_963922455.1. Taxonomy (GTDB): domain Bacteria; phylum Bacteroidota; class Bacteroidia; order Cytophagales; family Microscillaceae; genus CAWUIO01. The sequence goes on from CAWUIO010000015.1 coordinate 45,395, forward strand.
GCTCGTATGGATAAAGTCGGGATCGGCTGCCCAGGCAAAGTCGTGTACTTGAGGGGCTTTAAAATGCCAGGTATTTTTGGCCGATTGGGTCTGTCTTTTATCTGAGTAGCCGTGACCTACTTCTTCGGGATTTTGCAAATACCCGGTAGAGGCAAGGGTGTAGGAAGAGTCGATGCTTAGTTTGACTTCAAAATCTCCCCAAACCCCGTAAAACTCACGAAAGACATAGGGGTTGGGATGCCAGCCGTCTTCATCGTACTCTGCCATTTTGGGGTACCATTGGGTCATGGTGTAGGAAATGCCTTCGGCATTGTCTCTCCCCGATCGACGAATTTGCTTAGGGACTTGACTCTCAAACTCCATTTCAAATACGCAAGAATCGCCTGGGAGTATGGGTTTGGCCAGGTTGACTTTCATGATGGTGCCATCCACCCGGAAGCTGGCAGGTACTCCGTTTTGAAGAAAGTTTTGTATCTCGTGATAACCTATTTCCTGATCATTTAAAGCTTTGATACGGGCCCCAATACGACGATCGGGATCAGCAATATTTCTGGAGCGTAGGTCCATGCTACTATTGGGCTGGAAGGCATTAAAGTACAGATGGTAAAAAACTTGTTTAAGGGTATCGGGAGAATTGTTGTAGTAGGTTAAGGTTTGTTTTCCATCAAGGCGATGGGTTTTTACGTCCAAGTCGATTTCCATTAGGTAGGAAACTTTTTGCTGCCAATAGCTAGTGGCGGGGAGAGCTTCTTGGAGTACTTGTTCATTTTTGCTAGGAGGCATGGGGTTCGTATTACAAGCACTCAGAAAAAGGCTGGACCAAGCCAGGATGATGGGATAGAGCATAAAATTGGAATTAAATCAAGTTTCTTTGATAGTTTGCGTAAAATTGGAGGGTAACTCAGGGAGTCACGCACGATTTTCATCCCTCAAATTTATAAATAGTTTGATTTATGCTATACTTTAATACATCAAAGTAGTATGAATTTGCTGAGATAAAGGAGGGGCAATCTTACGTAATTTATCAAGAATAGCGCACAAGTTTTCCCAATGAACCGATTGTAACATGGATCAGTCGCTTATAGCATTTTTATTTTTATTAGCTTCTGTACTACTCGCGCGTTTGCTCAATACGCAGGGCATCGAGGGCTTAAATTCAGATCAAAAAGGGGAATTACTCCAAGACTTCACTCGATTTAGGATGCTAGCTTTCTTTGTGTTTCTTACTATGGCCCTACTAGCAACTGGGCTATTCATTTGGTGGGAAATAGGGGCTGAGGTTTGGATAGCTAGTTGTACTGTGCTCTTTATTGTTTATTTGCTGGTATTAGTTGTCTTATCGTACAAACGCCTACAGAAGAGAAGGTTTCCGGCGAGCTATCTCCGGAATTATTTATGGAGTAGCTTTATCCGAATAAGCGGAGTGCTTATCTTTATTTTTTTGCTAATGGGGAAATATTGGAAGCAGTCTTAGCTAGTCAAGAATTTTCTTGACTTAAGGGATCTAGTATACAATCACCGGCTGGCAGGTTTTTCAAAAAAGCTTCCCCTGCTACGGCTTTCCGGAAATCGGTCTTAAAATACGCGTTATCATACCAATCCATGCCCTCGAGCTGAGCTTCTTGAAAATTTGTCATGTAAAGCGTTGCGTGATGCAAAGCGGAACCACGAAGGTCGGCCTGGTATAAGGTGGATTTACTGAGATTTGTGTAGGCCAAGTCACTTCTCCGAATGTGGGCCCGGGTGAGGCTAGCCTCCGTTAAGTCGGCGTGTTGGAGGTTTACTTGGTCTAAACGGGCTTGGCCTAAATTACATCGGCTAAGCTCTGCTGTTTCTAAATTGGCTCCGTGAAAAACGGTTTGATGACAATTGGCGTCCAAAAACTGGGCTTTTTTAAGGTTAGCAAAGCTGAAAAAAGCTTTGGGAAAATGGGCACTGTTGAGTATAGCCTCCTGCAGATTACAGTTATGGAAATTGGCTTCTGGTAATTTTGAGTGCAGCAGAACTGCCTTTTCCAGGGAGGCATAGCGAAAATCGGCCTGGTCTACCTCTAAAAAGCTAAGGTTACATTGATCCAGGTTTTGGAAAGATAAATTGAGATAATCGGGCCGAGCTTTTTTTAAAATATAAGCAAAACGGTTTTTGAGATCCAGGGATGGGGGCAAGTGATTTTGTTGCCTATGGGTATAGGATAAGATAGTCCAAAACGCATAAAATGCATTGGCTGTAATTTCGTGGGGAGGGATATGACGCTGCAACTCAGAATCGTGATAGAAATTAAGTTCAAGAAATGGTTCTACTAATGGAGAAAGCCGGTCGGCTAAGGCCACACGATAAGCGCTGGTTTCATGCTGTAAGATAAGAATGAGCTGCTTACAATCATCAGGACTCAAGCGGGAAGAAGCAAATATATCGGATAAGACTTTCAAACAAATAGCAGGATGACTCAGCTGATACTCGCTTGGATTTTCTTTTTTTAAAAGAAGGTCTCGGAAAGTATGGTATTTTTCCGGAATGGTCATAAAAAAAATAAAATGGGGTGTAAAAGAGAAGGTTGTTAAAAAGAAAACGCCTTGATAATCAGGGTAGTACAGACAAATTTACATGATTGAACAACAAAAGGCAAGGCCTTGCCAAAAAAAAAAGTAAATTTTTGTCATTTGACGAAAAGGCTGTATATTAGAGAGTTACTAATTTCAAAATACAATACATCATGGTAGATAAAAACTACAAGTACTCCAATGTACGCCGTTACAACTACACTTCAAACATGCTAATAAAATCTGAGAACTACCTTTTTGATGACATCCGAAAAGGCCTCATCCACAGCGGCAATCTGGAAGAAGATATTGCCCGAAGCGTGTCAAGCATACAGGCCCTACTTGAGAAATATCACCGTCGTAACTCCCGCTTTTTTAATGACTAAGGATACAGAGATATTATTTTTTTAAGAGCTGCTAGGTCACTGGCAGCTTTTTTCTTACCAATTAACACCATCTTTCTTGGATTAGTTTAGCTCTTAACAACTTTTTAAGTATTATTTTGATTTTGCATATCCCTGCCCTTTTTAAAAATTGTTCTTAATTGAGTTGATACGTGGTATCCGTTAAATGTTGGATAAACTGTAAATTCAAAATAATGCCCTCCATATAATACCCCTTATCTGGAGCCTTACGGGCTTGGGCCTCTAAAAAGATAGTTTTCCAAGAATCGTCTAAAGTATTATGCCACTTACCTTTCCATTGAATAGGTTTTAAGCTTTTAAAGCCATCTTCCAAGACATGATAAAAATGTATCTGGTGATCGGGATGAATAAAATCTCGTAATTGTAGCATATCCAGACTTTTCAATTCTTCCACATCAAGGCCTAGAAGTTGTAGAGAATAACTTGAGACATACGTAAACGTAAAATTTGGTGAATCAGCAGGCTTATATAATTGAAATATGACCGTTGGAACATTTTGCAACAAGGATTTGAGGTTTTGCTGCTGTTTTTCCAGGGTTTTTTTCGTTTCACGGACATCCCTTTCCCTTTTTTTCATTTTTTCTACCGACTTTATCAAAACCAGTTCATTGTTCTTGAGCTTATTATTCATAAGCTCTAATTTCTTCTGGTCTTCCTCCCTTTCTTTCTCTCTTTGTTTCAATTTTTTAAGAGATTTATCTAAAGCTTTTTGCGAACTGATGTCATTGATGAAGCCAGCAGTGCGGAGGGCTAATCCTTGGGGATCTCTTAAGGTTTTACTCTGGGCGATTACCCAAATATACTTTCCTTGCTTATTTAGAAGCCGGTGCTCAACATGAAAGGGGGTTTGACCGCTACGGTCACCAAGATGGTCTAAGAGGCTTTGGAAAACATGGGAAGCTTCATCGGGGTGGATTCGGCTATACCAACTGAATAGCTGATTAGGAAAACTAGCATCGTTTTCCTCATATCCCAACATCTTTTTTAAATTACTAGACCAGTATACCTCTGTGTATTCATTAATTTGCTGATTTTTGGGAATAACAATATCCCACAGCCCTTCACTAGAGCTTTGATTGATCAAATCGAAGCGGACCAGACTTTCCCGTAACTCGGTCGTTCTGTTATTAATTTCCAATTCCAGGTTTTGTTTCAGTTTTTCGAGCTCTTGTTGTTTGCGGAGCATTTCTTCCTGAGTGCTACTTAGCTCATCCATATTCCGGATCAATTGGTCTTCTTGCTCTTGCATCTCCGTAGTCTGCTGTTTTAACTCATCTACCAGTTTTTGGGTATGGATATTTATTTTAATACTGTGAATGGCCGCAGCTAAGTTTTCACAAACCCGATCTATAAATTCTAATTTAAAGTCGTCAAAAGGCTCAAAGGAAGCGATCTCGAGAATACCCTCTACTTGTTCGTTCAGTTTTAAAGGGATAACCAATAGATAGTTGGGAGGAGCATCTCCCAATCCGGATGTGATATACAAATAGTCTTGGGGCAGGTTATTAATCAACATTTTTTCGCCCTCCAGGTAGATTTGCCCCAGAAGCGTTTCTGCGTAATTATCGTGTATGACAATACGTTTTTCCAAATACTTTTTTCGGTCATAAGCATAACTCGCTACCAGATCTAAATACTGCAAGCCTTCTTCTTCTCCATCCTTTGACACAAAAACACCGCCTTGATTGGCCCCAATATACAATATAAGTTCTTCCAGAATGGTCTCGCATAAAGACTCGATATTTTGATCTTGAGCCCTAAATAAAATGGAGAACCTTGCTAAGCCAGAACTTACCCAATTCCTTTGTTGGTCGGTGTAGGTTACTTGTTTGAGTTGATTCCGCATTTCAAGTAAAGAGTTTCCCAAAACATCATGTTGACTTTGGGGCTGGTACTTACTGTCAAAGTTTCCTTTCCCAATCATTTGAGAAAAATCACTAGCCTGGCGAAGGTTCTTAATTAATTGCTCGATCAAATGAAAAAGCGAAGTAAACTCGTTTTTTTCCCCGGAGATGTGCTTGGGCAAGACCCCTTGAGATAATTGGGTTAGCAGTTTACGCAGAATGGCTATTGTACGATAGAGATTGATCATATAATAGCGATAGAAACTCGTGCATAAAACAATGAGGCTTAGCATAGCCAAGGAGGTGTACATCCACCAATTGGACATGGCTTGGTTTTGGGCAACAATACCTTCTTGCAAAAAATCCTCATTACGAATCAAAATTTGATCTAAACGGGCATAGATCTTAAATTCATCATGTTTAATTTCTTTCAGTATGGCGGCTATTTGGGGATGCGGAGGGTATGTTTTTTTATCTTCTGTATCTGTAAGAATGGGTTCGTAATTTTTATAGGCTGTTTCTAACTTTCGTTCTAGCTGCTCCAACTGGAAGATTTGATCAAATAAAGAATCAAACTCCTGTGTTAAAGCCGGAGACTGTAGCCAGACTTTTAAAGTATCTATATTGGATAAAAACTGCGGGATGGTTTCTGTCCATATCTTGGTTTTGATGGTTTTGTATCGTTTTTCTTTATTTATAAAATAGGCTTCCCGGGCAAAGGCACCTTTTTCTAGGGTAACCCGAGCTGATTGTATCAAAAACAATGTAGACTGATACCGCTTGTAATGTAAATACCTGGCCTCCTCTTGAGAAAATTGGAAATAATAAAAACTGATAGAAATAACGATGAGTAAGCCTAAAAAGCTCATGATTAACCATTTTAGAAGCCTTCGGTAAAAGGAATGTACCGTAGGTTCAAGCTTTTCTATATCTTGGGTAGGATCTGGATTATTACTCATTGCTTGCATAAGCTAGCCTCGCTAAAATGAAGAGAGTAGACGTTGTCAATAAATTTTCTTGTGAAATTTACAACAAGCTGAACTCAGGAAAAACCGAATCCTTCTCCCTTTGGCATAATTGTAAGTTTTAGGTTTTTTTTAAGTTTGAGCCAAAGGATGCAACCTCCCCCCTTCCTTATGCATCTTGATGGTAGAAACGACCGAATTTTAACTTGAATGCAAGTATTTCTTTCCGAACAAGCTTTACTTGAAGGTTGCCGCCAAGAGAACCGAGCGGCCCAACAAAAACTGTATGAGCACTATTCCTCGCTGATGCTCGGAATATGCCGTAGATACTTGGCCGACCCCCAAGAGGCAGAAGAAGTGATGATCGAGGGTTTTTACAAAGTGTTTCGGAAAGTCTCCCAGTTTCGAGAAGAAGGAAGTTTTGAAGGTTGGATTAGACGTATCATGATTAATGAATGTTTGAACCGCCTCCGAAAAAATCGACACAAGTTTCAGGAAGTGAGCGTTGACAATCTATCTGAAACGGACGAACAGGCCACCACAGACTCCGACATTGATGCGGAAATCTTACTAGCCATGGTGGAACAACTTCCCACAGGGTATCGCACAGTATTTAACCTTTACGCTATCGAGGGCTATTCTCACAAAGAAATTGCTGAAAAATTAAAGATTAGTGAAAGCACCTCCAAATCCCAGCTATCAAGGGCCCGAGGGCTATTGCAAACCAGCGTAAAGCAGTATTTTAAAAAAACGAATAGGTTACTTCATGGATAAGCACCCGATTGACAAATTATTTAAAACCAAACTCAGCCATACACCCATCACGCCTTCTCCGAAGGCCTGGGCTAAACTAGAGGAAAAGTTTGAATCCAAACCTTTTCTTAGGCGGAGATGGGTACTAGGTACAGGAAGGATCGCCGCTTGTATTTTACTTCTATGGGCTTTTTGGTGGGCCTTTTATCCCCCATCCCTTGCGGTTCGACCTGACTCCCCTTACGTTAAGGCGGGGAAGCAAGATAAGCATTCCCTCAAGTTACTTTTAGACCAATCACGTGAGCCGAAGCTTAGTAGATCGCATACAAGCACCAAAATAGACATGGAAGTAGATGTCCAATCAAAACCGGAAAAATTCCCCGATCAAAGGCTTACTGGCCAAGAAAGGAACTTATCGAGGCCCAAACTAAGACAGGACCTGGTGGTTGATACACTCAATCTTCCTGATATTCTAAGAGATACCAGCCAAAAACGTACTCCCGACTTTGTCCTTGATCCGACCATGCTGGCCCAGGAAAATCAAGAGACTCAGCCCGATAGTAGACAGAATTATACCATTACGGTTAAAATAAAATTAGGCAAGCAAGCCGGCTTAGACCCCTCAGGTTTACCCAAGTCCCGGTCACAGGGTGTATTAGCCAAAATTTTAAAACCAAACGCCGAAAAAGCTAAAAAACGAAAATTACTGTCCGAAAAAATCTTGGCTTCCTTAGGCAAATAGATTTTGATCCATAACCATATAATAGAAAAATCGCATGAAAAAATTAACCTTACTTGTTTTAGGGCTATTGTACTTGATAAGCTTGCCCTCTGGGCAACTCTTGGCCCAAGATACCATCTCCGTTGAGCTGGGAGATAAAGCGCGTATCATCATTTATGCCAAAGACCGGGAAGGCCTCACCCGTTTAAGGGAGCTCGACCTGAATCAAATCATCCGGGATGTGGTGCTTACCCTCGATACCAACAAAATCGAGGAAAGCCAAGACGTAAAAGTGTATGAGTATGAAGTCGATGTGTCTTCCAATACCATGCGTTTAACCGAAGTGGACGATGAAAAAGTAAGATATGGCCGCGAAATAAACATCACGACTTTTTCTCGTAGAAATTCTCGGGTCTTTTGGGCCTTAGATCTAGGCTTCAACAATTATCTCGAAAACGGTCAGTTTCCTGATGCCGAAGGCGCCCCTTATGGTTTGAGGCCTTGGGGCTCCCGTTTTGTGGCCTTTGGGATACACCAACGGACCCGCCTGGGTAAGGATAAAAGCCCCCTGAGCATTCAGATGGGATTGGAGATTGATTGGTTCAACTTCATGTTTGAAGATAATAATTACTTGGTAGAGGGTGAGAATGGAGTGGAATTCCGAGATTATGAAGTAGACTTCGACGAAAGCCTACAAAAGAGCAAATTAGCCGTTAGCTACCTCACCATACCAATTACCCTAAATTTTCGCTTCAAAAACCGCCGGGGGAAACGGACCTTCAACATGGGCTTTGGCGGATATGGTGGCTACCGCATCGGCGGCCGCACCAAAGTAAAACTGAGCAATGATGACAAAGTCAAAAACCAAGATAATTTCTTTTTGAACAACTGGAGATACGGAGTAGAAGCCCAGGCCGGATATCGTAACTTTTTACTCTTTTTCAAATACGATCTCAATCCTCTATTTAATGATAACCGGGGCCCTGACCTCAATGCCTTTGCCTTCGGAATCCGAATTTAAACCCAAAAAGTAAAGCAGGGGCTTGCCCGCGCTGAGAAAATTTCGGCTTACTGACCAAATTTGCCAAGCGCGGGCCGGGCTTTCGCTACTCGCCGGCCTACGCGCAAACCAGCAGCGGGCTCAAACAAATCGCTCTATCCCTAAGCCAAAGAAAGTATCCTTAAATCATAAGTTAAGGGGCTTTCTTTACCTGGGCCTCTATGAGAAGCCACGTATGGGGGTCTAATACCATATCCACAGGTGAAACCGGGCAGTCAAGTACAAAGCGCTCTTTCTGTTTACTGAGCCGTATAGATTGTAAGGGATGCAACTGGGCTTGAGCATCCCGCACTGCCAACTCCAAAGGTAAAATATAAGGAGTCTTGACATCTTGTTTGATTAGGACTTGAAGCTGTTTAGACGAGGCATCATAGCTCCAGCTAGCTTCCACCCTGGGGATTCCCGAGCGGTTGAGCCATTGGTCAAAAAACCAAGCTAAGTCTAGGCCAGAACTCTTTTCCATCACGGCTTGGAAATCAGAAGAAAGCGCATTACTAAATTTAAAACGCTCATAATAAGTTCGGATCCCTTTCCAAAAAGCCTCTTCACCACACTCCTTGCGGAGCATATGTAAGACCCAGCCTCCCATTTCGTAGGATATGGGGTCTAACAACTGGTTTAAGTCCTGGATCTTGGGGTCTACTAGGGTACGTCCAGGCTTGTATTTGAAGGTTCTTTTGATGGCATTGATATCTTTTTTCAAGCGAGATACCATGCGCTCTCTACCGTACCTATGATCCATGTACGTATGCGTAAAGTACGTGGCAAAGCCCTCGCTCAGCCAGATATGGTACCAATCTAACTCCGAAGCGGAATCGCCAAACCATTGGTGTACAATTTCGTGGGCCAAAAGTCCTTCGCTAGAACGGTCCCCCCGAACGGAGTTTTCTGAGTAGAAAATATTACTAGCGTTTTCCATACCGCCATACCGGGTTTTAGACTGCACATTGGCTAATTTTAAATAAGGAAAAGGGCCAAACTTTTCCACATAGTAGGGTAATATTTCCTTGGCTTGGCCATAGTCGTAAAATCCTGTTTCGCGGTTTTGGGGAAACACCCAACTTTGTAAGGGCACCCCAGCTACCGCCCCTAAATCTTCTATCGCAAAGCGAGCGGCTCCAAACACCATAACCTTGGTAGGCAATGGCAAGGATTCGTACCAATGACTAAGACGCATGCCGTTATCTAAGTTTTTCTCTTGCATAAGTTTACCATTGGCTACCACTTTATAATGGTCGGGGGCCTGAATTATAAATTCTACACTGGCTTTTTCATAAGGGTGGTCAATACAAGGGAGCCAGTGGTGTGCCCGGTTGGGCCAATTATCTCCAAAGAAAGTCCGGTCACCAAATTTATTACGGGAGATGATGAGCCCATCTTTGGGAATACCATAGTAGCTTATCTCTAGGCTGTCTAATTGATTGGAGGAAATAGTTTTGGGAAAGCGGATGCTCAGTTTTTCTTCTAGGTGCTCAAAAGCAAGGGTCTCCTCATGCCATTGAACCGACTGAACGTTCATACCTTTCTGACCGTCCGAAGCTACAAAATCCAAGGTGAGGCTACTCATAGGCTCCCGGCATAAAAAACGGATGAGGGCCTTCCCCTCCATGCGGTTTACTTGATCTTTTAAGTGGAGCTGAAAGCGATAGTGCTTTATATCTACTTGGGTCTGCCGCGAGTACCTGTCTTGTGCCAGGCTATCTGTTTCGCAAGCTCCCAAGAGAAGAGGAATAAAAAGAAATAAATGGAACCTTTGGGTGAAAAAAAAGAAGTAGAATAGCTTTCTCATGCGTTAGATTCTTTAGATTTGTTTGCCGGAGGAACCGGGTCAGGCCCATGACTTCCCCAAGGATGACATCGACTAATTCGCTTCAAACCCAGCCAAGCCCCTCTAAATGTTCCATGGACTTTCATCGCTTCAATCATGTATTGTGAGCAGGTAGGTGTATACCTACAAGAAGCTGGTGTGTAAGGGGATATTGCCGCTTGATAAAAACGTATCAAAGCGATCAAGAGGGATCTTAGCATAGGAAACTAATCATAATAGACAAATATACAATTTATTGGCGGATTGCAGGAAGGATGCCGACTTGGTATCAAATTTTAAATTTTTGAAACCCACAAGCTATTTTACCGATTCGATACCATGGAGTACTGGTTAAAATATACGACAAACATGCAATTGAAATTAACGATCATCTTGGGGCTACTTTGGGGGATTTGCTCTATCACCCCAGCCCAAGTTTCAAAACCGGATACCTTGAAACTTTCCTTCAAACGGTATTTGATGAAAAAATATTATGATCACGGCCAAAAGAAGTACCGAGCCCAAGTACTCCTCAACAAAAAAGTCGTCTTTGAGCTCGATGCAAAACGAGCAGGCCACCTACAATTTGTCGCTATCCAAAATACCCACAGTTATGACATTACTGGCGATGGTGAGAGAAATTTCATTTTTCAAAAGTACCTGGGCGGCGAAGAGCAAGCGAACACCTGGTACATTCTCTCCCTCGGCCGGGAAAACTTTGAAATACTCGATACGATCTACTCCAAATACGGGACTCCCTGGTTGGGAGATTTTGGCCAAGATGGCCGCTACGAAATTGTCATAAACGATTATGTATTTGCCAACTGGAACGCCAGTTTTGTCAAGTCTCCCTACGAACGGGTAGTGCTAGAATATCGTGACAAAAATTACCACATGGCTCCCGAATGGATGCTCCAAAGTGATACAGTTCTACTCAACCCCAAAGTTGCCGAAGAGGTCAAACAAACCATGATGGATTTTTATGAAATGGCCAAAAACACCTACCCTTACGATGTCTCCGTGCTGGGTGGACCGCCTGAGCAAAGGTGGGGCTTTATCTCGCCCAAACTCTGGGGCACCTTGATGCGCTTGCTTTACACCGGTAAGGGGAGTCAAGCAGAAAACTTCTTAGCCCAGGCTTGGTATTCGGAAATTGAAGGCAAGGAGGCCTTTATGGAAGACTTTTTGAAACAAATCCAAAAGAGTCCGTATTGGGAGCAAGTACAGGAGATGAACAGTCGCCAATAAGGTGTCCTTAGCAAAGCCGATGTACAGTTGCTGTGCCCTGTCAAAAAGGCTGAGGGATAGAGCGGCCTGTTTGAGCTCGTATTGGCCCGTGGGGAAAGGCAGCGAGTAGCGAAAGCCCGACCCCGGCGGCACATCCTATTCATTTGTATACATTTTTTCTGCGCCGGGGGCAGCCCCAGAAAATTTTTGCCCTCTCCTTGATCTATTGGCAAGAAAAGGGCAAAGGAAATTTATGGATTTCCCCCAATAGGGAAGTTCAAGCTCACAAAAGGCATGACATAACTGGTTGCGGTGTAACGGTTGCGATTGCCCTCTTCATCTAAGGCAAAAGTCCAGCGGTAGTCTATTCCCGCCAGCAGGTGGGGAAGGAGGCGGTAGGTGGCCCGGGCATTGAGTTGCGCGCGTTCATCAAGCTTAAAAGCATCGGCAAAATTGCCAATTTCTCCTTTGAGGTAGGCGGCCTCAAGCGTCAATTTAGGAATAATCTCTAAAAGCCGGGCCCGAAGTTGGACAAAAGCTGGGGTTTCTGGGCTGATACGGTCGGGAACCCGAAGCCCCCCGGTGAGGCTGATTTTCTTTAAAATAGTCGCAGTTAAGACCCCCAAGGTACTGGATACACGCTCGGTATTGGCCAAAGACCATAACTTTTCATCTTTATTGATTTCGTAAACCAGGTCGAAAAACTGGGGCTGGTAGTGCTCGTTTTGCCAGAGCCGTTCCAGATTTATATCTAAGTCGAGTACATTGGCGATGAGCTTTAATTTGCCCACCACACCAATACTAAAACCACCCCCGCCGTGGTATCCGTCTGCCAAAGCTGGGCTTAAGAGAGAATCGGCACCCGCCACGGCTTCCCGGAGGCGATCGACCGAGTCGGCCAGGGCATCTACTTTGCCGATGTATCCATACTGAACGTAGGTGCTTAAGGTAAGCAATTTACTTTTTAAGACTTCCAGCCCAAGGTCGGCACTCCAGGCCCGCAGGCCACTACGTACAAACTCCGAATTGGTTTGGTCACCGGAGCCATTAAAAGCATTGGGGTCTCGGTCCCGCACGAAGCCCAGTCCCAACTCGAGGGTTTTGATAATAGGAATTTTTTTCTGGCTAAAGGGCCGCACATAAGGACGTACCGAAACCAGGTTTTTTCCTCCACTGATATCCGAATACGCCCCTTCAATGCCAAAAATCTTCAAAAAGCGGACATCATACTCAAAGCCTACCTTTCTTCGCTCATAACTGGCTACATTGCTGTAGTTTCTTACCAGCATCCCGTAACCCAGATAGTTTCGGTCTAATTGCCCCAGGCGGAAGTAGACTTTGTCTTTTTCCTTGATGCCAAAGCGGAAATAACGAATTAAGCGCAAAAATCCGGAATTATTGCGGTATTCTTCGCTCCGAAAAGAGCCATCGTCTACGCTAAAAAACAAAGGAATGTCTATGCCAATCCCCATTTTCCAAAAACGGAACTCGGGATTAAATCGTAATCCCACAAAACTTTGGTCACCAATCTGCAAGTAACCGATGGGCATATTAAAATAACTACCTGTAGTATCCAAAGGATCGGTAAACTGGGCCTGCAACCTTGGAGGAGATCCCCAAAATAAGCCTGATAAGAAGAGTAGACATAGTAGGACTCTTTTCATAAAAATAAAGGTTTGATTTGTTAGACCGCAAAAAGCACCCCGGTCTCTAAAAAATTCCCGGCTTGAGCATTTGTCTCAAAGCTCTGTAAAAAATTAGGTATCCGGAAACTATAGACTGGTATTCGGGCTCAAGTGTTGCCTTTATTGCATGGCAGGTAAACGGAAAAATCGATCCGTTCCTAAAAAGCGGCAATATCGGGGCAAGAGGTCGGCCAAGGGGCAGGATTTTTCAATAAGTACCCAAGACTCCCGGAAACCTACATAAGAACGTCGGTGAAGGGAGAAAATTCGCAGCATTTCGTGTTCTAAGGTGAACAGGAAACGGGCATCATAGCGTTGTACTTTTCGTAGAAGTTGCTGGGGGCGGTCTTGGTATTTTTCGGTTTTTTCAGGAAAGTTTTCTTCTAGGTATTCCCAATCGATATCGGTAGTATAAATCGTAAAGCCCTTACTGTGCCGATCGATGATGTATTGCTTGATAGAGGGGATACCAACCAGGCTTTGATGGACGAGGCCAATCTCCTCTTCCCGGATGTGAGAACGAATTTTTTTGCGTAGGTAGACGTGGCCAAACTCCGGTTGCTCGTATACTTCAAATCCCTTGGGCAAGGAATCTACACAGTCAGAACTGAGGCTCAGGGTGGTGTAATAACGGAAATTACCCCGGTGGGTAGCTACTTTTTTGAAGTAAAAAGTCTGTAGGTAGCGGTTTTGATAGGTGAATGCCATATTTTTGCGGGCGATCCAGGTTAAATGAAGGGGCAAGTGCCTTGTTTATTGAATATACACAGCATCTTCCTAATATCCAGGGGGAGGCAGAGCTATTCTGAAGATAACTTTCCCGATATATTTCGGTTTAAAATAAAACACTTGCTCATAGTCTATATAAATGTACGTGAAACATGGCACAAGGATATTCCCAAAGCGAGGAAGTAAAGGATGAAAAGCGTAAAGTGACCCGTCAGGGGCTGCAAAAAGTTCTCAAAGTGTATCGGTTTATTCTTCCCTACCGCAGCTATTTTGCTATCGGGATGATCTTTTTGGTGTTTTCTACTTTGACCGCTTTAGTGGTGCCTTTTTTGGCGGGCTCTTTTCTAGATGTGGCCCTGGGCAATGAGACCTGGTTTTTTTCTTCCATCCAGCAGGTGATGTTGGTTTTTGCGGCAATTCTCATCTTGCAATCGCTCTTTTCCTTTTTTAGGATCTATCTCTTCGCCTTGGTAAGCGAGCGGGCCATGGCCGACATCCGGGGTACCCTCTACAAACGGATCATTACCTTGCCTTTGGGTTTTTTGGAGCAAAGACGAGTGGGGGAGCTAAACAGTAGGATAACGGCCGATGTGACCCAATTGCAAGATGCCCTTTCTTTTACCATTGCCGAGTTTTTTAGACAGATAGCCACCATCCTTATCGGAACAACGATCCTGTTCTTGCAGTCTACCCGGCTTACCCTTTTTATGATAGCCACTTTCCCAATATTGGTCATTATGGCCATTATTTTTGGACGGTTCATCCGCAAAGTGGCCAAACAGGCCCAAGATGAATTGGCTGCTTCCAATATCATCGTGGAGGAGACCTTACAGTCCATCCAGGCGGTAAAGGCATTTACCAATGAATGGTTGGAAGTAAGGCGTTACCGAAATTCACTTAAAAAAGTGGTAGGCATGTCTATCAAAGTAGCTGCCTACCGAGGGGCCTTTGCCTCCTTTGTGATTACGGTACTGATTGGCGGGGTGATGCTGGTCTTGGCCTATGGGGCCAGTCTGGTAGAAAGTGGTGATTTACAGCCCGGCACCTTGACTTCTTTTATTATCTACACCGCCTTTATTGGAGGCTCTATGGGGGGGATGAGTGAGTTATATGGCCAGTTACAAAAAGCCAGTGGGGCCTCCGAAAGGGTTCTGGAAATTATCGAGGAAGAAGCCGAAATAAGCGATGAGGCCATCCAAAACGAATCCAAATATGAGCTTCCTCCCCTCAAAGGGAAAATTGTCTTGGATAAGGTGCACTTTTCTTATCCTTCCCGGGCCGACGTGGAAGTACTCAAAGGGATTTCTCTCGAGGTCGAGCAAGGGAAAAAAGTGGCCTTAGTGGGGTATAGTGGGGCAGGGAAGTCAACCATCACCCAGCTTTTAGGCCGGTATTACCCGCTCAACGACGGCGAAATCCGGATTGACGGACAAAAAATTCAGGATTATCCTTTGACCTACCTGCGAAATAATATCGGGGTGGTGCCCCAAGAAGTGATTTTATTTGGAGGGACGATCCGGGAAAATATTGCTTATGGCCGCCCCGAAGCCGAAAAAGAAGAGATTATCCTAGCCGCTCGTCAAGCCAATGCTTGGGGTTTTATTGACAGTTTCCCCGATGGCCTGAATACTGTAGTCGGCGAACGGGGCATTAAACTCTCGGGGGGGCAGCGACAGCGCATTGCTATAGCCCGAGCCATTCTTAAAAACCCTTCTATTTTGATCCTGGATGAGGCTACCAGCTCTTTGGATGCCGATTCGGAAAAATTGGTTCAAGAGGCTCTCGAGACCTTGATGGAAAATCGTACCACCGTCGTCATTGCCCACCGCCTGGCGACCATCCGCAAGGTAGACACCATTTTTGTGATTCAAGACGGAAAGATTGCCGAATCAGGGACCCACGAGGAGCTCAAAGAATTACCCCAGGGCATATACCAAAATTTGGTGAAGTTACAGTTTGCCTCAGAAGTGCCCGAAGTTTCCTAGGGGCTGCCCCCGGCGATTTCACTTAGGGCCCCCAAGGGAGTTAAGTGGCGCCGGGGTCGGGCTTTCGCTACTCGCTGCCTTTCCCCGCCAGGCCTACACGAGCTCAAACATGCCGCTCTATCCCTCAGCCTTGACACTTAGCGGTAAAAATATTCCTTTAAATACCGTCGGTATTCCTCACAGAGACGATGAATATTTCGGATGGATTGCTCAAGCTCGGTAATGGGACTAGGATCTTCTTGGAGCAAGCGTTTAGCTGCTTGTATTTCGTATTGTAGTTCGTGTAGGCCCAGCAAATCGATAGTCGCTTTAATACTGTGGTTCAGTTTGCGTAAGCTCTCATAGTCTCGGGCCGTGATAATCTCTTCAAAATTTTGGGCAAAATCGAGAAAGGCTTTCTCCGTCAACTCATTAAATCGACGGATGAATGTTTTGTTCCCACCAGAAATCTCGATAATACGCTTAAAATTAATCTTATTTGGCTTACTGCTGTCTGTGCCAGGCGCATCTTTACCCTCAAATCCTTCTGGCTTTTGATTCATATCCAGGTACTTTCGGATAACCTGGTACAACTCATTGGGGGTAAAAGGCTTGGTAAGCAGTTCTACCATACCGGCTTGCCGGGAACGGGCTTCTACTTCAGGGCTGGTATCGGCGGTGAGCGCAATAATGGGCACTTTTGCGGCAAGTCCGGGTAGTGAAGTAATCTGTTCGGTAGCTTGATATCCATCTAAGACCGGCATTTCCAAATCCATCAAGACCAGGTCATACGATTTTTTGGATACAAGAGCGACGGCTATTTCCCCATTTTCGGCATTATCTACGTGGGCATTCCATTTATTCAGAAATTGCCGCGTAACTAGCTGGTTAATTTCATTATCTTCTACCACAAGAATCTTGGCGCCCATGAGGTTGAACTGGGGAGAACGTTCCAAGTAAATATCGGGCTGCTCTATCTGGGCATTATGTCCAGGTAGGAAGCTAACTTTAAAGGAAAACCTGGACCCCTGATTGGGTATACTTTGTAATTGTACCTGGCTACCCATTAATTCAAGCAGCTTTTTGGTAATGGCCAAACCTAAGCCCGTACCTCCAAATTTTCGGGTAGTTTCTTTGGTGGCTTGAGTAAATCGCTCAAAAATAACTTCTTGCCTTTCCAGAGGGATCCCAATTCCCGTATCGGATACCGCAAATCGGATCTCTACCTCTTCTTCTCCTAGGTTTTGTAAGCGGGCACTTACTTTGACATAGCCATCACTGGTAAACTTAATAGCATTATCAATCAAGTTGGTCAAAATTTGGGACAGCCGCACCGGATCTCCTTGAATAACCTGGGGAATATGGTCATCGTAGTCCAAAATGATGGGAAGTTTTTTTTCTCGGGCCCGATACTCCATACTTTCTTTAATGGACTGTAACAAGGAGCGAGGATCGAAGTCGATGGTCTCAAACTGGACCATACCCGACTCGATCTTATTATAATCTAAAATATCGTTGATCAGCGAGAGTAAATTCTCGGCCGAAAAACGCAAAGTTTTCAAACTCCTGACCTGATCAGGCTTGGGATCTTCCTCTAAAAGATAATGGCTCAAAGCAATGACAGCGTTCAGGGGCGTACGAATTTCGTGACTCATCGTAGACAAAAACTGCGCTTGAGCCTGCGCTCTTCTTTCGGCTTGGTCTACGGCTTCGAGTAATTGCAATTCTTGAGTCTTCCAATGCGAAATGTCTTCCAGCACACCTAAATGACGATAGGGGGCTATTTGGAGTATTTTGATCCGGACCGGCAAAAAACTTAAGTCAGAACGCCTCAGTTGCGTATCAAAAATTTGGGTTTGGTCTTTGGCATCCCGGCTTTTTAGATCTAATTCACGGTTCTCGAGCAATTCCCAAAACGTGACCGATAGGATAGCACTTTCTAAATAGCCGCTCAATTGAAGAAAGGCGGGGTTAACGTAGATGATCTGCCCATCTTCAGAAAGCATAAAAACCGGCAAAGGCAGGGGGTCCAGATAGCGAGGGCTCACTCCGGGATTATCTTCCCCGGATACATCACTGGGGAAAATTTCGGGTAACTCAATCAACATCAACCAATGCCAGTTTTTGGCTTCCCCCTTTCGCGGTATTTGTGAGAGGTACAACATATAGGAAGCTTGGTCTTGGCTGAAAAGATATGAAAAAGCCTGGTTTGCTTCTTCTCTTTGTATGGCTCCTCGTACTACACGGGCGGTTTCTTCGTCTAGCAGCTGAAATACCGACTGCCCCACCCCCCATTCATCTCCTAGGCCAAAACGGGTTAATAATTGCCCTCCAGCAAACTGAATCGTAGCATCGTGATCCAGCATCATGAAACCTACGCCAGGAAATTGACGGGCCCATTCGGGTACCAGGGCCATCTTTTGGGGTTCCCCCGGATCGAGCGGTGGTTCTAAGACGGTATCGAGCTCAATTTGTAAGGTAGAATTAGACTGGCGATTTAAGTCCTTACCCAAAGAACGGATGCCATGATAAAATATTTTTTGTAGTACTTGAGTGGGGATCGTATTGGTATTAATTTTTAGCTTATCCAATTCCAAGGCTTGGATAGAGTTCTGGTTTTCGTCCAGGGATTGTAAATAGGGCAGGAAATTATTTTTCACAAGCTCCAGCCAGGTGCTCATAGATTCGGGCGACTCCGTTTGAATACGCTGTTCACGTAAAGAAAGCTCCGCTTTTTTGCTGGAAGAAATATCTCGAATAGAAAGTAAAGTAGCGATAATATTTTGTCGCTCATCAATTACCGGGCTATAATTCCATTCAAACCATTGCAATTCATCCTCCCTTACAGGAAGCTGTTTTTCTCGGGTGATATTTTTTCCTTTGAAGGCCTGATCTACATCAGAAACAAAAAAATAGAGATCTTCAGGGTAGATAAATTCTTTTAAATTTTGCCGAGGATAAATCTTGATAGAATTTTGCTTGATGATCTCCAACCAACGGGTAGCTAAGGCATTATGAAATAAGATCTCGTGATCCCTATCCAGAAGAAAAACCGCAGCTGGTTGGCTATCCAAGATTGCCTTTAACTTTTTGTGCTGCCCTTTGATTTGCTCTAGGGCTTCTTTTTGGGCACTAATGTCCCGGCCTACCGCTTGATACTCGTGCCGGCCGGGGCCTCGGTAGGAAAGAGGGGAAAAGGTCCAAGAAAACCAATAAGGTTTACCGTCTCCTCTTATGGTTTTATACTCATAATGTATTTTCTTTGGAGAATCCTGTAATTGCCGAATATTACTTAGGAGCTTTCGACTTTGGGAGGAAGGCAAGATATCTGTCAATTTCTGATGCAGAATATCTTCAAGGGCTAGATTTAAATATTCGCAATAACTTTGATTGGCAAAGGTAAGCGTCGTATCCGGTAAAAAACAGTAGACCAAATCGTGTTGGTTCTGCAAGAGTGCGTGGAAACGAGCCTCATTGCTGAGTATTGGCTTAATTTCATTATTCCTAGAATCACTCAAGGGTGTAAGGCTTTAAAAGATTTGGTTTCTAGGTTGATATCTTCACTCATAAAGGAGAAACTCAACTTAACATAGATTGTTGATTTGCCCTAAATGGATTTAGTTTTAAAATACGAATATAAAAGTAATTTTATTTACTTGATCCATTTATTGGATTAAATTTAGGTGAAATTTATATCCCACCCACCTATTTAAGCAAATTCAAGTGATACGAAGCAAGAACTATGGAAAATTTGGAAAACTACATTGAGCACACCAATCTCAATCCTTTGATACTAGCAGATGAGGTAGAAAGCCTGGTTCAAGAAGCCAAGCAGTACCGCTTTGCCGGGATCTGTGTCCCCCCCTATTGGGTAAAAAAAGCAGGCCGGGATTTAGGGGAAGAAGATATTAGCTTGGTTACGGTAATTGGCTTTCCTTTTGGCTATCAACGCTCCGAGGTGAAACGCAAAGAAATTGAAAGTGCCCTCAGAGATGGGGCCCAAGAATTGGATGTAGTCGTAAATTTATCGGCCATACAAAATGGGGCTTATCATTGGGTTAAAATTGAAATGGCCCAACTGGCTCAATTTATTCACGAAAGGGAGGCTATACTCAAAGTTATCTTAGAGACAGCCTATTGGTCTAAGGAAGAAATTGAGGCTACTTGTAAAGCTTGTGTAGAGGCTGGAGTTGATTTTATGAAAACATCTACCGGCTACGGCCCCGGAGGGGCCGATGTCGAGACCGTTCGCTTTTTGCGGAGTATACTTCCCTCGAGTGTTGGTATAAAAGCCTCGGGAGGAATACGGACCCGAGAGCAGGCCCTAGCCTTGATAGAAGCCGGCGCCGACCGCATCGGCAGTTCTTCAGGAATTGATATTGTTAAGGCCTAACAGGTTTGCCTTAGTTTTTGGCAGAGTTTTTCTAACTTTGTATTTCGCTTTAAGATATAAACTCTTTCTGCGAATCATTCGTTTGTAATAAATATTGTACTCTCTCTACTCTTTTGGATTTTAGAGAGGATAAGCTATCCGCTAAAAAAATTCTTAAACCAGGTATCAAGGGATTGCCGAGATCTGGAGCGTTTGTTATGAAATATTTCAAGTACTTTCTCTTAAGTGTTGCCATTATTATTCTCGACCAAACTGTAAAAATGTTGGTGCATTACAACCTGGAAATCGGCCTTCCTGGGGAGATCAAGGTCTTTGGCGACTGGTTTAAAATTCATTATATCCTTAACCCGGGCATGGCCTTTGGCCTAAAAATAGACGCCACCTACGGGAAGTTAGTTCTTAGCCTTTTTCGAATTATTGCTACTATCGGGATAGCCTATTATATCAAACTCTTGGTAGATCGTAAAGCGCACGCTGGACTAATATGGTGTGCTGCCCTCATTTTGGGGGGGGCCATCGGGAACGTGATTGACTCTACATTTTATGGGGTGTTTTTAGGGAATGCCCCCGCCAACTCCATAACCCCTTGGTTTCATGGGCAAGTGATTGATATGTTTTACATTGATATTTGGGAGGGTGTTTTGCCTACTTGGATCCCCTTTATCGGAGGAGAGTATTACTCCTTTTGGCCTATATTCAATGTTGCAGATGCTTCCATTTTTGTGGGCGTTGCTGTCATCCTGATTTTCCAAAAACGCTTCTTTGCCAAAACGGAGGAAGACGAAGCCCTTGTGGAAAGTACAAGCCTGGACCAGGCTTACAGTAGCAATGGCATGGGCCCCGACCAGACCGAATCGGAGGGATCTACAGTGTAGCCTTAATTGGAAGAAAACATACCCGATTCTAAATCGCGGATACGTTCTTCGTAGTTTTTGATCTTTTTCATCATTTCCTCTTCTTTAGCTTTTAAGCTCTCGGTAGCTTCCAAGGAATCTAGTAGCAGCTGTCGAATTTTGATTTCCGACTTCTTTGATTCCGTTATATCTCGGGAAAAAATAGAAAAACCCGTAATTTTATCCATCTCATCCCGAATGGGATTGAACCAATGCTCACGATAGGTCTTATTGGGAAACTTACCACTGTCAATCACTTTAGAGAAATGCTCCCCATTGAGCGCCCGGTCATATAAGGCTTTCCAGCGTTTCATTTCGCGGGTAGTCATATAATCAAAAATGGTCTCGCCGATTTGTAAACTAACTCCCCGCTTTTCAAACTCTTTTTTATACACTTCATTCACTACAATGATGCGAAAGTTTTGATCGAGGGCCATAATGGCATCCTCCGTATCATTAATCAGGGACGTTAAGTTGGCTTCGGCTTCTTTAAGCTGCATATTCGCCAATTTCTGGTCGGTTATGTTTTCCACAAATACGGAAGCCCCAATAACATGCTTTTCCTCGTCTCGGATAGGATTATAGTGCAAATTATAGTATAACGTATTACCATATTTTTCCACCTCTCTTAATATCTCAATGCGTTCCCCATCCAAAACCCGCTCAAACTCATCACGGGATACGAGGGTCTCCTCCGGGCTTAACTCGTGCTTAAGGTGGCTTCCCACATCCAAGCGGACTCCCGATTCGAGATAGAGTTGGCGCATAGCGCGATTGACTACCGTGATTTGGTAATTTTGATCAATTCCGACAATAGCGTGGGAGGTATTATTAATAAGCGCATCCAGGTTGGCTTCTTTCTCGGCCAATTCTTTTTGAGTCGAGCGCATTTGCTTTTGCGTAGTTTCCAGCTCCAGGTAGTTCTGGCGCATCACTTCTTCTTGATTTCGCAGGGTCCGGGTAAGCTCCTGTGATTCGCTTAATAGAGTACGGGTTTGTTGGTTAATTTGTAAGGCAGCAATTGATTGGCCGACTGTCTCGGCAATCTCCTTCACAAAGGCAATTTTGTATTCGGGTATTTTTTCAAAGGAGCCTAATTCTAAAATGCCATGTATGTGTTGGCTCGAAACCAAAGGGACGATAAGCAGGGCCCGTGGAGTAGCCTCACCTAAACCAGAAGTGATCGTGACATAGTTCTCCGGGATATCCTCCATGTATTGGGTTTTTTTCTCCAACCACACTTGCCCGATGATTCCTTGGCCAAGCGCAATTTCTTTCTCGATAAACTTTTCTCGATTGTAGGCATAAGAAGCAGAAAGTCTGAGCTTTTCGCCCTCGCCGCCTAAGTTTTCTACCACAAAGAAGCCCCCTTGGTTAATATCCAGATAAAGGACCAAATTATTGATAACTTGTTGGGCCAAGCTTTCCAAATTATCCGAATAACGGGTTACGAGTTCGCTAAATTTAAGCATGCCCGTATTGGTCCAATTTCGTATCTCATTTGCTTCAGAAATTTTGGAAAGTCCGTTTTGCATTTGATCCAAAGCCTGACCCAGGCTCCCTTCCTTGGGAAGAATATCCATATCCTTGACAAATTGGTTTTGACTTACCTTCTTGGAATATTCTTTAAGGTTGGCTAAACGTCTGTAGAAAGCATTTAAAGATTGAATTACACCGCTAAATTCCAGGGTACGCATGCCCATCCGCTGTGGTATTTCACCTTCCAATAAGGTATTCAAAGAGCTTTGGAGGGTGTCTATGTTTTGTTTTAGATAGGAGCTAAGCGACCAATACAACCAGAGGGAGGTAAGGAGAAACGCAATAATCAGGGCAATGGCCCACCCAACGATCCTTTGTCTTTGAAAAGCTTGGGCCGACTGCTCATTGGCCCTAATAACATCAATCTTGGCGACAATCTCATCCAGGACAATCTGGGCCGACTCCTGTAAAGGCAGCAATTGATTTTGCACATGTTCTTGTAAGCTTGGATTAGAGTAGGTAAGGTCTCCAGGAGCTTCCAAGGGATTCGTTTTGGCTTGTAAAGTCTGAATGTTTTTTATCCGGACCCGCTCTAATGATTTTTGCGAGCCTTGATGAATCTGCCGTAGGATGTTGCGTAGGTCAATCCCTCGGTTTCTAATTTCTTTTCTTTGTAGTTGCGCAATAAAATGCTCAAGCGTATCGATGCCCGAAAAAATTTGGTATTTCCAAATTTCGTTGATTTTGTAGCGGGTAGCCTTGCTCGTCTCCAAAATTTGTAGGTTATCCCGGTAAAATTCTCTTTTTAGGGTGCTGCTATTTTCATAGAGCCCGGTGCTAATTTGTTGGGCATACAAGTTAATGGGTTGATACAGCCGCGAGAGCTTTTGCTCAAATTGGGCCTGATTATTCAAAAAGCCATACATCAGGAAGAATAGGGCACTGGCCAGGATTACCAAAAGGAAAATTCCCAAGGCGAGCCGACTACGGATCGAGTGTATACTCCATGGCCTTGCATGGGTGGGGGAGACTTGGATTTGGCTCATAGGATAAGGCTACAGTATAAAAAGCTTAATCTAAAAATAGCAAGAATTTTAATAAACTGATAAACAAGCATTAGGCCAGGATGATTACCTTTAGCAAAAGCCCTTGCTTTAAGCCTTTACGTAATTTTTTACTTAATCTTTTCATAAATTGTGAGGAATGCCTGTTTGGGGCTTCCCCGCGCCACATATTTAGCTGTAAATTGGGCATAAGTGCTGGCGCGGGTCGGGCTCTCGCTACTCGCCGGCCCCCGCGCAAACCAGCGGCGGGCTCAAACAGGCGCTCCATCCCTAAGCTGAAGGAGAGGAGAGAGAGGAGAGAAGGAACCGGGAGGTGAGAACCGAGAACCGGGAGACGGAAGGCGGGACTTTTTTCAGCCTTAAGGACATAGCAGTTGCTAGCCGAACGACATCCCGTCCCGGTTCCCTTGTCCCGTATCCCGGCTCTCAAAATCGGAGCCGGGACGAGAGAAGGAGGCGGGACTTTTTTCAGCCTTAAGGATATAGCAGTTGATAGCTGCACGACATCCCGTCCCGGTTCCCATGTCCCGTATCCCGGTTCTTAAATAGCTATCCTGAAATTGCGTTTTTAAGCTTATATCCAATATTAATCAATTTGGGTCATGCATTGCGGAAAACAGGCGGGCGCCTATCCCTAAGCCAAGCAAGAAGAGAGAATAGAGAGTAGAGAAAAGAGACCCATTGCTTGATTAACTCTCCCTTGCCCCTCTCTCTTCCCTCTTCTCTATTCTCTGCTCTCAAAAGGCTGAGGGATAGAGCGGCCTGTTTGAGCTCGTAAGGGCCCGGCGGGGAAAGGCAGCGAGTAGCGAAAGCCCGACCCCGGCGGCAGTTCGGGTACATTTGAAAAACCATTCTGGAATCGCCGGGGGCAGCCCCTAGGTTCTTTAATAAATGTAAGGGATGATCCGGTAAGGGACTTTTTGGAGATATTCGTCCCAAAGGGGGCCATACTTCGCGGCACAGCGTTTGTCGTCATCTACTTGACGAGGAAAGAGCAAGGCTACGTAGTACATGGGGTACAACCAAGGCCAAAGCATGGCGGGATACCCCACAGCCAGGGCTATACCCGTTCCCATCAATATTTCACCCAGATAATTAATATGGCGGCTCAGTCCCCAGTAGCCACTTACCAGGAGTTTTCTTTTCCCATCGCTGATGCTCTGGGGTTGAATACCCAAGAAGATGCGATCTGGGTCACGCTTGAAATAATATTTTTGCATATTCGCCCCTCGGGACAAAGACCAGCCTCCCCAAAAGCAAAGCCCAGCCAATACATAATAGGGCCAAGGCCATTGGGGGTTGGGTAAATGTACGCTTGCCCAAAGCGGAATGGCGTAAAAGAAAGGGTAAAAAGCAATACACCCCCAACCTAACTTGAAGCCAAGCCTTTCGGCAAACAAATCATAGGTATACAGGTGGATTTCTTCAAAAGTCAGGTAATCACAAACAAAAAAAGTAAACATGCCCAAGGCCAAGAAGATACCCGGGGATGAATCGGCCCCGTAGAGCTGATAGTGGAATGCCGCAAAGCTTAACAGATTAAGCTCCAACATAATAGCCCCAATTAAATAAAGCCACATCTTGGCATCTACTCTGCCTCCCCATAATTGAGGGTTTTCCAGTCGGCCTAAAAAAAAGTCTGTCAGAAATGCCTTTTGAACCGGCGCTGCGGGTACCACAATTGCCAAAGAAAAAACGAGTCCAAAAACAATCGCCCCGAGGGCCGCATACCAACGTACTTGATATAGCCAGTCCCAAGGCATCCAGTTTAGGTAGCCTAAGGCAAACCAGGTAGCTATGCTCACGAGGAATACTAGGAAACCGTTCAAACGATAGTGTAACTTCTCATCACTATCGGGCTTGGTGGCATAACCGACCACCCATCGCCCGGGAAGTATGGCATTAAGAACAAAAATGTAAAGGTAGATTACTATGGGGGCCAGAAAGCCTAAAAGGGCATGCAACATAGGGCTAATCAATGATTTGAATAGTACAAAAAGAATGGAATTGGTTTAAATGCATAAGGCTAGGCCCAAGTTTTTAGGAGCGTGTTTGATTCTCCTAAATCTCCCTGAGAGATTTATAAACCCAGAAGAGCTGGGTAAATTGTGGGGCAAATATAGAGGGCTTTTTAAATTTTGTTGCTCCAGACACCAAAGTTTTTAGCCAATACGTAGAGAACAAGTCCACTAATTGGCTTAGGGACAATAAAAGGCCTCAAAATATTTAAAGCCAGTAAGGATAGTGAGTTATAGTTTTAACTTTAGCATTTGGGCTTCCCCCTTAATAACCAGGAGAACGCTTATCCCGAAGTCTTGAAAAACAAAAGTGTGTTTAAGGCTTTGGGATAGGAAAGCAGGCTTCTCCCTTGACCATGAAAATAGAAGTGCAAGCTTAATGCGCGGTTTAGCTATTGCTCAGCGGCGATTTTTTGAATATTTACATTTTCTATTCGAGATACCTCTTCCAGGGACCCAGCCTGAAAAAGACTATCCATCTGGCGCACATCGGTATCCTTCTCCCCGGCATAGTTGATATAGTCTTGAAAACGCAGTCCTCCCACCTCTCGAGGATTTATGGCTTCCCGGAAGCGGGTACCACCTTCATCTACTTCGTAGCTGTAAGCCAGATAGTCGAGGGTTCCCTTCTCTTGATGAAACCAGTACACATACTTGTCTGAATAATCTTTTCCCCCGTCTTCCTGCCGGAATGTAACAAATATTTTTTCGTAGGGCATTCCTTTGATTTCGCAGGCCCCCAAACTTTGCATTTGAACGGCGGGATCTTTTAACCTAAAGGGTAAAAAACTAAAGTAAATAACCGAGTTAACCGAATTAGCATAGGCGTCGGCGCGTTCTTGGGTAACTTGCACGGTATCGCCCTGAATTAAGCGGGTAAACTTGTCATTCTCTAGGATATCTCGAACCTCCTGCCCCAGGGAGTCTTCAAAATGCCTTTCGTATTGATAGATACCCTCCTGCATGTTGTAGACGTAATGCTTGTCCCGAAAATCAAATTCAAAGTGAGCGTTTAGGGCCGATTCGCCGCCGTGAGCCTCCATAGCTTTGGCTAAAATTTCTTGCTCAAAGCTTAGCTCTTGGGCGGGAGAAGTGGAAGCATCGTCCATTTCTTGAGGCGCCTCTTTGGAAGTATCACTCGTAGAATTGCACGAAAAGAAGAATCCTATACAAAGAAACGCACTTAAAATTCTACGTAATTTCATATGTAAATAAAATCTACAAACAGGTGAGAATAAATTATTTAGAGATGGGAACATTGTTTTTTATTTTTAAATCAAATACAATATGTCGGGGGAGCCTAAGATATTTATAAAAATGACAAAATCTTAACAAATTGAAAACTAGTCGGTTTGCATACTATTAACTTATCTAGCTCATTATTTTTTTGTAACTCTGCTTTGAGCTATTTTTGTGCGCAATCGTTTCAATCAATACTATGTACATTGTTGGTATATCCGGTTTTATCCCGGAAACAGTTGTTCCAAATTCTCATTTTAGCGAAGTAAATGGCTTGACAGAAGAATGGATTTTATCGCGAACGGGCATCCGGGAGCGACGAAAGGTGGGAGAAGGTCAGAATACGAATACCATGGCGGTCGATGCTGTCAAATCCTTAGAGCCGGGGGCACCATTTCCCTTATCCGAGGTTGATCTGATCGTGGGGGGGACCTACACACCCTATGATACGATTCATACCCTGGCCCATGCCGTGCAGAAATATATCCATGTTTCAGATATTCCAGTTCTGTCCTTGTCTTCGGCTTGCTCTTCTTTTGCCAATGCTATGGAGATTGTAGCGGGTTATTTTGCTATGGGCAAATCCAAAAAAGCCTTGGTGGTACTTTCAGATCATAATACTGCCTATAGTGATGAGACGGATAAGGTAGGAGGGCATCTCTGGGGAGATGGGGCTTGTGCACTATTGGTCACAGATAAGCCTATGGGTGGGCCCGATTTTAAAGTGAAAGATATCATCACCGGAGGGGCCGGAAATATTGGGAAAGCTTCTGATGGGGTATTCTTGAGGCCAGCCCATGAAGGGTTTATGATGCAACATGGGCGGGATGTTTTTCAGCACGCTTGCCAGTATATGGCCAAGGTAACCCGGGACATTCTGGCCCAAAATGAGTACAGCCTAGAAGAACTTGATTTTTTTGTGCCCCATCAAGCCAATATGCGTATTACCCGTAATGTAGGGCAAAATCTAGGACTTCGCGAAGACCAGGCCCTTTCTAACATTCAATATCTTGGCAATACAGGTTGTGCGGGCTGCAGCATTGCCCTATACGAAAACCTAAGCCAATTTAAGCCCGGTCATGTAATCGTGGTTGCCGTGTTTGGGGGAGGGTATTCTTATGGAGCCGTTTTGTTGGAGTGCTAACTCATTTAGAAGCAGGGGGATATTTATAGCCTAGGCCCCACAGGCGATAGGCATATGCCCCCATTGCACAACCGAATATGTCGGCAACAAAATCAGCCCAGCTTCCAAAGCGACCACTGATCCAGGTTTCCTGAATCACTTCAATCAAGCCACTATAGATCACACACAGAATAGAAAGGAAGAGGATAGACATCCAAGGTAAGCCTTTGGGCTTGGGATGTAGTGCCCACAACCATAAAAAGGTGAGTCCGCCAAATAAGGCAAAATGCCCTATTTTGTCGTAGGAAAAGAGGGTATACTCAGGAAGTTGGTCTCCGGGGGTAAAACAAGCGAGGGCGATCAGGAGGGTCCAAGCGAGGGCAAGAAAAGCTTTTTTACCAAAATGGGTTCCGGGCATCGTCCTCTAAAAAAAAACAGACTAGTTGCGTTTTTTCATTTCATCACGAATCTTAGCTGCTTGCTCGTAATCCTCCTTTTCTAGGGCCTCATTGAGTAATTGATGCAACTTTTCGGAAGAATAATCCTTTAAGCGATCGCTCATAGTTTTAGACTGGGAGGGGTCTACGTCTTCGGAGATTACTGATTCGCCACTTTCTTCTTCTTCGGCGTCGGTGAGGACAATACCTGCTTCCGACATAATTGCCTCATTGGTAAAAATGGGCACCCCAAAACGAATCCCAATGGCAATGGCATCAGAGGGGCGGGCATCAATTTCTCGGGTTTCTGTTCCGTCTGTACAAACAATTTTGGCATAAAAAACCCCCTCCTTCAAATCGGAGATGATGATTTCATTGACCGAAAAATGAAAAGTATTTGCGAAGGACTTAAACAGGTCGTGAGTCATGGGGCGATTGGGAATAATCTTCTCAATCTCAATGGCAATGGCCTGGGCTTCAAACATCCCAATAATGATAGGCAGCCGGCGGTTACCGGTTTGCTCTCCTAAGACTAATGCAAATGAACCAGATTGAGATTGACTGGATGAGAGGCCGAGTATTTTCAGTTTTATCTTGCTCACGTTGAAATGCGGATTCCTTTATGTTGAACTCAGGTTCGCTCCTCATTTAGGCGAATGCAAAACTACTGATAAATCCTGAGAATAAGGCAAAAAAAATGTATGAACGCTGGCTAGCGTTCATACACAAGAGACTTAAATGGGGATAATTTGCTTATTTAGAAGCTTTGAGAGCTTCGGTAAGCTTTGGGAGTACGTCAAATGCATCCCCCACAATTCCGTAATCGGCAGCCTTGAAGAAAGGAGCCTCAGGGTCTTTATTGATTACCACTATACACTTAGACGAGCTTACTCCGGCCAAATGCTGAATGGCTCCGGATATACCCGCTGCGATATATAATTGGGGGCTTACTTTAACCCCGGTTTGTCCTACGTGCTCGTGGTGGGGGCGCCAGCCTAAATCGGATACGGGCTTTGAACAGCCGGTAGCGGCACCTAATTCTTTGGCTAGTTCTTCCACCATACCCCAGTTTTCTGGGCCTTTCAAACCTCGGCCACCAGACACTACCAAGTCGGCTTCAGGAAGCAAAACTTCTCCGGTAATTTTATCTGTTTTAGTGATCTTTGCCCCAAAGTCGGCATCTTCAAGGCTAGGGCTGAAGGCTTCTACTTCGGCAGTACCTGCTCCGGGAGGGGCGGTATAAGCTCCCTTCCGAAGGGCTAAGATCTTTTTATCCGCGTTTAATTCTGTTATCTGGAATGCTTTGCCAGTATACACCCCTCGTTTTACCTTAAAACCAGCACTCAAATCAGGAAGCTCGGTAACATTAGAAGCCAGAGCAGCCTTGGCTCGGGCGGCAACCCGGGCGGCAACGGCATCTCCCATAGAAGATTTGGCCAGCACGAGGATGTCGGCCGATTCTTTATCAAATATTTGAGAAACCGTTTGCGCATACGCTTGGATCACTCCGTCGTTCAGTCGGTCATCTTGAGC
The DNA here is from genome assembly GCA_963922455.1 of uncultured Microscillaceae bacterium. Taxonomy (GTDB): domain Bacteria; phylum Bacteroidota; class Bacteroidia; order Cytophagales; family Microscillaceae; genus CAWUIO01. The sequence goes on from CAWUIO010000015.1 coordinate 75,294, forward strand.
GTGGATAACCTTGCTTACCCCGTAGTTTCCGATGGCAGCCAATTTATCACCGCTCAAATGATTTCCTAATACGAAGGCACTTACGGGTTTGTCCATTTGCTTTCCTAACTCAACAGCGTAGGAAACAGCTTCAAGCGAAGAAGAGCGGGCCTCTCCTTCATTTACTTCTACAAATACTAGTATTGACATAAGGATAGGTATTTTTCTTTCAGTGGAAATTTTTGCTTAAAATTTATAGGATTTTGGCTTCATTTTTAAGGAAGCCAATCAATTCGGCGGCATTGTCGGCCTCGATCATTTTACACTCAGCTTTTACCGGGGGCATTTCATAGGTGATGCCTTTGGTTTTCTGGGCTTCTCCCTGAGGTTCGACGACTTTCAAAGGCTTTTTCCGAGCCGACATAATGCCACGCATGTTCGGGATTTTCCATTCGGCAATAGGTTCTTGGCAACCTAATACCAAAGGCAGGGTAGCTTCCAAATATTCTTTACCTCCTTCAATTTCCCGGGCCATTTTGGCTACGGTGCCTTCCATATCCAAATGTCCGATGGGTGATAAAGACGGTATGCCGAGCATTTCACCGACCATACCATGTACCTGGCCCCCATTAAAATCACTGGATTCTCTTCCCATTAGAATCAAATCGTAATTTTCTTCTTTAGCCACCGCAGCAATTTGCTCGGCTACAAAGAATGCATCGGTTGGCTCCACATTAATACGAATGGCATCATCCGCTCCGATGGCCAGGGCTTTGCGGATAGTAGGTTCCGTTTCAACTAAGCCGACATTGAGTGCCGTTACGGTACCTCCCAATTGCTCTTTTAGCTCTACCGCACGGGATAGGGCATAATCATCATAGGGGCCTATGACAAACTGTAATCCATCTTTATTAAGTTGGGTTTCATTGTCGGTAAAGGTAATTTTGGAAGTTGTATCCGGAACATGGGTAATACAAACCAATATCTTCATTTTTAACTATTTTTTTTACTATAACTTGAATTTAAACGGTTAAGTTAGATAAATTTAAGAATAAATTAAAAATAAACTTTATGCCCGCATCTCGAATACAAGAATTGCTAGATTTTTTGGATAAAGACCCCCAAGATCCTTTTATTCTATATGCCCTGGCCCTCGAATATCAAAAAATAGAACCCAAGCCAGCAAAAATGTATTTTGAACTTTTAATAAAGGAACATCCTAAGTATGTAGCCACATACTATCACGCCGCCAAACTTTATGCAGAAACAGACGAAATAGAGCGTGCCCGGGAGATTTATAAACTAGGTGTAGAAGTAGCCGAGGCGCAAGGAGATGCCTTGGCCTTGCGGGAGTTAAAAAGTGCTTGGGAAATGTTTGAGTTTGAAAATGAATAATGTAACAGTGAGTTAAAGGCCTTCTACTTCTCGGCAGTTGGCTTCTTTTTCTTCTTCAAACTCCTCTACTCGCCTATTAATAAAATAGTATTGCGGGACCATAATTAAAATCAGTAAGATACAGCTAAGACCCCCTAATAATACGGCAAAGGGTGCCCCCCACGAATCGGCCAGAAATCCCATTAATAAGTTCCCCAAGGTTTTACAACCCATAAAAACCATAATATAAAGACTCAGTACCCTGCCCCTTTTTTCATCTCCGGCCATAGTTTGTAAGAGGGTGTTATTGGCCGTAAAAACGGATACTCGACCACTGCCTGCAAAGAATAGAAGAACAAGAGCAAGCCAAAGTGTTTCAATTTGAGAGAATAGTGCCAAAAAGACACCAAATATGAGCACTCCTCCAAATAATACGATTGGTAAACCTCTTAGATTCTTTTTGCCGCTCAAGAGCAAGGCTCCTACTATTGATCCGGCCCCAACGGCACTCGTAAGATATCCAAATACCTGAGAACCCGCCTTAAATACTTCGTCGGCAAAAATAGGGAGAAGCATTTCATAGGAGATTCCAAAAAATGTCACTCCAGCAAAAAGTTGGATTAATAATCTAATCTCAGGAGTTTTTACCATATACTGAATTCCTTCCTGCATTTCTTCTTGAAAACCTTTGCGCGCTTTACTTTTAGGCAGGGGAGAATAGCGTAGAAAGCTGAAAAAGAACAAAATAAGCAATAACATGCCGGAGTAAATCAGGAAGCAAAACCCCTCCCCCACCAAAGGGATCAATAAACCGGCAATGGCTGGCCCTACAATACGAGCCGTGTTAAAAAGGGTGGAGTTGAGGGCAATGGCACTGGTGAGCAGTTGCTTATCTTCTACCATCTCGTTTACAAAAGCCTGACGTGTAGGAATTTCTAAACCACTAACAAGGCCATAAAAAAGCTGTATAGCCACCAAGACGGGAACAGAAACCCAAGCCTGGATAGTTAATATGGCCAAAAGGCTCGTGTTGATGAATAATAACACATTGGAAAACATCACCAAACGGTGCTTATTGAAGCGATCGGCCACCACCCCAGCAAATGGGGAAATGATAAATGCGGCCAATTCCCTTGAAAACATAACCACCCCCAGAAGAATAGCCGACTCGGTAAGTTGGTAAACTAACCAACTTAAAGTCACCTGTTTTATCAGATTTCCTACATTGGCTAGCCCTTGGCCAGAAAAAAATAACCGTAAGTTCCTACTATTACGTAAAAGTACATAAGCGCTCAATAATTCCTTGTTTAGATGTTTGGATGGGTGGAGGCCTTGATTTACTCTAGCGCAAAAATCTTGGTAAAGATTTGAAATGCCAGGTTTTTTTATTAATATTCGGATTCGTTTTGACTAAAATGCTAGTGAAAACCTTGACTTTGGCATAGTTTTTTATAAATTTGTTACTCTAAGATAGGTAGTTTGTGCCCTCTGTCTGCATACTCCAAAGGGTTCTTTTTCGTTCCTTAATAAAGACACAAAACTTATCAAATAAATGCAATTATGCGTTTGAAAGTCAATAAAATAGGTTCAAAGCTTCTGCTTTATTTTTTCGTGTTTATCCTATTCACGACGATCATTGGCTCTGTATCTTTCCTATTTTACTATCAAATCTCCTCTTTCTATGCCTTACAAAATCAAGTTGATCAATTAATCATCTTGAATACAAAAATACAAAAAGCCGAACAAAGCTTCTTGGCCCGTGATGTGAATAGCCCTCAATTCCATCAGAGTGGTACCAGTTCTCAGATACTTAGCCTTGATTCTTACAATCGTGAAGTGAGACGCCTGGTCGGCTTACTTCAAGGCAATAGCCACGCCGATCAATTTGATTTTTCTCACAACCTAAATTTACTAGACAAAGACCTGAAAGACCGTCAAAGGGTTTTCCGGGAAATTGCGGCTTTGTACAAACAGCGCGGCTTCCAAAATACAGGCTTGGAGGGCGAACTCCTTGGGGCCGTGAGAGAGCTGGAAGAAATTTCAGCGGGACGCTCCATAGTGCTCAAAGCCCTACGCCCCCACGAAAAAGACTTTCTACACTGGAAGGATCTTAAATTTGCCGACAAGCTCAATCAAGAAGCTAGTTTTCTCCGTAAATTGGCCCAAGATAGTACCAATATTTTCATTCCTGCCCAAAAAGCCCGCCTGGACGCTATCAACGGGGCATTAAACCATTATCTTGCAAGCTTCAAACGTATCGTCCATATTGAGCAAGAAATTGGCCTGGACGCTCAAAGTGGCCATTTAGGAAAATTATATAACATCAATACAAAACTAGACCAAGCCCTCATCGTCTTCAACGACCAAGTAAGAGAAAAAGTAGCTGCCGAAGTCGCCGATATGCGCTCTACTTTCTTTATCTATTTGCTGAGCCTTATTGTATTAGGCTCCTTGATAGCCTTGTGGGTATCTTACAGTTTTTCCCGGCCCATCGTTATTCTTAACCGCGTGGCCCGGTCTGTAACGTTTGGCTTAAGAAACCAAGAACAGTATTTAGAAGCACCCGCCAAAAGAAAAGATGAGCTAGGGAGCCTTGCCCGTAATTTCCGCACGATGTTGAATAAGCTCCGCAATGCCATTCAACAGGCCAAAGAAAGAAATGACAAACTCGAGGAATTTGCCAAAAACGAAACCCTGCGTTCTTGGCATAGCGAAGGGCTTACCATTTTTAATGAAATCTTCCGGAACCATCACGAAAGCCCCGAACATTTAGCTTTTGAAATTATTTCGGAATTGGTAAAATATACCCAGAGTAATCAAGGGGGCTTGTTTGTGGTGCAGCACGAAGTACATACCCAATCCTATTTGGAGTTGCTAGGATGTTATGCCTACGAACGTAAAAAATACCAACAAAAGCGCGTAGAATGGGGAGAAGGCCTCATTGGTACGGCCTGGCGGGAAGGGCACCCAATTGTCATTACAGACATTCCACAAGATTACGTCCATATTACCTCCGGCTTGGGCAAAGCCCGGCCCAATTGCCTGCTTATCATGCCTATCCGTTCCGACGAAGAAATTGAAGGGGTAATTGAGCTGATCTCATTCAAAGAATATGAAGATCACGAAATTGAGTTTATTGACGCCTTGGCTTTGCGTATCGGTAATGCGATGGTAGCCGCCCGGGCTGGTCAAAAAACCCGAGAGCTTTTGGCCCGTTCCAAAAAAATTGCCGAAGAAGCCCAAGAAAAAGAAAGCAACCTGCAAAAGAAACTGGAAGAATACCAAAGCTGGACCGAAGAATTCCAGTCCAAACTTAAAGACGCTTACGAAGAAACCCTCATATATCAGTCCATCGTCGGGAAAGCCTATGCCGGGATCATCATCACCGATGAAAAATTCCGTATTACCCGTATCAATGAGTACGTGGCCAAACGCTTCAACTACCGCACCAACGATCTGGTTGGTGAACCCCTGGATGTTCTCATCGAGACCGACTACGAAAATATCCTGGATCTCAAAGACAAACGCTTTGAACTCAACTTCAAATCATTCAATCAAAATGTACAAGGTACCTTGATCGATAGTCAAGGCAACTCCTACTTGATTGAGACGATTTCGGGTAAACTGGACATTGACAATAAAGTCATCTACATCTTCCTCTTCAATGAGCTAAGTGCCGACAACCGCGAGGAACCTCGTACGGGCTCAGGCCGCATTTCCAAGCTCAAAGTGGCCAGTTAAGGCCCCTATTTCCCAATTTGCCTCAGGAAGCTGCGTAATCCCTACGATTAATTTAATGATTTGCTTTTCATCTTTAAGATTCTTCTTAAATTTGGATCAACTCACTAAACAAACAGGCCTATTATGAAAAAACTGTTGTATTCTTTCTTGCTCCTTACTATTGTTTTTGCTGCCGGATGCGGTAAAAAAGGAATTGACAAGCAAATCGTAGGTTCTTGGACCCGTACTGCTGAGGATGGTACCGCCATCACCTATAACTTTACCAAGGATAATACTTTTGAAGTTAAGGCCGGAGACGAGGTTAAGTTTAAAGGTACTTTTTCGGCAAGCGAAAACGGACTAACCCTTACACCAGAAGGGGGAGACGCTGAGAAATTAAGTGAAGTGACATTTGATGGAAAATCTTTAAGCTTCAAAGACGGATCGGGCAACCCGGTAACCCTAACGAAGCAGTAAGCACCCTTATACGTGCTTTTTCCAAGCTTAGCGGGTGAGGAGCAAGAATTATCATTATTCTTCTTCCTTCACTCACTAAGCTTTTTTGATGGGGCTGCCCCCGGCGGTCCCCCTAGGCTGTTCCTAGGCAGGGGAGTGGCGCCGGGGTTGGGCTTTCGCTACTCGCTGCCTTTCCCCGCCGGGCCAACACGAGCTCAAACAGGCCGCTCTATCCCTCAGCCAAACTTAAGAAGAGAGAGCAGAGATGAGAGAAAAGGGATTTTTTGTCTAGCCCAAAACAATATCCTGCCCGGCCGCAAATGTTTTGCGGTCGCATCTTTCTAGCATGGGTAATGCCCAAAAAAATACAGGCGAATGGTAAATGCACCCAGCACAAAAAAGTCCCGCCTCTTCTCTCCTCTCTCCTCTAAAGTTTGGTGAT
>CAWUIO010000016.1:0-75318 GCA_963922455.1 uncultured Microscillaceae bacterium
GTAGAAAAAAAATTAGGCAATTACCCCGCTGCCTATGACTATCACGTGCTTTACAAACAAATGTCTGACAGCCTTTTTAATGAAGAACAGACCCAAAAAATCACCCGCTTGGAGTTGAACTATGCCTTTGAGCAAGAAAAAGATTCTATTCAACTGGCCAATCAAACTCAGCAAGACCTCCTCGAGAAAGACATCGAGAACCGGAAAATTACCCAAATTGCTACATTGGTTGGATTAGGTTTATTGGCTATTTTACTGGTAGTCTTGTTTTTGTTTTTTAGGTCAAAACAGCGTTCCAATAAACTATTAACCGAAAAATCACAGGCCTTAGAAATAGCCAACGAAGAAATTCGGAATACCAATGAAGAACTAAAAGCCGCCAACGAGGAAATTCAGAGCCAGAATGCCCAGTTGGCCCAGAGCCACCAGAATTTGCAAAACCAACAGGAAGAAATCACCTCCCAGCGCGACCAGTTGCAAGAAAGCCTCCAACAACTCAAACAAGCCCAGGCCCTCCTGGTCCAAACTGAAAAAATGTCTTCCCTGGGGCAGCTCACCGCTGGGATTGCCCACGAAATCAACAACCCGATCAACTTCATCAATGCCAATATTAATACCTTAAAAGAAAATATGAAGGATATCGGGCAAGTACTCAGCCCTCTTGAGAAACTCAATGAAGATAATTATCCAGAAAAACTTCAAGAAATTCAAGCTCTCAAAGAAGCCCACTCTTTTGATTTGGCCGTCCAAGAATTAGATGTACTGCTCGAAGGGATCGGTGAGGGAGCCCAGCGTACCACTTCCATTATCGAGAGCCTGCGGACCTTCTCCCGCTTAGATGAAGATACTTTAAAGCCCTTTGATATCCATAAAAACCTGGATGTCACCTTGACCTTGCTCCAAAACCGCCATCGAGAGCGTATCCGCGTGGATAAATACTATGAAGCCAGCCCCCAAATCGAGGCCTATCCCGGAAAACTCAATCAGGTATTTATGAACCTACTTGCCAATGCCATGGATGCTATTGAGGGGAAAGGACAGATTACGATCACCACCCAAGATGAGCCAGAAGACAAGGTGCGTATTTCCATCCAAGATACTGGTGCGGGTATGCCAGAGGAAGTCAAGCCAAAGGTATTTGAGCCTTTTTTTACCACCAAGGCTATTGGGCAAGGGGTGGGCTTAGGGCTCTCCAACGTGTACGGCATCATCGAGAAACATCAGGGAAAAGTGAGCTTTGAAAGCGAGCTCGGGAAAGGAACAAAATTTGAGATTGTATTACCTAGGCACTAAGCCTAGTTTAGCTTTACCAACCACTCTGGAAATAACTCCGAAGCCGCAGGGCCCTACTAAATGCAGAATCTTGCCCCAGGGATGGCCACCCAGCCTCGAGTTGCATAATTTGCGTTTTTGGATAACTCCCTAAACATTTCAAATACAAACCTTTTTAAATAAAGCCCTCCACTCTATCTTAAACTAGTTCAAGATTATTCCACTTCTTCTGGTTTAAGTTCGTTTAATTTTCTTACGATATGGCTACTCGTGTCAATACAGCAAACCCAATGCCGATGAAAAATTATTTATTTATCTTACTATTCTTTCAAAGCACTTTATTATTCGCCCAAAACCCAAGCAAAATCGATTCTCTCTTGGCCCTCACCCAAGCGAATATTTCGGAGAAGGAAAAAGTAGATACCTATGTCAAAATTGCCGAAGAATATCTTAACTCAAATCCTTTATATACCACCCAATACGCCAGCCAAGCTATGGAAATGGCGGATAAAATCAGCTACCCAGCCGGAAAAATAGATGCTTTATATCCACTAGGTAGGCTAAATCTGCCCCAAGGGAAATATAAAGAAGCAAAAGCAATTTTCCAGCAGATGATTCAAGAGGCAGATCAATACCAATACCCCATAGGAAAAGCCAAGGGATACAACGGTGTGGGCGTAGTTTACTCGCGACAAGGCAACCTTACAAAGGCTTTGGAAGCCTACTTTAAGGCTATCGAGATCTATGAAAAAGTAGGAGATAAAAAAGGAGTGGCTAGTACCTACGGTAATGTTGGCCTTATTTACAAGAATCAAGGCAATTATGAAAAAGGCTTAGACGCTTATTATACGTCTCTGAAAACCTTTGAAGTATTAGGCGATAAAAAAAGAATAGCGAGCATTTACATCAACATAGCGATTATTTACGTAGAGCAAGGCAATTATACCAAGGCTTTGGATAACCATTTTAAGTCTCTGAAAACCTTTGAAGCATTAGGCGATAAAAAAAAAATAGCTATCGTGTACAATAATGTTGGACATACTTATCGGGCCCAAGGCAATCATGCCAAGGCTTTGGATAACCATTTTAAGTCTTTCAAGCTCTTGGAAGAATTAGACGATAAACGATCCATGGCATACAGTTACAATAACATAGGGGATATTTATCTTGGCCAAGGAAATAATGATAAGGCTTTAGAAAATTACTTCAACGCGCTGAAAACCTTTGAAAAAATTGGAGAAAAAAGAGGTGTCTCTCAGAGTTACGAAAATATAGGGGCAAACTATCTGGCTTCGGGAAAGTTGGACGAAGCCTTAGAATATAATTTTAAGTCGCTTAAAATAAAGGAAGAACTAGGGGATAAAAAGGGAATTGCCAACAATTATTATGATATAGGGGCAACCTATCTGGCTTCTAATAATCTGAATAAAGCCCTGGAGTATCAATCAAAGGCTTCAGAAATTGCAAAGACAATTGGTTCAAAAAAATTAAGCGCTCAAGCTTCCATTATGTTGGGTAAGATTTATCAAAAACAAAAACAATGGGGGCTAGCCCAAGTATATCTGGAGGAAGGACTGCAAGAGGCTCAAGAAGTAGGACTAAAAGAATTCATAAGTGATGCGGCCGAGCAACTTGCTTCCGTAGAAAAAAAATTAGGCAATTACCCCGCTGCCTATGACTATCACGTGCTTTACAAACAAATGTCTGACAGCCTTTTTAATGAAGAACAGACCCAAAAAATCACCCGCTTGGAGTTGAACTATGCCTTTGAGCAAGAAAAAGATTCTATTCAACTGGCCAATCAAACTCAGCAAGACCTCCTCGAGAAAGACATCGAGAACCGGAAAATTACCCAAATTGCTACATTGGTTGGATTAGGTTTATTGGCTATTTTACTGGTAGTCTTGTTTTTGTTTTTTAGGTCAAAACAGCGTTCCAATAAACTATTAACCGAAAAATCACAGGCCTTAGAAATAGCCAACGAAGAAATTCGGAATACCAATGAAGAACTAAAAGCCGCCAACGAGGAAATTCAGAGCCAGAATGCCCAGTTGGCCCAGAGCCACCAGAATTTGCAAAACCAACAGGAAGAAATCACCTCCCAGCGCGACCAGTTGCAAGAAAGCCTCCAACAACTCAAACAAGCCCAGGCCCTCCTGGTCCAAACTGAAAAAATGTCTTCCCTCGGGCAGCTCACTGCCGGGATTGCCCACGAAATCAACAACCCGGTCAACTTTATCAATGCCAATATTAATACCTTAAAAGAAAATATGGAAGATATCGGGCGAGTACTCAGCCCTCTTGAGAAACTCAATGAAGATAACTATCCCGAGAAACTTCAAGAAATTCAAGCCCTCAAAGAAGCCCATTCTTTTGATATGGCCGTCCAAGAATTAGATGTGCTGCTCGAAGGGATCGGTGAGGGAGCGCAACGTACCACTTCCATTATCGATAGCCTGCGGACTTTCTCCCGCTTAGATGAAGATGCTTTAAAGCCCTTTGATATCCATAAAAACCTGGATGTCACCTTGACCTTGCTCCAAAACCGCCATCGAGAGCGTATCCGCGTGGATAAATACTATGAAGCCAGCCCCCAAATCGAGGCCTATCCCGGAAAACTCAATCAGGTATTCATGAACCTCTTGGCCAATGCCGTGGAAGCCATTGAGGGGAAAGGGCTCATCACCATTACTACCCAGGATGAGGGCAAAGATCGGGTGCGTATTTCCATCCAAGATACCGGTGTAGGCGTGCCGGAGGAAGTAATGCAGCGGGTATTTGAGCCTTTTTTTACCACCAAGGCTATCGGGCAAGGGGTAGGCTTAGGACTCTCCATCGTGTACGGCATCATCGAGAAACATCAAGGAAAAGTAAGCTTTGAAAGCCAACTCGGGAAAGGAACAGAGTTTTCAATTATTTTACCCATTTCTCAAACCTAGGCAGAAAATGCCTAAGCACCCCATACAAATTTCAGGCAAGGGCTTCCTGAATTTTGTAATAAAAAGGAGATTCTAGAATAGCTACCCTGGATCATTTTGCCCCATAATTGCTAACTAAGAGCTTATACAGGATGCACAATATCTTTTCTTGCATCATAATTCAGCATACATCGTTCCCCTTCCAAAATTGCCATTCCCATTTCTCCCCCTTACCTTAGACAAATCCCTTCACAGAAGTGGCCTCATAAAAAACCGGATTAGAACATACACGTGTCCTCAAGCCCCTACAAATTTGCCATCACTGGCCCCGAATCTACGGGCAAAAGCACCTTGGCCCAGCAACTGGCTGTCCACTTCCAAGGCGTTTACGTTCCAGAGTATGCCCGCGCTTTTTTAGAAAACCGCCCGCAAGCCTATACAGCCGAAGATATCGAGTACATCGCTCTACAACAAATGGCTAGTGTTGAAGCGGCTAGCCAACATGCGTATCGCCTCTTGATTGCCGATACCGAACTCCTCGTTATCAAAATCTGGTACGAGCACGCTTTTGGGCCTTGCCCAGCCTGGATAGAGCAGGCTATCCAAGAACAAACCTACCACGGGTATTTACTCATGGATGTAGACTTGCCCTGGACGCCCGACCCCCAGAGAGAACATCCTGATTTACGAGACTACTTTTTTAAAAAATATCAAGCGGAATTAGACCGCTATGGCTTTCCTTACACAATCTTATCGGGAAACCACCTTGAAAGACTCTCTCGGGCCCAGGAAAAGATAGATTTTGTATTGAAAAATACCCAGCCCGGTGAACTAATCTAAACATTCTTTGCTTAGCCATAGGACTATGTTTAACTTTCCACTTCCAAAGCAAAACCAGATTCCAAGTTTTTGGTTGTATATACCAAACCTGCTTCCCCAAGCATGGGGATTTAAAGCCAATAAGCTATTGCGTTTTGTTGGCAAAACATGCTAAGCCATCTATGACCCAAAAAGTAAAGTCATACACCATACAGGATATCAAAGCTCCCATCCGCGAAGAAATGAAAGTCTTCGAAGAACGGTTTCGCCATGCGATGAAAAGCGATATCTTTCTCCTAGATAAAGTGATGGGCTACATCGTGCGGCGTAAAGGGAAACAAGTACGGCCCATGTTTGTCTTGCTGATGGCGGGTACCTGTGGAGCCATCAACGAAAAAACCTACCGAGGCGCTGCCCTTATCGAGCTCTTACATACGGCGAGTTTGGTTCACGATGATGTCGTAGACGATTCTAATTTTCGACGGGGCTACTTTTCTATCAATGCCTTATGGAAAAATAAAGTAGCCGTTTTATTTGGCGATTTTTTGTTCTCCCGGGGCATGCTCCTTTCCGTAGAAAATGAAGATTATGACTTACTCAAGATCGTCTCTACGGCCGTAAAAGAAATGAGTGAGGGAGAGTTGACGCAGATTGAAAAAGCCCGCCGCCTAGATATTACCGAAGAGGTATACTACGAAATCATCCGCCGCAAAACAGCTTCCCTTATTGCTTCTTGCTGTGCGGTTGGGGCTAGCTCGGCCCTATCCAACCCGGAACTGGTAGAGATTGCCCGCCAGTTTGGCGAAAAAGTGGGAGTTGCTTTCCAAATCAAAGACGATCTATTTGATTACGGCACCGCCGAAATTGGAAAACCCGTGGGGATTGATATTAAGGAAAAGAAAATGACCCTGCCCCTCATTTACGCCCTCAACCAAACAGAGCGTCCAGAGCGCCGTAAAATTATCAACCTAGTCAAAAATCATAGCCACAAACCTGCAAAAGTGCGCGAAGTCATCGAGTTTGTGAAACATAGCGGAGGTATCGAGTATACCAACGAAAAAATGCAAATCTTTCTACAAGAAGCCTTGGAGATGTTAAAACATTTTCCTGAATCTGAGTACAAAGTTTCCCTGGAACAATTGGTACGGTTTACCATAGAAAGGGCCAAATAATGCAAGAACCTTCTAAGAATACTACCCAAAAAGCTCCCCGCGTCGGCATCGTGGGCGGGGGTCAGTTGGGCCGCATGCTCATCCAGTCGGCCGCTAATTGGAACTGCCAATTTTTTGTTTTAGACCCCGACCCTCAGGCCCCAGCTTTTGCTTTGGCCCATCATCACCAAGTGGGTGCCCTAGACGATTATGATACCCTCATGACCTTTGGTAAGCAGGTAGACTACCTCACCATCGAGATCGAGAAAGTCAATGCGCAAGCCCTGGCCGACCTAAAGAAGGCGGGCAAACGCGTCTACCCCGACCCCGAAACCATCCGGATCATTCAGAACAAGGTAGGGCAAAAGCAGTTTTACCAAGAACACAACATCCCCACCTCTGCCTTTATAAGCATCGATGGCCAGGAAGATATAGCCCAGCACCTAGATTTTTTACCTGCTTTCCAAAAACTTGCCACCGGAGGCTACGACGGCAAAGGAGTCCAATCCCTCCTAAGCCCAGCCGATTTGGCTAAGGCTTGGGATGCCCCCGGTTTACTCGAAAAAAGTGTAGACATTGCCCAAGAAATTTCCATCATCGTTGCCCGGGATGCCCAAGGAAACACGCAACTTTTTCCCGCAGTCGAGATGGTCTTTGACCCCGACTTAAATCTCTTAGACTACTTACTGGCCCCGGCCCGAATAAGCCCCGAACAAGAAGCCGAAGCCGCCCGCATCGCCACCCAATTGGCCGATGCCCTTGACCTGACTGGCTTATTGGCCATAGAGATGTTCGTGACGCAAAGTGGAGAAGTTTTAGTCAATGAATCGGCTCCCCGGCCGCACAACAGCGGGCACCATACCATTGAAGCCAGTCCCTGCTCCCAATACGAGCAATTGATGCGCATCCTCCTCGAGCTTCCCCTCGGCGATACCCGACTTTACGAACCAGCCGCCATTTGGAATCTCATTGGTGAGCCAGGATACAAAGGTGCCGCCCAGTACGAAGGCTGGGAAAAAACCCTGAGCATCCCCGGGGCTAAACTGCATCTCTATCAAAAGCAAGTAAGCAAGCCAGGGCGTAAAATGGGGCACGTAACCCTAATGGATCCCAACCCCCAGAATTTATTAACGCGTATCCAAACCTTAAAAAGTACCCTGAAAGTTCGCGGTAAGGATAAAATTTAGCTCCAATAAAGATCCCAGATCGACGGATTTCCCTAAAATATTTGCCCTCTCCTTGCATTTTCTAGCAGACTGATCCTATTTTAGATGCCGTAATTTCTATAAACTAGACCATCGATATGAACAAGCACAAGCATCTTTTCTGCCTGGCCTTACTGATTGGGGGCTTACAACTCACCCTGAACGCCCAAAATTCTGAAGAGATTGATCCGGAATGGACCGAAAAGTGGAACCCCGTACCTGCGGTGGTAGATCCGGGAGGGCCCCAAAAAGCCCCTTCAGATGCGATTGTTCTTTTTGACGGAACGGACCTATCGCAGTGGCAACACGAAGGCGGTAAGCCAGCCTCCTGGGAAGTGAAAAATGGCTACGTTCGGGTAAAACAAAAGAGTGGCGATATATATACCAAGCAGTCTTTTGGCGATATGCAATTGCATATGGAGTGGCGCTCTCCCTATCCAGTCCGGGGAGAAGGGCAGCAAAGAGGCAATAGTGGCGTCTTTCTTATGGGCATATATGAAGTGCAGGTACTAGATAACTTCGACAACAAAACCTATGTCAATGGCCAGGCCGGGAGTGTCTACAAGCAGCATATTCCCTTGGTCAATGCCTGCCGCAAACCGGGAGAATGGCAATCTTACGACATCATATTTACCGCCCCTTCTTTTTACGAAAACGGCATGATCAAGGAGCCCGCCCGCGTGACGGTTTTACACAATGGCGTACTCATCCAAAACAATGTAAGCCTCTGGGGTACTACCGAATACCGCGGCTTGCCCAAAATTCAGCCCCACGAGCCCAAGTTGCCCTTGCGTTTACAAGATCACGGCGACCCGGGCGAGCAAGTGAGCTTTCGCAATATTTGGGTACGGCCCTTATAAGCTACTAAAATTTGGGGCTTGCCCGCGCCCAGAAAATAAGGGCTAAATTCACCAAAGGTACCGGGCGCGGGCCGGGCTGTCACTACTCGCTGCCTCTCCCCGCCAGGGCCAACACGAGCTCAAACATGCCGTTCCATCCCTAAGCCAACTTGAGAGGCGGGAGGCGAGAGGAGAGAAGTGAGAGGAGAGGTTCTGCTCGGCCGCCCATGTTTTGCGCTTGCATCTTTTTGGCATTGGTAATGCCCTTTCGGCCATTAGTTTTTTAGGAGACGCATTCGTCATGCCCGAAAAAATACAGGTACAATAAATGCGACTGCGCCCAGATTGGCCCAGGGGCCTTGAATTGGGTACCGGGATTGGCTGAGGGATAGAGCGGCCTGTTTGAGCCCGCTGCGGGTGGTGTGTGGGCCGGCGAGTAGCGAAAGCCCGACCCCGGCCGGCAGGAATAATCATCAGGCTAGTCACTTTTTGGGCCGGGGGCAGCCCCTACTACTAGGCAATATTTTTTATTTTTATAAGACATGGATATACAAGTAGGAATTATCATGGGAAGCCGTTCCGACCTGGATGTGATGCAGGAAGCGGCCCGGATCCTGGAAGAACTGGAAGTGGCTTACGAATTAGACATCGTATCGGCCCATCGCACCCCCCAACGCATGATGGATTATGCCCAAAATGCCCGCTCCCGGGGGATAAAAGTGATTATTGCTGGGGCAGGAGGAGCAGCCCATTTGCCCGGGATGGTAGCCTCTATGACCAGCTTGCCGGTAATTGGGGTGCCCGTCAAATCGCGCAATTCTATTGATGGCTGGGACTCGATTTTGTCCATCTTGCAAATGCCCAATGGCGTACCTGTAGCAACAGTTGCCCTCAACGCCGCTAAAAATGCGGGCTTATTGGCCGCTCAGATTTTAGGGGCCCAACAAACCGACATAGCCGAAAAACTAGATGCCTTCAAAAAAGCCCAGGCCGAAAAAGTAATTGCCGATGCTAAGCAAGTTCAGCAGGTTACTAAGCCCTAAAAGCCTGACTGAAAGGGGCTTTTGAGCCATTTTTTGCGCATTTTTCCGTTTTTTTTCCTATCTTCGTTGATTGAACGAATAGCCAAAACGATAGCCATGAGTGATTTTAAGCTCTGCGAAAACGGACATTATTTTCCCAAAGGCCTAGAGGCATGCCCCTATTGCCCTAAGACAGGGGGAGGAGGGCAGGCCAAGACCAGCCTGAGTGACTTGGAAAAACAATTTTTGAAGCAAGATAAACCGCCCTTAGGGGGCAGTAATATAGGAGGAATGGGTACCATGGGCAACTTGGGAAGTACTCAAATTTTTGACAACCCCTCCGAAAAGCTAGACCGTACCAAAATCTACGGGAATGACGTTCCCTTTATGATTGGTGGGGGGAACAGCCCGGCACAATTTCAGCCCCAACCTCCCAGTCAAGGGCGTAAACTGGCCGGTTGGCTCGTTTCTTTTACCATTGACCCCCTAGGGGCCGACTATAAACTCTATGAAGGCCGTAACTTGATTGGGGCTGACCCAGGATGTGATATTGTCATTCGGAATGATGCTGCGGTTTCGGGCCGTCACTTGACAATCTTGTACCGCATGGGTACGTTTAAATTCCGGGACGAACTCTCTACCAACGGTACCTTTGTAAATGATGTATTTGAAGAAGAAGGGAATCTCAAAGATGGGGATATGATCAAGATTGGAGATACCTTGTTCAAGTTTAGAAGTATTGCCTAAGGGACCCCTAAACTGTATGAAGACTGTTTGGAAATATCGGCTCACCTATACCCTTTGCTTGTTCTTCCTGAGTGGCTTGGGGCTAAGCGATGCCTCTTTATTTGCGCAAAGTTTTGAGGTGCTCAATACGGATGTAGAAAACTTTCCGCAAATCACTTCTATCGTCCAGTTTACTTCCGACCGGGAAGTCTTAGAATCAGATTTTGAGGTCCTGGACGATGACCGTACCTCGCTTGGCTTTGTGATAAGCCCCCTTAACCGGGAAACGGCCCCCATAAAGGGCCGCATGGTGTTTTTTCTGGTAGATGCCTCGAGTTATACCACTGGCCCCGCCAATGTTAACTTTAAGAAAGCCCTCGATGAGGCCATCGGGTCCTATGCCGGCGAAAATGATGTAATTAATATTGGCTATTACGGAGAAGGGACCTCTGCCTCAGAACCCTACCGTCTTATTGAGCCCGACTTTAGCAATAATTTCTCGCTCATCCGGGACCGCTTACAAAACCGCATTATGCCTTCCCTGGACGATAGCACCCAGAGCAATGTCTACGCGGCCCTCAAAGAATCCCTGGATTACATAAATGAAAGCCCTGATCTGGGTTTGAAGTCTTTGATTCTCCTTTCGGGGGCGGTTGACAACCGGGAGTCGGCATACCGCCCCGATGATATTATTGAGTTAGGTCTTCGCTACAATATCCCGATCCACTCCATCAATTATTTGATTGAAGACCAATCTGACCCAGAAATATTCTCCCGTATTAGCTTAAAAACTCAGGGTATTAGCCAAAATGTGCGCTCAAGGAGTGAAATAAAAAACACCATTGGGAATATATTTGACAGTCGGGCCAGCAATCAAGAGGCCTCCATGAGTCAGTACGCTATCAGTTTTGAGACTTTAGCCAGTGCCGGTGTGGGGGTCTTGCAATATACATTAGTCTACCGGGAAGAACCCGAAGTGATCACCAACTACGAGGTAAGTAGCGTGAGCCGAAACCCCGGCAGTGGGGGGATTTTTAGCGATTACGGTTTTTACATCATTGTAGGCCTCGGCATTGCCCTCGGGATTGGGTACTGGTATTATAATGAACTGCAAATCCGCCGGGCGGAGGAAGAGGAAGCCGAAGCCGAGTTGCTAGCCGAGCAGCAAGCCCAAAAGCAGGAAATAGAGCAGCAAGAACAAGGCTTGGTGCAAGACTTACAAGACCGAAACCGGCGTTTACAAGATCAATTGCGGTCTAAAGAACAAGAATTGGCCAAAAAAATTGAAGAAGCTCCCACCGTAGCGACCCCCCAAAAGATTGATATGAAAAACACGATGATTTCCGGAGGGGGAGGGGCGCCCGTCTTTAAAGTGGCCGCCGGTGCCTATTCGGAAAATCATCCCTTGAACAAACCCACGATGACCATCGGCAGAAACCCCTCCAATGACATCGTGATCCCCGAGCAAACGGTCTCTTCCAAACACGCAACCATCACGGTAGAAAAAGGAAATTTCTTTATTCAAGATTTGGGAAGTACCAATGGAACCTTTGTTAACGGTTCTCGGGTGCAAGGAAAAATCTTAAAATCTGGAGACTTGATAAAATTAGGAGCGGCCCAGTGTCGTTTTGAGTTATAGAACTGAATCTAAGGTATGCATACGGAGGCAAGTAGAATATTTAAGTTTGGTAACCACACCGATATAGGCAAGGTCCGCGAAGAAAACCAGGACTTTATGGGCTTTTTCGAGAATGAGAATGGGGCCATATTTGTCGTGTGTGACGGGATGGGCGGACACGCCGGAGGAAAATTTGCCGCCCATATGGCCGTACAGTCTATCCGTCTCTTTTTTGAAAATCAATTTTACCCCCAGGCCCGGGAAGGGATTTTTCAGGCTATTCAATACGCCAATCAAGAAATCTACCAACGCTCCCAAATGAACATCGAGTTGCGGGGTATGGGCACCACTTGTGTGGTGATGCTTCTTCGTGGAAACGATATTTATTACGGCCACGTAGGAGATAGCCGCCTGTATTTGAATGATGCCGGAGGGATTCAAAGACTTACTCAAGATCACTCCTTTGTCCAGGCCTTGATAGACCAAGGCATGATTACCGAAGAAGAAGCACTTAGCCACCCCCGACGGAATGAATTACTCCGGGCATTGGGGATTCAGGAATTTGTGGACGTCACGGTTTGTGAGGAACCCGTGATTGCCCGTACCGGCGATCAATACCTATTGTGTACAGATGGTTTAACGGGACTGGTAAGTGATGCGGGTATTAAAGAAATTTTAGAACAAGCCCTAGGGGCCCAGGCCAAAGCCCAACGATTGGTGGAGGTGGCTAATGTCTTTGGAGGTATTGACAATACCACGGTGCAACTGGTAGAAATCACCCGGGGAGCCAGTGCCGCCCAGCTTAGTTCCGAAAGTGGGGCCGGAGCAAAATCCAATTTTGATCCACCCCCACAAACAAATACATTCTCCTATTCCAAGCCAAAAATGGAAACCGTCCAGCCCCTAGAAGAGGAGTCTTACCAGGAGGGGCAAGGCCGGTCCCGGGGAGAAGAAATCAGCTTCAGTACCACCGACGATGTGGATTACCGCTCTTGGATTATTCGAGGCTTCTTGATCATCTTTGCTTTGGTAGCACTTTCCATCTTATACCAGCAAACGATTGGCCAATACCATGTTTTGGGCGGTTCGGGCAGTTATGAAAAGGATAAAGAAAAGGCTTTAAGTTTAGAGATTCAATTTTACGAAATGTTTTGGGCCCAATATCCTGGGCTTAAAAAATTAAAAGATAAATACGACCGTACGGTAGAAAAAATCAACCAAACCGTGGAATCCATAAAGAAAATTGAAGATTATAGTCGCAAAACCTATCAAAAAGTGGATAGCCTTTTGAACGACAAACGGGTCCGCCGGATTGTGAACAGCCTAGAAAATAACCGAGAAAGCCTGCTGAATTTGGCCGACCGGTATCGATCTAAAGTGGACTGGATCTTACAAGCCAATGGCGTAAATACCGAAGAAGAACTTCGTCGCCTGGATTCCCTGATCATTCCCCTGGAAGATCCATTCGCCTCCCCCACCGAATAATACCTGAAATTGATGGGCTTTTGTCCCATTTTTTACGGGTCTTCTGAAATATATTGTACTTTTGTAAGTATCCAGTAATAATTCTTAAAAGGAAAAGTATTTAAGGAAACCTTTTTGGGCATTTTTGCCGCAGTGCGATGTGCCTGAGTTTTGCTAGATTAATGCCAAACAGAACATGACGGGGGAGAAGATTTTAAATTATCGGATTGAAAATTTAACGGATGATAATCAACTGTATCGCTCCTTCTTGGCGACACATACTCAGTTTTCCAAAAAAGTTTTAATCAAAAGCATCAAGCCCTTTGGTAGCCTGGAAGACAATGCTGAGTTCCGGGAAGAGATCAAACGCTTGTCCCAAATCCAACATCCCCACGTGGTTACCCTCTACGACCAAGTAGAAACCGAACAAGAATTATATCTAATCTTTGAATACATCGAGGGCAAAACCCTTTCTGATTATATCAATCAAATCAGTGGCCCCATTCCGGCGCAAAGAGCCGCCTATCTTATGGCGAAAATTTTGGATGCCTTTGCCCAGATTCACCAGAAAGTGATCTTCGGAGGGGCCGTCCATGCTTCCAATTTGCTGGTGTGGGAAGATGAAGAGGTAAAAGTATTAGACTTGGCTTTGAGTCGGTTTTTCCACCGAAAAAACCTCGAGGCCGGCGATGTAGAATCGCTCTCCTATGCCAGCCCCGAATGGTATCAAGAACAGAAACTGGGGATTAGTAGTGACATATACTCCTTAGGCATCTTATTTTATTACATGCTAGCAGGCCAGCACCCGTATGGTGCCTACACCTCCGAGCAACTACGGCAGGGAGTTCCTAATCATGAATTACCAGATATCCGGAATTTTTATCCCTCGGTACCCGCGTCTTTGTGGACGATTATTAAAAAAGCTACCTCGCTCGACCCAAGAGAACGCTATGCTAGTAGCCAAGCTTTTAAAGCAGATATCTTACAAGCCGATTTTAGCCCTTCCCAAGTCATTGAGCCAAGCCCTGTTCCCGAAGCTGGGCCAAATACCCCCAATCAGCCAAGTTATACCGAAGAAGTGAAGCGAGAGGATGTTGTCTTTATCAACCTTCCGCTTTTTATTTTGATTGGTTTACTCGTATTTATGAGTGTGCTCCTCCTACGTTTTAATCGTGGCGAAGAGCAAGTAAGCAGCCAAGTAATCTACGAAATTACCAACACCCAATCCATACGACAGCGACAAGACTCCATTGCCCAGGCTCAAGAAAAACAGGCTATTGCCGATAGTATTCGTATCTTAAGCCTGGCCAATCGTAAGCAGAACTTTGAAATTTACATTCACAAAGTCAAAAGAGGGGAAAATTTGGAGTATTTAGCCCAAAGATATTATACCAACCCCGATTCTTTGCGGAGCTTAAACAATATGGAGGGAGTTAGCAATACGGCCCGACTCCGGGCCCGAGAAGGAATAAAAATAAAAATCCGGGCTTTGTATAGCATGAAACGAGGGGAAAGCCTATACGATGTGAGCCGTAAGTTTGGGGTAAGCCACCTGGCCTTGCGGCAAACCAATCAACTGTTTGCCAAAGAACCTGAGCCTGGAGAAGAACCCGAGCCCATTGTATTTGAAGGAAAACAGTTGGTGATCCCTCTGATTGCGGCAAATTAGAATTCAAGCAATACGTAGAAGCACGATGATAGGAGAGCGCATACTAAACTATAAAATTGAGGCCCTTTTGGGTGAAGGAGGAGTGGGCAGAGTCTACCTGGCCAGTCATACCCAGCTAGGCCGTAAAGTGGCCATCAAGATTCTTCATCCCCACTTAGTGAGTAACCCGGAAATTCGTCAACGTTTTCGTCTAGAAGCCGCTACTCTCTCCGACCTCAAACATATAAACCTCATCACGCTTTACGATTACTTAGAAGATGAGAGAGGCCTTTTCTTAATCACCGAATATGCCGAAGGTAGCTCGCTTGACCATTATATTGCCCATCGTACAGGACCTATTCCCGAGAAAAAAGCCCTTTTCTTTTTTGAGCAAATTCTAGATGGACTTGCTTATGCCCACAAACGCGGAATCGTTCATCGCGATATAAAGCCCTCCAATCTGATCATCACCCGAGAAGCCGATGTCAAGATTCTCGATTTTGGTATTGCCAAAATACTCAAAGCCGAGCAGAACTCCCTGACCCAAACGGGCGCCCGTTTAGGTACCATTTTATATATGAGCCCCGAACAAGTCCAAGGCAAAAAGGTCGATCAGCGTACCGATATTTACTCTTTGGGAATTACTTTGTTCGAGATGCTCACGGGCAAGCACCCTTTTGAGGCCTATAAAAATTCAGAATACGAAATATATCGCCAAATTTTACACGAAACGCTTCCCCAAGCTCGGGATTTTTACCCCATTGTAAGTGATCACCTGCAATCAGTAATAGAGAAAGCTACCGCCAAAGACCCCCAAGACCGATATGCCAGCTGTGAAGAATTTAAAATAGCACTTGGCCTCCAAGGCCCAAGCATGAGTCAAGGAAATATCACCAACCCTGGGCTTACCAATCCAGAAATGGGGAATTTTGTTCCTCCTCCAACCAGCAAACCCGAGGAAGTAAGCCGTAAACCGGAAACTCCTAGCCCTCAGCAGGAAGATGCCTTAGATGAAAGAAGAGAACGGAACAATACGCTGCTTTACGTGATTCTGGGGGTGCTTATTGTTGTGTCTAGTGTGCTTATCTACTTTGAGTTGACCCGGGTGCCCAATCCTCCAAACGATAGTAAGGCCACCGTTCATTGGCGGGATGAAATAGATGCCCCCGATACTGGGCCCGAAGTGATTAATCGTACAGAAAACCTTAGCGACGACGAACCTCAAGTAGAGGAAGGACCCTCTCCCAATGAACTCCTTTTGGACAGCTTAAATCTAGAAAAGGAAAAAATTCAAGAAATTGTTGACCTCCTAAGCAAAGAACGCCGCGAATCTTTGCTCCAAGACTTTCTTCTCGATAACCAATTGGAGGAAGGGGAATTTGGGGAATATGTGATCCGGGTTACCGTAGCCAACCAGCGGGAAGATGCTGAGTTTAAAGACATTGTGATAAAAGTACAGTATTTTGACGATCAAAATGAAGTAATCAAAGAAATTGAAAAAGAGTTGGAGCCCGTAAAGCCAGGACAGACTTTCGCGTTTCAAATCCGGGAGATGATTGAAGCCTACCAGCACGGCGTTTCTGTCTCAGAAATTGAAGTAAAAGACCTCGAGGCCCCACCTACTTTGGATTCACTTCAAACCGAATTGCTTTTACTAGATGACAAAATACAGGAGCTTAAAATTAAGATAGAAGACGAGGAATAGCCATAGCACGTGGGGCTTCCCAAAGCCCTTATCCCCTAGTGCCAAACTTCACACATTGTATCCTGGGCTTTGGTCGGGCTTGCCAGCCAAGCCGGAGCCGGCCCACGCCCAGCCAGCGGCGGTCTCCGCTCTTCGAGTGGCATCCCTAAGCCGAAATGATTATAAATTGTGGATATTTCGTTCCAAGAGTAGCTCCAACATACCGTCTTTTAAGCCCACTTTGGGTATGATCATCTCATGCGCACCAGCGGCTTCCATACTAGATACATACAGATCGGTAGCGGGAATAATGGTTTCGGCTCTATCGGGGTTCAGTTTGAAGATATCCATACGCTCTTGCTCACTAAACTCAGCCAAATAATGCCGCAGTACTTTTAGGTCATCTCGGTGCAACCGTCTATCACCCGGATTAATCAGGTTATAGGCTTTGTTGATATTGCCCCCGGTACCTATAGCAACGATAGGCCGGTAAGGCATTTCTTTCTGTATGTGGATACGTATCCAGTCCATGAGTTCTTGTAAACTGCTCATGTAGCTATTACCCCGGATCTGCCGTAGTGAGCCAATCGGAAAGGAGTGCCCCGTAATTTTATCCTGCCCGCGGTAGAGGTTTACCTCAGTACTACCTCCGCCTACATCGGTATGTAAGTAGCATTGTTCCGGTTCCAAATACTTTTGAATTACGCGACTCAGCACTTCGGCTTCATCTTGCCCCGTAATAATTTGTAGCCGCAAACCAGTCTCTTCGTAAATGACATCTATTAACTTCTCGCCATTATGAGCCTCCCGAAAGGCAGAGGTAGCATAGGCCAAGACATCATCTACCTCGTGCAGATCAATTAACATTTGAAAGACCTGCATAAGCTTTCGGAGTTGACCTGCTTTTTTAGAGCTAATTTTCCGCTTAAAAAAAACATCTTTACCGAGCCGAAGGGGAAATCGGGTATATTCAATATCTTTGAAAGAACATTGAGGTAAATCTTCCTCATCTTTGGGCGGCTGATCCCAAATTACCCGACTAATCAGCATCCTGGCGCCATTGGAGCCTATATCAATCGCCGCAAATTTCACACAAATTGGAATTTAATTAAGTCTCAAAATTACGATACAAATTTCAAAAACAAGACCTCAGACAACAATCTCTCACGAAACCTATGATCATATCACTCATTGTTGCCCTATCTCAGAATAGAGTTATTGGCCGAGAAGGAGAAATTCCTTGGCGACTGCCCCAAGATTTAAAACTCTTCAAACAAAATACGATGGGACATTGTATTTTGATGGGCCGTAAGACTTTTGAGTCAATTGGCCGCCCCCTACCAGGTCGTCCCAACCTGGTATTGACCCGCAATCCTCAATGGAATGCCGAAGGTTGTACTCGGATTGCTAGTTTGGAAGAAGGAATCGCTTGGGCCCAGGCGCTACCCGAGACCGAGCTTTTTATTATAGGTGGAGGAGAAATATATCGTATGGCCTTAAACCAGGCACAACGTATCTATTTAAGCGAAGTAAAGACCAAACTGGATGGGGATACCTATTTCCCTGTATTGTCAAAGGAAGATTGGGAGGAAGTGAATAGAACTTCGTACTTCTCCGATGAAAAAAATCAATATGATTTTGATTTTGTGGTCTTAGAAAGAAGCAATACCCCCCCGGGAAAAAAAACTTAGGCCAATTCTACTTCTCCTAAGTCAAAGGGTACGGCCACAACTTGATAGGCATCTTCGTATAAGATCTTTCCAGGGCTTTCTACCTCTAATACTTCCACCAGGATATCATTTTCTTCCAATATTTCCCGAATTTGTTGCATACGGGCAATGTGTTCAGAAGCATTAGACTTAAGCCAACTCATGGGGATATTAAATATATCTTCATCCGAAAGAGGAGAAAAATCCGGTCGTTTGTTGAGATGTTCTTCCACCCATGCTAAGTTTTCACCGAGTAAATGTCTCTTTTCATCACTGATAATACCGTTCTCATGGAGATAACGGGCGGCACTGATGAAACCTTTCTCTTCATCTAACAGATTATCGAGGAAAAGGGTGATAAACTTTGTGTACATGACCAATGTATTAAGTAAAAAATATAGACCTGGAAAATGTGATTGATAAAATTTGAGGAATAGAATCTCATTCCTTGGAAAACGGACGACAAAAGTAATAAAAAAGTTGGGTCTTTTAAAATAAAAACCCTCATAAAAAGCACACAACGCCTATATTTTCTAAGGCCTTAACGTCTCTTGTAGTTGCCGTAAAAAGCGACTAGGGTATTTTCTTCCCAAGGCTTCATCTAGGTGGAAGAAAGCGATTCGTTCCCAAGCTTGATTTTTTTCTTTTGCCAGAAGATTTGTCAATTCTTGTAAAGCTTTCTGCGATACATACTCAAAACGAATACGATCACCCGCATAAAGATAGTATCCGGCATAATAATGGCCCTTCAAGACGCTCCAATGATCTTGCTTTTCTTCTTTCCAAGGAAACCTAGTAAGAGCCGAGCCGGGGGTGGGGCCCGGCAGAAGTCTGACCAAGACGCCATCCCTAAAAATAGCCGCCCAAGAAAAAATAGGAAGGGCCAAATCGCTTGGGAGAGGATAGCTTGGAGTATTATGGAGGTACTCCCGGGCTATATCTATATCAATTATGGAGTTTTGAACCTCTATGTCGCGAACGCTTGCCATATTATAGACCATCAGCATCACTCGGTCGGCCGGGGGAACTCCGGTTTTGAGAGGATATTTGTATTGGTGTAATCGTAGGGTCGAAGAAACCTGCACCTCTGGCGGGAATCTAAGCTTTACTTCTTTTAACAGCCCAAAAAAAGCTTCCCTGGTTTTGGAATTCCAATCGTGGTCCAACTGTACCTCCGTGAGAGGTTGAGAATAGGAGGCCATACGGCTCATAATACTTTCTTGGATTTTTTGAGCTAAGCTGGGAATAGAGTCTGGTGAAATATTCTTGAGGGTGTTCAGCGTTATAAAAATGCTAGGGATTAGGTTTGGTGAAGACCTAGGAAAATTTTTAATCTGAACCGGAGATACAATAACAGCTTCTTGACGATAGGGATCCCAGTCAATGTCCATGATGCGTAGGTATACGTTCTCCACAGCCAAGCTATCCAGATAAGCTTCTTCCCAAGGGCTAAGGGCCAACTCTGTTTTCCAATGATAGACACTTAATTTTAAGGCTAAGTTATCCTGTTCTCGGCAGGCCGTTAGAAAAATGGCCCAGAGAAAAAAATACCTGATGTAATCTAAGGGGTAGCTCAATCTTCCATTTCCTCCTCTTTCAATGGGCCATCCTGGTACGGGTCCAGTTCTTCCTCTTGCTCCTGCTTGGCCATTTCTTCCTTCATAGAGTCATCCATCACGAGGGGAGCCTTTGTCTCTTCAAATTCCTCTTCTTCAAACGCTTCCTCTTCTTCGGCATCCTCCACAATTTGGATGGCTTCTTCTACGGTCATACGCACCAAGTAGTAAATATCAGCCGTTTCAAATGGAAGGGCCGATACCTTTTTACCCTTTGCATTGGTAAATTTTATGAGGTTTTCACTGTAACCATCAGGATATTGCTTGCGAAGTGCTAAACGAACTTCAGGTGGAAGGTCAATGTAATCTTTGACTATTCTTTTTTTTGCCATGATTAAATTTAGCCTTGAAATTAATGCCCTAGGTTTTCTTCAAAATTAAAAGAATGAAAATCATGCGCAATCAAAATAGTAAAAATTGCCATAAAAAAAATTCAAAAGGATCGCATTCTTTCCGCGTTCGGGAGAATTTTACGGGCTTTTGGGGTTCTAGCTAAGGAATATAACAAATTCACGTGATGCCTAATACGCAAAAGAAAATACCAGTGAGTATTGTAAGCGGTTTCCTTGGAGCCGGGAAGACTACTTTTTTAAATACCTTGATTCAAGAAAACCCAGAAAAGGAGTTCGTTATCTTAGAAAATGAATTCGGAGAAATCAGCCTGGATCACGAATGGATCCTGGGAAGTCCCGAGTCTATTTACGAAATGAAGGGGGGATGTATTTGTTGTTCACTCAACCACGAATTGGAGCGCTTACTTCGAGAACTGGTAAATCAAGAACGAAGCTTTGATCATCTTATCATCGAGACCTCGGGGGTAGCCGATCCAGCCGGCGTTGCTTCTCCTTTTTTGTCTCAACAAAGAAGACAAACTTTTTTTGAATTGGATGCGGTGATTACCTTAGTAGATACTCCTCAACTAAAAGACCAACTGGTCCAAGAGCCTGAGCTCTTGGGGCGGCAAATTGCCTTTGCCGATGTCATGCTGATGAACAAATTGCAAGGCCTTAGTTCCCAAGAAATAAGCGAAGCATCGGCATTACTTCAAAAACTCAACCCCGGGGCCCAAATAAGACAAGAAGGCAAATTAGGAAACGCCTTGGCTATTCAAGCCTACCAAGAGAATAATTTAGAAGAAAAATACGCCAACCTGCCCGAAGGAAATCACTTGGACCTGAGCCCCATACAATCCCATAGCTTTTGTCTCGAGACTCCATTAGACGCCAACAAATTTAAGGCTTGGATGTACCGCTTACTCAACTTTCAAAGTCAAAACCTCTATAGGGTCAAAGGGGTGTTAAATTTTGCGGGTCAAACCCATAAATCACTCTTTCAATCGGTGCAAAAGCAATATGCCTTGCGGGAAGGAAGTGCTTGGGAGAGCCACGAAAAACGGGAAAGCCGCTTAGTCTTTATTGGGAAAGGCCTAAGAAAGGATATGCTGCAAAAACAAGTAGAGGCTTGTTTTTCGCAAGAAGCATTTTCGTCTTAAAGGTGCTCGACTTAAGGATAGAGCCCCTATCCATGAAAGCAGGGCAGCGTGGAGGGCGAGTGGCGAAAACCCACTTGCCTAAAAAAATAAGGAAGCATTTACTAGATACAGATTTGGGCAGACAAGCCCTTAATCTTAAAAGGCTTCTCGGATATTAAAATAAAAGGAAGGCTTTTGCGAACCAAAACCAAAGTCTACCCGGATATTGGCCCTCTCGGCTGGTCGGGCCAAATAGCGGATTCCCACCCCTAAGGATGATTTAATATCACTATTCCGCAGTTGTGACCAATCAGGCCCCACACTTCCCAAGCCGGCAAACATAGCCATCCCCCAGCGGTCCCAAAAAGGAAGTTTAGGGCTTTCATCAAACCAATCTTTACGAAATAAAGGAAGGCGATATTCTACCTGGGCCGCCCAGAGGGCCTTGTCTCGGAAGCGCCCCTCATAATGACCCCGCATAATATCATCCCCCCCCAGCAAAGCTAGCGTTTCAAAAGAAGGATTTCCCCAGTTTCGCTCGGTGACCACATGAAAGGCCAGCACATGCCGCTTTTGTATAATGGGTACAAAGTGCCTAAAATCGGCCGTGATCTTTACGAATTGAAAATCACTCCCCCAAGCCTTACGGTACGTAGAAATGGAGGCCTCTAGAAAGGGGCCCGTGGCCGCATTAAAAATATTATCGCGCTTGTCTATACGGGTAACTAAGCCAATACCGGCCGTAAAGCCGCCAATTCTTCCTAAAATGCTGCGTTCCGGATCTTCAATACTTAATAAGCCCTCGTCTTCAATCTCCACAATGTTCCTCCCGGCAATATCGATACGCCCTCCGAGGTAAAAATGATTGGTGACCCGCCCCAGATAATTGGCCAAAAAGGAAATGGTACTGGTGGTATAGATTTCCTCGGCCGACTCAGGAGTATCATCCCCAATACCCCAAAAAAGCAGTGGAAAGCGGATCCATTCGGTCGCTCCAAAAAAAACTTGATTATTCCCACTGGTGAATATTTCGTAGGAAAAACGAATTTTAACTTGATTTTTTAGCGTGTAGTTAAAAGGCGACTTCAAAGTCGATAACTGGGTGCCCGGTTTGGAACCCTTAAAGCGAAATAAGTAGACAAATAAGGGCCCAAAACGCAAAGAAGTCTCCGGCGAAACCGAAAGTACAGGTAACACTAAAAAACTGCCCGCCCGTTTTTCCTCGCTGCTGTCGGCGGGTAACAAGCTCAGTTTCTGGGGCGGTAAATATCGTTTAAGAAAATGACGGCTCGTATCTACCCGACTCAAGCCAAAACTGGGAAGGGATAAGGCTAGGAGAATACCCAAAAAAAACAATCGGAGAAGTGGTAGGCGCATAATTAAAAGCGATTTTAACGCTGAATGTAAAAATTCGTGTGCATCCAAAACTACTAAATTTAATAATTTTATGCTGTCGTATGGAGTACATGCAAGCATTTTTCTATGAGTTTGTAATTTTGGCGATTAGCTCGTAATATGGTGGTATGACTCATGCACAATCCCAGATCGACCTACCTAATTGGACAGCCATTCGTCAAAATTATCCCTATTTTGAGGAGGCTATTTATCTCAGTACTAACAGTGGAGGACTAATCTCGAGAGCACTTCTCCAAAAGATTAATCAATTATATGAAGAACTGGCCCGTAAAGGCTCCCAGGTTTGGCTAGACTGGCCTCCTCTTGTAGAAGAAGCCCGAAACCAAGTGGGGGCCATGGTGCAAGCTAACCCCGATGGAGTTGCTTTTATCCAAAATGTATCCATGGGCTTCCAACTCTTAGATGGGCTGCTTCCCCAGGATTCTTCCATTCTTTATTTTGAAGATGAATTTCCGGCCGGAGTAATCCCTTGGAAGCACCGAGGCTATGAGATGACCAAGGTTCCCAGCCAAGCCGATGGCCAGATTTCCTTAGCCAATTTGGCCGATTACTTAGCTCCCAATACCCGCATGCTACTAGCCAGCCATGTGATGTACAAAACTGGTTATCGTATGGATTTGAAGAGCTTAGGAGACTTTTGCCAAGCGCACGGACTCCTCTTTTTGGTAGATGCTACCCAATCTGCCGGCATGTTTGAGCTACGTTGCGAAGATTGGAATATTGATATCTTACTTTTTAGCGGCTACAAGTGGTTAAACGCCGGATACGGAGTAGGGGCTATGTACCTGCGCCCTGAATTGATCAAGGAACGTGATTTTAAGGCTTTGGGTTGGAAGAGCGTTACTTACGACAAGTTATACGAACTGGTTGATAATGAAATGCTCCCCGGAGCACGTCGCTTTGAGTTGGGGCATCCCGATTTTGTACGTGTACAAGCCTTAGGCGAAGCGATACGCCTGCTAGACAATATAGGGTTTGCTCACATTCAAAATAGACTAGAAGAATTGCTGGCTCACACTTATAAACTTTGCCAAGAAAACGATATCCCCATACTTTCTTTTTTTCCACCAGAGCACCGCTCGGGTATTTTGCGCTTGCCTCATTTTGGTATTTCGCTTGATCGCTTTGCGGAGGCAGGCTTTCGGGTCCGGGTCCGGGACAATACCCTTACTTTGGGCATCAGCTTTTACAATACCCCCGAAGATTTGGAACAACTCTTTCAATTTATAAAAGAACAACGCTAAACTAGGGGCTTGCCTGCGCCCATTCCTATAGAATACCTTGATCCTCAGTGCCGGCGCAGGCCGGGCTTTCACTACTCGCTGCCTTTCCCCGCTAGGCCCGCACGAGCTCAAACATGCCGTTCTATCCCTAAGCCTAAGAGCAATGGAGCCTTTATGGCCCGATAGTTTATAAAATGTCCGAGCCGTGAACTTTATTCTGGAATAAATGTTCTAGTATTGAACCTGATATCGGAATGTTTATCCCAGAATTTATAAACCACAAAAAAATATAATCAAATGAGTAAGTTAGCTGGCAAAGTTGCCGTAATTACCGGGGGTACCAGTGGAATCGGATTAGCCACTGCCCAAAAGTTTAAAGCCGAAGGAGCCCAAGTGATCACCAATGCCCGCCACGAGCAAAGACGGGAAGAAACCTTGGCGGCTCACAGCGAGCTATTCGACGATGTGTTTTTGGCCGATGTGGCCCAAGTAGCCGACTTGGACCGGTTTTTTAAGCAAGTTGGAGAGAAATATGGCAAGGTTGATGTCCTCTTCCTAAATGCCGGAAAAGGAACACCCGGTCCGATTGAGCATGTGAGCGAAGAAGATTTTGACCAAGAGTTTGGGGTAAATGTCAAAGGAGTATTTTTTAGTGTACAAAAAGCCCTCCCATTCCTCTCCGAAGGGTCTTCCATCATCTTAAACTCCTCAGTAGCCAATCAATTAGGAATGGCCGGGTTTTCAGTGTATTCAGCTACCAAAGGAGCCGTTAAAACCTTGGCCAAAGCCTTCTCTGCCGAGTTAATCCCTAAAAAGATTCGGGTCAATGCGGTAAGCCCTGGCCCAATTGAGACGCCATTTTTCTCAAAAACCGGCATGAGCGAGGAGCAAATTAATGAAGCGGCCTCCTCTATCCAATCCCAAGTACCCATGGGACGGTTTGGAAAATCAGAAGAAGTAGCCAATTATGTAACTTTCTTAGCCTCCGACGAGTCTAGCTACATCATAGGCACAGAGCTTGAAGTAGATGGTGGTATGGCCACTCTCTAAGCCTGTAAAAGTATAATTAATCAACTTATCATGAGGGGCAGGAGCTGGTAAACAGTCTCCTGTCTATCATCAAACTATGGCACGGAAAAAAGCATTTGATGAACATGTAATACTAGAAAAAGCCCTGGAATATTTTTGGGCCCACGGCTTTCATGCCACCAAGATGGACGAACTCATCAAATATTTAGGGATCAGTCGGGGTAGTCTCTATGCCACCTTTGGCAAAGATAAAGCGAGCTTGTTTTCCATGGCCCTGGATCACTACATTCAAAAGAGTCAAAACTGGATTGAATCTACCTTGAGCAAATACGACTCTGTCAAAGAAGCTTTTCGGGCTATACTAAAACAAGCCTTAGAAGAGGCCAAAGCGGAGCCGGTCAAAAAAGGTTGTTTTGTTGTAAACACCTCCACCGAGCTAGCCGCTCACGACCCAGACATTCAAAAGAAAGTACAGGACAATTCGTATGCCTTTCAAAAGATATTTCAGTTATTCATCATAAAAGGGCAAGCCCAAGGCGAGATACCCCAAAGCCACGATGCAAAAGCCTTGGCTATGAGTTTATTTACCTTCTTACAAGGTTTACGAGTGCTTAGTAAAGTGCATCACCAGGATTTAGACCTCCAAGCTATTATTGAGCCGGTTATGAGCATGCTAGATTAAAACCTAGAACTTCCCACGATTCTTATGAATAATTAGGGATGGGCTTTAATTCTTACACACATAAGAAAACCTCCTGAAACACCCCAACTTTGCCCTCCCAAATTGCCTATATATTCATAATAAGTTTCTTCAGCAGTGCACAAACTAAAATACACCAAACCATGAATAATAAGAAGCAATCGAACACTCGAAGGCTTAAGATAGCCGTATACTGTAATCAAACCCGCCGCCCTTTGCAATTTCCTTTTGTGATTTGGTTTCAAGATGATCGTATGAAAAACTTTGTCTTGAAAACCGATGATCACGAAATGTACACAGAAATTGAAGTTCCCAATCACTTAGAGGAGATGATCGTCGGAAACCGGGCTTACAATACCCGCAAGGTCAAACTCAATCGGGACTTTTCTGCCATTCGCGTCTTTTTAGACAAAAATCCCCGGAACACCATGGAAGATATCCGGGAGATGGTTCACGGACAATCTACGGCCCGCCCCGACCATGCCATTGGCGCATCGGCCCAAGCTAAGAAGGTATCGGCCTAATGAAAGGCTGGCAAGCCCGACTTTAGCTCTCAATTTTGATTTGAGGACGGTGCACCCCTGGATCGAGTCCTTTTATCGGTTCTGTCGAGTTGGCATACACCAAGGTGTTGCCCCGGAATATCTGAAAAATTAAGTCGGGTTTTCTGTCCAGGATAGAATCTTTAAAGGCTTTTATACCAAAACATATGTAAAAGCGGCCTGTGGAATCGGTGTAGTCCTCTCCGAGAAAATCGTCGGTTTTACCATCTTTGTCCCACACTTCTACTTTTAGGCTAGCCAAGCTCAGTTCGGGATTATCACTTTGGATACGCCCCTCGAGTTGATAAATTTCTCCCTGTTTTTGCAAAAGCTTAGGTATGGTCCAATCGCTATTGTACAAGACCTGTTTTAGCTCACCCATGGGTAAATTCAAGGAAATTTGCTTGGGCAATGCCTCTCGTACCTGCTTATCGCCATGATCGCGCAAGATATGGATGATCATTTTAATTTGCTTCACACTTAAGTTATCCAGCTCTTCCGGGGCTGTCTCGGGCCTATTACTCTGGAGCAAAGTCTCTATGGGTACTCCTACCACCAGGAAGGCCTCTTGAGTGGCGGCCCCCCAAACGCCATCGGCCCCTCCATTGTCTCGGATGAGACGGGCTGCTTCTTCAATTCCGAAGTTGAGCAAGGCATTTTGTATGGTACGTACTTCTTGAGGGCTAAGGTTATCGGGTATATAGGCGGGTAAGGCTTGGATTGTCCGGTTTTGCAAGGCTTCTTGCAAGAGCAGGCAGCGTATTTCAAATTGATTTTTGACGTAATCATACCAGAAGCCACTTACCAAATTACCGTAGGGCACATAATTTCCTTCTCGGAGGGCGGCGATGGCATTGCGTCCTTGTTGACTGCCCAGGGTGAAATTTCGGAAGGTCCGGGCGGCAATTTTAATATCTTGGAAGAGTTCGATAATCCGGGACCGGCTCAACTCTTCTAGGGTCTCCTCTACCACCGGGAGGAAATATTGTACATAATTGTTTTTGCCAGTGATTTGGTTAAATCCATTTCCGGCAAAGCGACTGAAGTCGCACCACTCATCGGCCTCTCTTCGGATAGCCAGAGGGGCATCTAGAGGGTAGCGCTGGCGGCTGTTCCAGGCCTGTACATCTTCGGGCGTACGAATGCTTCCGCGAGCTTTAAGTTGATCTCCGGCCAGTTCATTGCCCAGTAAGCCATTATAGGAGAGTTTGCCCCGCTCATTGGGCTCAAATAAATAGCGGGCTCCCCCTTGCTCCGGAAGCGCCCGGAAGCGGCCCCCGGTTTCATTGTAGACAATAGAGAAATGGCCACAAAATTCGCTGAGATTGATCTCGGGGCGATCGGTCAAATCGGGGATAGTCCGCATGAAATTGGCAAAATCGTGGATGCTCAAGGTGTAGGGAAATAGAGGTCTGCCCGCAAATAGGCCCCGCTCGATGACCGTATTGCCGTACATGGCCAAAAAATCCTGATTAAACCATCGGGAAAAGGCTTTGCCATCTACAGAAAAGTTTTGTCGGATGCTAAGCATAAGGGATAAGGAGTGATGATTGCTTGTTAATAGGTATGGAAAAAGCCAGGAGACATACCGCTCCGGCTTGGAATCTAAACTTACATAAATTGTTAAGAAATTTGAGGATGCCGTTTCAGTTTTTATTTTATTGCTCCCCAAAATGTGTCCAGCACCAAGTATTGAAGTCCTGATTCCTATTTTTACCTTGGCTGAGGGATAGAACGGCATGTTTGAGCTCGCCGCTGGTACGAGGGTGGGCCAGCGAGTAGTGATAGCCCGACCCCGGCCGCCCCAATGGGTGTTTTTTTGCCCATGTGCCCTAAGCCGGGGGCAGCCCCTAATACGTTTAGCGGCCTTCAAATTTCTCCAAATTCTCCTAGCCCGGAATAATTTTTGAACTTAAACCATTCCTGATGATGTTTGCCAACATATGTACCGTGTGCTCATGTATTCTATAAACCGACGCAAACTGTGTCAATTTGGCGGGGGAATTTTGCTCATTTGGATTATCCAAAGTCTGGTTCCTGTGCTGGCCCAATTTACCGATACAAAGACCTATTGGATTTACCGAAAGGATGAAGATCGTCGTAACTTCGTAATCCGCCCCCAAAAGGCAGCTCAAGAAGGGGTTCACCTCAAGGACAATAAACGGACCTTGGGCTTCAAACTGCTTCTCACCCAAAGAGAATACGATGTTTTGCTAAAAGACCAGGATATGTTCCCGGTGTATGTGGAATGGTACCGTTTCAACCGGGCCAAGCCAAGCATCTTTGCGGTCAAAGAAATTTCTATAGAAGATTTGGTCGTTTTTGAGAAGGATGGGCAACAATATTACCGACTGGCCTCCACTTTAGAGGGGGTTTTACCGGGAACTTGGATGGTCAAGTTGAGCGACCGTAGGGGCTTTTCCTTAGATTTTGGGGTGGCAGGGGAGTATGAAATTATTGTTCACTAAGTAGCTTTATGCGCTGATATAAAGCCCATTTTGAATCCAAATTCCTTGGGTTTCGTTTATAATACTGGATTTTATACAAGGAAAACCAAGGCTAGTCAGGAAGAATCCTTTTTTTACTTCATTTTTTATGTCAGATAAAGTTTCCAAAACTCCCCAAGCCGATGCCAAGCCCGAGCCCTCATCTTCCCGGCTGACCCAAGACCTGAGCCAGGCGGTTCAAAATGCGCATTTGATGCTGGCCCACGCCTCCGAAAAGGGCTTAAACCTGGACACAGCCCTCATCGAGAAGATCGTCAAAGCCCGATACTTGGAAGAACAGGGAGCCTGGAACGAAAAAGAAGAAGCTTCCTTTTGGCAGTCTTTTCGGGATTTATCCCAAAAAATACAACCGGTTACGATTGATAGTATTCGGGCGGCCAACCATGCGTTGAGGCCCCAAGGCTGGTTTAATAGATTGCTAGGCTCCCGCAAACCCAAAACCCTAACCCGCAGAGCCGTATCGGGCTATGTGAGTTGGTCTTTGGTATCATTGGCCGTCATGCTGATTGTTCAAATCTACTCCTTGATAGGGACGACCATTCTGAACAATATACGGGACAGTGATGATAAAATCCAGAAGATGGAAGAAGAAATTATCCTGAACCAAAAACTGAATGAAATACAGAAGGCGCGGGCCATGGAGCTTAACAAAGATGTGGTGGTAGCCAAACGGGAAAAAAATATCGAGCTCTTGGCTTTGTGGTTGCGCCCCATTGATCTCCTACTTTGGAAAACACCAGCCGATCTTTCGGTGCTCCAAAAAACCAGTAGCGAAAAGAGTAAGGAAGATTATGAACGGATCAATGCTATCGGCACCAGCGTGACCCAGTCGGCCCAGCACCCCATACTGATCATCGGATCTTATATTCTACCCTTATTTTATGGCCTATTGGGGGCTTTTGCCTACGTGCTGCGTGGGCTCTCCGAAGAAATCCGCCGGATTACCTACTCACTTGATTCAGACATCAAATATATCTTGAGGATTACTTTGGGGGCATTGGCCGGTTTGGCCGTAGGGCTCGTGTTTGTCCCCGATACCGATCACTTTGTAAGCCTCAACCTGCCTCCCCTGACCTTGGCGTTTATTGCCGGGTATAGCATTGAGTTTTTGTTTACGGTGATCGATCGCTTTATCATGGGGGTTAACCGGGTGAGAAGTAGGTCTTAATTAGACATCCCAGCCGTAAAAATTATTCTCAATCAAGTTAAAACCCATCTTAGGATAGAGTTGATTGCCCTCAACATTGTCTTGTCCCGTTTCCAAAAACATCCCGCAAGCCCCGCTTTCCCGGCATAATTCCTGGGCTTGCCTTATCAAGGCCTGGGCCACGCCCTGCTTCCGAAAAGAAGCTCCCACAAACAAATCATTCAGCAGCCAAAGCTTTTGCATCCGGGTAGACGAAAATAGGGGGTATAACTGGGTAAACCCCATCGCTTTTCCTTCTGGGTTTCGGGCTACGTAAATAACCGAGCCTTGCTCTTGCAAGCGCGCTTCTAAAAAAGCCCGGGCTTCGGCTAGGGCGCTTGGTTTATGGTAAAATACCCGGTAAGCATCAAAAAGCATCATTAGATCATCCAAATCGGAGGGGCTAGCTTGGCTAATCTGTATCATAGTAACACGTTAGATTTAAAAAAGCAAGGCAGTAGGCCTAATCGAGACCTCAGGTTTTGGCTTGATAAAAGTCATTATTTTCCCCAAAGGCCTTTCGTAAATTTATAGCAAGTTTTCAAGCTTAGCTAATCCCTTGTATTAAACGCTACTATTATGAATAACGAGAACTTGAAATTTAATGTCTTTGTAGGCAGCATGGTCTTACTCTTCTTGCTTAGCCTCTTGATGGCCTTTTTGATGTTTGTGGGCGCGGCCCGCCTAGGCGTAGCTGTATTATGGATCGCTGTGATTTTGTCATTTACCTTTAATGTCATTACAGGCTTTTTAGGAGGGAAAGGCGGAAGCGTGCATGATCATTAAAATGTAGAAGGGTATTTTCTTAATTGAGGCAATGTTTGGTAAATACCCTTCCATTTTTTTACTCAAAAAGTTCTTCGTCTCTCTCAATCAATAAGATTGAGTGCTGGGGCACAATGAAGTACTTCTCCCCTCCGTACTGGATTTCAAAGGCCCCTTTTTGTAAGAAGATAGCCAAATCTCCCTCCTTGACTTGCAAAGGTATGTATTTCACGGGGTCATTGACTTCCTTCCAAGGCTCCTCATAGTCATCACCGGGCAAAGGAATCGGAATGCCAGGCCCCACTTTAATTACATAACCACTTTGCACTTGTTCTTTTTCTTGCACTCCGGGCGGTAGGTATAGGCCACTTTTCGTCTTATCTTCCGGCGATTTGGGCTTGATCAAAACGCGGTCTCCCACGACCAAGAGTTTTTTTAGCTTGTTTTCTTCGGTTAGAATTAAATCCCCCATGTTCCAGATGTATTTATTTTGCACTATTCAACAAATATAAGGGCTAATTGGTTTAAAATACCCTTTACTTGGGGCAGCCCTCCCGGTTGACTTTGTGTTTTTCAGTTGCTCCAAGGCCTGCCGGGAGGTCGGGCTTTCGCTACTCGCTGGCCTACCCACGCACCAGCGGCGAGCTCAAACAGGCCGCTCTATCCCTCTGCCTTTAGGAAGAAGTGCAAACCAAGACTTGAGAAACTAGGCTAGGTCCTGTGCTTGATCTAGCCTTCCCTTACGTAGCGTGTAGCACCAGTCCTTTCAAATATTCGCCTTCGGGGTGGTAAATGTTCACGGGGTGGTCTAGAGGCTGGGTCAATTGGTGGAGGATGCGCACTGGCCTTTTTACCTGAGCGGCGGCCGTAAAAACAATCTTACGGAATACATCCCGGTCTATACTCCCCGAGCAAGAAAAGGTAAAGAGCATTCCGCCGGGGCGCAGGCGTTTTAGGCCCAACTCATTAAGACTGATGTACCCTCGGGAAGCGTTGGCTACCGCCCGTTTATTTTTGGCAAAGGCGGGCGGGTCAAGCACAATGATATCGTAGGTCTCATCCGTTTTTTTAAGATACTCGAAGCAGTCTTCCGTAAAGGAGCGGTGTTTTACGGGGCGGTCAAAGTTCATTTCTACATTTTGATCTCCCAGGGCGATAGCCTCCGCCGAAATATCTACCGAGTCTACGCTTTGGGCCCGTCCTCCGAGGGCATAGACACTAAACCCCGCGGAATAACTAAATGCATTGAGCACCTTTTTGCCCTTGGCGTAGTGTTCAAGAAGTCTGCGATTGTCTCTTTGATCCAGGAAAAAGCCCGTTTTTTGGCCCTTTTCCACATCTATGGCAAAAATGTAATTATTTTCTAAAATGGGTAGGGGGGTATCGGCGGGAGTTCCGAGCCAGGCACTTTCCAGTCCTAAGTCTTCCAAGCGTCGGCTGCTTTCTTTGGTGCGGAGGTAGATATGTTCAAAGCCCAAACCTTCTAAACCAGACCGGATATGGGGCAGTATTCTTTCGGTTCCTTGGATAAGTAGTTGCAAAACTACTACCGGCCCGTACACATCAGCAATGAGTCCAGGAAAAAAATCTCCCTCCGCGTGGATCAAACGATAGGCATTGGTTTGTGGGGAGTTTACCCAGTTTTGTCTAATCTCCAAGGCCTGGGCTAGTTTAGCGTGCCAGAAATCGGCCTCCAACACCAGCTCTTTTTGGCTAAACGCAAACATTCGACAACTAATCTGGCTCCTACTAGAGTAAAAGCCATAGCCTATAGGCCCCTTATCCCGGCTGATAACCCGCACAATATCTCCCTCTTGGGCCTCGGGAAGACTTTCCAAGGCTCCTGAAAAAATCCAGGGGTGTTGTTGCAACATGGACTTTTCTCTTCCTTTCTTAATGTATAGGGCTGGGTAGCTTGACATTTTTTAAAGGTAGGGATAATTGGGGAAAGGATGGTTCAAGGTGGGGAGATGTATTTTGTGCGAAGCGTGTATGGAGGGTTCAACTTACTAAGTGCTAAATCCACCGGTGAGATCTTGTTACTACATTTCACGGTAGCAATAAAATAAAGAGTTGGAAAAAAACGTCATACCTCCACACGTATTTATTTTTTTGATTTAATATCCAAAATCATGCACAATAGAATCCGGGACATATTGCTTAAAGAAGGCAGAACATCTTGTGGCTGAGGGCGTTCATATAGTATCTTAAACATATGTGCGTTTTTAAATATAAATGCTAGTGAAACTATACGAAAATAAATTTATTACAATCTCCTTGGATAAGGATCAGGATACAATTCAAATGAAGTGGTATGCCAGTACAGAGATGGCCCTTGAAGATGACTTCAAAGATTGGAACCGAACATTAGTCAAATTAGTCGACGAGCATCAACCTAGCCGTATGTTGGCCGATACGCAAACGTATTTCTTCACGATAAACGAGGAACTTCAAGAGTGGTCTAAAGTAAACATCTTTGAAGCTTTTGCCCGGGCCGGAGTACGTAAGTTAGCCTTGGTCATGAGCGAGGAAATAATTGCCCAGATGTCACTCGAGCAATTTGTAGACAAGTACGAAGGGAGAGAAATCACGAATGCTTATTTTAAAACCCTAGAAGAAGCCAAGAATTGGTTAACTGAAACTGCCCCGGCCAAGCTTATCAATCATTAATTTTTTCCAATTAGACGCTTGGCGTGCTTGATATAGGGCTTGGGAGGCTTATCTGTATATGAGTCATGACCGGAATTAGGGTAAGCCTCCTGTACTTTTAAAATACCTAGGCTCTTCGACGTACTTTAAGTAGTATCTATTTTTATTTTTTTCCCCTTAGGGCAGCAAAGAGTCATTTTAAAAAGAAAATACGGGAAGCTGGCTTCATCCCCCACAGGGCGCTTAGGCATTCATGCTTGATTTCATCAGAAGCCGAGACTGGCCCATTTTGTGGATACAAACTGCATTTAAACAGTTTCTAAGGTAGTGATTCTTCACGAAGGATTAGTATGGGATGCAAGCTTCCCAATTATGCCGAATTATCTGCAATTTTAAGCGATTATGAGCCGCTGTCTTCTGATTTGGCATTATTTTTCAACTTAGGATATAGCTGGCTTTTCAATTCCCGGGCTTGAATACAAGTAGTCCCCAGATGCCTTACACAATTTGCTCGGATTCCTTAGCGTTATGGGGCTAGAATATTCCTTCCGAGTTCTATATTTGCATTATGGCATATCCCTTGAAGACCCGAACATCCATATATTACATATTTTTCCTGCTGGGCATTTTTTGCCTAAGTCTTAGTACTGCGCATGCCCAAAGGTTGCGACGCACCAAAGCTGTAAAGCCCAAGGAGACCGAAGGCTATGTCAGTATTGGGGGGTTTCTAGCCGCTTTTAATTATTCGGGTGATATACCCTCCGGCTTGGAGTTTACCCGGCCTGGATTGGGCGTTTACGTGAGCCGAAAAATCGGGCCCCGGAGTCATGCGCGTCTTAGTTTGGCCTATGGGCGCATTGAAGCCGATGATTTTTCTTCAGACCCAGGCTCGGGCACGTATGCCCGTAATTTACATTTTCGTAATGATATTTTGGAGGTGACTTTAACGGGGACCTGGGAATTTGCGAGTAGCTACGGGCGTCACGATCGCCGAGCCGGTTTTACCCCTTATTTGTTTTGGGGAGTGGGCCTCTTTCATCATAATCCCCAGGCCCGTTTACCAACAAGCCTGGGGCAGGACTGGGTCGACTTGCAGCCCCTAGGTACCGAAGGACAAGGGCAGCCCGGCTATGATGATCCTTATGGAAAAATTCAATTTACGATGCCCCTAGGAATCGGGCTCAAATGGGCCATAAATGACCGTCTGGATTTTGGAATTGAAACTGGGGTGCGCCTTACCTTTTTTGATTACTTAGACGATGTAAGTGGAGAATATCCTGAGCTGGATGATTTGGATAATCCTCTATCGGTTATTTTTGCCAACCGGACCTTAGAACCCCAAGCGGCTCGAGTGCGGGAGCCCCGTGAGCTGGGAGAAGCCCAGGCCCAATTTGGAATAGATTCCTATACGGGTGCCAATGGGGCCAATTTTCAAACCTTAGGTTCATTCAGGCGAGGGCAAAGCACCCGGGGGAATCCCAACAGCAATGATTATTATTTTGTTACCGCCTTTAAATTAAGCTACATCATTGATGTTGGCTTAAAATGCCCTTCTTTTTAATTTAGTAAACCTGCAAGTGCAGGTGATCATCGTGACGGGTCGCATGGCAGCCGTGATAAACCTAAATAAAGAAAACAAAAAAGCAGGCGATTATAAAAAAATGCAGCTAGAAAGTGGGGACGAAATCTCTGCATGGGCTTTTTAATGACCCGGTACAATACATAAATAATACCTCCCACCTGGGTTAAAACGGTAATTAGGCTAAAAATCACGCCGACTTTTAGGGGTATTAGCCCCCATTTGATAAGTGGTTTTATACGACTGGATTTTTTAAAAAACTTAATAAAGTTTATTTAAAATGCAAATAAGGCCACAGCTCTCTATTTTATAATATAGATTTGCTGGCAAATAGTATATGTATCCTAGTAAGATACCTGCGAAAACTTACAGACTTCATTGCCATGCATGTTTTAGCCAGAAGATTTCCAATCTTTAATCACCTTAATGAGAAGAGCCCTTTGGTTTTTGGAAACTCGAGACGCCTCATACTTTTTTGCTTTATGCTGGGGGCGCTTTTTTTAAGCCTGGTGCCCAATCTAAGTGCCCAAGACAATGAGCCCGTGCAGATTCTTATCATTTCAGATCAATACGAGGCACAAAAAGCTAGTGAGGATTTAGAAAATGGGATTATTGACGAGATAGGGTCATTATTCAAAAACCGCATAAACCAAGAAATTAATGTGCTTTTTGGAGAATTTGACCTCGATCGTATGAATACCCAATTAGACGAAGCTTTTAATGATCCTGATGTTGATTTAGTCATAGGCTCAGGGGTCATTATTTCGGCTCTTATGGCTCAACGTAAAAGCTTCCCCAAGCCAGTAATAGCTTCGATTATTATCAACCCGATTTTACAAGATGTTCCCCTTAGCCCCGAAGGTACATCAGGCTTATCCAACTTTACGTATCTACAAACTCCCTTTGACATTGAGCGGGATTTAAAGCAAATGCGTCGCATTAGCCCGTATAAAAAAGTCGGAGTACTGGCCCCAGAAGTATTAGGAAATGTTTTCCCTTTTATTTCTGAGAAGTTTTTCCCGGATATTTTTGGAAGAATCGGCTGCCAGTATGATTTGATATTTTTTAAGGAACCAGCCATATCTACGATAGAATCTATAGACCCCGATATTGATGCGGTTTATTTCTTACCGGCTTCCCAAAGTCTTACAGATGCCGATGAAGTTGCCTTATTGGAAGCCCTGAATCAGAGAAAAATTATGTCTTCGGCTATTATCGGGGATGATATGGTATATAAAGGCGCATTAATGGGATACAAGGCGCAACAAAACTTAGAGCTTATTCCTCGACGAATCGCTTTGACTTCTCTTAAAATTTTAGAGGGACAAAACGCATCAGAGCTTTCGGTCAAAATTCCTAACTATACCGAAAACTTGATGATCAATATGCTTACGGCCAAAAAGATTGGGAAATATCCTGACTTTGATTTGATGTCAGAATCTACCTTGATCAATTTGAATATATTTGATACAGAGCGGACCCTTTCTTTGCCAGGAGCCATTGCTGAAGCCCTCAAAAATAACCTCAGTGCCCAAATTTCTCAGAAGGATGTTTCTTTGGCCGAAAAAGACATCTCTATAGCCAAATCAGACTATCTGCCTCAAGCCGATATCAGTTCAACGCTCAGTTTAATTGATGAAAACAGTGCAGCCAATTCATTTGGTGCCCAGGGGCGATGGAACTTATCGGCCCAAGGAAATCTTAGCCAAATTCTATTAAGTGAGCCGGTCTTGGCCAACATTGCCATCCAGAAATATCTCCGAGAGGGTCAAAAATATGCCTTAGAAGAAGTGCAATTGGATATTACCAACGATGTGATTACCGCCTATTTGAATGTCCTGCAAAGCTTGACGAGTATCCGGGTACAACAAGATAACGTACGCATTACGCGGGAAAACTTAGACATCTCGACCGCCAAGGAAGCCGTAGGTTATTCAGGTGCCACAGATATCAATCGTTGGGAGTCGGAATTGGCCCAAAATAACATTGAGTTGAATAACCTAGAAGCGCAGTTTCGCCAGGCCCAATTCCAGCTAAACCAACTACTCAACCGCCCCATTGGGGAAGAATTTAATATGGAGGAAGTAGAGTTGGAAGACGTTCCCCTCTTGGCTACCGACCCTCGAATGGACGAATTGATCAAGGATTATGGCCGCTTGGCTTTACTGGCCGATTTTCTGGTAGAAGAAGGAATGCGCTATTTGCCAGAATTGAAGCAATTAGATTATAATATCCTGGCTACCCAAAGAAATGCAAAGTCTCAGAAAAGACGATTTTACATCCCCAATGTGACCTTGAGTGGTACCACCACGATCCCTATTGACCGCTATAAAGTGGTAAGCACTCCATTTATGGATCAATTGGGGGGAGGATTGGTAACGGGTATTAATGACCCCACGTGGAGTTTTGGCCTTACGGCCTCCTACCCACTTTTTTCGGGAGATTCCAGAAGAAGACAATTGCAAAGAACCCGTATTGAGTTATTACAATTGCGTGACCAACAAGCCCTATTGCGTCAACAACTAGAATTGGGAATCCGCTCTACCTTGGAAACCGCCGCCGCATCATTTTCAAATCTGGAATTATCTCAAACGGCGGCCCAAGCCGCAGCTAAAAACTTTCAAATTGTTCAAGATTCGTATTCTCAGGGGATTGCCAATATTACTTCTCTCATTGATGCCCAAAATGCTTCCCTACAAACGGCATTAAATGCCGAAAATGCTTTTTACCAGTTTATTATTGATATGATCCAAGTAGAAAGGGCCGTAGGGTTCTATTTTATCTTAGAGAGCCCAGAGGAGAGAGAGTCTTTTATTGAACGTCTAAACACCTTTATACTCAGTCAGAATTAAAATTGAGATCATGAAATTACAAACTAAAATCCTATTTATTGTTCTTATCTTGTTTGGTATGCTGGCGTGTGGAGGAGGAGAGGAACAAACCCAAAAGGTACTACGTCCGGTGCGCTTTGGTACGGTAATGCGTTCGGGAAGCGGACAGGCGCACACCTTTTCGGGTACCGCCCAGGCAAGTTCCGAAACGAGTTTGAGTTTCCGGGTATCGGGCACCATTACGAATGTCAGTGTTAAGGTAGGGCAACGCGTACAAAGAGGCCAAATGATTTCCCAAATGGATGCCACAGATTATAATGTGAGCTTTGAGCAGTCTTTGGCCCAACTAAAAAGCTCTCAAACCCAAATAAGCAGCTCCAAGGCACAACTGGTGAATGCCCGGTCCAATTTTGAGCGGGTAGAACTCCTGTATCAAAATAACAGCCTTCCTTTGAGCGATTATGATCAGGCTAAGTCTAGTTTCGAGGCGGCTCAATCTCAATACGATGCTGCCCTAGCCTCGGTGGCCGCGGCTCGTAAGCAAGTAGAGTCGGCCCAAAATCAAGTTAGTTATACAAGTTTGTCAGCTCCTATTTCTGGAATCATTACCCAGGTCCACGTAGAAGAAAACGAGCTGGTAGCTTCGGGGAACCCGGTAGTGACTTTGAGTACAACCGGTGATCCAGAAATTCAGGTGGGAGTCCCCGAAAATTTTATCTCCAAAATCCGCTCGGGCCAAGAAGTGGATATCCACTTTTCTACCCTAGAAAACGGCAACTTTAAAGGGACGGTTAGTGAAGTGGGGTTTAGCGCCGATGGTGCCACCACCTATCCCGTGATTATTCAAATTATTAAGCCAAGT
Organism: uncultured Microscillaceae bacterium; assembly: GCA_963922455.1. Taxonomy (GTDB): domain Bacteria; phylum Bacteroidota; class Bacteroidia; order Cytophagales; family Microscillaceae; genus CAWUIO01. The sequence goes on from CAWUIO010000016.1 coordinate 38,452, forward strand.
GAAGATATTCGCCCAGGTATGGCGGCTACGGTTACTTTTGAGTTTGGTAGCTCCAGTAAGTCAGAGAAAGCTTCTTATTTGGTAAGTCCGGTAGCTGCTATTGGAGAAGACGAAAAAGGCAGTTACGTCTTCAAACTCGAGAAAACCGGCGATAATTACACGGCTAAGCGTACCTCCGTAGAAATTGGGGAGCTTCTTCCCACCGGTTTCGAGATCAAAAAAGGGCTGAAAGAAGGCGACCGGGTGGCCACGGCCGGGATCAAATCCTTGCTAGATGGCATGCACGTGAAGTTGATGGAGGATGAACAAGTAGGGCAGAATTAAACAAGTCAAGCCAAGGATTATCCTGCCAATAGCTCATCCAGTTGAAGGCTAAAATGAGGAAGAATGTCTTCGCCCGTCAGCACTTCGGAGAAGGCTTGGTTTTTCCTCTCGCCATTTTCATGATAGATGTAGACGATTTGCTTTTTGGGGTCTATCAACCAGGCCAGTTGTACCCCTTGGCTTAACCATTCTTCCATCTTCTCCTGGGTTTGTTTCAAGCTGTCAGACTCGGATAGTAGCTCGATGACAAAATTGGGACAAACTCGGGCAAATCGTTTTCGCTCAGCGGGATCTACTTGATCTAATCGGAGGTGGCTTATCCAGGCTGCATCCGGGGCATACATCGCCCCGTTTTTTAGGGTATACCCTCCATTGGAATCGGAAACTTTTCCTAGTTTATACTGGCGGTTCCATATAACGAGCTCCGAAACCAAGTTGGAATTATGAAAACTGGTATCTAATCCGGTAGGTGTCATAATAAGTAGCTGGCCCTTAGCGTTTCGCTCAATCCTTAGATCCGGATTGGCCAAACAAAAAGCAAAGAGTTGTTCGTCGGTAAACTGTTCTAAGGGATTGATTTTAACTTGCATATCTTGTTTAAAATTGATTAAATATACTCAGAAAGCTCGAGAATGAAAAAAAATACTGGCTTATGGGCCCCGGTCAAGGCTTAGGGATGGAACGGCCTGTTTGAGCTCGTGTCGGCCAGTGGGGAAAGGCAGCGAGTAGTGACAGCCCGACCCGCGCGGGCAGGATTTTTCAAGGGAGTAAGCTCGTACTTGCGCGGGGAAGCCCCTAGAAAACCCGCTCCGACACTTAGGAGAAAACCCAGGGCATCTCGAAAAGAAGTGCCGGGTAGACCTTTGTATTCCCGTCTAAAAAATAGCCCCCCTTGGCCATAAAAAATTGCCTGGGGGCTTTCCTTTCTCGAATGGGGGGCGTATTATTAGGATATGAAAAACCTACTATTTTTATGGCTGTTCCTACCCGGAACCCTACTGGCCCAAACTATGAAAGTATGCACCTTTAACATCCGCTACGATAATCCTAAGGATGGCTACCACCAATGGAGCAACCGAAGGCCCATCGTACAGGATTTTTTACGCTATGAAGCCCCCGATTTTATCGGCTTGCAGGAGGCCCTCAAGCATCAAATTGAAGCCATTGCCACCGCTATGCCCGGCTACGCTTGGATCGGCGTAGGCCGAGATGATGGGGTGGACCAAGGCGAGTTTTCTCCTATTTTTTACCAAGCCGAACGCTGGAAACTCTTGGATAATGGCACCTTCTGGCTGTCCGAATCGCCTACATCGCCCTCTAAATCCTGGGATGCTGCCTTACCCCGGATTTGTACCTTTGGTAAATTTCAAGACCGGGCCAGTGGGGAGGTGGTGTTTGTGTTTAACACCCATTACGACCATAAAGGGACAGAAGCCCGGGCCCAGTCTTCCCAGGTGATTGTATCCCAAATTCGGCAGATTAGTGGGGGGAACAAGACCGTCCTAATGGGCGATTTTAACTCCCTACCCGAAAAGCCAGCGATCCAAGAAATCCTGGAGGCCCAACTAAAAGATGCATTTACCGAAGCGCTTATCCGTTACGGAAGCGTGGGTACCTACAATGATTTTGACCTCCAAAAAGTGCCGGAAAACCGCATAGATTACATCTTTTACTCAGCCGATTGGCAATGTACGCGCTACGGGGTAGACAGCCGGGTGATTGAGGGGCGCTATCTCTCCGATCATTTCCCTGTCATTGTTCATTTAGAAAACCCTTGATACTTAGGGCCATGGCTACTTTAGAGATTCAAACGGAACGCTTACTACTGCGCGATTATGTCCCAGAGGACTGGCAAGCGGCCCATCGTTATGCCCATCGTCCCGAGAATATTGAGTTTATGATTTGGGGGCCCAATACCCCAGACCAGACCCGGGAATTTATTCAAAAATGCATGGGGCAACAAAGGCAAGACCCTCGCCGGGACTTTGAATTGGCTGTAGTTTTACGGGAAACTCAAGAAGTTATTGGGGGCTGTGGCATGCGTATTCATACCGAAAACCCCAAACGAGGCGATTTAGGGTATATACTCCATGCAGACTACTGGTCGCAGGGCTATACCACCGAAGCGGCCCTGGGCCTGATCGATTACTGTATGCGTGCCTATGATTTGGAGGAAGTCCAGGCTACTTGTGATGTCCGCAACATAGCCTCACAAAGGGTTATGGAAAAGTGCGGCATGCAAAGAGTAAAGATGATCAAAGCCGATAAAATGGAAACAGGCCGGGTACGGGATACCTATCTTTACGAAAGATTTTTAGACGGAGTATAGGGGCTGCCCCCGGCGATTCATGTATGCGCCCCCTTTGAAAAAGAGTGCCGCCGGGGTCGGGCTTTCGCTACTCGCTGGCCTACGCGCCTACCAGCGGCGAGCTCAAACAGGCCGCTCTATCCCTCAGCCTTATGAAGAGGAGAGAGCCGAGAAGAGAGAGGAGAGATTTTGGAGGGTTTATGTTCCTGGGGGTATTCTTCTTGGCGTTCCGAAGAAATCTGTGGGGCTATCCAAGGTACTTGTACTTTACTCATTTTCCATTTTGGCGAGATATTCTTTGGGGTTTAAGATAGACAACTGACTTTCTTTGTAATCTTTTGTATTGCGGCTTAGGATGATGCGATGTCCCGCAAGCACCGCACAGAAATTTTGTACACTATCCTCAAAATCCTTGAAGTTTGATTGGGCCGCTTGTTCGATAACTTGCTGGTTTACAGGTTCCATACGGACAATTTCCAAGATTTTTCTGGTCATAATATCGGCCCTGGCTTTATTTTCTAGCCTTCCTACTATGTAATGTATATTCGTGATACTTATGGGAGAGGTATATAACTCCACCCCAGCCGCGATAGAATTAGCAATTAATTTCTTTATATCCTCCGAAAAGGGTTTTCTATCTAGAAGTAAGTCAAGCAGTACATCCGAATCAAGGAATAGCTTATTCATTTGCCCAAGTATTTTTCTATTAAGGCGTCTTGCAGTACTTCTTGATAAGAAGTAAAATCAGGCGGTAGCGAAACCGCTCCTTGTAACTCCTCTAAAACTTTTAAGGAAGACTCTTTTTTTCCCGTTTCTTTGGCTTGGGTCAAAGATTTTAAGTATTCCTCTACAATATTGGAGAGGCTCTTTCCATGGGATTTAGCATAGACTTTTGCCTGCTCAGCAACCAAGGGATTGATAGATAAAGTTAATTTGTAATTCATACGTAAAAAATTTACGTACAATATACAAAATTCTTGCTTTTCCTTCAAGCAGAATTCACCTGCTCGGCCGCAAATGGGTTGCGCTTATAGTTTTCGGGCCTTTGTAAGGCCCTTAATACCATAAACAAGGGGCTGCCCCCGGCGATTCATGTATGCGCCCCCTTTGAAAAAGAGTGCCGCCGGGGTCGGGCTGAGTTTATCCCGTAGGGACCTGCCGCTCTATCCCTCAGCCTTATGAAGAGGAGAGAGCCGAGAAGAGAGAGGAGAGATTTTGGAGGGAGGCCCTAAGATGCTCCTTTGCCTTGTAGCTCAGATACAGTTTGTTTCAAGAATATTCAGTTAGGTTTTTTTTGCTAGACCAAGGGCATAAACAGGAAAAGCTTGGGAAAAGCACGGAATACATCCGTGCAGGAGGGTGGTCAATGCTTAGCGATGTTGATCAATGTAGATGATATTTCCATCGGGGTCCTTTACCATAAAACTGCCAGGGCCTGAGCCACTTTCACCCACTTCGGTTTCCAGTTTGATTCCTTGGGCTTTGAGATGTTGCTGAATCTGGCGGACATCCTCAAAGGACTCGGTGTTTTGGCCGCTCTCATCCCAGCCGGGGTTAAAAGTCATAATGTTTCCCTCAAACATGCCGTGAAATATGCCGATCAAAGCATTTTCGTTTTTTAAGATGAAGTAATTTTGCTCGAAGCTGCCCGCCAATACGGTAAAGCCTAGATTTTCGTAGAAATCCTTGGAAGTTTGCAGGTCTTTTACACTCAGGCTTAGGGAAAATGCTCCTAGTTTCATATTCGTAGTATTAAATTGTTTTGGATTGTTTTCGGGAGATAATGTAGCAACATCTGTCTGGGCTTGTCGATGGAGCCCCAAGAGGGCCAAAAGGCTTAGGACGATGAGATAGGTTTTCATGTAAAAGGTAAATTATGTGTATACAGGCAATAGACAAGACTTAATTTAAGAAAAGTAGTAAAAAATTAGAAAGCTGGAAAAATAAAAAGGCAAAAAGATGGGCTGACCTTTGTATTTGTATTGCAAAAAGTAAGTAAGAAGGACAGGAGAACTGGCTAGGCCTTGGAATATTCTACATCTCGGATAACCGACTTCACCATATTGATCTGGGATAAATTACCTCCGGAAAGAAATTTCAGGGTGGTGTTTTCCTTTAAGTTTAGACTTTTGAATACCTCCTTGGCGGTATATCCTTTTTGATACTCTTGAGCCACCTTTTCAAAAAAAGATTCCAAAAAATGGAGTTTTTTAGTCAATTGCTCCTTTCCTTGGACCAACTGGGGATTGTGACTGCAAAACATTTCCTTAAAATCGAGTTGTAGTATTCGCTTGATCGAATCAATTTGTTCACGCATACTTTCCTCTTTCATAAAGTAAGCAATGAAAGAGTGTATGTATAGATCGGCCGAGAAAAGCCATTGACGATTGGGCTCAAACAAAGCAATCATATCGCTGGCGTGCCCAGGAATCGGGATAAGCTCGAAGGTAAATTGCTTAGTTTCTAAACTGCCTTGTATGGGTATCAAGTCAGGATGAGCGGGCCTATCGCCCCAAGTAATGTGTTGGGCAAAGCTAATTTTGGGGGGAGCTTGCATGATTTGACAACACCTTTCGGAGGCAAAAGCCTCACAATTGTGCTGTTTTTTGAGTGAGTCAACATTCCCACTATGGTCTTCGTGGTGATGGGTGATCAATATCTGCTCTACCTGTAAGCCTTTGGTTGCCGAAAGGATCTGCTTACGGGCTTTTCTTTGCCCTGTATCGATCAATAAGCCATCCACGTAATACAGGTGGGCGTGCATTTTGGGCTTACCGATGAGACTATAGCCAAATTTAAGCCCTAAGATTTCCTGGGACGTGAATGAATGGAAAGAGATCATGAATCATAGTACATTTAGGCGGATAAGACAACAACTTGGGAAGTTTATTAGAATTATTCTAATTTATTCCCTGCCAAAAAAGACTCCACTGGCATCAATTTCTTTCCTTCGAGTTTCAGCTCTTGGATGGCCAACCAGCCATCACCGGTTTTGAAGTAGAGGTGTTTTTTATTGTCGGTCCAGTACGCTCCGGGAGCTATCTGGGGCAATTCGCTGGGATCATGCTTAAGCTCCGTGCTACTTGATATGATTTTACAGCTTTTACCGAGCAGTTGGGTCCAAGCTGAGGGCAGGGGGGAGAGGCCCCGGATTAAGTTATGCACCTCTTGGGAAGTTTTGTTCCAATCGATATGGCCAGTCTCCCGGTTGATTTTGGGGGCTTTGGGGAAATCCCCGCTTAGGTTTTGGGGGAAGCGGGGGCAATCTTCATCGGCGGCTGCTTCTAGGGTTTTTACGAGCAGATTGGCGCCTTTTTCGCTTAGGCGTTTGTAGAGGGTACCAAAGGTATCTTCGGGGTAGATGGGTTCTTTTTCTTTAAAGATGAGGTCGCCGGTATCGATGGCGTGTTTTAAGAAGAAGGTGGTCACCCCGGTTTCGGTTTCTCCGTTGATGATGGCCCAGTTGATGGGGGCGGCCCCCCGATAGTCGGGAAGGAGGGAGGCGTGCAGGTTGATGGTACCCCGGGGAGGCATATTCCAAACCACCTCAGGAAGCATCCGGAAGGCGATCACGACTTGGATATCGGCTTTAAATGAGCGAAGTTCTTCGATAAAAGCCGGATCTTTCAAATTGGGTGGCTGCAAAATGGGCAAATCTTGAGTTAAAGCGTATTCTTTCACTGCCGATTGGATCAACTTATTTCCTCTTCCACCTCGTTTGTCGGTAGCGGTCACGACAGCCGCTACATTAAATCCATGCTCAATTAAGGCTTGCAAACCGGGAACGGCAAAGTCGGGCGTCCCCATAAAAATTATTTTTAAGCTCATTGTATAGGCTGTATTAAATGAAGGGGGAAATTAGAACAAATTCCAGGCTTAGACAATGACTGGAGTCATTTTTATGAAGGAATCCTTGGTGCCTACAATGTAATCGTGACCCTTCAGGCTTACTCTCAAACGAAAAGAGCATGGACATCTTTGGCATTGCCCCCTTTTCTCACTTCTAAATTTGGCTTAGGGATGGAGCGGCCTGTTTGAGCTCGTGTTGGCCCGGCGGGGAAAGGCAGCGAGTAGCGAGAGCCCGACCCGCGCCGATAGGAACTAGCAAGCGGATACTTGGGGAAATGGCGCGGGGAAGCCCCAAAACCTAGACTTTATAAAAACAAAAAACGCCCTTAAAAAGGACGTCCTTTGTATAACACTTAATAATTGAGCTTCATCTCAACTCTCAACTCTGAGATCTTATCGTAGGCCAGCATTAAGGAGCTGGCAGTAATACAGCATCAATGATGTGGATAACCCCATTTCGAGCAATCACGTTAGGAGAGGCTACTGTGGCATCGGTATTGCTTGTGTCCCCGTCGGTCAGGGTGATGCTGTTGCCTACGTTCACGGTGATGTCTCCGGTCCCGCCAAACATGGCTACCGTCTGCATATCACTTAGGTTATTGGAGTATACTTTGGCTTGGGCACCTACAATGTGGTATTGTAAAATCGTAGCCAAGGTAGCGGTATTGACTTGCTCTACACTATCCACGCCTAAGGCGGTGTACAGGTTTTGGAAAGCCGCATCGGTGGGGGCAAATACGGTGTAGCTTTGTAGCGTATCCGTAAGCACTCCTAAGAGACCCGCGTGGGCCAAGGCTCGTCTTAGCTGGGTAAATTCTGGGCTAGCAGCATCGGATAGGGTCACCACGGCATCTTCGATCGTACCGGAGTTGGCAAACTGCTGGCTTGGCGGTAAAATCACTTTGTTGATTACGTGGATTACCCCGTTTTTCGTGCTAAGATCGGCCGTCGTAACTTGGATGTTTTGGCCCGGATTGTTAGGATTGATGAATACCCCGTTGTTGGGAGAAACATAGATATCCAGGGAATCTGGGGTAAGCACTGCCAAGGTAGCAAAATCCTGATCGGCAGAAAAGTCATTGGCCACTTGGCGAGTTGGTAAAACGTGGTAGCCAATAATTTCGGCAGCTTGGGCAGAAGTAAGATTGCCAAGCGCGGCCAAATCTAGATTGGTAGCGGTAAAAGCGGCATTGTCGGGGGCAAAAACGGTAGCATCCAAAGTAGTATCGGCAAGTAAAGAACTCAGGCCGGCGGCGTCTACTGCCAACTCTAGGGTGCTAAAATCGTCGCCCAACTTCACCACTTGGTCTAGAGTAAGGTCGGCGATGGGAAGTAAAACTTTGTCAATTACGTGAACCACTCCATTGGTTGCCAGTAAGTTGGCATCGGTAGCGGGATTGGCCACTTCACTCTGGTTTAGGCTTTCAAAAAATACCCCTCCGTTTAAGTTAACCGTCACATTGGCCCCATTTAAAGTAGTTGGCGTAGAACCGTCTACCAAATCGGTAGAAAATACTTTAGCATTGGGGATTACGTGGTAGGTTAAGATCTGCGTTAAGAGGTCTACCGGGATGTCGTTTAAGGAGGCAGCCCCCAATTGGGTTAACAATTCGGTAAAGGCGGCATTGGTAGGAGCCAAGACGGTAAAGTCGGTAGTCGTGTCTTGGAGGGCAGTTACCAAATTGGCTGCTTGTAAAGCCGAAACCAAGGTGGAAAGATCTGGGCTGGCGATGGCCAAACCGGTTACATCCTGAGTAGGTAACGTTAATACGGCATCAATGGGATAGATAGTACCATTGCTAGCCGTGATGGAAGTTGTATTTACGTTTACATTACCATTTAGTACCGTAGTACTGCTTACGTTTACATTTAAACTCGTTCCTTCAACGGTGTTGAGGTCACCAGAGCTTAGGCTGGTGATATCTGAGCCAATTACGTGATAAGTTAAAATGGCTTCCAAGGTAGCTTGGTCAAAAGTGTCAATGACCGATTCGGTAAGTCCAGCCGCAGTAAAAGCGGCATCATTGGGTGCGAATACGGTAAAGGCTCCGCTAGAAAGTACAGTAGCCAAATCACCACTGGCTCTTAAAAGCGCCCGCTCCAACAACGTATAGTCATTACTTTCTACTACAATTTCGGTAATAGTTTGATCGGTGGTAGGTGTGGGGGCCGGAGTGTCATCATCATCGTCACTACAAGCTGAAAAAAGAAGGCTTGCCCCGATCATCCAGATCATAGCAAATAAAGTCTTCTTGGCAAATAACTGCATTTTAATCATGGCAAAAAATTATTGGATTGAAATTTCTAATTGTGTTCATAGGGTTGACCCTCCCTTTCCAGGAGAGGTTGGAAAGGATTGAAAAAAAATAGAAATGTGCTTTTAGAAGGAGAAACGAGTGCCCAGGGTCAGGCCTAGATTTTGGCTTGGATTGTTCAAAAATGTGCCATTACGGGTATAGGAGCGTAGGGCTTGTCGGTAACTGGGTTCAAGGAAAATACTGAGTTGAGAATTCAGGCGATAATGCATTTCTAAGCCCAAGCTGGCCGTCCAATTGATGGGGCGATAAATGGAATTACCGCCTTGACTGCTTAACTCGACTCCGGTACTTTCATTACGGGTACGATTTTTTAAGAAAATATCGGCGGCGAGTCCCCCGAATACGGTATACTGCAATCGTCCCTTGGGATTGAGTAGGTAGCCTACTTGTACAGGAATACTTAAAAACTGGGTTTCCGTTTTCAAGCGCATCGAGCGGTCCCCATTAAACTGCTCGAGGTATATGGGCATGGCCCGACCGGGTACGTAGCCAGGAAGGTTACGGATCAGTTCAGCAAAAGCAGGGTTTTCTAAGTTATCGGCTTGAATTTCTTCCCAGAAACTGTGCATAGCCTGGTTTTCTGGATTTATAAAGGCAGCATTGGTGGTGATACTCGATTCTTGTCGGAAATACTGCAAGCCGGTTTTGATCACCCAACGGGAGCCTATTTCTCTCCCCACTTCCACTTTGAAGCCCCAGGTTTGCGGGCTTTCATTTTCTTCATCTAGCGCCTCAAAAAAGTTATCGTATTCTACGCTCGAGAGGTTGTGTGCATTGAGGTAGCTTCCTATGTAACTTTGGTAATTGGCTTGAAGACTTGAGGCATTCCACAAGCTTGTGAAGCCGATTTGGACCCAGGTTTTAGCTTTTGGTTTCAAGGGCGAAAGCGCTAGGGTTTTAGGCTTGAGCCGTGAAATGAGACCCAGGGGAGTGTAAGAGACTTCTGTTGAGTACTTGGCTAAAGGGGCTAAATCCTTAAGGTGAGGTTTTTTTGAGCTTGGCTTAGAACTAGCAATGGGGGCCAGTTGCTTCTTTTCTTGAGCAGGACCGTGTTCCCCCCGCATTTTTGTTTTGGGAATCGCAGGCTTTGGGTTTTGCCGAGCAATATTCCTAGGAGATTCCAGGGGAGGGCTAACTGCATTATCTTTTTGCGATAAAGGATTTTTTTCGGAATTATTTTGGGTCTTGGGGCCAGGGATTTTATCCGAGGTGTTTGGGTTAGACGTTTGCGGAAAACTTTGACTCAGCGAAATAGTTGCCAAGTCTAAGGAATGCCCTTGGCCTAATAAGCTAGCCTCTTGAGACTCATTTGGTTTAAGAGTACTAAAGGTTTGGGGCGTATCTTGTGTTTCAACCCTAAGGGGATTCTTTTGTATTTGGGCAGAATCTAGAGCTTTGGGTGATGCACTGGAGCGCCAACGAGTTTTATCAGATTGAGAAGAAGTAAGTCCCCAGTAAAAATAGGTGCCCCCAGTGCCAATAAACAAAAGGAGGACGGCAGGTAAAATAGCTTTTTTCCACCAGGGCGTACCACTCCCGAGTCCTTTCTGGATGTTATCCCAAACGATCGGACTGGGGTCGGCCTCCGCATCAGCGAGCGCCTTTTTCCATTCATCCTCAAAATTATTTTCCCCTATAGGACTCATACTTCACCGTTTCCTGCTGTTTAATCTTTTTCTGTAACAAATATTTAGCCCGGGAATATTGCGATTTGGAAGTACCTGTAGAAATATTTAACATGTCGGCTATTTCTTTATGCTGATACCCTTCCACGGCATATAAGTTAAAGACCACTTGACACTTTTCGGGTAATTCTTGTATTAATTTTAATAACTCTTTAAAGCTATAACGAGAAAGTGGAGTCTCTTGATCCGGAATAAAATCGTACAACTCTTCAATATCCTGTTGCGGGTACTGGTACAGTTTACTTCGATACTGCTTCAAAGCCGTGTTAATGACAATCCGTTTAACCCAGAACTCCAAAGGACAATCTCCTCTAAAGTCTTTAATTTTCTTAAAGACTTTAATAAAAGATTCTTGGAGTACATCTTCGGCATCCAAACGGGTCTTACAGTATCGTAAAGCTATGGCAAACATTTTACGATGAAAATGTTCGTATAATAGTCTTTGACACTTGGTTTTGCCTTTACGGCACCCGTTTAGTACCTTCTCTTCGTTAAACATAATTCAGAGTTGATACGCGATTTGACAAGGACTAGTGTATGGAGTTATTAAGTGTTTTGATCGTAATCTACGCTGATGAAGCTTTTTTTAAACTTTTCCTAAGGCATAGGCTTTTCCTTCGGCCTTCGGAACCCCTCCCATTTTTTCAAGGGTAATTATAAATTGTTCGGCTTTATCGGTTTCTTTCATACGATGCAGCGCAAAACCATTGGAGCTCATTTCAAATACCCCAGCATCCTTAACATCTCCTTCATAAACAGACCAAAGCTGATACTGTTTTCCCGGAGGTGGTTTAGGTAAGTTCAAAACCTGTAAATACACAGAGGATGAGTGAGGATTCCATAAAATGGAGACCCTTGAATTTGGAAAATCATCACTTCCATAGAGCTCCACCCGATCAAATTCCGGATTGTTCAAAAGTTGAAGGTCATTCAAACTACTACGGTAATCGGCCTGAGCTACTTGAAGTTGGTTTTGGATCCGGTTATTTTCTGCCTCCAAGACACTTAACTCTTGGTGTAGGGCCTGCGTATTTTGAAATTGAAACCAATTGGCTAAGCCACTGACCAACAATAAAATACTGGCTGCGATGCCAAAGGTTCGCCAAAGGTCCCGATTTTGTGATTTGTAAACTTTCAGGTCAGAACGTTCGGGGCTATTTTGAGAGCTAATAGGCATATCCAAATCGGATAGCTTACGCATAATACGCCCTTTGAGGTCGGCGGGGGGATCCAATTGAAATTGGAATATGTATTCGGTCAGTGCGAATTTGCTAGCTTCAATTTCCTGACGGATTTCGGGATACATATCGGCCAGGCGCTCCAATTCCGCATTTTCTTCGGAGCTGGTAGCCCCCAAGACGTAATTTTCAATGATCCCTGAACTTATGTAGTCTTTAATATCCAATGCTACTTTCCAATTAATTTTCTAAGTTCTCTAATAGCTATTTTAATTCTAGTTTTTACCGTGCCCAAGGGCAGATTTAAGGATTCTGCGGCCTCTGCGTGGGTATACCCCCGGAAATAAATAATATCTACTACTTCACGGAGCTCGGTTTTTAGGCTGTTGACTATATCTGTGAGCCCTATATGCTCAATGGGCATTTGTTCTGATCTAGCACCCTCAGGATCGCTTGTTTCGATAGACTGGGTTTGATAATTACTTTGAAACGATCTAGAGCGCGTTTTATCAATGGCCGTATTACGGGCTATATTGAGTATCCAGGTAAATAATTTGCCTTTTTTGGGGTCATAGGCATCTATGTTTTTCCAAATCTTTACAAAACTTTCTTGTAAAACATCAGGGGCTTGCTCATCCGATTGCAAAACCTTTACAATCACCCCATACAAAGCAGCCGAATAACGATCATAAAGGATTTCAAAACCCCTTCTATCGCGACTCTTAAGAAGAAGAACCAATTCTTCTTCATTGGTTGCTTTATTGACCCAAGTTATCAAAAGGCAAAAAAATTATATTGCAGATTTTTCTAGTCTTATTCTTAAAACCGGATACGGGCGATTTTGTTAGAATCATTTTCCGATCTCAGGTACTTCACCATATTAAAAACGCTTCTACTTTAAGCAATTTTCTAAGTGCAGATACCTTTTATTCAATAACACTATACATACGAAGTGGCTTGCGTTTTGGATTTTTATCTCTAAAATAAATTGGATTTATCGTTTGGGGCTTCCCCGCAATTTCCTTGGGCTGTTCTTAGAAACAAGGTGCCCGTGCGGGTCGGGCTCTCGCTACTCGCTGCCTTTCCCCGCTAGGCCGAAACGAGCTCAAACAGGCCGCTCCATCCCTAAGCCAAAAGAATAAGAATACAATTTTATCTAAACCCATGCAAAACTAGCTTAACCTTTTTTAGGAGGCATTTCGTAAATATGCATACGTTTTTGTAAGTTTTGTTAAAGCAAAAAACACCCATATGAAAAATACAATACAATCCCTTCCCTTAGCCTCTTTCTATATTTTGTTCCTTGTTTTAGCTGCCTGTGGTGGCGGGACCGGTACCTCAAGCGATGAGATTGCTACCGCTCCTACCGAAGCGGTTTCTAAGGAAGCCGAAAACACAGCCAGTACGGAACCCTTGCCCGATAGCCCTTCATTTGCCTCCGTACGGGATCAAGCGGGCAAAGAATATTATCGGGTTGATTTTGAAGCCGATCAGCATGTGATTCGCTATGACTTAGGAGAAAAATATTTGATTGGGAAGCAAAAGAGGGCCGACAAAACCAAATACTATAATCAGGAAGATAATCTGGTGGCCGAAGTGAAGTATAAAGAAGATGGCTTCAAATTACGTGATCCAGCCGGAAACCTGCTTTGGAAAATCAAGTTCAAAGAAGATAAGGTAAAAATTAGCGACAATGAAGAAAATGCCAATCCCTACGAAATCAAGCTAAAAGATACAGGCAAATATAAAATTAACTCACCAAGCGGGTATCTGGGGGCCTTAAAGTACAAAGATGGAAGCATTAAGATGGAGGAGGGGCAAGTTTCTTATCAAATCCCCGCCAGTCGCAACCATCCGGCCTATGGCGTACTTTTCTTGGAAGAAATCCCCGAAGACCAGCGCTTAATGATTTTAGCTCAAATTTTGACCCGGTATTCCTCTTGATTTTAGTCTATGCCCAGGGGGGAGGCTTGGGGCACCTTAACCGGGCCCGGGCCTTTCTTGAGACCCAAAAGCTGCTTGATACCCACTGGTGCCTTATGACGGCTTCCCCTTGGGCCCACTTTGTTTTCCCAGAACATCTGGATAAGATAATCCACGTACCAGCAAATTACGCACAGCAAGTCGCCGATTATCAAGGCTGGTTAAAGGGGCAAATTCATGGCTTAGAAATCCGTGAAGTGATCATAGATACGTTCCCTTGCGGATTATTAGGAGAGTGGAACCTGGATCAGAATTTTCCTGGAAAAAAACTCTCATATACCTACCTGGCCCGGGCATTAAAGTGGAATGCATACCAGGAGCTCATTACACACCCTCCCTATTTTCGGCTAAGTTATCGCTTGGAAAATCTTTGTACAGATCAAGAGGATTTCATAGGGGCAAATTCTTTAGAGCAGAAAAACCTTCCCTTAGAGTTAGCCCAAGCGTACTTGTCCAAAGATGATGAAACAAAACTTAGGGAACTGGCAAGGGCGAGCGATGAATTATGGTTGATTGTGCATAGTGGCCCTAAAGAAGAAGTGCTTACCTTACTAGATTATGCCCTGGATTGTGCCCGGATGGAGAATAAAAAGCCTCAAATAGCCCTCATTTGCCCAAGTGACTTATCTTTGGCAAGCGATGTTAAGCTTATTCAATTAAAAATATACCCAGCCCACTTATGTTTGTCTTGGGCCCAGCGGGTCTTTACCGGTGGGGGGTTTAATTGTATGTGGGAAGTTGCCCAATACCCCATTATGCATTATCCTTATCCTTTTCTAAGGCGCTACGATGATCAATTTCGGCGAGTACAAGGATACAGAAAGCAAGCTAAATTGTAAGTAAGGCCTTTGTATTTTAGGGGCAAAACTCTAAATTGCAATTTGATGTAAGCCATCTTATCGCTTTGCCCTTGGGTAAAGAGGAAAGTCCGGGCAACGTAGAGCACCGTACTTCCTAACGGGAAGGCATCACTCCTTTATAGTAGTGATGACAGCCAGTGCAACAGAAAGTATACCGCCTGTCTAGCAGGTAAGGGTGAAATGGTGGGGTAAGAGCCCACCGCTCGAGTGGTGACACAAGAGGCGTGGTAAACCTTACGGGTTGAAAGACCAAATAGGCTGGTGTGGCACTTCGGTGCCTAAGGGCTGCTCGTCCGATACCAGTGGGTAGGTCGTTAGAGCTTTGCTGTGAAGGAAAGCCTAGATAAATGATAAGAGCCTGTGTATGCAGGTACAGAACCCGGCTTATCGGCTTACATCTATCTACCTTGGGAAGTTTTTTCTTCCTTATAGCAACTTCGAATATCACACCCAAGACAATATGGCTAAAATATTAATAGTGGATGATGAAAAAAGCATCCGAATGACCCTCCGAGAGATTCTCGAATATGAAAAATACGAAGTAGATGAGGCCCAAGATGGGGAAGAAGGCTACCAGATGATTCGTAAAAACAATTACGACGTGGTCTTGTGTGATGTCAAAATGCCTAAGCTGGATGGGATTGAGGTGCTCGAAAAAGCCTCAAAAATGGGAAAAGACACCCAGTTTATCATGATCTCGGCCCACGGGACGATCCAAACTGCCGTGGAAGCCACCAAAAAAGGAGCCTTTGACTTTATTCAAAAACCACCCGATCTCAACCGCCTGCTGCTATGCCTCAGGAATGCGATGGATAAGTCCAATTTGGTGACGGAGACCCGGATTCTTCGACGCAAAGTATCCAAAACCTTTGATATAATTGGAGAATCAAGTGCCATTCAAAGGGTGAAGGAAGATATTGAAAAAGTGGCCCCCACCGATGCCCGGGTACTTATCACGGGCCCCAATGGCTCAGGTAAAGAGCTGGTTTGTAAGTGGTTACATGCCAAAAGCCCTCGCTCAGGGAAAACCTTGGTAGAAGTTAACTGTGCGGCTATTCCTAGTGAACTGATTGAAAGTGAGCTGTTTGGGCACGAAAAGGGCTCGTTTACCTCTGCTATCAAGCAAAGGATTGGTAAATTTGAGCAAGCCAATGGTGGAACCCTCTTCCTGGATGAGATCGGAGATATGAGCCTTTCGGCCCAAGCCAAAGTCCTCCGCGCCCTTCAAGAAGGGAAAATAACCCGGGTAGGGGGGGATAAGGAAATTAACGTCGATGTAAGAGTTATCGCCGCAACGAACAAAAACTTAAGACAGGAAATAGAAAAAAAACGATTTCGGGAAGATTTATACCATCGAATAAGCGTAATCCTTATCGAGGTACCTCCCTTAAATGATCGGCGAGAAGATGTTCCTTTGTTGATTGAGAAGTTTTTGAATGATATTGCTGAAGAGTATGGGGCAGCTGTTAAAGCTATTGATAATAAGGCAGTTAGGTATTTGCAAGACTATAATTGGACCGGAAATATTCGTGAATTACGCAACGTTGTAGAGCGTTTGGTGATCATGAGCGGGGAGACAATTACCGAAGAAGACGCTACGTTATACGCAGCAAATGGGCGTTAAACTATTAATTTATTACATTGAAAGAAAAACAGCTTGCTGGGCGCATTTTAAAAAAACTTACCTATGAATGCGCCCGTATTAATTAATAAACGATCCATAAAGAATTTGGAAAACACACAAGTTATATTTGATAACCTATTACCATCTTCTTTTCTTTTTCCCCATCAAGGGATACTTACTCAACAACAGTTGTAAACTACAATTCTATTCTATTTGGCATATTAGACAAGTAAAGGTCTAATGCATTCTTCAAGTATACCATAAAATAGCTAACTCTAACCAAGTTAGCCCTTGAAAGCTTTTGTTACACATTCCAGAATCGTGATTTTTTGGAGATGGGTGCATCAAGCCGCTATGCGTTGAAAACTTTATCAGCAACATTTGTTACCAAGTTTTAAAAGATCTAATACGATTTTACATGAAACGTATTGTTATAATCTTGTACATTTGCATTGCTTCGCTGTGGGCAAACATCATCCAAGCCGAGGATTTCTCCTCCGCAAATGGGGATGTAACTAGTCTTGATTGGGCAAATGAACAAGGTTTTACGCTTTTAGATCTGGCTCATTCTTACCTCGATAAATCCTCAAGCCCCTCTATTTTTAAAGAGACTTTTCAAATGACCGGCAAAAGCTTTAAGCTGGGCTTGGTACATTATGGGTGTATTACCTCCCATACTACTAGTTTAGTCCAAGTAAATCTTGGAAAGTTAAAAGAAATCTTGTTAATGTTAAGTTTGTGGGATGAGATAGGGAACCCCTCGAGGTATGTAGAGGTTATAGCTAGCATAACTGAAAAGAACTTCAATAGAGATCGTAAAGCAAGTCAATCTTCTTACGATTTCAACGATATAAAGAATTTTTCTGATGCGACTGATCTGGGGACAAAACGTGTTATCGTTCCCTGATCGGGTGGATCATACTGTTGTTTCAAAGAGGCCGGGCTACTTCGTCCGGTTTCTTTTATTTACAACAAAAAAAAGGCCTATTCTCAAAGTGATGTCGTTGTTCGTATCAATAAAGGCGGCAAAGAGTAAGTTTTAACGCATTTTTAAAGTTTTATTAGACGTTTTCCCTGCTCTATACCTCACACAAGTACCCCCCCCAAGCATGTATAAGGATTTTCTAATCTTAACTCCTCTCGATACTTTTAGCCATGATTACCCAAAACAAGTGATTTTAGCGACAATTTAAGTTTTAGAATGGCTTAGGGATGGAGCGCATGTTTGAGCCCGCCGCTGGTATGTGGGGTGGCCGGCGAGTAGCGAGAGCCCGGCCCGCGCGGGCACTTAGGGCAAGTTTCAGCATAGGTTTATGAGCGCGGGCAAGCCCCAACAAAACACCTTCACGCTTACAAGCGAAGCCCGAGCATGAGAATATCGTCTCTTTGTTCACTGTCTTTCATGTGTTCTAACAGTTTGTTTTCCAGGGCAACTCTTTGTAAGGCTAGGGGTTCTTCGGCGACTTCGTGAATTAGTTTCAAGAAGCTTTTTTGACCAAATTTCTTACGGCGAATATTATTTTGATCTACAAACCCGTCACTACCCAGATAGAGTAGACTGCCAGGGCTCAAGACCAGGGCTTGGTTGATAAATGTAAGCGACTCATTTTGGATTCCTCCAATAGCCCGGCGGGTGCCTTTAAGCGTTTTAACTTCTTCCCCGCCTTTTTCCAGATAGTACAAATCACTTTTGGCGCCTGAAAAGACCACTTTCTTTTGGTTGTACATCATATTTTCAATCCGAATCAAGGCCATATCCATTCCGTAGTTGTTTCCGGTGACTTTTTGGCGAAGCATCTGTTGGACCTCGGCGTGCATTTGCTCCAAGATTTGAGAGGGGTTATCAAACCGCCAGTCTTTGATGATCGTGTTAAGCAAGGAGTTGCCAATCAGGGACATAAATGCTCCGGGGACTCCATGCCCAGTACAGTCAATGGCAGCCAGAAAAATCTTGCCCCGGAAAGAGTTGATCCAGTAAAAATCGCCCGAGACCAGGTCACGGGGTTGATAGATGACAAAAAAATCTTCAAAATTCTTCTCCATCCGGATGTCTTCAGGCAAGATCGATTGTTGGATGGTGAGCGCAGCCTTAATACTATTTGTGATTTTTAGGTCCCTTTGTCTGAGTTGGGAATTTTGTTCCTTGATTTGAGATTCTCGAGACTTGAGTATGTCCATGGTCTTGATCATCTCCACTTCATTTCTTTCCAGCTTTTTATTTAACTGAGAAAGCTCCTGATTTCTTTGCTCGAGAAATTCTCTTTGGGTGAGGATTTCTTCTTGTTGTTGTTGAAGTTCTTCATTGAGCACGATAAGTTCTTGGTGGCTCTTGCTTAATTCCTTTTGATTTTCAATGAGCCTATCTTCAAAAAAACGATTGACGTTGCGTAAATAGATCTGACTGGCTATGAGGATGATCGCTACTATTTTATCGTATAGATTGAGTAAGTAGTAATCGGCTACTAAGGGATTACCTGGATTGAGTTCTACCACGTCTACCCCGCAAAGCTTATAAAATACGTCCAGAAACAGCAGGCTGATAAAGTTAAAAGCCAGAGAGGACCAGTATAAAGCTCGATTTTCTAGAGGATCCAGTAAAAGAAGCGGTATGCAGAGGGTTATCAAAAGTAAAAAGCGGTGCTCGACATATTCCACCATCGGAATAATTTCTGGGCCGTACATTTTAGAAAGCAGCGTGATGGCCATCAGAATGATGGGGAATATGAAGGACATGATGACTCGAGATAGGTGAATCTTACCCTTCCAGTTCATAAACAAAACCATGAGGAAAATACCCATGGCAAAAGCAGTAATTCCTGCCCGAATCAAACTTTTATTGACTAATAGTGTGATAAAGAAAAAGACAGAGATTAAGGGTAGAAAAGTGAAAGAAATCCGGTTAGACAGTATAACCTGCTTTTGTAAGCTGGGAGAGTAGGTGGCTTGGTGGATTCCCAATCTGGATAAAGTGTCCCATATTCGTACTACAACAAAACTACTTTTCATCGGTGTCCTTTCCTTTTAATTCGATCACTTTTAGGCTTCGTAGAGTCATAGATAACCGGTAAAGATATCTTAAATGATTCTTCTATTCATGATAGAAGATTAATAAATATTTGAATTATAGGCACTTATGAAGTGAAGTTGCTTGGAACCAAATCCATGTGCCTCTTTTAAAAATTTTGGATATGCTGTCTAGGATCTTAGCGGAAAAAAATGGGGCTTAGCACAATTGACTTTCCTTTCCTCTAAATAGTAAAAAAAGCATGCCAATTCATCTTATTGGGGGATGTGCCTAGTGATTTATCGGGTATGAATAGCGTAGTGGGTCCTTCTTAAAAAATCACGATTTTTTTATAAAAGCGGCTCCTGTGCTTTTTGCAATCGTTGACTCGTCGGAATTTATCTTAACAGAGACCTCTGATTTAAGCGTAAATTTTGCTTATTTGTGGCTGGTTTTATGTACCCTTAGCTTCTTTACCCAGTATTTATACCCATGTACCAGTATGCGGCCAGGGCTTTTATTCTATTTTGTGGCCTGATTAGTATAGGCTATGCGACCATACCATTTTTGGATAGTACGGGAACCCGGTTTTACCCCCCTTTTCCGTTGCAGAAAAACCTTCAGCCTGAAATAATAGAACAAGCACTCGTTTTAAGGGATAGCCCTCAGCCAGAGCTCCAGCCGATTGCTTTGCAAAATTGGGAGCTCAACCCTCTAGCTAATTTATATGTAAAGTTTGCCCAGTACCCCGACTCAAACGATCGTTGGCTTTCTAGTATCTACTTGGACACTTGGAAATCCAATTTACCTTCTTGGGGGGATTCTTTATCTGGTTTATCACGTAATGGCGGTATATATCCGGCAGAAACTTACAAACTACCCGAAGGAATGCGGTTTGTTGGTTCTTGGTTGGGCTCGGATAGTGCGCAAGGAGTATATGAAACCCCTTTATTTACAGCCAAAGAACCAATTGGTTTTTTTGTGAGCGGTTTTCCGCACACTCCTGGAAATCTAGTTCGTTTGGAGTTTATATCTTCGGCTGGAGAATCCTTGCAATTTGAAGTAAGGGACTCCATTGGAGAAAAGTGGCGCTTGTATCAATTTCACCTGCCACAACCGGAAGCGGAATACGAAGTTAAGATTCAAGTAGTAGATGGGAGTCAGGATTTTCAGGGTTGGTTGGCCATATCAGAGCCTTTTTCTTTTGAGGAATCCGTGCCCATCACGGAGTTTTTTGCCGAAAGTGAAAATTTTAGTCCAGAGGGTTATTTTGATTTTGGGAAGCTTGAGTCTCCCAAAGGGCTCAATACCATGGGTTCCTGGATGCGAAGTGATACGACGCAAGGTAGGCTTCTATCCCAGCCATTTGCTTGCACCGATGGCTTTTATTTGTATCTCAATGGATATTTGAATAAGCCTGGTAATTCCTTAAGCATCTTTCTGAAGGAGGAAGACAATGCCCGGGATACGCTCCCAGTACTTTCTCGAGCCTATGCCGAATCTTGGGAGCTGATTTATGTGCCCATGCCCCAAATTGACCGGAGCTATGAAGTGCAAATAGAGGCCGTGGACAAGAGTGAAGCGTTTCAAGGATGGTTTGCGATGACCCAGCCATTTCAAACCCTGCCCTACAGTTTTGGGAGAAGTGTCTTAGGGATTGCACTTCAAATAGGCGCAGCGGTCTTTTGCCTGAGTTTTCTACTAATTCCGGGTTTATTACTGCGGCTTATTTGGCAAAGGTTTTCTGGGAAATTGCCCCTGATATATTTATTTCTGCCCGCTTGGATCATTTTACCAGGATTAGGTTTGGCAAACTGGTATTATGTGGAATATGCCTATCACGTGAACCTTACGGCTGTTTTTATAATCCAAATTCCCGCTTTGCTTCTCTTTAAAAAGCTTGGAGAGATGATTTCCATTTTTGAGTTGAAACTGATTGGGCTTTGGCTACTGGTCACCTTACTTGGCTTGGCTAAGGCTAGCTATGCTCCTGGTATTCAGGGGGAACTCTATGGGGGCAGTATCTCAAGGACTTTGGAAGTAGGGGATCGTTCGGATAGTAGAATTTCCTTCCACGTAGCTCAGGTATTTCATAATGGCTTGTCTTTGGAGCAAGATACTGCTTTAATCAATCCCCTCTTTGCGCCTTATGGATTTACGTCTCGGGGGCCCCTTTCTGGTTTGTGCAGTACGGTGCTACTTCATATTTCGGGTGTAGCGCCTAGCCCCTTGAAAAAGCATTTATTTGATACGTGGACTCCGGTAGATCCTCGGGGCTTTGCCTTGTACCGTATGATGATGATGGTGCTCAATGCGAGTTTAATTGTCTTGTTTGGAGGAGCTTTGGCTTTTTTTAGGAAAGAAGAACCGGAGTCTATGGGGATGATAGCGAGTTTGTTGGTAGCCACAAGTCCCTTTTTTGTGCACGAGGTGTTTTTTACTTGGCCCAAATTTCAAGTGGTTTCATTTTGTTTGATGGCCTTGGTTGCTTTGTATGATAAGCGGTTTGTGTTGGCGGGAGTTTTAACGGGCATAAGTTACCTAGTTCACCCTCTAGGGCTTTTTAGTATACCCAGTTTTTTGCTTCTCTTGAGCTTGGATAGGCAGGGACTGCTTGTGGAAAAAGCTTGGCCAGCGCAACTTCGCATCCAGTTTGGTAATATCTTCTCCCTATGTACTTTTTTCCTAGGAATCGCTTTGGTATACGGGTTTTGGTATACGCTTAATCAAGGGAATTTGGCCCAAGGAAGTTTTCTTAAATACCTTTGGGCGGTGGATGGGCAAACTGTACAAAGTTTGGGGGCCTGGTTATCTGGGCGACTCACTTCTTTTTTGAATACCCTAGTCCCCTTTTACTTGTATTTGGTAAATGCCGGGCATCCCTCGGTGAATGTAGAAGGCGGGACTTCTCCTGAATTTATTCGCTTCTTTTTTCAGTATTGGAATACCTTCCCCTTTGGACTTGGTTTGGTTAGCTGGGGTTTGTTCTTATACGGCCTTTACCGACTGCCCCGGCATTTGTATTTATTTTTTCTAATTATGAGTGGTGTGCCACTGGCCGCTTTTACCGTTTACTGGGGAGGTGCCACTACTGGGATGATGCGAGAGGGCCTTCATATTTGGTATATTTTTACTTGTTTGGCCTTTTTTATCGGGTTTTCTTTCAAAAACATAAGCTTTGGATGGCCTTTAAAAATCTGGCTTGGATTGCGGCTCTTAGAACTCTTTTGGTTTATGCTTTTGCCCCCGGTTTGGAGCCATGGGGGATGGTATACCCATTTATTTAAGTATAATGATATACTGTGCCTAATACTCCTATGCCTAATACCTCTCATACTTTTGGCTTGGAGCTTGGTGGAGCTTGAACATATAAACTCCTTGCGGGCCGCTTCGGAAAAAAAGCGTGAAGGACGGCAATAGCAATTTAGTCTTTCAACTTTTTCCGGGCTTCCATATCGTAGCGATCTCCTTCTCTTAAAAAGTAAAACCGGTTGGCGGGAGGAGGGAGCTTTTTAAGCTGGCTACCTTCTCTTGACCAAAAGGTACCATCATACACGAGTACGTAACTATCTCCCAGTACTTCAAAGGTATTGCCTTGTACAATCATAGCGGTGCCCTCGTCTAGGCCTACTCCAAGTAATTCAGGCCGGTTTTCTAGGATAGAGAAGAGGTCAAACTGTCGGTTGCGGGCCAGGACGTGTTGGTCTATGGCTATATTTTTAATGAAACCAAATCCTTGCTCGTGATCTCCCATCATGATTTGGTTATTTTTCGTATCTCCCCGGGCTAGATAAGAGCCTTGGATGGTGGCTCCGGCGGAGGAACCGCCAATCACACCTCCTCGTTCTAGTACCTCCCAAAATAATTTTTCGCTGAGCGTACCGGTGTAAGAATCGACCAATCGCCATTGGCGTCCTCCTCCAAACCACACCCCTTTGGCTTCTCGGAGGGGCTTGACAAACGCTTCGGAGTTGGCCACCTGTTTATCGGCGGTGTGGATCACCACTACGTGTTTAGCTCCGGCTTCTCTCAGGATACGGGCACTGCGATTGTTTTGATCATAAGAATCACGTCCTGCGGCCGTAGGGATCACGACCAAGGGAGCTTCCGGCCCTCCGGCCAAGTCAATAAATTTTTTGACAATGCTTTGGGGAAGGGCCCCGCCGCCTACTACCACAAGCGATCCCTTGTCCGGACCGGTGGTGGGAGCGCTTCTCTGTGCTTGTAGAGAAGGAGTGAAAAATAGTAGCATTCCCCAAAGGGATAGATAAAGAACGTAAGGAATGGACCGCATATTTTTGATCATGTTGTGCATAATGACTGGATACTTCCTAGACTTCAGTGGGAATATACCTCTTCCCGCTTAAAAATAATGAATAATCTATCGAGCATATGGTGTAATTTGCCCTAAGTCCCTACTCCCGGCGCTCATAATGGCTTAGGGATAGAGCGGCCTGTTTGAGCTCGTGTGGGCCCGGCGGGGAAAGGCAGCGAGTAGCGAAAGCCCGACCCGAGCCCACAGCAGGTGTACAAGCTAGCAGCCAAGGAATGGGGCGAGGGGAAGCCCCTATTCGTTTTCCGGCTTATCTAATTGCTCAGCTACGTATTTTTGTAAATCAGGGAAAAAACGTTGAAAATCTTGTTCAAAATCTTCGTGTTCACGTTCTAGGTTAACTACGGCCCGGTCTAAGGCTGGGGCATATTTAGAACGGCGACTGATACCCGAAAGCGATTGCCGGACCCCTTCCAAATTCCCGTACTCCTCGAGCCAATTTTGGGCGATCATCTTGGGAAGAATTTTTTGTAAACTGCCCGGGAGTATCTCCCGATGAGACTCCAAGGTTTGGTAGACCCAGGCCACGAAAGGAGATAGGGGCTTTTGGGCGATGTTTAAAAAATGATTGACCAGAAAGTAATCGTAAAAAATATCCACCACAATCCCCGAAAACTTGGCAAAATCGGGCTGCAAACGCCGGATACTTTGCCGCACGGTGGGGTGTGCATCGGTGTAGGTGTCAATATAGCGGTGTAAGTAGATGCCCCGGATGATTTCGGGCTCATAATGTTGAAATTGATTGCCATGGATAAAATCAGCCATGAAATTACCAATGAGGATCTTTTCGGAGGTTCCGGATAAATACGCGTGAGCAAGTAAATTCATGGAGCAAGCACCTAATCGTAGCGTGGCTTCTATAAAAAGTAGCCTCTTCAAATATAATGCTTTTTGAGGGAGATTATTATTTTTGGAGTAATCAAAGGTTTGAATGCCATTTATTACGCGCATGCAATTTATAATTTTAGGTGGAAATGGATTTATCGGGCACTTTTTTACCCAATCCCTTTTGGAGGCGGGGCATCAAGTCGTGGTGATTCATCGCGGGAGCCGTAAAATTACCCCGCACCCCCAGCTGGTTTCGGTGGTGATGGAAAGACGCGAGACGGAGCGACTGGCCCGGCTGATAGACCATTACCGCCCCGATTGGCTGGTTGATTTTATAGCGTACACGGCCCAAGATGCTTGGGATTGGAAAGGCATCTGCGAGCAATTTGCCCTACCCTTGCTATTAATCAGCAGCGGCGATGTGTATGAGGCCTACGACGTGCTCCAAAAACAAAGCCTGCGGCCCCCCTTGGGCATGCTTACCGAAGAAGCTCCATTGCGAAAGCAATTGTTTCCCTACGGGCAAAAAGCCAATCCGGCCGATCCCGATACCCCTTGGCAGCAATACGAAAAAATCTTGGTAGAAAATCTCTTGCGCAATACTTTGCCCGTGCCCCCCACGATTGCCCGCTTGGCCCTGGTGTATGGGCCCCAAGACCCCCGGCACCGCTTTGCTCCTTACATTAAGCGCATGCTAGACCAACGTCCCTACATTTTGTTAGACCAAGGCAAGGCTTCTTGGAAATGGAGCCGGATCTTTGTGCGCAATGCGGCCCATGCCTTACAATGCCTGGTGGAGCAAGGAGAGAAGTCTCGCGGAAAAGTCTACAACCTGGCCGAAGAAGCGGCCCGCACGGAGCTGGAATGGCTGAAAATCCTAGCTGAAAAACTAAACTGGCAGGGGGAAATATGCCTTTGTGAAACCCATCAACTCGAGCCTCCCCTCCGCGAAAACCTCCGCTGGGAACAAGACCTGCTCATGGATAGTTCTAAAATACGGACGCAATTGGGATACAAAGAACTTATTCCCTTTGTGGTAGGTTTGGAAGAAACCATTACATTTGAAAAAATATTCCATGAAGAGAGTCCCCAGGTGCTTCCGATGCCCTATGCCCTGGAAGATCGGATATACCAAAGGACCCTCCAAGCAAAGTAAATCTTAACGAGCATTCTTATGATACGATTTGAAGAAGAAGAAGAAAACGGCGATCAGATGAAGGAAATGGTAGATAGCCTTCGCGGGCTGAGCCCCTTTAATAAAAAATTCCTCGAGCAGCGTAAAGTATTTTTATGGGGGCCGGTCATGGATGAGTCGGCCCGTCAGGTGGTGACCCGCTTGATGTACCTAGAAGCCCAAAAGCCGGGTGAAGAAATTACTTTGTTCATCAACAGCCCCGGTGGGATGGTGACGGCGGGCATGGCCATTTATGATACCATGCGCATGATCTCCTCGCCGGTATCCACGATTTGTATGGGATTGGCCGCTTCTATGGGCTCCATTCTGCTTTCGGCCGGGGAAAAAGGGCGACGTTTTGTGTACCCCCACGGGGAAGTGATGATTCACCAACCCAGCATTGGCGGTTTGCAAGGACGGGCAGCCGATATTGAGATCCACGCCAAGCAAATGATCAAAACCAAAGAACTGGGAGCCCGCATTTTGGCCAAAAACTGTGGCCAAGACTACGAGCGCGTCTTGAAAGATTTTGACCGCGATTACTGGATGGATGCCCAAGAATCGGTAGAGTATGGTATCGTAGACTACGTGATGGAGTCTATCGATATGGGCAAGTAAGCTTTACCCAATCTGATAAGAGGGGCTTTTCTGCAAAGGAAAGCTCCTTTTTGAGTTTAGGGGCTTGCCCGCGCCAAAAAAAATACGGCTTGATGAAAAGGAAGCTACCGGCGCGGGCCGGGCTATCGCTACTCGCCGGCCCCCGCACAGCCAGCGGCGGGCTCAAACAGGCCGCTCTATCCCTAAGCCATTTTGAGAGCCGGGAGCCGAGAACCGGGAGGCGGGACTTTAGAGAGGAGAGAAGCGAGAGGAGAGAAGGAATGTCTGTGCCGGGAGGCGGGACATCAGAGAGGAGAGATTGGGAACCAGGATGGAGGGGCTATTTCAGATTATCCAATTTTCCATCTTTCTTTTTAATTTTATTTAATCCTGATAATGGTTTGTGTATGAAGCGTAGCCAGCCGATAGGCGGCTATGATTTCATATACATTGTGTGTACAATCGTGTTTTTTATTTCCAATTTATACAACTTATTGGCCATTGGTATTTACAGCAAACAGGAGTGTTCCCTTGTTTTCCGGAAGTCCAACTAGTCATACTCAATAATTTTTCCCTCAATTCTTCTTTACACTTATCTGACGCCTGAATTCTTCTAAATTCAACATCAATTACTTTTCCTTCCGTGTCAATTGTCATAGTCAAATAAATACTTGCAGTAAGAATACCGTCTCTTTTATAACAGTCAGAAAGAATTGGTGCTAAGTCTGTCATCAAATAATCCATCAATCCTTTTATGTCATTTTCATAATGCGGCAAAGTTTCTGCATAATCGTAAATAGTGTCACATTTGCTATCTGTTGATTGTCCAAGTGCGGAAAAACCAAGTGTAGATACCACGAGAGTCAATACTGTTTTAAATCCTTTCATTTTTTGTTTTCACATGTTGCACAACTTGCTAATAAACGGACGTGAAGAAAGTCGCCCTTAATTTCTTCTATTGCCTCACAATTGTCAACCCATCTAAGACAACTCCCCGTATCTTCTTCAAATTCAGGATTTCTACGCCGTCAAATACATTTTATAAATCAAGCCCCAACCAGTCCCGGTTCCCTCCTCTCGGTTCCCGCCTCTCGGTTCCCGTCTCCCGGTTCCCGGTTCCCGCCTCCCGGTTCCCGTCTCTCGGTTCCCGCCTCCATTTAAGCATAATCCCGCCCAATCAACTCGGCCACCAAGCGTCCTGACTTCATTGCGGCATTGAGCGAACTGTTTAGTAGATGGTCCCCACACACGTAAAGGCCTTCCCGAAGCCGCAATTGGGATTCAGGCGCGTGGTCCCGCACGTTTACTTGGGAAGGGAGGGCGTAGACGATGGGGTAAATGTCAATCAGTTTCCAAGCAAAGGCCTCGTCTCCGAGGAG
Organism: uncultured Microscillaceae bacterium; assembly: GCA_963922455.1. Lineage (GTDB taxonomy): Bacteria > Bacteroidota > Bacteroidia > Cytophagales > Microscillaceae > CAWUIO01. The sequence goes on from CAWUIO010000016.1 coordinate 65,896, forward strand.
TTGTGAGAGTTCATTTCGAATCCGGGCACTCAAGCTTTGCGAGTCCATGTCGGGTATTTCATTGAGCGAGACCGAGATCAAGGCTTTTCCGGGCGGGGCATAATTGGGGCTTACCTCACTCATAACCACCAGGTTGTTGACCAAATTTCCAGGCTGGGCATTCAACATGATGATTCCCTGCTTCAAAGGACTCTTATCGGCCTGAAAATACACGTTGCAGACCGATTGGAAGCCTCGTTTTACTTGCGGCATGTAATTTTCTACAATGCCCTTGCCTTGGGTCGCCAAGATGATGGCCGGGGATTCATAGGTTTTACCAGGTTCAGTAAATACTTTTTGGCCCTCAATTTTACTCACTTTCTCATCACAGGTGATGGCATCCTCGGGTAGTTGCTCCCGCAGTTGCTGCGGAATGGCCTCGATACCATAACGCGGAACGGCGGTATCGCCTTCAGAAAACATCTTATACACAAAGTCAAACATCCGGCGGGAAGTACGGAGGTCGTTCTCCAAAAAAATCCCTCCTAAAAATGGCTTAAAGAAGTATTGGATAATGCGACTGCTCATGCCATACTCGTGCAAAGCCTGGGAGCTGGGGATTTCCTGGCCTGAGAATATTTGGTCTAAGCTCTGGCTTTGTAATTTTTTACGAAGCCGCAGAATATTCCATTTATCCCCCAATGTACTCACCGGAGCGGTCAGGGTAGACCACAAGGCCTTGGGGTGCCGGATCGGGTCGCCGATGGTGTATTTTCCCTTAGAACTTAAAATTAAAGCCCCCGGTACGAATGTTTGTAGCTCCAAACTAGGATAGTCTAGTAGCGCCTTGGCCTCCGGATATTCGGTGAGTAGTACTTGAAAACCCCGGTCTAGCCTAAACCCATCCTTCAAATCGGTTTTTACCCGTCCTCCCGGACGGTCTTCGGCCTCGAGAAGCTTAACCTTAAATCCTTGGCGGTGTAGGTAAATGGCAGCACTCAATCCACTAATCCCGGCTCCAATGATGATTACTTCAAGCTCCTTCATATCGTTAGTAAGTCAAAAAATAAAGATCCAAACCCATAGCCATATCCTGGCACTCCTTGGGTTTACTAATTTTTCTTGAATAAAAAAAAACAAGGAATAGTCCCTCAGCAATTTTACAGGAAGTGAGGGAGTTATACAAATATTTTATAAGCGGGGAATGAGTCTGTGAACTAATTTGTCAATCACTTATGTTTTGATAAATACCAATGGATAATTTTATTTTGACCATATATTGATTGGTGTATTCTAAGCAACCCGGAATTCTATAATTTAATCAAACATTTTTGAGGGCCACCTAAGTGATACAAGTGACTCGTGTACCTTGTAGCCTTAAAGTGGATGTATTGTAGGCATATTATCCAAATACGGATGAAATAGAGGTTTAAGGGCTTGTTAAAAGACATGCCCTGAGAGCAATTCGTTTGGAAATTTGGGCTAAAGCCGATATATTCGGTAAGAGGCATTGGGAAAATCCAAATGTGATTCTAACCAGAATATGCGCCAATGACTTCACCTTTTGACTAAGGTGCCTTTTGCTAGGGAGAGCCCTGTATTGACAGGGAAATTCCAAAATCCAGGCAAAATTACTCTTCCCTCATCCCAAGTAGATTTCAGCAATAACGATATTCCAATTCTATGTCAAAAGTAGCCAAAAAAACCACTGCGTCACCCAAAACCTTGCAACATCACTTAAAGGAAGTGATTGCCAAACGGCGTAGTTTTGAAAATGTATACCAGTCCATTTCCCGCATGATACTGGGCAATCAGGAACTCATCCAGAAAGTAAGCGTGAATGGACAAAACACGTACGACTTTGGGGTCTTCCGCCAGGGGAAAAAACACATCATCGGAATGTATGATGAGATTAATAGCTTTGTTTCCTATGTCAAAGATGCCGCCGAAGGGGGATCATCTTCCGAAATGGCTTTTGTCTTAATTGGAGAACCCGGTAACGGAAAAACCTTCTTTGTAGATTTCTTGGGTAAGATTTACCGTGATTTTATATCCATTCCCGAAAATCGTCGCTACACTTTCCGCTTCAAAAACCTGGATCAACTCGGGGGATATGGCCGCATTACTACCATTGAATCACAGACGTTTGAAGACCCCATGGTACTTGCCATGAATATGATGGAAAGCCAAGAAGAAAGCCTAAAGTTTATAGGCGAAGCTGGCGCCAAAGATGCTCAAATCGAATCTTTTTACGATCTATACCGCCCCTTAGGCTCCTGCTCCGATTACATTTTGAGTGAAATCCGAGAGTATTGCGACGGGGACTTAGCTAAAATGCAAGAGTTTTTTGAGATTGTTCCTATCCCCATTAGTGAATCAAGAGGAACGCTCACCGGAAAGTACGCTGCCAAGGATAAAATCACCTCATCGGCGGTAGATTTATTGGGAGAAGAATCCATCACCCGTTTATTGCATATTGTAGATACCAACAATCCCTACCGCTTTGATTTGCGAAGAGGGGCCCTGGCCCGGGTAGCCGGGGGAGGGATCCACTTTGCCGATGAGATCTTTAAAAACAAGCGAGATTTGGTGCAAGTCTATTTAGGGGTGATTCAAAACCGAACCATCGAAATGGAAGGCTTTAAGTGGCCCTTGGATACCTTGATTGTAGCTACGAGTAACAATGCAGAGTTTGGTCGCTTCCTTGAAGAAAAAGAGCAAGCCCCTATCGTTGACCGCTGCCGTCTTTGCTACATGTCGCATAATACCAACTACCGATTGCAATTTGAGCTGACCGACTTCTCTGTTGGGAGTCACGAAAAAACCACTTTCAGTGGAGATACCCTGCATATTGATCCCAATTTGAATTATGCTCTTTCGGTAGCAATAGTACTCACCCGGATGCCCCACTCCGATAAGCTCACACCTGTGGAGATGATGAAATTGGCGGCTGGGGAAGTTGCCGGGGAGAAAAGTATCAAGACCCTAAGAGAAGTAATCAATCAGCTTAATAGTGAGCCGGATATCACCAAACGCTTTGGGCAAAAAGGTTTAGGCCACCGTAATTTGGGAAGGGCGATTCAAATACTTTTGGAACGCTCCGAAACTCAAGAAGGCCAGTGTATGTACGCAGGAGATGTGTTCATTGCTTTGGAAAGTGTCATACTAGACTATATCCGGGATCCTAATGACCAAGCTAAGTACCTGGCCGACCTTAAGATCGCCAAGACTTTACACCGGAAGAATGTGATGACGGCCATTTTCAATGCCTATATGGATGAGCCGGATGCAATCCAAAAAGATGTGCTCAACTATGTCAATATGGTCATTGGAATTGATGCCAAAAACTTGGGGTCCAATCGCATCTGGACCTACAAAGATCCTCAAACCGGAAAATTGGTGCCCCTGAAAATTGATGAGACATTTATTGATAGTGTGGAAGAACGACTAGGGCTAAAAAACCGAGAACAAAAACAGAGCTATCGCACTACCATTTCCAAAATCTATGGCCAGAAAATGATTCAAGAGCCTACCTATGACTTTATGGACAATAATGATTTGGTCAAGGCAGTTACAGACGTCCGTTTAAAATCGGATGTAGCCGGAGCGGGAAGTTTAGTAGGTGCCCTCTCCAACCGAACCAATGATGAAAACCAAAAGCTCTACAACCGAATGATCGGGACCATGACCGAAAAATTAGGCTACTGCCGTACCTGTGCCCTAAAAACCATTGAGTACTTCTGTACTCAAAACGATGCCAACTAGGTATCTTTTGCTAAGATAGCCCGGGGCCCAGGCCCCATTTGATCTAAGCTTTATTTTATGAGCCAAACCCAAAAAGAACGAATAATTAATAGTCTGAAAAAACAGGGGCTTGATCCTGAAAACTATCCACATATCCTACAGGAATTGGAAGGGGATTGGGAACACCACTTGGAGCCCGAACCGGAAGATCCCGAAGATTTTCCAGGAATCTATACGATGCACGACTATGTTGTCTTGCTTCGTATGAGTGCCCCGTACTACAGTTATACACTGCAATTGCAGACAATTGATAAATTATTAGAGCAGGACAAACAGAGAGAAAAGGATGGGCTCCCCCGTAGAATCCGTTTGGGGAAACTGGTTAAACCCAGCAAGGATAAAAAAGGAGAGGTGATCATCGTACCCACCACGACCGAATCCAAATTTTTCCATGATGATAATCCCAGCCCCCAGGATGAGCATGAAATGGCTGGATCAGGAGAAGGTGAGCCGGGCGAAGTAATCGGAGAACAGCCGGTTAATCCCCAGCCGGGCGAAGGAGAGGGTACCGGGGCCGGACAAGGAGGAGGGGGTCAACACGATATTAGTTCAGAAGCCTTTGATTTGGGTAAGATCATCACCGAAAAGTTTGAACTTCCCAACTTGAAAGACAAAGGGAAGAAAAAATCCTTGACTCGTTACCAATATGACCTGACCGACATTCATCAGGGATCCGGACAAATCCTGGATAAAAAGTCAACCTTTAAAAAGCTCATCGAGACGAACATCCAATTGGGGAATATCAGTGCCCATGAAACCTTCCAACCAGAAAACCTGCTGATCAGTCCCGAAGATAAAGTCTACCGAATTTTGTCCAAAGAGCCAGACTACGAGTCGCAGGCAGTTGTCTTCTTTTTACGAGACTATTCCGGCTCCATGCACGGACGCCCCACCGAAGTGGTCACATCCCAGCACCTTTACATTTACAGCTGGTTGATGTACCAATACAAAAACAATGTAGAGAGTCGCTTCATCCTACACGATACCGAAGCCAAGGAGGTAGAAGATTTTTACAGCTACTATAAATCAACCGTAGCTGGGGGTACCAATGTCTACCCCGCATACGAATTGGTAGACAAAATTATTGAAGAAGAACAACTAGCCAAAGATTATAACATCTATGTTTTCCACGGTACCGACGGAGATGATTGGGACAGCACCGGAGAACGCTTAATTAAATGTATCCGCCGCATTGTTCGGTATACCAACCGGATTGGGATCACGGTTGCCAAAAATGCCTGGGGCGGCTACGGCGATTATACCACCGTTGAGCGCTACATGGAAGATTCGGGCATTCTGCAAGAACTCTCCGAACTCATCAAACTGGATAGTATGGTGGCCGATAAGGTCACCGATGAACGGATTGTAGAAGGGATAAAAAAGCTCGTGGAATAAAACCAAGCATATGGAATTAATTGATCAGCACACCAAAAAAATAATGGAGGAGTGCAAAGAACGGGCCCGAGACGCCGGTTTGCGCTTTGACGAAGACACACTCGAGTATGTCGTAACCAACCGGGACATGATTGAGCTTACGCCCAAGATCATGATCCCTACCCTGTATGACTATTGGGTCAACGATGTGGAAGTCCTCAAAGAAGTTGGGAAGTATAAAATCTCCCCCAACAACCCATTTGAGACAGTTATCAACAGCCGTCCGGCTATTTCCTTCTACAACGACAATAACCCAGATTGGCTCAATATCATGATTTTTTATCATGTAATTGCCCATATTGACTTCTTCCAAAACAATAAACTGTTTGAGCGCACTTGGAATGATGACTTTGTAGGACAGGCCCTGGCCGATAAGCGTTTAATTGCCCACCTACGAAGCAAACATGGAAGGTGGGTAGATTATACCATCGAGTTTAGTCGGGCTATCAACAATTTGGTGGGATATTTTCCTGAGCTATCCCGTCATGCTTTTCCTGAGGATATGGAGACTCCGGATAAATTAGATTATTACTTCCGCCAATTTTTACAAGAAGAAAAAAAAGTGCCAGAGCACGACATTTACAAAGAAGTTGAACGCTATAACCAGTTGCTCCACCAAGATGAAAACGTGGGCGAATCCTTATTTTTTAGCGAGGTTCGGAAAAAATACCCCGAATTTCAGAACAAGTTTAATCACTTTGTCCAGCTTGAAGACGAGCCCCCTCAAACCCAAGATGTTATGGAGTTCGTTCGAGACCATTCTCCTTTCCTGAATAAGGAAAAGAATAAGTGGATGAAGTCTGTTATGAGCATAGTGCGGAATACCGCCTTATATTTTGAGCCTCAGATCCGGACCAAAATTATCAATGAGGGCTGGGCCAGCTACTGGCACGATGAGCTCTTCCGAAAAGACGAACGTATTAAAGGACACGAAGTAGGCTATGCCAAAATGAATGCAGCCGTTACGGCGATTAGTCGAGTAGGCGTCAATCCCTATGCTATTGGAGTTCGCTTAGTGCAATATGTGGAGGAATTAGCCAATAAAGGCAAACTCAACTACCACTTTCAAAAAAATCAAAACATTAGTTACCGAGAAGATTACAATCAAAATACTCTTAAAGGCCGTGAAGCCTTATTTGAGCTTCGCAAGAATTTTTCCGACTTTACCTTACTCAATACATTCGTAGACCAAGACTTTGTAGACCACCACAATTTATTTGTCACGGGGCGCCGGCTGGACCCAGCCCGGCAAGTTTACCAATACTATATCAAAAGCCGAAAGGCCGAAGACTATAAGGCTACCTTGATCAATTCATTGTACCATCCACCAACAATTCAAGTAGATCCCATTCAAACCGACGAAGAAAACCTCTATTTGACGCATCAATTTGAGGGGAAGCCCTTAATAAAAGATTTTATAAGCGATACCCTTATTGGCCTTGAATTCTTATGGGGCGACCAAGTACAATTAGAAACTTCTGAAATGTACGCCGAGAATCACAAAAGTGATCCGGAATGGCGCCGGGTAATCTACACCGTCAAAGACCGAAAGATTTACCGAGAAGATCTGGACTAAGCCCAATACTATGAAAAATCAGATCCTAACCACCGATAGCACCAAAACGAGTTCCCGAGCCGCTTTAAAGCACCTGGGCCAGCAGCTACGTAGCCACGAAGTACGCCAACCCATCAATTTTCAGAACTTTTTACAGGTAACAGCCAGTAACCCCCGTTGGGTATTCCGCGATATTTTTCAGCTTTTTTATGATATGGTACACCACTACGTGGATGCCGATACCAAAACTATCCGAGACAATGGCTCTCTTGAATTTGAAGAATACAATTGTGCCAACCTCTTCGAAAACGGATGTGATAATCCTTTTTTTGCCGATCGATTGTTCATCAATCGATTTATGAAACTCACCGATGGGTTTAAAAAAGGTGTCCAAAACAACCATATTTTCCTCTTTGAAGGCCCCCCCGGCAGTGGAAAGAGTACCTTTTTAAATAACTTGATAAAGAAATTTGAAGACTATACCAATACTTCCGAAGGCAACTGCTTTGAGGTTTTTTGGCGACTTGATGTCAAAAAATTGGGCGGCTACCAGCGGGTAGAACGATTGCTCAAACACGTGGCTTTAGAAAAAGGAGAGGAAGACGAGCCCGTCCCCGACCAGGAGCTCAAGTCCTACGAGATGGATGTGAAAAATCTTCCCAGCGACTTTGTGGAGTTTTCTTGCCCCAATCATGATCACCCTATTTTGCTCATCCCCAAAGATTATCGAAGACAATTTCTAGAGGAACTCATACCCGATAAGGAATTTAAAGAAGAATTATTCCATGACCGCCAGTACGAATGGGTGTTTAAAGATGCTCCCTGTTCTATATGTACTTCCCTCTACACCAATATTCTCAATATCTTGGGAGATCCCATCAAAGTTTTAGATATGGTATGGGCCCGTAGGGCCCACTTCAACCGTCAGTTTGGAGAAGGGGTATCCGTTTTTAATTCCAGCGACCCCATTTATAAAGGTTATATCACCAGTCCTACCATCCAGGGCATGATCAACAGCCTTCTCAAAAGCGACAAGGTAACCTATATCCACTCCAACCTGGCGCGTACCAACAACGGCATCTTGGCCTTGATGGACATCAAAGATCATAATATCAAGCGCCTTATCAAGCTACACGGGATCATCAGTGATGGGGTGCACAAAGTGGGTTTAATTGAAGAGCGGGTCAAATCGATCTTCATCGGCTTGGTCAATCCCGGCGATAAGAAGCACTACGCCGATATCCCCTCCTTCAAAGACCGTGTAATCTCCCTGAACGTCCCCTACGTCCTGGATTACCGAACCGAGGTCCGAATTTATAAAAACAAATTTGGCGAAAGCATTGCGGCTAAGTTCCTACCTCAGGTTTTAGAAAATGTCGCGCGCATCATCGTATCCTCCCGTCTCAACGAAGATTCTCCCGCCGTACGGAAGTGGATAAGAAGCCGGGACCGCTATTACAAGTACTTAGACGACAATTACTTATTGCTTCGTATGGAGATTTACTCCGGCAACACCCCCAATTGGCTTAGCGAAGAAGATCTCAAACGCCTCGACCAAAAAACCATGAAACGCATCCTCGCTGAAGCCGAAACGGAGGGCAATAAAGGGTTTTCCGGTCGCCAGTCATTAAATGTTTTCAATGAACTATACACCCGCTTTAGCAAAACCGACAAACTGATTACCATGGATATGGTCAGTGATTTTTTTAGCAAGCGGCCCGATTTAGAAGACCTCCTTCCCGAGGGTTTCCTAGAAGCCATCAAAGATATGTACGATTTTAGTGTCTTGCAGGAAGTCAAGGAGTCCATCTACTCCTACAACCGTGAGCACATTGCCCGGGATATCCAGAATTACATTTACTCCATAAACTTTGAGCTTGGCGATACCAAAGTGAGCCACTTCACCGGAGATACCATCGAGATCACCGATGACTACCTCAAAAAGTTTGAAATGGTTTTCCTAGGCTCTGACTGTACCCGACGCGAACGCCGCGCTTTTCGAAGCGACATCTTAAACGAATACGTCTCCCAAACCCTTTCCCAAGATATTAGCTTAGAGGGCAAGGAGCTTACCGATACCAAGCAATTCCAAAAACTGTTTGATAAATACACCCACAACCTCAAAGAAAACGCATTGGTCATCTACCTCGACAATGAAAATTTCCGCCGGGCCATCAAAGATTACAATACCAATAGTTTCAACACCTATGACCATCGCCTCCGTTTGGACGTAAGCAATCTCCTCCAAAACCTCTGCGAAAAATTTGGCTACACCGAAGAAGGTGCCAAACAAGTGAGCATTTATGTCTTAGATAAAAACTTAGCCCGCGAGTTCTAAAAATTATAGGGGCGTCCCCGGTTGGCCTATCTCAAAATGCCCAATGTGAACCACCCTGCCCGGCCACCCGGGTCGGGCTTTCGCTACTCGCTGCCTTTCCCCGCCGGGCCTACACGAGCTCAAACATGCCGCTCTATCCCTACGCTGAAGAAGAAGCGAGAGCAGAGAAGCGAGAGGAGAGACAGAGATTTGAAGGCGGGAGGCGGGACGTGAGAGGAGAGCTAAAAAAAGCGCTTTTTTTAAGCGATATATGTTAAAAAACTGTTTAAATTTAATTGCGTTGGGCTGCAAAGAGCCATTTCGGGAACCTGAT
>CAWUIO010000017.1:0-71760 GCA_963922455.1 uncultured Microscillaceae bacterium
GCAGTGCGTGGGCCGGCTCGGGCTTGGCTGGGTAGCCCGGCCCGCGCCAGGTACCATCGTCCCTTGGGGGCTACTCCTGCTTTTAGCGCGGGCAAGCCCCAAAACAGAATTTTGAGCCAACGTGTATGCAAGATGATCTTCACCTCATTCGTAGCTTTCTCTATCAGGTGCGCTATGCCGACCGGTATGCTGACTTAGATGGGGCAAGGCAGATTAGTGAGCGCCTGATGGAAATCTTGGAATCGGACTTGCAGGACATTATGCAAGAAGTTTTTGACCGCATGGTGCCTGCCGACCAGGCCTTGCAGTTGGATACACTCGTCTTAGATTTACAAGCCCTGGATGGGGATTCCCTGGAGGTGATGCTCCCCTATCGGTTTAAAGAAGCCCTGGAAGAGGCCATTCGTATGGAGTTAAACCGTCTGGGTACTTCCCGGCGCCTTAGCAGCACGCCTGAACAAAGTAGCCCCATTGCCTATAAAGCTTTGAGGTTGATCGAGTACTTTTTAAACTACAGCATCTTGCCTTGGTGGAGCAAGCACTTAGACGACTCTTGGAAAACGTCCTCGGGAGGGATCAGCATACCCGAAATATGGGAGCAACTCATAGGAAAGGATAGACAGGCGCTCAGGCAAGTAGTGCGCCACGTGTCATCCATAAAAGCCCAAGAGCGGCTACTCGAGCAAATTCCTTACGCCAGTTTATTGAGGCTATGGCTTGATTCTCCCCGGCAAATCATACGCCGTTTGGATCACGTTGTGTCTTGGGTACACGCCCGACTTAAAAGTCAAGGGGCTTGGATAAGCCCGGAACAAATCCGAAAGTCGGTGAGGCGGGTATATTGGTATGATATTCTTGAACAAGAAAAAAGCCAGCCGAGCGGGCAAACCAGCCGAACCCAACTGCCCCCGGCGTTTCTAGCCACTTTTCTCAAGGAATTCTTTCAAGAATTTTCATTGGTGCAGACTAGCCAAAAGTATCGTATTTGGAACGAGTTACGTTTGCCCCCGCATTCCGGAACCTCTTCGGAATTAAGAGCTTTGCCTTCAATCCAGGAAAGTAGCCCCCGGCAAGTGAAGGAAATTGCCCATCAGGAAGTTCAAAAAATGTCGCCCAAATTTTGGCAAAGCCCCCAAGATCAAGAAGCTTGGATGCAAAACGCTCGAGTAGCAAGCCGGGAGGACTATCAAAGCTTTTTACAAGACCTATACCCGGAGATTCGCACCGATCTCCAAGTTTGGGAAGATGTGTTGACTCAATTGTATCCCCAAGCCAGGCCTATAATACGAGAAATACAGTTACACCTTCTTTGGGAGCATAGAGATCGCAAACTTAACTTTCCGGCCCTGGTGCGAGGGAGTGTCTTGAGTTTGCTTCGACGGGACTTACCCGAGGAAAATCTACACTATTTGCCTTTACAAATTCTTGAATCTTTCCGAGAAAAAGCCCTTCCTATTTTACAAGCATTGGTCCCGGAACTAAACCAAGACCAAATTACCTCCCTACAAGCGTATTTAAGGCAAAACCTTGGTCGCCCTCTTATTTTTCCCGAAGAACTTTTGCCTTCCCCAGAAACGGAAGAAGTGGACACCGCGAAGCCAAGTCCCCGCTTAGACTCAGATAAGGCGGTAGAGGAAGCTGATGAACTCCCAGATTCTGATACTCGCTCACCTGAGAGCAGCCCGCCCATCGAAACGGAATCGGAAGAAGGAAGCGCAACTTCACAAGAAACAGCGAGCCCTTCTTCCCGAGAAGCTCTAGAAGACACAGACGAAAGTAAAACCGATAGCCCCAAACCCAAGCTTGATATAACAGGAGAAACACCTCAGGAACCTTCTCGCGAAGCAAAGGATACTCCCCCTCCGCTAGGTGCCAAGGATTTACCTGGTTTGCCAAATGAGGAAGACCTTCCCGACGAAGTACAGGATGCGCAAAAAAGGGCCAAAGAAAAACTAGCCCAGGTTCTTCAAAAAGCCCGTACCTTATGGCAAGAGAAGCTCCAGAGCTTGGATGCCCTAAGTATTCGCTGGTTAAGGGCCGAAAATTGGGCAGAGGTACAAGAAAGTTTTTCTCTAAAAACGATACTTGAAGCTATTTACCCTATTTATGCTGATTTGATTCTTGAGTGGGTGGCTTTTTGGCAAGAATTTCAGGAGGATTCTCCGGCCGTGGAAACCCGGGTAGGGGAGTTGCTATGGACTCAAAAAGGAGAGGCTGCGTTTAAACTCATACGTTTTTACGAAGAAAGTCTGCAAATAGAGCTGGCCCTCATTCCAAAAGAACAACAGGCCCTCATTCGGAGGCAATTGCTGGAAGCCAAGCCTGAAATATACCGTCGTCTCCTTTCTCAAAAGGAAACGAATCTGCGATACACCCCCTGGGAAGCTTTGCGTTATTTTTTTACAAAAGGGGTGCTCCCATGGTCAGAGATGGTCAAACCGGCGGCAAGACGTCCCCGTTTTATGCAGCAATTCCTGCAAAGGCTACTGGGTGAGTCTCCGGCTTTTTTTGCTGAAATACTCCGGGAGGTCCAGCCAGAAATCCCCTTGGACATTCGCCTGAAAGAAATCTTGGATAGCACACTGGCCGAGCAGATTTTAGAGATGCGCCAAACCGATGAAAAAGCCCCTCCTATCCCAACTGGCCCGATGAAATTTCGCGAGTCCCCAGAAGACTCCATATTTTACCTGGATTACTACTTAACGCACAAAGCCTTACCTGCTTATTTGGGAATACGCCCCAAAAAAGAGGTAAGAGACTTTATTCAAAGGGTCTTGCAAACGCTTATCCGGGAGCATGCTACCTTATGGACCTTATATGTGGATACCTTGCCCGAGCCCTATCTAGAACAATTAGAAAAGCTAGTCCCCCAGTCAATTAAAAATTTCCGGGAGAGAAAAAGCCAGGAGCAGAAGATGAAAGACCTGGAAAAAATAATGCAGATGCCCTCTGAGGCAGCTCTTCCTCTTGACGAACCGCTTTTTATTCAAAATGCAGGCTTGTCGCTTTTGCATCCTTTTTTGCCTCGTCTTTTCCAGATGTTAGGGTATACAAATCCCTTGGGTTTTACATCCATTGAGATGGCCCACCGTGCCGTACACGCCTTACACTATCTCGTATTTGGCTTGGAAAACCCCGAAGAAACCGAGCTGGTTTTTAATAAAATCCTCTGTGGTTTGCCTTGGCAAGACCCCCTACCTTTGGATATTCGTCTGAGTGAAGAAGAAAAAGAAACCTGTATCAGCCTTTTGGAAGGAACGATCAATAATTGGCCTTTGCTCAAAAACTCTAGTCCCGATAATCTGCGCGGTACATTTTTGATTCGGGAAGGACGAATCCAGGACACGGAAGAGGCATGGGAACTGAGAGTGGAACCCCGAGGGTTTGACGTAATGCTGAAGCACCTCCCTTGGGGTATCTCCCTTATCCACTACCCTTGGTTGGAGAAAGTAATTACCGTTCAATGGGGAGAAGATACCTAAAAAAATTACTAGAAAGCCCATTCCCTCAAGGTTAGGGAATGGGCCCTTTGAATTATATATGGATTACTTCACCATACGCGGCAGCGGCGGCTTCCATCACCGCTTCTGACATGGTGGGGTGGGGGTGTACCGACTTGATGATTTCATGCCCGGTTGTTTCCAGTTTACGCGCAGCCACCACCTCGGCAATCATTTCGGTTACATTATAGCCAATCATATGGGCTCCTAAGAACTCTCCGTACTTGGCATCAAAAATCACTTTGACAAATCCATCGCGGGCTCCGGCAGCGGTAGCTTTCCCGGAAGCTGTAAACGGAAATTTACCTACTTTCAGTTCATAACCGGCTTCCTTGGCGGCTTGCTCGGTATAGCCTACCGAGGCTACTTCTGGTACACAATAGGTGCATCCCGGTATGTTATTGTAGTCTAGGGCTTGAGGATTTTCTCCGGCAATTTTTTCTACGCAGATAATTCCTTCGGCTGAGGCTACGTGCGCCAAGGCGGGCCCGTGGGTAATGTCACCAATGGCATAAATGCCCGGGATGTTGGTCTGATAAAAATCATCTACGAGTACTTTGCCTCTTTCCGTTTTTACGCCCACTTCTTCCAAGCCAATTCCTTCCAAATTGGTCGTAACCCCTACCGCCGAGAGTACCACATCGCATTCTACTACTTCCTCTCCTTTTTTGGTTTTGATATGGACTTTACACCTAGGCCCGGAGGTATCAACCGAAGTTACTTCGGCATTGGTTTTAATCTTCATGCCCTGCTTTTTGTAGGTCCTTTCCAATTGCTTAGAAACTTCCTCATCTTCATTGGGCACAATGCGTGGTAGGTACTCCACAATAGTTACTTGGGTGCCAATTGAATTGTAGACGTAGGCAAATTCCACCCCAATCGCCCCCGAACCGACCACTACCATCGATTCTGGTTTTTTATCCAAAGTCATGGCTTTGCGGTACTCGATTACTTTTTCGCCATCAATTTTGAGGTTAGGAAGTTCCCGGGCCCGTCCACCAGTAGCGATGATGATATGTTTGGGGCTGTATTCTGTTTTCTTCTTATCTGCTCCGGTAACTTCTACTTTTTTACCAGGTAGAACTTTACCAAACCCCTTGAGGTGGGTCACTTTATTTTTATTAAATAAGAATTCAATACCTTGACTCATCTTGTCTGCCACGTCGCGGCTTCTCTTTACCATACTGGTGAAGTCTACTTTGGAGTCTTTTACCTCAATGCCATAATCTTGGGCGTGTTGGATATAATTAAATACTTGGGCACTTTTGATCAAGGCTTTGGTGGGGATACAGCCCCAATTCAAGCAAATACCGCCCAGCTCTTCTTTTTCTACCACAGCTACTTTCATTCCTAGTTGGGAAGCCCGGATGGCAGCCACATACCCTCCAGGTCCACTACCAATTACGATTAGATCAAATTGTTCAGCCATAATGTGATTATATTTGTAGTTTGGTTTATATCAAAAAATGTATAAAATGCCCCGCAAAGGTACTTATCAATTATGAATATGCGGAACGTACTCTCAGGCTCATGTGCTTCTTCGTAATGATAGAACATATTGATTAGCAGTCCAGTTTAGGAGGAGGGAAATTCAAGTCGCTTTCTTGGTTGACATTGTGGAGTTGTATACCCTCTGGCCAAGTTTTCTCCTGAAAGTCCAATTGCCTCAGTATGCTAAGTGGCGAACGTTCCCCCTTGTGCCAAGCCTTTTGCACGGCTTCCCAAACATGGGCTTCCCAAATGGCCAATAAAGGTTCGGGGCGATCTCCTCGAGACCTAACCCAATAGATGCCGTCTCGAGACGGATCTCTATCCAGCAGCATTTGCCCAAGCTCCCTCTCCGCTAAACCCACCCAATCACAAGCCAATACCAGCCAAGCCGTGTGGGAATCTGTTTGACAAGCACTGATCATTCCCGATAGAGGCCCTTCCCCAGGATAAAGATCTGGTATATACGGCAAGTTGCCCGGCCAGGACCTTATTTGATCGGGCCGGGCCGATATATAGGAAGGAATTCCTAGTTTTTGGAGTACTTGATACAAGTATTCGCGGTGGGGATAAGGAGGGTGATACACGAGGCTCCCTTTGTCCTGACCCATGCGGCGACTATAGCCGCCCGCTAAAACGAGCCCTTTGAGTGGTGCATTAGGCATCCCGTTGAAAATCGGTCTTTCCCCCAGATTTGGCCATCAATCGTGTCTCTCGGATTCGGATATCCTGGGATATGCCTTTACACATATCATAAATGGTCAGAGCGGCTACGCTTGCCCCCGTTAAGGCTTCCATCTCGACGCCGGTTTTGGCCTCAATTTGGGCGGTACAATCAATAATGACCACTTTCTCTTCATTTAAGCGAATATCTACTGAACATTTATCTAAACCCAAGGGGTGGCACATAGGGATGAGTTCGTGGGTTTTTTTGGCTCCCATAATACCCGCAATAATAGCGGTTTGAAACACAGCTCCTTTCTTCGTTTGGATATCCCCATCCAGAAGCAAGGCTAATACTTCGGGTGGGAGGACTACTTGAGATTGTGCCCGGGCCATACGCTTACTTACCCGCTTTTCGCTCACATCTACCATACGCGGGTTTCCCGATTCGTTTAAATGAGATAACTTAGAAGAATCTGCCATAAGGACGAATATACAGCTATTATGCAAAAATTAAAACTTCTGCCCAGCTACCTCCTAGTCCTGTTGGGAAGCGCTTTCTTTGGGAAGCTGCTCCATTTGTACATTTGGCTACGGGAGCACTCCTACCAAGAGCTCCTCCAAGTCACCCAGACGCGCTATCTCGGAGTTTACTGGATGGAAGTCTTAGACCAGGAATTTTTCACTCCGGAGCGCCACCAGTTTTTGCTGCTGGGCTTGCCTGTTTTGCTGGTTTTCCTAGGCATGGGCTTGGGAATTGGCTGGTTTTTCCGAGGTAGGATCTCCGAGCATATCCTTCGTTTCCTGCGCGAATCCTATGTTCTTTTTACGTATTCCTTGGCATTACTTGATGCTCTCGAACCCCAGCAGAAGAAAACCTTGAGTGCTTTGATTTTGCTTATCCTGGGGCATCGGCTCTATGGCTGGAACACCTCTATGTTTGGAGGTGATGAATTGTTTTCTTTTTTACATTTTGTCCACCAAGGGCCTGCGCTTACAGCAATGTATTATCCGGTACCCAATAATCACGTAGGTTTCAATCTGCTTTGCTCTTTTTTACATTTTGTGATTACGGATGCCTTTTGGGTTATGCGGCTTCTTCCTTGGCTAAGTAACCTCGTATTATTGTACATACTCTTGGTGGGAGGGCTCCGTTTTTGGGGATTTGGCCCTACCCTTTGGATGCTCCTGTTGGTTGCTTTTGCCATACCCAGCCAGATCTATGTGTACTACGGCCGAGGTTATTCTCCTATGGCCACCTTGCACCTACTCAGTATATTTTCCCTGATGGCCTACATGAGCCAAGCCCGGCTTTTGTACCGTCAAATCTTTCTGCTCTGCTCTGTATTAGGGCTGTATATGGTCCCGGTGTATATTTTCCCCCTTAGCTCGTCCGTTCTTTGGCTAATATGGGAGCAGTACCGATCGATGCACGGGCGTGAGAGACTATCCTGGATAGTCTTGGGGGTACAAATCGTGTTCATTACGTTTGTATTGTACAGTCCTGTGTTTTTTTTCAGCGGCCCTGGGGCTATTGCCGGCAATCGCTACGTGGTTCCCTGGGAAACCGATTATTTTATCCGGATTCTACCTGCCGGCCTGGCCGAAACCCTCGATTATCTACTCTATCTGCCCGGAAAATCCTATTACCTGCTTCCTGGGATTTTGCTCTTGCTGGTATGGATACTACGTACCCGTGGCCCAGAAGAGCTACAAACCCGCCGTTGGTTCCGTTTTTTGATTGCCTCGGCATTGATTTTACTACTGGCTACCCTGGCCATGAAGCGCATAGCTCCTTACCGTACCTGGACCCCTTTGGTAAGCCCGGTCTTCATGGGGATTGCCTTGGCATTAGGTTTTGTAGCTAAACGAATCCCGCAGTACTTGCAGGGGTACTTCCAGTATGGGGCCCTGTTGAGTATCTCGCTTATTTTTTTATTACAACAAATCACCTTTTATCGGGAAACGTACCAAGACATGGCCCAAGATGCGGTTTTGCAAGATCAAGTGCAGTTTTTAATGAGTTTGAAACCTCGCTACGGGCTCATTTCTACCATGGAAGAAGATCCCTATGAACTTCACATGCGCTGGTATATGATCCGTCGGGGCATACCCTGGGATGAGCTGAAAATCAATGGTCCGTACCGGGCCATTCCTTGGAAGGCCGACAGCTTTGACTTTATTATTTTATGGGAATCGCGCGAACTATGGGCGGAGTGGAAAACAGACTACCGATGGGCCTTTTCGGGCAAACTGCGCCATATTTATGTCCACAAAAAACACCAGAAACCCTTACAAGACCGCTTGCCTTAGAAATTCTAAGATCTTTATTTGGGGCTTGCCCGCGCTATCTAGGTATGTGCCCCTTTGGGAAAAACAGCTAGGCGCGGGCCGGGCTACCCAGCAAGCCCGAGCCTGCCCCCCGCCAGGCCCTTTCGGTCTCGGCCGCAAGCGGTGGGTATCCCTAAGCTAAAAGAAAAAGCCCGCTGGCTAATAGAGAAAAATTTTGTAGGAAATCACTAATTTGCATTTGGCTGAGGGATAGAGCGGCATGTTTGAGCTCGTGTGGGGCAGAGGGTAAAGGCAGCGAGTAGCGAAAGCCCGACCCCGGCGCCACTATGCGTCCTATTCATCCCAATTTTGATCGCCGGGGGCAGCCCCTATATTTTTTTGGCATCTTGAGCGATGTTTCACTCCATAACTATTGCAATGATTTCTGTAGAAGAAGCACTTAACATTATTTTGGGCCAAGCTGAGGCGATCTCCGTGGAGACGTGCCCGAGTGTAGAGGCCACAGGACGGGTTTTACAAGAAGAAATCCAAGCCGACCGGGATTTTCCGCCCTACGACCGTGTGATGATGGATGGTATTGCCCTACGCTATGCCGATTGGGAGGCGGGTCATAAACGATTCCTAATTCAAGGCACTTTACTTGCCGGGAGCCCTCCCTTAAACCTAGAAGGAAGTGGGGGAGCCATCGAGATCATGACCGGTGCTATGTGCCCCCCGGGTGCCGATACCGTCATCCCGGTAGAAGATATCCGAAGGGAAGAAGTGGATGGCCAGGTCTTCGTGCACCTTGAAGTCGATACGCTCAAAAAAGGACAACATATTCACCAACAAGGGACCGACCGAAAAGCTGGTGAAGTTTTACTCAAACCGGGGGCCCTCATTTCCCAAGCAGAAGTAGCGGTGGCCGTGAGTGTGGGCAAACCCCAGCTGCAAGTAAGCCGCTTGCCCAACATTGCCCTCATTTCTACCGGAGATGAATTAGTCGACATTACCGACACCCCGCTGCCTCACCAGATAAGACGATCCAATGTGTATGCCTTGTCTAGCGTTCTCAAACAATATCAAATAGAGCCCACCTTATATCACTTGCAAGATTCCTTGCCCGAGGTCGAAAAACGCTTAGCCCAGATCCTCGAGGAATTTGATATCATTCTGCTAAGTGGGGGGGTTTCCAAAGGGAAGGCCGATTATATCCCGCAAGCTTTAGAAAACCTGGGGGCAGATAAATTATTTCATCGGGTAAAACAAAAACCTGGGAAACCTTTTTGGTTTGGGCGAAGGAAGGAAAGTGTTTTATTTTCTTTTCCGGGCAATCCTGTTTCTACAGTGGTCTGCTTTTATCGCTATTTGATTCCCTACATACAACAAATAAGTGGAGCCTCTTTAACTTCCCTTCTCCAGGCTCGATTGGGGGCCGATTTTAGCTTTAAAGCCCCTTTAACTTACTTTCTTTCGGTGAAAATCCATTTTTCAGAAGAGGGCGCTTTGTGGGCGTATCCTATCCCTGGGCAAGGCTCGGGTGACTTCGCCAACCTGATTGCCTGCGACGGATTTTTGGAACTTCCACCCGACCGATCAGATTTTACCAAAGGAGAGGTGTTTCCCTACATACCCTTTCGTAACTTAGTTGGCTAAAATTAGTTGATGAAGGGTAGGGTTATTTTTACATTTGTTTTAGTCCTCAGATATTGATTTTTTAAAGATACCGATATGAGCCAATCTGAAAAACCAGAAGAGTTTATCAATCCGATTGATAAAGATAAAGTAGCCGAAAACCCCAGCACACTTCCTTACAGTCACACAGTAGGCGGTTTTGTTATCAAACCTACCGAAAAGGGAGTCATCAAGGGCAAATCGATGGCTGCCATGGAGCAGCAAACCACCCGGCAACTCCGCCAATTGTACGATCAAATGAAAGTACTAACCGAACAAGCCAAGGCCTTGCAGGACAGAGCTGAAGTTTCTCGGCAAATCTATGATGCGGAAATGAACTTTGAGCCTATCGTAGGCCATACCTATTTTTTATACCGTCGTAAAACCGGTATCTATGTCCTGTCTATGGTGGGGCCAGACGAGTGGGGAAAAAGCTTACCCTTTGAGTATATGTCTAAAGTAAGCTTGTTGGCGGATCATACTTGGGAAATTCTTGACGAAAATATTCAAGAGTTTTAAACCTTTGGCCGTTCTGCTTTTGAGTAATTATGAGTGTAGAAAAAATAGGACTGGGCCTAGCTGCCCTGGGCAGGCCTGGCTATATCAATTTAGGCCATCACGAAGATCTACCTCAAGCAAAAGAGGTAGATCACATGAAAAAACATAGCCGCATCATCCTGGATGCCGCTTGGGATGCCGGCATTCGTTATTATGATGCCGCCCGCTCATACGGAAAAGCCGAAGCTTTTCTGGCTTCCTGGCTCAAAAGCCGAAACATTCCCTCTCAAGACATCCGTGTAGGCTCCAAATGGGGGTATGAGTACACTGCCCAATGGCAAGTTCACGCAGAAAAGCACGAAGTAAAAGATCATAGCCTCCACTTACTAGAAAAACAATGGCCCGAAAGTAAGTCACTCTTGGGAGACTATCTTGATTTGTATCAAATCCATTCGGCCACTTTGGAAAGTGGAGTATTAGAAAATCAGGAAGTATTAGCATTCTTAGGAGCCCGTAAAACCCAGGGACTGGAAATTGGCCTCAGCCTCAGTGGTCCCCATCAAGGCCAAACCCTCGATAAAGCCCAGCAAATCACCTTCCAGGGCAATTTACTCTTTGACTGGGTGCAAGCCACTTGGAATTTGTTGGAAAGCTCCGTTGAAACAAGTTTGCGAGAAGCCCAAAAAAAGGGAATGAAAGTCATCCTAAAAGAAACCCTAGCCAATGGACGTCTCAGCCCCCGCGGTCAGGATCATCTATCCAAACAACAACATGCCATCTTGCAAAGCCTAAGCCAGAAGTATCAAACCAGTGTAGATGCCCTGAGCCTAGCCGCTGCCCTTGCCAACCCCTTTGCCAATATTGTTTTGTTAGGGGTTGCTTCCTTAGAGCATCTGGAGTCCAATTTGAAGTCCCTAGCCCTTGAGATACGGGCCGAAGACCGTACACTCCTGCGTGACATGGTAGAGCCCCCAAGGGAATATTGGCAAACACGCAAGAATTTAGGCTGGAATTAGCTAGTATATTCGGTAGCTTGTTTGGCATATACCGATTCCATTACGAGCATATGCGGTAGGGTCAAAATAGAAATACTGATAAAAAAGAGTAGATAGGGCGAGATCTGGCTTTGCCACAGAAACGCCACCCATATTAGGAGCCCAATGCCTATAAAACTTATCAAGGAAAAAGGAAGGGCTTTTATAAAAAACTTCCGCCAATTAAAATCTGGGTAGACTTGTCTGAGGCTTACCATTTCGGCTTGCATGGCTTGTGGTGCGTGCCATAAGGTAAAATAAATCGTAAAGGCTACCTTAAGTGGGCAATAATAACAAAGCCCAAATAACAAAAATAAAACGCCAAGTTCCCAAGCCAAACGCTGAGTAGGCATGTAGCTTTTGGCCCAAACATACCCTAATATGCCTATATTTACTAGCAAAAGCGTGAGAAGAAAAGCGTAATATGCCCCAGGCGTGATATTGTTGAGCCATGCTTTGCCCGGATAAGCCCCCAAACCTTCGAGTATGATGCTACTTTCACTCCAGTTGAGGCCAATCAAGGCCAGTAGTAGGAACATTCCCCAGGAAAAGTATACGCTTCTTTTTAGTATAGATTTTTCGGGTAGATGTATATGAGCCAGTTGTGATTGCCCAAAGTGATAAAAAGAAAGGCCCAAAAACAAAGCCAACGAAATGCCTGGAAAGAACAGCCAAACAATTGTATACAAGGCCATTACTTGTATGTAAAATTTTAAGAATTGCCGGAAGTTAAGCGATTTTTTAGCGCTGTGCATATACGCTAAATGATCTACAGCCCCGTGTGGGATTCCAGTCACCACCATCCCTACGCAAAACAGGCTTATTTGCATAGATTCTGCATAAGACCCTTGACCAAAACCCCAAGCTACAAAACTAAGCGTTGTAAGAAGGATTAGGATAGTCCAATATGCGGGAACGGCCATGGGCTTGGGGCCGGAGCGATGGTAGGATATAGCATTCATACAAACTTTTTAGAAATGGCTTCCAAGGCAATGATAAAAATAAAGGAATTTCTTCTCCTATCGAGCTTGCCTCATCTAAGAACTTTAAGACAGAGCTCATTTTATTCCGTTGAAACAGGCGCCGCATAATATGCTCGACCCGCCCTCCATCGGATTGGATGATGTGGATGAGCAAGCGGTCATAAAAATCAAATCGTGACTTAGCCTTCCAATCGGCTTTTGGTTTTGCCTGCCTAGCTAGGGAATGGGCAATGGAACGGCTCGCTTGCTGAATAGTCTTAAAGGTGTATCCCGTTGTTGGTTTGGTCATGCCCCCAGCCGTACCAATGTTAAATACATGAGGAGCTACCTCAAAAGGAAAAGCATGCGTGGTCATGGGGATTATACCTTCTTCCTCTTCCTCTATATTAAACTGATTTGCTTGTAACTGAAAATTACTTTCAAGATAATCTTTTAAGGCTTCCTGGTATTCAACCTTCGCAAGCGGAGTATTTGAAAACACGGTAAACTCCACTAATGCCCTATGTGCATCAAAGGGCAGTACATAAAAAAATCGTGGGTTGCCTTTTTGCTCCCCTTGGAAGTCCATTAAGCGAACCGTTTTATCATCAAAAACCGGGTGGTCTGTTTGAATAAACCAGCCGTAAAAGTGTTGTAAACAGAGTGATTCGTTTTTGGGAGGTGCATCCAGTAAAAAGGGGATGCTGTTAAAAACCTCATTGGCTGTATATTGCCCTTGGCTGGTGTGCACCCTAACTTGCACCCCAGAGGATACCACTTGTGTTACTTTTTCTTGTTTGAGTAAAAAGTTAGGGTGATGGCTGAGAAGCTCATTGGACCGCACATGAAAATCTTTGCCCGAAAGGTGATAGTATTTGTAAGGGTGGAGGGGAGACTTATAATTTCCAAAAGGGTGGCAGAATTCCATTTGATCCCAGTGAGACACACAATCAGAAAAAAACTCCGGGGCATTGGTGTCCCAAAAACACCAAGTACGATCCATACTCTGCTTAGGGTTTACATCCAGCATTAAAATGCTTTTGTCCTGCAAAGCCGGGTTATGGAGGATATGTAGGGCAAGGCTTCTTCCGGCACAACCACCACCGCAGAATATTATATCGTAATGCGAATTTTCCATGAAAAGATTTGGCTTCTTGGGAAGGAATTCCAAATACAAAGAGAAAAGGGAACCGGGAAAAATAAACCATTGTGTATTTTTCCCGGAGAATACTTAGGCGTTTACAGCCGACTTAGGGGCTTTTTGCTTGTCACGCTGCATAGATTCTACAGCAAGACCGTAGATTACCAAACCAAAACCGATTTTGTTTATAGCATCACCTATGTTGTAAATCAGATCCAAGTTTTGTACGGCGATAACGTTACGTAAAAGACCGTCTGTCTCGATGGCCATGTAACCGATCGGATAGATAGCCCATCCTACTAAGATAAACCAACCCAAAGTACCAAACGCTTTTTGTAAGATTGGGTCATTAGAGTTAGCCGCCAATTTGCTAGCAGATCCCATCCATACTTCATACAAGATACCTACGTAACCCAAAGTAGAGATGAATCCCCACAAGGCACTGCTATCGCGGAAGATAGATTCACCCAAGTAACCGGTAACCAGCATCCATGTAGAATAGAAAATCATCTTCCAAAGAAGTCCAATTTTAGCTCCAAAGGCTTTCAAGATTAAGTAGAACTCCACACACATCAACGGAACGGTCAAGATCCAGTCAATATAACGGAATTGGGTAGGGGAAGACTGAGTTGCGATCCAGTAGTCGCGCATGTACCAGTAGTGAGCCGCCGCAATAAAGGTGATTAGGCCCGATACTACCAAGGAAGTTTTCCACTTGCCCTCTACACGGTTACTCTCGATAAAGAAGAATACCGAAGCGGCCATCATGGCCATAAAGCCAATGAAAAAAGTAAAACCAACATAGTCTGTGGTTTTCAATTCGGCCAATAATAAGATTGACGAAAGATTGAAAGTACCCATAATTAAATCAATTGAATATTGAAAAAATGATAAAAACACTGCATTACTTATACACCTAACCTTTCTCAGTTTTATTTTGTTTAAATTTTAAAAATAAAAAATAAACAAAAAATTCAATCCAAGAGCCTATTCCTTCTGCAATCGACTGTTTTTTGTCAATTTTTGAAGATGAATTTCAAAAAAACCCCAAAACATGTTTAATTTTTATAAATTTATAATAGACAAAACACAAACCGCTGAAAATCAAATTGTTAACTATATTATTATACCCTATAAAAACCAGATCACAGACGTGATTTTGTTACTTTTTCCTATATTTTGACAAATTCAAGGTTTTCTAGCAGTGTATTGAAAAAGAGACTGGACAGAGACAAAAAAATTCTGTAAAAAATTAAAATGGGCCCTCATCATATTAGTGAAAAGGTAAAATACCGTATATAAAACCTATGTACAGAATCTCGTTGAAAATGGGTATTAAAATTGATTTATACCTACATAAAATTAAGGTGGATGATGGTTCCCATTCTTTTAAGTGGATCAATGCCCACAATTTTAATTCTTTCTTTTTCGTTTTAAAAAAATAGTAATACCTAAAGGTTTAATTAATCACCATTAATTTTATATTTTTGGGAGTTAAGCACAAATCTTAACAAGAACCGGTTTTTGCCTATTATCCAAATAAGGATTCGTTTTACATTCAACAGCATGGTGCTACAGGGTATTTTCTCTTACACACAAATTCTTTTCTTCTGCCTCCTGATTAGTGTCCTCCCCACTCACTTCGTACAGGCCCAAGATACCGTAACTTCCTTGGTAGATCGTTTGAAAACCACAGAAGGCGTTGAAAAAGCCGATCTACTTAACTCGCTCGCCAAAACCCTTGAGAACTCCCTCCCGGTCAAAGCCCGAGAGTATGCTCAAAGAGCCGTAGACCTTTCCCGTTCTTTGGGATATGATTTAGGTGAAGCCCAAGCCTTAAAAAATATTGGGGTTATTTATTTATTACAGGGTAATTATACCCAAGCGCTTGAATACTTCCTCAATGCTTTGAAAATCTACGAAAGCATAAACGACCCTGCCGGAACCGCCGAAACCCTCAACAATGTGGGTACTGTCTATCAAAATTTGCAAAAGTTTGACATTGCCAAAGAATACTACCATCGGGTCATCGAGTTAGACAAGAAAACCAATAACCGGGAAGGGCAAGCCAGCACATTGAATAACTTGGGCGATATTTTTTATCAAGAAGACCGCTACGAAGAGGCGCTCAGTAACTACCGCTTATCTTTAAAAATCCGGGAAGATCAGAAAAACGAAAGCGGCATTGCCGAAAGCTTGATGAATATCGGGGTTGTATTGTACTCCTTAGGCTCCTATGATGAATCCCTGGATTACTTCAACCGCTCCTACCAAATGGATAGCCTTCTCCTCAATAAAGCAAATCAAAGCATCACCCTAGGAAACATCGCTAAAACCAATTTAAAATTAGGGGATATTGATAAAGCATTTTTTAATGCCCAAAAAAGCTTACTTCTGGCCGAAGAAATAAACTTGAAAGTGCAAATGGTAAATGCCAGCGAAATTCTCTCCGATATTTACGCAACCCAACAACGCTTCGATCAGGCTTATGAGCAAATGGTGCTTCACCAAATCATCGAAGAAGAACTATTTAGTGAGGAAAACGCCAAAATCATCAATGATTTACAGACATCCTATGAGCTGGAAAAAAAGCAGAAAGAAATTGACCTCCTGAACAAAGACCGGTTTATCCGGGGCTTAATCATTGCCGCAGCCGTGGTAGGCCTGGTTTTGTTATTATTACTTGCTTTCATTCTCTACCGAGCCAACCGCAACAAACGCTTAGCCAATAGCCTGCTACGCCTACAAAACGCCGAAATCATCCAGCAAAAAGAAGAAATTTTGGCCCAAAGGGATGCCATAGAAGCTCAAAGAGACCAAATAGAAACCCAGCACCGGGAAATCGTCCATAAAACCCAAAATATTGAGAGTAGTATTCAATATGCCTTGCGTATCCAGCAAGCGATGCTCCCCTATGACGATACCATCAACCAAGAACTCCCCCTTCATTTTATATTTTATAAACCTCGGGACTTGGTGAGTGGAGACTTTTACTGGTATGCCAGTGTAGACCAACGCCCTCATTTAAGTGCTAGGGATGACATTCGGGAGCCTCCCAGTACTTTTACCACGCAAAGCCACAAAAAAGTTATCTTCACCGCCATCGATTGTACCGGCCATGGTGTACCAGGGGCCTTTATGTCTATGATCGGAGATGCCTTGCTCAATCAGATTGTCATGGATAAACGGCTTACCGAACCCAACCTAATCTTGAATGAAATGCATTGGGGTATCCGAAAAGCCTTAAAACAATCCGAAACACATAACCGGGACGGAATGGATATGACGCTTTGTGTGATCGATAAAGAGTCTAAAACCATTGAATTTGCCGGAGCCAAAAACCCCTTGATTTACGTCAAAAACAATGAACTCACCGAAGTCAAAACGGATGTTTTTTCGGTAGGGGGCTGGCTGGAAGCCGATGACAAACCCCGTAACTATAAAAAACACCAAATCTCCTACGCTGACGCTCCCATTACCCTCTATATGTTTACCGATGGGTACCAGGACCAGTTTGGAGGTCCTAAGAATAAAAAATTCATGCGTAAACGCTTCCGTGAGCTTTTGTTTAAAATTCACCAAGAGCCCATGGCTTATCAAAGAGATATCTTAGATAAAACATTCCACGAATGGACCGGTGAACAAAGACAAATGGATGATATTTTAGTTATAGGATTAAAGCTCGCATAAATACTAGCTCAACACCTTCTTGTCATAATACTCTAAACAATAGAATGCCTTATGAATTTCTTTAAAACACTTGGTCTTTCTATCTTGTGTTCGATCGCGCTATCCACCTTTTACCCACTCTATGCTCAAAGTAAAGCAGAACGGTGGCAACAAGCTGTGGCTTACACCATGGACATTGACATGGATGTCAAAAACCATCAGTTTAAGGGAAAACAAAAGCTGGTATACACCAATAATTCCCCCGATACATTAAGGCGCGTTTTTTACCATCTTTACTTTAATGCCTTCCAGCCTTTTAGTATGATGGATTTGCGTTCTCGCAATCTTCGGGACCCCAGTCGAAAAATTGCCGCCAAATTATTGTCCCTAAAACCTAATGAAATTGGATATCAAAAAATCATAAGCCTTAAACAAGACCAAACCGACCTACCATATGAAGTAGTGGGTACCATTTTAGAAGTCGAGCTCGCCCAAGCCATTTTACCCGGAGGAAAAACGACTTTTGATATGGACTTTGAAGCCCAGGTACCCGTGCAAATTAGAAGGTCCGGTAGGGATAATGCCGAAGGTGTATCCTATTCCATGTCTCAATGGTACCCTAAATTGTGCGAATACGACTACCAAGGCTGGCACGCCAACCCCTACATTGCCCGCGAGTTTCATGGGATATGGGGCAGTTTTGATGTGACCCTTCATATAGATTCTTCTTACGTGGTAGGGGGTACTGGCTATCTCCAAAACCCCGAGGAAATAGGCCACGGCTATCTACCCCCAGGCAAAACCCTCAAACGCCCCCAATCTCCCAAATTAACGTGGAAATTTACGGCCCCTCAAGTCCACGATTTTGTTTGGGCTGCCGATCCCGACTTTAACCACGATACCCTAGCTATGGAAAACGGCCCAACCCTCCACTTCTTTTACCAAAACATTAAAACAAAAACGGTTGAAAATTGGAAAAAACTTCCGCCTATGATTGCCAAAGTCGTACAGTTTATGAATGACACCATCGGCGAATATCCCTTCCAACAATACTCTTTTATCCAAGGAGGGGATGGCGGCATGGAATACCCTATGGCTACCTTGATTTTGGGCGATGGCTCTATGGGCGGTTTATTTGGAGTAGCCAAACACGAGCTAATCCACAGTTGGTTTCAAGGAATATTGGCCAACAATGAAAGCTTGTACGGCTGGATGGATGAGGGATTTGACACCTACGCCAGTAATTTGTACAATGGCGGGGATTTTCCTCAAAAAAGCAGTTACAACAGCTATATCAACTTAGTAAAACGCGGTTTGGAAGAACCGCTCAGTACCCACGCCGATCATTTTAACACCAACTATGCTTATGGGGTGGGGTCTTATAACAAAGGTTGCGTCTATTTAAGCCAGTTAGGCTATGTGATTGGCCAAGAAAACCTTTCCCAAGGTTTAAAGAAATATTACAATGCCTGGAAGTTCAAACACCCCAACCCCAATGATTTTATTCGAGTAATGGAAAAACAAAGTGGTTTAGAACTTGATTGGTATAATGAGTATTTTATTAATTCTACCCGCTTCATTGATTATGGGATCGCTTCGGTAAATGGAAAGGATAATAAGACCGAAATCACCTTGGAGAGAATCGGCCTGATGCCCATGCCCATTGACCTACACGTACAACTAAAGAATGGCGAAACCCGGGTGTACTACATGCCACTACGCATTATGCGCGGCGAAAAACCTCAAGAAAACCCAGATGTTACATGGATCTTGCAAGAAGATTGGCCTTGGACACACCCCGAATATATCCTCGAGTTGGATGTGGCTGCCGATCAAATTCAAAAAATAGAAATTGACCCGAGCCTGCTAATGGCCGATATTGAACGTAAAAATAATGTTTGGGATGCCGATGCCTCTAAAGAGGAAGACGATTCCCAACAAAACAAAAAATAATTTAAGGAAAAGCTAAACACTTTGCCTAAGGTTTTTTTAAATTTATAATACATAGCTTTGCAAAATTCTTATGAATTTGCTCAATACAACAAGATTAGTTAAAGACCTTGTCTGCCTAATCTACACTAAAACCGCACCTTATGATTGAGACTGCCCAAACTCGTACCAAAGACACCGTTGTTTTTGACCTGATACAAAAAGAATATTTAAGACAAAGAAGTGGAATTGAGCTTATTGCCTCCGAAAACTTTGCCTCGGAAGCCGTTATGAAAGCGATGGGTTCCGTTCTTACCAATAAATACGCCGAAGGACTTCCCGGAAAACGCTACTACGGTGGCTGTGAAGTGGTTGATGAAATAGAGCAACTGGCCATCGACCGGGCTAAAGAGCTTTTTGGGGCTAGCTGGGTCAATGTGCAACCCCACTCAGGAGCCCAAGCCAATGCCGCAGTGATGTTGGCCATCTTAAATCCGGGCGATAAAATACTCGGGTTTGACCTATCCCACGGAGGACACCTTACCCACGGCTCCCCGGTTAACTATTCGGGCAAGATTTACCAAGCCTCTTTTTACGGAGTAGAAAAAGATACCGGGTTGATCGACTGGAACAAAGTGGAAGAAATTGCCCAGAAGGAAAAACCGCGTTTGATCATTTGTGGTGCTTCCGCTTACTCTCGTGAATGGGATTATGCCAAACTAAGAGAAATAGCCGACCAACACCAAGCCTTCTTACTTGCCGATATCTCCCACCCTTCGGGACTCATTGCCAAAGGCTTACTAGCCGACCCCCTTGAGCATTGCCACATGGTGACCACTACTACCCACAAAACCCTCAGAGGGCCCCGAGGTGGCATGATCATGATGCGTGAAGACTTTGAGAACCCCATGGGTATCAAAACCTCAAAAGGAAAAACCCGCATGATGTCCTCCCTTCTGGATGGGGGCGTTTTTCCCGGTACTCAAGGCGGCCCCTTGGAGCACGTTATTGCCTCCAAAGCCGTGGCTTACGGGGAAGCCCTGCAAGACAGCTTTTTGCAGTACTCCAAGCAAGTACAAAAAAATGCCCAAGCGATGGCCCAAGCATTTGTCCAAAAAGGCTATGATATCATATCCGGAGGAACCGACAATCACTTACTCTTGATTGATCTTCGTTCTAAGGGGCTCACGGGTAAGATTGCCGAAAACACCTTGATCCAAGCCGATATTACCATCAATAAAAACATGGTTCCCTTTGATGACAAATCGCCCTTTGTGACCTCCGGGATGCGGGTAGGAACGCCGGCTATCACCACCCGAGGACTCGTAGAAAATGACATGGCCCGGGTGGTGGAATACATAGATCAAGTATTAAGCAAGCACGAAGACCCCGGGCACATCGCCGAAATCAAACAGGAAGTAAATGCCTGGATGCAGGAATATCCTTTGTTTAAGTCTTAATAAAACCCAGCAAGCATGGCCCTGGATCAAGTAAGCAATGAAGAGCTAGAAAAAATGGCCAATCCGAACGGAGAGGTCAGCGAAGCAAAAGAAATGTCCTTTTTGGAGCATTTGGAAGAACTGCGCTGGCACCTTATCCGGGCGATTGCCGCTATTTTTATTTTTACCGTACTGGCTTTCATCTTTGGGAAGTGGATTTTCCACCATATCATCTTTGCCCCTTCCCGGACCGATTTTTGGACCTACCGTAAACTCTGCGAGGCGGCCGTATGGCTCAACTCTCCGGCTTTGTGTATTGATGATTTAAATTTTGATATTCAAAGCCGCAAATTGCACGGACAGTTCCTCATGCACATTACGGCATCCATCGTAATAGGACTTATCGCTGCTTTCCCCTACGTTTTTTGGGAGATTTGGCGCTTTATCAAACCCGGTCTCCACAATAATGAAAAGTCAGCAGCCCGGGGAGCCACCTTTTACGTGAGTCTTTTATTTGCTTTGGGCGTCTTGTTTGGCTATTACATTGTCTCGCCCCTTTCCATAAATTTTCTGGCTAGCTACCAAATTGACCCCAGCATCAAAAATGAGTTTGACATTGTTTCCTATGTCTCTACCCTCGTCACTTTGGTGATGGCCTGCGCTATCTTGTTTCAGCTTCCTATCGTGGTCTTTTTCTTAGCCCGGGTCGGCATCCTGACCCCCGCTTTTATGAAGACCTATCGACGGCACGCCTTTGTAATTATATTGGTACTCTCGGCCATCATCACCCCGCCCGACTTTTTTAGTCAGGTGCTCATTGCCATCCCCCTTACCTTTTTGTATGAAGTAAGTATTTGGATTGCTCGCCGGGTGGAAAAGCAACAACTCGCCCGAGAATCTCAGTCATAAACATCTCTTTTTACATATAAGGGGCTTGCCCGCGCTAGATAGCAACTGCCCGAATGGTAGTTCCTGCCTGGCGCGGGCCGGGCTTTCGCCACTCGCCGGCTTACCCGCCATCCAGCGGCGGGCTCAAACAGAGGCTCTATCCCTAAGCCATCTGAGAAGAGAGAGGAGAGAATAGTATCCACAACCTGGCCTATCCCCCAGGAGACCATTTAGTCTTATTTCGGCCTGTCAGGGGACAGACCGAGGGGCGGGAGCTTTTTGGCTAGCCCTTACAAACCCTCTCTAGCTAAGCGATCCCCGTCCCGGTTCTCGTCTCCCGGTTCCATCTCCTTCTCCCCGTTCCTAAAATCGGCTTAGGGATGGAGCGGCATGTTTGAGCTCGTTTGGGCCTGAGGGGAGAGGCAGCGAGTAGCGAGAGCCCGACCCGCGCCAGCCCCAAACTGCCCGGTTAGCACTTTAGGATATGGCGCGGGTAAGCCCCAAAGCGTAAATTGAGGTAAAATTGCCCTATCTTTGCCTCATTATTTACGAACACATAATACCCAAGACTATGACCATTGCAATAGGAGGTGACCACGCTGGCTATCAAGTAAAAGAATATATCAAAGAACATATGGCTACCGCTGATTACCAGTTTCAAGATTTTGGCACGAATAGCGAAGACTCTGTCGATTACCCAGACTATGTACACCCGCTAAGCCAAGCTATCGAGAAAGGAGAATACGAACTCGGTATTTTGATCTGTGGGAGTGGAAATGGTGTGGCGATGACCGCCAATAAATACCCCCACGTACGCGCTGCCCTGTGTTGGACACCCGAACTAGCCAGCCTGGCCCGCCAACACAACAATGCCAATGTAATCGCCATCCCGGCCCGATTTGTAGCAAAAGAAGTGGCCCAAGACATGGTAAAAACCTTTTTGACCACCCCCTTTGAAGGAGGACGGCACGAGCGTCGCGTAGGGAAAATCAGTGCCGACTTAAGGTGCTAATGGGCTACGGGCCTTGGAGTTTGTCTTACGAATAAAAATATTCTGTTCGGGGAGCTTTTCGTAGTAAGCACCCCCCAGGGGAATACGATCAAAGACCTCATAGGCCGTACTATCAAAATCCAAAATGATCTCGGGCACATCGCCCCGCTCATTTTCAAATAAATTGCGATAAAGCAGGGTCCGAATATTGTAGTAGCGGTCTATCAAGGTAAAGTGCCTTTGGGCGAGCCGCCAATTTAAATAAGGAGTGGCGACCTCAGCTTCAAGGTAAGGCGAGAGGTTGTCACCACAAACGAGTACTTTCTTGCCCCGGGCAATGCGGGTTTCAAATCCAGGCTCTACTACTAAGCGCTCCTTGCCCACCCGGATATCCCGAAAACTGCTCAGATCAACCCGCCGGGGGATTGCAATATATTGATTATAAAAACTGCTATAATTAAAATAGAGGGTCGTTAAAAGGAGTAGGCCAAAAACCGCTTCGCCCACCACCAAGCGGCGCATGGTCAAAAAGTAATGACTGAGCAGGATACACGTGGCCGGGATGGTAGCCATAAAACTATGCGGGGCAATCTCCGAAGCCAGGATGACCGAAAACAAGGCCACACCCCACCAGATCATAATAATGTTGATCCCCCGGTTTTGATAGTTGGAATAGCGTCGGTATTGATACACATTAAGCCTACTTATCAGTAAGACCAATAAGGGGACCGCAAAAAGCAATAACAAATCAGGAAAGGGCACCAAAAACCGGGGCTTTAGGTAGATCACCGAATGAATGACACTCCGGTAAAAGGCGTACTCCGCTTCCAAGATATAAAAAACCAAAACGCAAATGCCTACCGTAAACACATAGGCAAAGTACATCAATAAGTAATCTTTAAACTTCGTCCCGGTATAGAGCAAGAAGGCAAGCAAAGGCACTCCCAGAAGCATGATACTGGGCACATAAAACAAGGTAGCAATACCCAAATAGGCCCCAATTTCAAATACGGCATTGTACCTTCTTCGCTCTCCAATGTGTAAATAAAGGTAGCGGATCACCAAGATGAGAAAGGTATTCGCGAGTAAGGCTGGGGTCAAAATATAAAAATCGGGAAAGCAACTCATGAAGAGCAAGTACAATAGGGCAGGTATCAGGGTAAAGTCATCAAAGACCCTACGTTTTTGTAAAAAGTGGTTTAAAAGCATCGCCTGAGCGAAGATTAAGGCCGAGGCAATTAGGTGGAAGATGAGCGGGGAATTGCCAAATAATTCATATATTAGGCCAAAAAAAAGCGCCGATAAAGGAGCGATGTCATCCCATATTTCGGTGTACAAAAAATAGCCCCGATGCATTCTTGCGGCCACCAGCACTGCCTTCAATTCCGGGACTTGCCAGGGTATCCCCCCCCAAAAAGCAGGGAAACGTAAAACAACAAACAGAATAAATAAAATGATCTGCTTGTAAAAAGTGTTGATCTTAAAAAAACTGAGCAAACGAATTCAATTTAAAACGTTCTAGAAGTCCCTTAGCCAAAGGATGCCTTGAAAGCTAATAGATCAAAATTATAGTATTCTTGACAATTTTGTATATATCCAAACCATGGAAAGTAAACGTCAACAACAATTTGCCCGACTAATTCAACAAGATTTAAGTGAAATTTTTCAAAAAGATGCCCGCCATCTTTTCGGCAATAAATTTATTACCATTACCACCGTACGGGTTACGCCCGATTTGGGCATTGCCCGGGTCTACCTCAGCTTCTTAATGGATAAGAACAAGCAACAAGCTATCGAGGAAATTCAAGACAACACCCGCAGTATCCGGCAAATGTTGGGACAGAAAATTCGAAAAACGGTACGCGTGGTACCCGAGCTACATTTCTACCTAGACGATACGGCCGATTATGTATCCAAGATAGATAACCTCTTGGACAGTTTGGATATTCCTCCGGCCGATGAGGAGGATCAAGACTAGGGCCTTGGTACGCATAAAGATTCTAATTTTAGTATTTTGAATATTCCCTTAAAAATTGCTCGGCGCTATTTCTTTTCGCGCCACAAAAAGCAATTTATTAACATCATTTCTATCATTTCCCTCTTGGTAGTGACCGTAGGCACTATGGCCTTGGTCATCGCCTTATCGGTATTTAATGGTCTGGAGGGAATCATTAGAGGCTTACACGAGACCTTTCACCCCGATTTGAAGGTAGAAGTGGTACGAGGGAAATCCTTTCCGGTAGACTCGGCCTTTTTGCAATCCATCCGGGATATATCGGGAGTAGAGACCCTCACTGAGGTGATAGAAGACAATGCCTTACTTCGTTATAAAGATGGCCAAAAGATTGCCGTCCTCAAAGGCGTTAGTTCGGGCTATCCGGGTTTGTATGGTCTGGATTCTACGCTTATCCACGGGGATTTCCTCTTGGAGGACCAAGATAAAAACTTTGCGGTTGTAGGACGGGGGGTTCATTATGACTTGCAAATCTCCATCTATAATCCCTTGGAGCCTTTGCAAGTCTGGTACCCTAAAAAGAATCAAAAAATCAACCTCAGCAAGCTCACTCCCGAAGCCAATTTCAAACGCCTTGCCATTCAGGTTCAAGGGGTATTTTCGCTTGAGCAAAGTTATGATGAGACCTATGTATTTGTGCCCTTGCGCTTTATGCAAGGCTTACTCGATTACGATACCAACCGCACTTCCCTTGAAATAAAGTTAAGCCAACCCGAAGACCTGAAATCTGTGCAGCGCCAATTAAAAAGCCTATTGGGGGATGCGTATCGGGTCTTAAACCGGGATGAGCAAGAAGCTAGTTTGTTGAGGGCTATCCAACTAGAAAAGCTCTTTGTATTTTTAACCCTGAGCTTTATCCTGGCAGTGGCTTCTTTTAATATTTTCTTTATGCTCATGATGCTGGCTATCGATAAGCAGAAGGACCTGGCCATTTTACTCACTTTGGGAGCGGAGCAAAAAATTATTCGCCGTATTTTTATGTACGAAGGGGCCCTCGTAGCCTTGGGAGGAGCGGCTACCGGCTTGCTTTTGGGTACTGGACTGTGCCTGATTCAACAGTACGTCGGGATCGTCCCCTTGGGTACTACTACGAGTATAGTGCAATATTATCCGGTGGAGCTTCGCTTAGGCGACTTTCTCTACACAGGCCTTGCCCTTATTAGCATCACCTTTTTATCTTCCTTCTTTCCGGCCCACCAAGCCTCAAAAATTATTATAAAAGAACATATCTAGTCTTAATTCCTTTTGCGAGCATTTTGTAGGCATTCGATTCTCGATTCCCTGGCAATTCCTACAGAAATTCAAATAAATTTTATATTTTGCGATCTGTTTGCGAAAAAATGAAAGTATCAACTACCCAACCTTTTCAGATAGTTTACTCCGTTTTTCAGCACGAATACCTGGGGTATTTGTTCGAATCCTTCGTGGTTCAAATCAATTCCCGTAATGAACTTACCTTCCAACACCAAAATATCTCCTCCCAAAACGCCCCAGAATTTGCCAAAGGTTTGGATGAGCTTGACTACCAGTTGATCAAACTTATCGAGCAAATACAACAAGACTATATCGTTAAGAAATTTTACCATAAGAAGGTGTCTATCAGCGACTTCTTCTTTAAAGTGTATAATAAACAAAAAGGAAATAAGGCTCTCCAAGAGTCTATAGACCGCTACTTGGAGGAGAAAAGACAGGCCATCATTTCCAAGCTCCAAGAAGGCAAACAAGTCTTTGTGATGGGCCGGGATGGCCATCCGGCCTGGAAGCGCTTGCAATTTGCTTCCGAAGCCGCTACGGTCTTGTTTCATTTCCGGCGCAATGAAGAGGATACCCATTATTTTCCTACGATAAAATACAAAAACGAAAAACTGGAATTTTACGGCAAGGGGGGCTTCATTATTTGCAATGAACCGGCGTGGATGGTACTAGAAGATACCCTCTACTACTTTGCCGACAACGTTGACGGAAATAAGATTAAGCCTTTCTTACAGAAAAAATTCATCAAAATCCCTCGTAAAATTGAGCACAAGTACTACCGCACCTTTGTGTCTCAATTGGTGGCTTACTATGATGTATTTGCCAAAGGCTTTGCCATCAAGACCCACCGCTTGAACCCAGACTCGCATTTACTATTTTCTGAGTACAAAGTTGTAGAGTCTGACCTTTTTGGCAAAAAGACCGAAGATACGGAAAACGGCACGATCCGTTTTAACTTATATTTTCATTACGGCCAGTTTAAGCTGCTCTCTATTGATCTAAACGGTAAAAACCTGCTACAACAGGAGATCTATGTGCACTTAGACCAACACGAAGACGATTACACCTTCCAAAAAATCTACAGAGACTCCCAATTGGAGCGGACAGTCTTACGCTCCTTAAAACAGCTCGGTCTTGAGATTAAAAATGGCACGGGTTTTCTTCCTAAAGGCAAGGCCTTTAAGTGGATTAGTCAACACCAAGCCACTTTAAAAGAAATTGGTATCCAAGTAGACCAAGAAACCAAGGAGAGCAAAAAATATTTTATTGGTAAAGCGGAAATCAATCTGGAAATCAAAGAAAACAAGGATTGGTTTGATATTTATGCTACCATTCGCTTTGGCGAGTTTGTGGTTCCCTTCATTGCTTTGCGCAAGTTGATCCTGCAACAAAAGACCGAGTTTACCTTGCCCAATGGGGAAACCGCCGTCATACCCGACGCCTGGATTGAGCAATACTCCGAGTTGTTTGCTTTTTCGGAAGCCAAGGAACGAGGCCCCTCCAAACTCAAAAAGTTTCATTTGAGCTTAGTAGAAGAGCTCAAACGGGGCAAAGCCGTACAGGTTACCATAGATCAAAAGCTTAAGAAATTTCACGATTTCGAGAAAATTGAAGACTACCCGCTCCCCGCCGGTTTTAAAGGAAAACTCCGTTCCTACCAAAAAGCAGGATATAATTGGCTTCGCTTCTTAAATAATTACCACTTTGGCGGTTGCCTGGCCGACGATATGGGGCTTGGAAAGACGGTCCAGACCTTGGCCATGCTTCAACACGAAAAAGAGAACTCTGGCCAAATGCCTTCCTTGTTGATCATCCCGACATCCTTGATCTACAACTGGGAGCTGGAAGCTAAGCGATTTACTCCGAGCTTGAACGTATTTACCTATACCGGTACCAACCGGGACAAGAATGTGGAATACTTCCAAAACTATGACTTGATCATTACTTCCTACGGGATCATCCGGATTGATATAGACATTGTCCGAAAATTCTTCTTCAACTATGTCATCCTAGATGAATCGCAAGCCATAAAAAATCCAAATTCTAATATTTCTCAGGCTGTCCGCAAGCTGCGTTGCCAAAACCGCCTAATTTTAACGGGTACCCCTCTGGAAAATACGACCCTGGATTTGTGGTCCCAGATGTCCTTTATCAATCCCGGCTTACTCGGTGGTCACGCTTTCTTCAAAAATGAGTACCTCAACCCCATTGAGAAAAAAAATAACCACGAAAAGCGAGAAAAGCTTTCAAGGATCATCAAGCCTTTCATTTTAAGGCGACTCAAATCTCAAGTTGCCCTCGACCTGCCGTCCAAGGTTGAGCACGTACAATTTTGCCTGATGACCGCTACCCAAGAAAAAGAGTACGAGCGCGTCAAATCCCAGTATCGCAACGAGATTATTAAGCAAATCGAGCAACAAGGGATGATCAAATCGCAGTTTTTACTCCTTCAAGGACTTAACAAGCTGCGTCAGATTGCCAATCACCCCCAAATGATAGATCAAGGCTATACGGGTGACTCAGGCAAACAAGAAGATATCCAGTATAAATTGGAAAGTATTATTAGTGAAGGACATAAGGTGCTTATATTCAGCCAGTTTGTCAAACATTTAGATATTTTACGCAAGCACCTCAACCATCGCAAGTGGAATTATGCCTACCTGGACGGATCGACCAAAGACCGCCAGCATCAGGTACAGCAATTCCAAAGTGATATCGATACCCGCATATTCCTCATTTCCCTCAAAGCGGGTGGGGTAGGCCTTAACTTGACCGCCGCCGAATATGTCTTCCTCATAGATCCCTGGTGGAATCCGGCCATAGAAGCGCAAGCCGTTGACCGGGCCCACCGGATAGGGCAAAAAAACAAGGTCTTTACGTACAAGTTTATTACTAAAAACAGTGTCGAAGAAAAAATCTTGGCCCTGCAAAAAGACAAAAAGAAACTTGCCGAACAAATCATCACCACCGAAGAGGGCTTTGTAAAAAGTCTGAGCCGCGAAGATGTTTTGAACCTTCTGGATTGATGCATTCATTCCTTCCCTTTTTTTCTTGTATACCTTTTGTGTACCCCTGCTTACTTAGGGCTTCATTTTCTTTTGGCTTAGGGATAGAGCGGCCTGTTTGAGCTCGCCGCTGGCTGCGCGTGAGCCAGCGAGTAGCGATAGCCCGGCCCGCGCCTCAACTCCATCCCAAGCGGGCACTCTTGCAAAAGGCGCGGGCAAGCCCCTCATAATCAATCAATTCCTATTCATTTCTCATTTTTATTCAGAAAACTAGTCCCTATTCTTGGAAAAAAAGCGCCTATTGTATACTTTTACCTAACGACCGGTAGGTAGATAAAAAATACGTATAAATTATGTCGCCAAAAACAGCCCTGGGCAAGTGGGAAATTCTATTAAAAGCGTATACGCTTTTTCGTAAACAAGGCTATCACGCGGCATCCTTGAGCGATCTAGCCGAGTGTTGTGGGATACGTAAGGCGAGCCTTTATCATTATTTTAAGCACGGAAAGCAACAAATCATGGAAGAGGTGCTTAAATACGTCATCAATTATACCCGTGAGCGCTTAATCAATTCTGCTTCAGATGAGTCTCGCAGTCCCCACCAACGCTTGCATCGGATCACGGAGAAGATGCAAAAGTTTTATCAATTTCAGACAGGGGGCTGTTTGATGGGAAATATTTTGCTCGAGACGGCTCAGAGTAATAAAGCCTTTCACCCCTACTTTGAAGAGTATTTTCAAGCCTGGGAGGATGCCTTCTTTCTCATTCTCCAACATCAATACGATGAGATAAAGGCCCGAAAAAAAGCCAGACGCTATGTACGCGAATTTCAAGGAGCTATTATGATGATGCAAGTCACCAAAAATGCTAAGCCTCTCGAGGAGTTTAGCGAAAATATACTGGAAGAGTTGGACGAGTAGAGGCTTGAGCACACCTAAACCACAGCAAGCATGCCAAGACATTTTACATTCTATTTTTTCTTTGTACTAAGTATTTTCGGGTTCTTTCAGGAAGGTTTTAGCCAGGAGAATGGTTTTTTTTATTTTTCTGAGCAACTAGACCGGGTAGAAATTCCCATCCTTATCCGCCAAAACCAACTGATCCTGGAGCTACGGATTAACCAGAGTCCGCCCAAACGATTTTTGCTGGATACTGGGGCCGAAGCAACCCTTATCCACGATGCCCAATTGCGGCCCTACCTGCAAAAAAAACATGCCCGCACCTGCCAAATTGGTGGCCACGGCCCGGAGCTCGCTCAAACTGCCGAAGTTTTTCCCATGAATACCATTCATATCGGTCCGCTGCGGGGCCAACACCAAACCCTGGTTTATTTGGCAGGGCAAGACTACCTCTCGCCCCGGATTGGCATCCCGATCTCTGGGGTCATAGGGTTTCATATATTTCAATCTTTGGTGGCTGAACTAGATTACAAGCGATCTGTCTTAATCTTACACCAAAAAGACTCATACCAAGCCAGTCCAAACCAGGTGACCCTTCCCCTTCAAAGCAATCATAATCGCCCTTTTGTCCAGTTGGGCCTCCTCAATGCCCAAGGCCTACCTTCATCCAAGCGGTTCTTGGTAGATACCGGGGCCAGCCTTTCCTTATGGCTTCCCGCTGAGATGGAACGTTCTCTTGCCACTAAAAAAAGAGGGCCTGCCTATATTGGTACCGGCATTTACGGCCCTATCAAGGGCCAGAAGGCTGAACTTCCTCTCGTACAGATTGGGCCATTGAAGATGCATAATGTCCCCGTATTTTCAAGTCCCAGTCAAATAGTTAGCACCCAAACCCATCAAGATTATGGAATTTTAGGCAATGATTTTTTGAAAAACTTCCGGGTTATCATGAATTATCCCCAAAAACAAATAAGCCTATTACCCCTTCCCGAAAATCAAGCTAACTGGCATTTTTCTCATAATACCAGCGGTTTGGAGATTATGGCGCCTCGCCCGGGAGTCCGAGAATATTTTGTGGATTTTGTCTTGCCCTTGTCTCCTAGTGAAAAGGCCGGTATTCAAGCTGGCGATCAATTGCTTGCCATAAACGGTATTCCTGTAAATCAGTACAGCCTGGACCGGGTGATCCGGCTCATCTTGGGAGATGGGGGCCATCTTCTCTATTTGACATTAAAAAAAGGCAGAAAAACCTATACCACTCAGCTCAGGATCCGATAAGTCCATGTAAATAGGGGCTGCCCCCGGCGATGAAGGGCCCAGCTTAATGAAAATCCCTAGCGCGCCGGGGTCGGGCTTTCGCTACTCGCTGGCCAGCCCGCAGACCAGCGACGAGCTCAAACAGGCCGCTCTATCCCTCAGCCATCAAGAGGTTTTACAAAAGATCTAATCTATCGGCTAGCTCAGGCTTACAAAGTAAAAAATTGTAATAATCGCTCCGTCCTAATTTGTCAACCTTCCGGACCCCTCCCCGCTCATCGATGTTGTAGAAATCGTAATTCATCCCCTCGATTAAATTTTGAACATTGGCGGCTACTTCTTCATTTAAAATTTCAACCAACATCGTGGGTGAAAATTTCTGCAAATATTCCCCCATGCCTTCCAGCACCTTGGCCTCATGCGTTTCCACATCTATCTTCATCAAATCTACTTGCTCAAGCTTTTGCCTCTCAATAAAGGAAGATAAACTAAGCGTCTCGATGGTCGTGGGGACTACCGGTGTATCGGGAGAATTCAAATTCTGGTTGACAGTCACCGAATATATATGCTCAGTTGAGGTATCGTAAATAAGCGCATCTCCATCGGCATTAGAGACGGCCTGGGGAAAGGCCTGGATAGGAAATTGGTTAATTTGTATGTTATGGAGCAGTTTCTCATAGACCCGATGAACGGGCTCAAAAGCGTAGACATCAGAACTTGGGTTAAGCGATTGGGCTACCAAAGAGTATAAGCCCGTATTGGCCCCAACATCCAGAATAACTTGGGCCTGCCGGCAGAGCTTCATCCAGATTTTCATGGATACTGATTCCCAGCCCTCTTCCAAACCAGCCCAAAAAACCTCATTTTCAATCTCATACCCGTAGCTCCGCATCAAAAATGACCGCCCAGGGGCCACCGGGACCCGAAAATCTCCTTCAAAGTGCAAATGCTGGCACACCCGTTTGGGAGGGGTACCTATAGCCCGGACTACAGAATACACTTCCCTTTTGAAAGGAAGCATCTTATAAATTTGCTTTAAGTGTTTTTCATGTTAGCTGAGAAGAATGTCTGATCAAATTTACCTAATTCGCCCAAATTATGCGTCCTTTAAAAGATTATTTGGTCATTTAGGTAGATCAAAAAATGTAACCCTTTATAATCATGAAAAAACTACTATTTCTCTTATTGTTTTCTCCATTTTGCCTGCAAGCGCAACAGGTAAGTTCCATGCGTATTTTACAAAATGTAAAAGATCAATTTCCTCAGGCCGAGAATATTCAAATGAGCGGTATGAATTGCGGCTATTACGAAGCCACCTTTTTTGAGAAAAATGAAGCCCGAAGCGTTCGCTATGACCGCACGGGCGAGTGGATGGAAACGCGTAGTTTAATTGAGAAGTCAGATCTACCAGCTACTGCTCGTCAAGATTTTGAGGAGAATTTTGCCAGCCTGGAAATCCTCGAAATTATCCAAAAACAACGCCCTGAGGAGATTGTCTTGTATGAGATTCGTACCGAAGACGGTTCAAGATTGAATTATAGTGCCTCAGGAGACCGTATTTTCAAAAATTCCTGCCAGATGACGAAACAATAAATAGGCACCTTTGGCAATAGCCCACCCTCGGAAAGAACAGGTGTGTCCATTTTCCGAGGGTATTTTTTATGCCTTCGCATCTTGCATCAGCCCTTCAAATTTCAAGCGTAGATAATCCTCGACGAGGGCATCTAAGTTGGTTTGAGTGTGCGATGTTAAACTCGGGTCATTGATAATTTGAAAAACAAACAAGCGGTCCAAACAGATCAACAATTCTACAGAAACTGGCTTGAATACTTCCAATCGAATCCCTTCCTCATAAAAATGTCTTATTTCTTCCAGTAAGGAGGTTAAAAAGGCCTCTAAACTTTTCCAAGCCTCAGGGTAATATAGAGGAAGTTCATACAAAAACCGCGGGCTTATCACCTGGGTGCCTCGCACCATAAGGGCCATAAATTGCTCGTATTGTTTCCGAGGCTGAAAAGGGTGGGCCCTCAATATTTGAGGCACCTCTTTAAAAAGCTCCAAATGAACTTCTATTGCAAAGATTATAATTTCTTCTTTGGAACTGAAATACTCATAAATCGTCGATTTACTCTTCTGCATCCAACGGGCCAATTGATCAATGCTTAGCTTTTCCAAGGAGTGCGCATTCAATTCTGGTATTAGGCGATGCGCCCAATCCTTAATCTCCCTGTGGTCTTTTTTTCTGGGTCGGTCACTTGCTTTTCTTCCCACTTCGGTGTAAAATTTGGAGTTACCGAACTATTTTCCTAATTTTAGTTCGCAAATATGACTTTATTATGAAAGATTTAAAATATTTATCGGCATACCTGGTGCCTTTCACAGCAATAGTCGCTATTTATTCTTCGGGGTGGCTTAGCTATGCCACGGTCATTTTTGTGTTTGGCCTGGTCCCCCTTTTGGATCTTAGCTTTCCCAACTCAACAAAAAATCTGGAACCAAGGGTTAAAGATGCCCGCTTAAAAAACAAGCTCTTTGACATAATGTTATATGCGAATGTACCTATTGTCTATGGGATCATCTTTCTTTTTTTGGAAAGAGCGAAGTATTATCCCTTAAGCCCCATGGAGGAGTTAGGGCTCATCTTATCTGTCGGCCTTGTAATTGGTGCCTGCGGAATAAATGTAGGACATGAACTGGGGCACCGGACTAAGCCTTATGAGCGAGCCTTAGCGAAGATGCTCCTCCTTCCGGCCCTTTACATGCATTTTTATATTGAGCATAACCGGGGGCATCATCGCAATGTAGCCACCGATTTAGACCCAGCT
Organism: uncultured Microscillaceae bacterium; assembly: GCA_963922455.1. Lineage (GTDB taxonomy): Bacteria > Bacteroidota > Bacteroidia > Cytophagales > Microscillaceae > CAWUIO01. Next base: position 33,402 of record CAWUIO010000017.1, read on the forward strand.
AGTGCCAAGCGAGGGGAGATTGTCTATACATTTTGGCTGAAGTCTCTTATTGGCGGATATATCAATGCTTGGAAATTAGAACGCAAACGTCTGGAAAGGAAGGGGGTCAGTTTTTGGAGTTTGGATAATCAAATGTTTCAATTTCATTTGATACAAGCTGGATACCTAGTTGTGATTTGGGTTTTCTGGAGCTTTGAGGGGATGGCTTTGGCATGTTGGATAGCACTTGTGGGAATATTACTACTCGAGACCATCAATTATATTGAGCACTATGGCTTGCGAAGAAACAAGTTGGAAAGTGGCCGATATGAACGCGTTCAACCCCATCACTCTTGGAATGCTAATTTTGAATTAGGCCGTATTCTTCTTTATGAACTTACCCGCCATTCTGATCATCACTATCTCGCTAGTAAAAAATATCAAGTCTTAGATCATCATTACAAGGCCCCCCAACTCCCTATGGGTTATCCTAGCGCCATGGTCTTGTCCATGTTTCCTCCCTTATGGTTTTCCAGAATCCATCCCTTATTAAATGAAATCAAAGCCCATCAAGAAGTTATGGAGCCCAGCAACTAATTATTGTATAAAGAAAAGAAAACGTCTTCTCGATGGGAAGACGTTTTTCATTTTCATATATACGTAACAAAAGTTCTAGTTTTTTAATACTCCCGGCCAATTGGCATCCGCTTTTTGGATAAACTCACCTTGATTTTTATTCCACCGGGATTGGATGTTTTGGTCATAGTTCAGATACAACTTACCATCCACAATTTTCCAAGCTTCCGGGTCAATCTTAGCCGTAGTACCCTTGGCAACCGCATAGGCACAATACCCCCCATATTGTGGGGCGTATTTTTCGGGATTGGCTTTGAATAAATCCCGGTTTTCAGCGCTGACGAAATACCAAGTTGCTCCCTGCCAGCTGTAGTTATAGGCTGTATTTCCTTTTAATGGTCTTGAGGCTTCAAAGTACGCTACAGGATCATACCCTTTAATGGCCCCGGCCTTGGTTTGGTACACATCGGCCTTTTGCGCCCAGGTGCTAAAGCTCAGCATTAACAAGGCGAGTACAATAAATAATCGTGTTCTTAAATTCATGTTGCTAATTCCTAAAAGATATATCTTAAAAACGCCACCGTGAGGGCTTAGGGTTCTAACTTCGGCGCTTTTGAGCATGAATGTCAGGGAAATGACAGTAAACTCAAGGCCAGCACATAAAAAAAGTCTCTTTGTGTAAAGGGACTATTGAAGTGGAAACCGAAGTAACTAGATTCTTTAATGGGCTTGCTTGCGGCGCTTCAACTCCGTCTGGATCAGGCGAAACTGGCGACTGCTTTGCCCTGCCACCGAGGTATTTTCTTCGGCTCTTCTAAATAAATAAGGCATCACCGATTTGACCGGGCCGTAGGGGACATATTTGGCTACATTGTAACCGTGTTTGGCCAAATTATAGGAAATATTATCGCTCATGCCATAGAGTTGAGAAAAATAAACCCTAGGGTCTTGAGGTTTTATATTAAACTTCTCCATTAAGAGCGTCAAGTAAAAACTACTATCTTCATTATGAGTGCCGGCACATAGTGAAATTCGTTGACTTTTTTCAATACAGTATTTCAACGCATCATTAAAATCCCGATCGGTGCATTCTTTATTAGGCTGTATCGGATCAGGATAGCCCATTTTTTCGGCCCGCTCTCTTTCTTTTTCCATATAAGCTCCCCTCACCACCTTAGCCCCAAGAAAGTATTGATGCATAACTGCCTGGTGATAAGCTTTTTTCAAATTTTCCAAGCTTTCTACCGCATACATTTGGTAGGTGTTATACACTACAGCTTTCTCTTGATTGTACTTCTTCATCATCGAGTAAGCGAGCTGGTCAATCGCATCTTGTATCCAGCTTTCTTCTGCGTCTACCAAAATTCGGATATTCGATTGAAAGGCTTTTTGGCAGATGGTATCCACCCGTTCATGTACACGTGCCCACTGCTTTTCTTCCTCTGTATTCAGCTGGGTACCCGCACTTACTTTTGATAAAAGGTCAAAGGGGGCCAAGCCCGTAACCTTAAAAACACAGAAGGGCAATTTTTCGGGGTTTTTAGCGGCTTCAAGGATGGTTTCAAGGGTTTCCTCTAAAGTAGCATCAAATCCCTTTTCATTTTTTTCTCCTTCCACTGAATAATCCAGGATCGTGCGGATTCCAGCCCTATACAATTTATCTACCGTGGGGATGCAATCTTCCACATATTCTCCCCCACAGAAATAAGCAAAAACGGTTTGCTTGACTATTCCTTTGATGGGTAGGCCTATCTTCAAAGCCCAACGTACCAAAGAGGTGCCCCATTTTACCAGGATAGGCCTATTAATCATGGCAAAGAGCCAATACATCCGTCTTAGCTCAGCATCAGATTTATCAGAAAAAGCAACACTGGTATTATCCAGAGAGAGTGGTGCTATAACATTTGGTTCCATACGAAGAATTACAAAAAATACTTGGGAAAACCCCTAAATTAATTGAAACTATTTTACTGTAAATATAATTAATAAAAGAATTCTTGGTTCCGTGATTTCATGAGTTGGATTTACCGAAAAATATATCAATTTTTAATAACCTAATCTCTAAATTATCTATTCTCTACTTATGAACCTGAATATAGAAGTGGAACCCTTTGAGAAGTGGGGAACACACAAGCAAAAGCCTTTAATTATCTCGGGCCCATGTAGCGCCGAGTCGGAAGAACAGTTGATGGAGACATGCCGTCAATTGAAAGATTATAAAGTGGATGTCTTCAGGGCTGGTATATGGAAACCCCGAACCAGGCCAAATAGTTTTGAAGGCTATGGCGAAAAAGCCCTTCCTTGGCTTAAAGCAGTAAAAGATGAGCTCAAGATGCCCTTTGCTGTTGAAGTAGCCAACCCTCAGCATATTGAGCTCGCCTTGAAGTTTGGAGTAGATATTCTTTGGTTGGGAGCCCGTACCACGGTAAACCCTTTCAACGTACAAGAGATCGCTGATGCCCTAAAAGGAGTGGATGTACCGGTTATGATTAAAAACCCCATCAACCCCGATTTGAAATTATGGATTGGGGCCATCGAGCGAATCTATAATGCCGGAATTCGTAAACTTGCGGTTATTCACCGAGGCTTCTCTTCGTTTAACAAGACCAAATATCGTAATGTACCTACTTGGCAAATCCCCTTGGAGCTTAAAACCTATCTCCCGGACATGCCTATCATTTGCGATCCTAGCCATATTGCCGGAAAACGTGAATTACTCCTTGAAGTAAGTCAAAAAGCCCTGGATTTGAACTACGATGGGCTTATGCTCGAATCGCATATCACTCCAGATGAGGCTTTGAGCGATCCAGCCCAGCAAGTTACCCCCGAAAACCTTGGCAAAATACTTTCTGAGTTGAAATTACGAATTGTTCGTTCCGAAAGTGATAACCCTGATTTTATCAATCACCTGGATGATCTACGAGAAAAAATTGATAATACAGACCGGGAGCTTATTGAGATTCTTAAAACGCGAATGGCCCTTGTAGAAAAAGCTTGTGAATACAAAAGAGCCAATAACGTAACGATCTTCCAAGTAGAACGATGGGACGAGATTTTTGGCACTCGTTCTGAATGGGCTAGCAAAATGAACTTGAATAAAGATTTCGTGGCCGAAATTTATAAATTGATTCACATCGAATCTATCCGTCGTCAAACCGAGGTCATCACTTTACAAGAGTTGGCCGAAGCGAATAGCTAATAAAATTTCCATTTAAGCAATAATCAGAGTATATTGCCTTTTGATTAATATTCCTGTTATTGTATAGTGGTTTCCTAATTTTTATTAAATTTCAGGGATGATTCACTCATCCCTGAAATTACTTAAGGGCTTTCTAGTTAAAAGGCCTATGCATCGTACCCAAAATAGATTAGAGGAGTTAATCCACTTACTGGAAAAAGCCATCTCCTTACTGCCTATAGCCCAACAGGATCAGCTCAAATTAGAGCTTAAAGCTCTTAAAGAACTCATCATGGACTCTCGCCCTCCGCGCATTTTAGTGCTCGGCCGTCGCGGTGCCGGAAAATCTTCACTCATCAATGCAATATTTGGCCAAGCCCTGGCCGAAGTAGGTTCTGTCAAAGCAGAAACGGTTATGGGTCGATGGTATACCTATAGCTCCGCTCGGGGAAGCATGGAAATCATGGATACACGGGGTTTGGGTGATGTAAGCCAAGGTCGTGAACTCCAACTATCCGACGCCCTAGCCGGATTAAAAAATGAGCTTCATACCCTATACCCCGACGTTATACTTTTCTTAAATAAAGCCAAAGAGGTCGACAGCCGCATTCAAGAAGACTTAAAGCAACTCGTGGAGCTTCGTAACTTCATCCAGTATCGCCACCAATATACCCCGCCTGTGCTGGCGGTTGTCACCCAAGTAGACGAGCTAGATCCGGTTGATATTACCCAACCACCCTACGATGATCCCGAAAAACAAGCCAATATTCGTAAGGCCCTAAAAACCCTCGAGGATGCCTTTCACCAACAAAGCATTAAAATCCTGCAAAGCGTTGCCATTTCTGCCTACGCCCGGTACCGAGACAAAGAACTGGTTTCCCAACGCTATTGGAATATTGATACCTTATTGGCTTATCTTTTGGAAGCTTTGCCCCGAAGTGCCCAGCTCGAGCTGGCGCGCATAAGCCAAATGCGCCATGTTCAAAAAAGAATTGCCCGTATTATCATTACATCAGCCGCCGCAATTTGTAGTGGCTTGGCTGCCACTCCCCTGCCTATTGCCGACATGGTGCCTATTACGGGGGCCCAAGTAGGAATGATTGCCGCAATTGCGTATCTTGCAGGACGTGATTTAAATCAACAATCAGCTTTAGAGTTTTTGACAGCCCTTGGTGTAAATGTGGGGGCAGGCTTTGCTCTTCGGGAAATATCCCGAGCCCTAGCTAAATTTATTTTTCCGGGTGGTGGATCGCTGATTTCTTCGGGAATTGCTTTTGCGGCTACTTGGGGAATTGGGGAAGCGGCTATTGCCTACTTCATTGAGGGAAATACCTTAGAAGAGGCCCAAAAGGTATACCGAAATGTCAAAACCCAAAAAGAAGAAAGGTAAAATCAGGCTCTAGAATAATTTGTCTTGGTGAAAGCGAGAAGAAAAAAAGCCCGCACGCTATGGTCGGGCCGGGATTTTCTGTGGTTATGGTTGATTGCCATTAGCTCCCTGCTATTGATAGATCATTACCACGGTCTAATCCCCGATAATTTGTTTGCTTACCTCAGTGGCTCCTATAATGACCACCGTAACCGTAACCTCAGGGATTTTGGTATCACCGTACCTACAAGCTTTGGCGTACACGGATTAGACGTTTCCCGTTACCAAAAAAATATAGACTGGTCTGATGTCGCGAAGATGAACATCGACAGTATTTCATTCAAATTTGCCTTTATCAAAGCTACCGAAGGAGAAGAAAAAGTGGATAACTACTTCACCCGAAATTGGAGGGAAAGTAAAAAGGTGGGTTTATACCGGGGAGCTTATCATTTTTATCGTCCCGATGTCCCCTCAAGTAAGCAAGCCAAAAACTTCATAAAAAATGTCACCCTCCAAAGCGGTGATTTACCTCCGGTCTTAGATATCGAGGTAACCGGGCGATATAGTATGGACAATACCCGGAAAGGGCTCAAAAACTGGTTAAGGCTCATCAAAGAGCATTACCAAATCACCCCCATCATCTATACCAATGCTCATTTTTATCGCCAACATTTACAAGGGCACTTTGATAATTACCCAGTATGGCTGGCCCGATACGGAGAAAATCCGCCCCAAGTAGAAAGCAAGCAATGGATGTTTTGGCAGTACAGCAATGAAGGCAAAGTCAATGGGATTGCCGGCCCGGTAGATTTTAACGTATTCCGAGGGGATAGTACTGAGCTGAGACTCATTGCAAAGCCTTAAGCACTCTCTGGCGAAGGAGGAAACCCAGGGGGCTTTGGGGGAGATAGCGGGCGATGTTGTTTATTTGTAGCCCGATCCTCTTCATTGACCAAGCACAAATCACATATCTTGGGTATTCGGTCTGAAAAACCAATTAAGCCCATGTAGCTTTCCTCCCCACAGACATCACACACAAAGGGATTTAGATATATCTTAAATTTTGGTTTTTTAGATTCCCAACCCAAAATATTTACGTTTTAAAAGTCTAGTGCAATAAATTTAAGTAAAATTTATTGAATAACTACAATTTCCGAAGCACCTTCAAACCAAAGCACCGCTATGCAACCACAGTCACCGTCTGATTCTACACCTATCACCAAAATGCTTGATTTTTTGAGTAACCCGGCGCTTTATCCCCAAGCTCCTGCTAGCATTCAAATTATTCAAACCCACGCCTCCATTGTCGCCCTGGGGGATGATTTTGCCTACAAACTCAAAAAACCCGTCAACTTTGGCTTTTTGGATTTTAGCACCTTGCCCAAACGTCATTTCTACTGCCAAGAAGAAGTACGGCTCAATCAAAGATTGAGCGCTGGCATTTACAAAGGAGTCCTGCCTATTTACGAAAAGGAGGGGCAACTCCAATTTGAAGCCAGTGATTCTTTAGTGGATTATGTGGTCTCCATGAAAAAACTAGAAGAAAGTAATTTCTTGATTGAACTTATACGCTATCCAGACTTTAGTCCCGAAGATCTGCGGCCCTTGGTAGAGAAGCTATTCAAATTTTATCAGGCCCAAATCCCCTCCAAAAATGTAAATCAATGGGCCGAACCCGATAAAATCCGAGAAACTATTCTCTCCAATTGCCAATCGGCCCAAGAAAATATCGGTTTCTGTTTGGACCCACTTACCTTTGAATTGGTTTCCAGCGACCAACTCCAATTTCTTGAGCAACATAAGGCCCTGTTTTGGGACCGAATTAAAGCCGGAAATGTGGTAGATGGACACGGCGATATTCGCTCGGAACATATTGTGCGAGTAGAGGGAGACGCCTTTGACTTATACGATTGTATCGAGTTTAATGAAGCCTTTCGCTGTCTGGACCGCCTAAATGACTTGGCTTTTCTGCTCATGGACCTTGAATATCGTCATCGATATGACTTGAGTGAGGGTATCCTCTCGCATTGGCAAACTTTACTAGGTAAAACCGAACCCTTGGGCTTGCTCCATTTTTATAAAACCTACCGGGCCTGGGTGCGGGCCAAAGTCAATGCCCTTAAGGCCCAGGAGGAAGAAATTGCTCCCGAGCTGCGGGCCAAGGCCCTTCAAAAAGCCAAGGCTTACTACCAGTTAGGTTTACGCTATACATTACTCGGATCGGAACCTACGATCCTCCTAGTAATGGGCGGGGTAGCTACCGGCAAATCAACCTTGGCCCGTCAACTTGCCGAATACTTCCAGGCCTATCACGTAAACTCTGATGTCCTGCGTAAGAAAATGGCAGGCAAACCCTTGCTTGAAAGGACGGAAGCCAAAGAAAATCAGGATGTATATAGCCAAAAAAACACGGATAAAGTATACCAAAGACTCGAAATAGAAGGGATAAGCATAACTTCTTTCCAAGGTGTGATCGTCTTGGATGCTACCTATCAGAATGAAAACCATTTTCGCTCGCTGCTTGAACATACGCAAAGAGAGGGTATCACTTTAAAAGTAATCCTCACTCAAGCCCCCGAAGCTGTTGTAATCAGTCGGCTCAAGGCCCGGGAGGGCAAGCCCCTGGTTTCCGACATGCGCTTGGATGTTTATGATCCTAAGCAACACCATCTGGACTATCCCCTAGATGATTATCCTGTATCCATTTATCGAGTAGACACCACCTACCCGCTTCACGAAAATATAGAAACCCTATGCCGCACGTGGCTTCAAGAGAAAAATTAAGTGAGGCTTTCTTCTGTAAAATCCACCTGCGTTTTGGATTAGATTTTCGTTTTTTTCAAAGAATGGATTTCTAGGGGCTTCCCCGCGCCTATTTCCTAAGGTTTTCTTAGATTAACAAAAGCTGCCAGCGCGGGTCGGGCTGTCACTACTCGCTGCCTTTCCCCGCCGGGCCTACACGAGCTCAAACAGGCCGTTCCATCCCTAAGCTTAAGAAGAGGAGAGAGCAGAGAAAAGAGAGGAGAGAAGGAAATGGGAACCGAGAGTCGGGAACCGGGACGAGAGGAGAGGAGGAAATGGGAGGGGGGAACCTGCTCGGCCCCCCTTATGAGGGAGGCTCCCTAGGATCATCCCGAAGCGACCCATATACCCCTTTGTATTTCGTGTGGATTAGACGAACTACCGATTGTCTTTTTAACCCGATAACGAGCACTACTCTTATCGATTACCTGGACACTGATAAGGCCGCTTTTGTTTTTCTTCTTGCGAACAAACCTAAAATAAAGACAAGAAAATGGCCTGGGACACCCAAATCAAGAGAACACGTTTCGTAAACAACTAATAATCAAGTGGTTATTTTTATAACTCGGAAAAAGTGCCGAAGTCAGCAAAGAGATCAAACCGTCAATCAGGGCTCTCCTTCTTTCTCTCATCTCTCCTCTCTCTAGAAGAAGAAGATGCCTTACTTATCAGACCAAGTAGGTTCCTTCCGAAAAAGATTTCACATAGCTTTCGGCACTCATCACGGGGATTTGGGAATGGGCAAAGTCTTTAAAATTGCGGGTTACCAACACGCGGGCCTCATTTTTCAGGGCGGTATAGTACTGAAAAGCATCTTCAAAATCTTTAAAAGAAGATACCAAGGACAAATCAATTTCCTTTTCTCCACTACTACCCACCTGACTTATTTTTCGGAGGCCTTCCAAGGCCTTTAAGGCTTCGGGTTTACCCATCTGTTTTCTGAGGATATATTCGGTCGTGATATAGCTCATCGTACTAATCAGTAATAAGACTTTTTTCTCCTCTCCCAAGCGAAATAATCGCTGGGCTGCGTCAAAAAAAGGCTCCCTTTGGGCCAAGAGGTCCAAAATAATGTTGGTATCTAAGAATACTCGCTCCAACTTATTTGTACTTTTCAGTTAAATAATCCCGGTAATCTTCCTGGTAATCATACTCTGTGGGCAACTGGATAATTCCGCTCAGTTGCTTGACCAGGCTGGTCTCTGGTACTTTCTCCTCCGGAAGCTCGTGCAATAATTTTTTAAGATAATTTTCAAATAAAGAAGATAAGCTCTGATCTTGTTCCCGAGCATATTTCTTCGCTTTTTGGATGATTTCTTCATCCATACTCAGGGTTAATTTGACATTCATAATAGAAGCTATACGTATGATTTACAATTAGCTATACGTATTAAAACGAAAGGGAGATGGATGGAGTTCCCTAAAAAACCGGGCCAAGATAAATCCAGGCCCTGGCTTAGGATATTACTCGCTCCATTTACGTTTCACAAGAGGCTTACTCGCCTTCATCAATCGGATAAACTCCGCCCGATAGCCTTCTTCATCTTCCCCCCTTGATTCGTGAGCTTGCAAAATAAGCGACCCTAAGTTGGTGCTCCCCAGGTATTCTGACTCCCTCAAGAGCATACCAAAACCAGCCACTGAAGCGGCAAATCGAAAGTTTTCGCTGGTTAATAAGCTTAAATAAGGCAAAAACAGCCTTTTAAAAGAGGCTTCTCTTTAAATGGCTGAGGGATAGAGCGGCATGTTTGAGCTCGTGTAGGCCCGGCGGGGAAGGGCAGCGAGTAGCGAAAGCCCGACCCCCGGCTACCGTATGTGAATAGGATTAGGAACCCTTAACCGGGGGGCAGCCCCAAACTTTATGCTATTTGGGGGTCTTGTAATAAGTCTTGATAAGCCTGCTCAATACGTTCAAAATGATAGGTCTGCTCCACGTGGTCCATTTTCTGCCGGATCAATTCCCAAGCAGGATTACCGATACTGCCCAGGTGGCTGTGATCTACCATTTTGGGGTCGGTGTAGGAATTTTGCGCAATATCCTGGGCTACTTTACGATAGGCCTCCCGAAAGGGCATTCCTTCCTGAACGAGCTGATTGACTACCTCTACGCTAAATAGATATTGATAGCGGGAGTCATCCATCAAGGCCGGATTTACTTCTAGATCTTGCAGCATCAGGCGGGCAATCTTGAGGCAGTCGCGCAATTCGGCAAATGCCGGGAAAAGATGCTCCTTAAGCAATTGAAAATCCCGGTGGTAGCCCGAGCCTAAATTGTGTATGAGGAGCTGCGTTTCCTGAGGCAAGGCCATGAGGCGACTACTTCGGGCCCGGATAAGCTCAAAGGCATCCGGGTTTTTCTTATGAGGCATAATGCTGGAACCGGTGGTCCAGGTGTCGGCCAATGTAAAAAAGCCGTAGTTTTGGTTTAGATAGGTGATGGAGTCGGCGGCCAGCTTGTTGAGGGTATTGGCGATAATTGCCAGGGATTGGCTCAAAATCAACTCTACTTTGCCCCGGCCCATCTGGGCGTAGACGACATTGACATTGGCGGCCGGAAAACCCAGAAGTTGGGTAGTGAACAAGCGATCTAAGGGAAAGGAGGAGCCAAAGCCGGCGGCCGAGCCCAAGGGGTTTTGATTAAGAATCTCGTAAGCTCTTTGTAAGTGCCACAGGTCATCGCTTAGGCTCTCGGCAAAAGCCCCAAACCAAAGACCAAAAGACGAAGGCATCGCGACCTGGGTATGGGTATAGCCAGGCATTAGCAAGCCTTGGTGTTGCTGGCCGAGGTCGAGCAGGGTGTCAAAAAGCTGGCGAATCTCCCCCGTCAAGCTACGGATTTCATGACGGAAGTAAAGCTTGAGATCCAATAAGACTTGATCGTTCCGGGAACGGCCAGCGTGAATCTTTTTGCCTAAGTCTCCCAGCTCACGGGTAAGCAGAAGCTCCACCTGGGAGTGAATATCTTCTACTCCCGGTTCTAGTGACAGCAGGCCTTCTTGGGCCTGGGGGTATAAGTGCTGCAGGGTTTTCGTTAAGGGTATCCGTTCTTCGGTACTTAAAAGGCCAATTTTTTCTAACATCCGGATATGGGCCAGGGAGCCCAGAATATCAAAGGGGGCCAAATATAGATCCCAGTGGGGGTCTTGACCAATCGTAAAACGCTCCATCAAGGAGTTGGTTTGGATGCCTTTGTCCCATAATTTTTTGGGAGAGGGTTCAGATGAGGGACTCATAGTTCTAAATTTTCTAAAAGTTGCACATAGATTTGAAAGCCCTCCATCATCTCGGAAACCCGGATAAATTCATCGGCCGTGTGGGAGCGAGAAGAATCTCCAGGGCCAATTTTGATACTGGTATACGGGATCAAGGCTTGGTCGGAAAGCGTGGGAGAGCCATAGGTGCTCAGTCCTAAACCTAAGCCTTTTTGCACGAATGGATGCTCGAAGGCTATGCCAGAGGAGTTTAAGCGTAAAGAACGGGGTTCTACCCGACAATTTAGTGCCGAAGTTAGAAACGCAGCTACTTCGGCATTGCTGTATAGCTCATTGGTCCGAACATCCAGTACAAAGTGGCACGCATCCGGTACTACATTGTGCTGGGTACCGGCTTTAATTTGGGTTACACTCACTTTAACCGGGCCTAAGAGATCGGAGATCTTCGGGAAGCGGTAATTTTGTATCCAATGGATATCGGGTAAGGCTTGGTAAATTGCATTGAGCCCTTCTTCCCGGGCGGCATGTCCCGAAACGCCCTCGGCGTAGCAGTCTACCACCATCAATCCCTTTTCGGCGATGGCCATTTGCATTTGGGTGGGTTCGCCCACGATAGCGAGATCCACCGGACCTAAATCATCCAAAATAGAAGCGATCCCCCCCGGGCCCGAAATTTCTTCCTCGGCTGTGCCACTCCAAATTAAGTTAAAGGCGGGAGGGCTAGGGGCTTGATCTAGGTAGATAAAAGTAGCCAATTGCGTAAGCAAAGAGGCTCCAGCATCGTTGCTCCCCAGGCCAAAAAGAAGATCGCTATCCAGCGTAGGTTCGAAGGGGTCCCGGGTCCAAGAGGCTACAGGCTTGACTGTATCGTGATGCGAATTTAATAAAATACTAGGCTTATGGCTTTGATTGTGCCGGGAGTGAAGCCAGAGATTATTACCCGACCTGTGGGGACCATAGCCTAGCTCTTCCAAAAAGCGACTCAAACAAGTTGCTGTAGAAGCTTCTTCCCGACTATACGAAGGGATTCGGATCAACTTTTGGAGAAGCTCAATGTACTCCAAGGATAAAGAGGGAAGCGTATTTTGCATCATAAAACTTATAAACTCAATAAGGTACCTGTAAATAAATCGCCTGCCATAGACTGCTCATTGCCAATACCCACTTCCTGGACCCCCGCCCGTATGGCGGCAAACGCATTGTCCAGTTTGGGGATCATTCCATCTTTGATTACCCCGGCTTGGCGATACGTTTGGTACTGATTTGGGTTCATCCGGGCAATTAAGCTTTGGGGATTATTGACATCTTCCATTACTCCGGGTAGGTCCATGCAATAGCGCAAACGGATATGGTAATTTCCATTTTTGGCCAAAGCTACAGCCAGGCTGGAGGCCATGGTGTCGGCATTGGTATTCAATAATTGCCCTTGCTTATCGTGGGTAATGGGGGCGAGTACGGGGCAAATATTTTGCTCAAGCAGTTGCCCCCAAGCTTGGGTCTGGATTTCTACAATATCGCCGGCCCAACCGTAGTCAATGTCGCCTACGGGCCTTTTTTCGGCTCGGATGAGGTTTAAATCGGCCCCACAAATTCCGAGGGCACGGATATCCCGGGCCTGTAAGGCTGCCACGAGCTGTTTATTGACAAGCCCAGCGTAGACCATGGTCACCACGCGAAGGGTGGCATCATCGGTAATTCTCCGGCCCTCCACCATAAGCGGTTCAATGCCCAGCTCTTGACTGAGTTCACTGGCCAATTTCCCTCCGCCATGCACCAAGATTTTGGCCCCAGAAACTTCCCGAAAGCGATTGAGAAATACTTCGAGTCGGGCAGGATTATCAAAACTCTCCCCGCCAATTTTAAAAATATGGAGATTTTGCATATCGGTTTAAGCTAAAGTTTTCAACAAACTAAAGAGTACGGTCTGAGCCGAAAGTACCCGGTTGCGGGCTTGTGGGACCACCAGGGAAGCTGGGCTATCCAGTACGTGGTCTTGAATCACCACATTACGGCGAACAGGTAGGCAATGCATCAAATAGGCTTCCTGGGTCAAAGCCATTTTCTTTGGGTCGATCATCCAGGATGGATCCGTGCTTAGGATTTGGCCATACCTTTCATAGGAAGACCAGTTTTTGACATACACAAAGTCGGCCCCTTTGAGGGCTTTGGCTTGATCGTACTCTACCGGGACGTCCTGGCTAAACGCTGGGCTTAACTCGTATCCTTCGGGATGGGTGAGGAGCAAATCTACTGGGGCTATTTTCATCCACTCCAAAAAAGAGTTGGCTACGGCTTGGGGTAAGGCCCTGGGATGGGGAGCCCAACTAAGTACCACTTTGGGCCGCTCTTTTTTCTTAAACTGCTCTATAGTGATCCAGTCGGCCAGGGATTGCAAGGGATGGCGGGTGGCCGATTCAAGGCTTATGATCGGGACTCCCGAGTATCTTTGGAAGGCTTTTATAATTTCTTCTTGATAATCTTTCTCCCGGTCCTTCAAGCCAGCAAAAGCCCGAATGCCTATGATATCACAGTATTGACCGATCACGGCAGCGGCTTCTTGGATATGCTCAGCCCGGTCGCCGTCCATTACGACGCCCTTCTCAAACTCAAGCTTCCAGCTATCCTGGCTTTGGTTCATCATCAAGACGTGCATGCCCATTTTTTGGGCGGCCAATTGGCTGCTCATCCGGGTCCGCAGACTCGGACTCAGAAAAATTAAGGCCAGGGTTTTATCCTGTCCTTGCTGGCTGATCAGGCTGGGGTTTTGGTGGATTTCGAGGGCCAGCCGGACCAGCTGACGGGGCCCTTCCACATCGGCTAGGGATGTAAAGTGCTTCATGTGTATTCATTTTTGGGCAATACCTCCGGTAAAACTTGGGGCAAGGCCGCCAAAAAGGCATCGGCTTGTTCTTTGCGTATATTGAGGGCCGGGAGCAGACGAAGGGTGTGCTTCCCAGAAATTCCGGTAAAAATTTGGTGTTCTAGTAAGAGCTTTTTACGAGCAGGGCCCACCTCTGCCCCCCATTCCATGCCAATCATCAAGCCTTTCCCCCGTATAGCCCGTAAAGCAGGGATTTTAGTCAATTCCGCTAGGCAATAAACGCCCATTCTTTCGGCTTGGCCCATCAGTTTTTCCTCTCGGATTACCTCTAAGACAGCCAAGCCAGCCGCGCAAGCCAAAGGATTGCCCCCAAAGGTAGTGCCCAACATGCCCGCCCAGGGCTGGATGTCTGGATGAATCAAAACGCCACCAATCGGAAATCCATTTCCCATCCCCTTGGCCATCGTGATTAAGTCGGCTTCTATTCCACTATGTTGATGGGCAAAAAACCGCCCGCTTCGTCCGTAGCCCGACTGGATTTCGTCCAGGATCAAAAGTGCCCCGTGAGCTTTACAAAGGGCTTGGGCCTCCCGTAAAAAAGAATCACCCGCCACATGGATGCCTCCGACCCCCTGAATACCTTCCACAATCACGGCACAAACGTCCTCAAGTTTTAAGGTTTTCTCCAACCCGGCCAAATCTTCCCAAGCCAAGCGGGTGTGCGGATGCTGGGCATTATACCGGGATACCAGCTTCGTATTATCACTCAAAACCACGGTCCCCGAGGTACGGCCGTGAAACCCCCGCTCAAAACAAACTACGTGCGCTTTGCCCGTATGAAAAGAAGCCAATTTGAGGGCATTCTCATTGGCTTCGGCTCCGCTATTGCATAAAAATAAGGAATGATCGGGATAGCCCGAAAGCTCTCCCAATAATTGAGCAAATTCTTTTTGCTCAGGCAGCAGTACCGAATTGGAATAAAACACCAAACGCTCCAACTGTGCTTTCAGGCGCTCCACAAAATGCGGGTGTTGATGGCCAATCGAGATGACCGCATGCCCTCCGTAAAGATCCAGGTACTCCTGCCCCGTCTGATCCCAAACGTAGGCCCCTTGCCCTTTGACCAGTTGGATGGGATATCGAGAATATACGTCAAATAAATCCATAATTCGTCTCTTGATTATACATATTGGGGGCTTGCCCGCGCCCTGAAAATCATACCAACTTGCCCCTTCCTACCGGCGCGGGCCGGGCTGGGCTGCCGAGCCGGCTCCCCCACAAACCAGCGGCGGTCTCGGCCCATACGGGCGCCCATCCCTAAGCCAGGGTGTTTCTTATATTAAAAATAAGTGGCCTTCAAGTGTAATCCACTGCTTTCTTCCCAACTTTGCATAAGGTTGAGGTTTTGAATAGCCTGCCCCGAAGCTCCTTTGAGTAGATTGTCAATCATACTGATTATGTAAATCAGGTCTCCATGCTTTTCCAAATAAAGGACAGCCTTGTTGGTATTGACAACCTGCTTCAAGTCTGGATTAGCGTCACTTAAAAAAACAAAAGGGCTGGCTTGGTAAAATTCCCGATAGAGCTTTTTGATTTCATCTAAGTCTAAGGGGCAGACGGTATACATACTTGCAAAGATGCCCCGCGTAAAATTTCCTCGTATGGGTACAAAACGTAGGTGAGCCCCGAGTCCCGGATCCAATTGCTGGAGACTTTGGTAAATCTCCCCCTCGTGTTGGTGGGTAAAAACTTTATAAGCCGAGACATTATTATTTCGCCAACTAAAATGGGAGGTCTCACGCAAAGCTTGCCCCGCCCCCGTAGAACCGGTAATGGCTTGGATATGGACCTCTTCTCCCAAACAGTTCTGAGAGGCCAATGGCAGTAAGCCCAACTGAATGGCCGTAGCAAAACAGCCAGGATTGGCCACACGGCTACTTGCCTTCAGGACCTCCCGGTTCAATTCGGGTAGGCCGTAGATAAAGTCGCCAGCATCGGGCTTCAAACGATAATCCCGGCTTAGGTCGATTACTTGTATTTCTGCCGGGACGGGATTATTTTCCATAAACACTCGAGCGTCACCGTGCCCTAAGGCCAGAAAGACCACATCTAAGCCCTCATACCTCACTTCTGAGGTGAAGGCAAGTTCGGTTTCTCCCAGCAAATCCCGGTGGGTTTCGTAGAGGTATTTCCCAGCCTGGCTTTTACTCTGAACCGATTGCAGGTCTACGTGGGGGTGTTGTAAAACCAGACGTATAAGTTCGCCTGCAGTATAGCCCCCCCCTCCTATGATTCCTACTTTTTTCATATTACCAGGCTTTTAAGGGGTTTACCGAGTAATAAATATGCAAGGGGTTGGCCGATACTTTGGTAAACCCTTTTACATCTTCTCCCGTCCATGCCTTATTCATCTCGCCATAGCTCCCAAAGCGAGACTGCATCAGGTCGTGGGGCGACTCGATGCCAAGTAGTTCAAATCGGTAGGGTGCTAGTTTAATAAAAACCTCTCCATTGACGACGTCTTGCGTATCCCATAAAAAGCTCTCAATATTACGCATCACGGGATCGAGGTATTTTCCTTCGTGAAGGAACATGCCATACCAATTGGCCATTTGCTCTTTCCAATGGATTTGCCACTTGCTTAGTACATGCTTTTCCAGCAATTGATGGGCTTTAATAATCATGAGGGGAGCAGGGGCTTCAAAGCCAACCCGCCCTTTGATGCCCACTATGGTATCCCCTACGTGTATGTCTCGGCCAATAGCATAGGGCTCACTCAATTCTTGTAATGCCCGAATGGCCTCCACCGGATGAGAAAAAGATACTCCGTTGAGGGTTTTAAATTCTCCTTTTTCAAATCCCAGCCGAATATCTTGGGGGTCTTGGGTTTTTAAAGAGTTAGGGTAAGCTTCCTCTGGTAAAGACTGATGCGAGGTTAAGGTCTCTTTTCCCCCCACGCTGGTACCCCAGAGTCCTTGGTTTACTGAGTAAAGAGTGGTTTTTTCTTCAACGGCAACGTTATGCTTGTTAAGGTACTCCACTTCTGCTTGACGAGAGAGTTGCTGGTCTCGGATGGGGGTTAAAATAGTCAGTTCAGGAGCTAAGATTTGGAAGGCCAAGTCAAAACGGACTTGGTCATTACCGGCGCCCGTGCTCCCGTGAGCGATGTATTCGGCTTGGATTTCCTGGGCGTAACGAGCAATAGCCATTGCCTGAAAAACCCGTTCGGCACTTACCGAGAGGGGGTAATTTTGGTTACGTAGGATATTGCCATACACCAAGTACTTGATGCAGTGCTCGTAAAACTCTTGGGTTTTGTCTAAAGTAATGTGTTCTACTACCCCGAGTTCCCGGGCCCGGTTTTCAATTTGACTAATTTCTTCGGATGAAAAGCCCCCGGTATCTACGGTTACCGAGTAAACATCCATTCCTTGATCTTGCGAGAGATATTTTACACAGTAGGAGGTGTCAAGGCCTCCACTGAAGGCGAGTACGACTTTAGGTTTAGGCATGATTTATTGACAAAGGATAAGCGTTTCAGATTTTGATTTCTTTTGCGAGCGGGGATCGCTCCATTTCAGGAATAAATATTTTTTGAAGCGTACCCAGCGATCGTATACTTTAAGGGCATGAGGCCAGGATTTATTTTTGGCTTTTCGTTCAGGATCGTAAAGCATTCCTGTGCAGAGGCAGTGCTTGCGTTCTTTACGGGTGAGAATATCGTAGTTGACACAGCTTTTACAACCGTTCCAGAAAGCTTCATCTTGGGTAAGCTCTGAGAAAGTAACGGCTTCATACCCTAGCTCCGAGTTAATCTTCATCACCGGTAAGCTGGTGGTAAGCCCAAAAATTTTGGCATCTGGAAATATTTCCCGGGAAAGGGTAAAGGCCTTCTTTTTGATTTGTCGGGCTATGCCATGCCCTTGATAATCAGCATGGACGATTAGCCCGGAATGAGCTACGTACTTGCCATGACTCCAAGACTCAATGTAGCAAAAGCCTGCCAGTTTATCCTGCTCCAAGGCAATAACCGCTTGCCCTTTATCCATTTTTTGTCGGATATATTCTGGGGAGCGTTTGGCAATACCGGTTCCTCGTTTTTGGGCTGCATCCTCAATGAGCTTACAAACTCCTTCTGCATACTTTATATGTTGAGACGATGCATATAGAATACGCACTTCTTTCATGAGTAATATGAATTAGTATTAGGTAGTAAAAATTTCAGAAAATAAGTGGATTGGATTGTATGCCCACGTAGGGCAATATAGTGATGATTACCCCCCAAGGGGGCGACGGAAGCTGCGGCGAGGAAGTGAGGCGCTATGTAAAACCAAGTGTATCATCGGTAGCAATATGGAAAAAATCTTTTCTTCCCAAAAAGCATTTAGCAAATTTATCAAACTAGACATGCCCCAACAGGGGCCAAACTAGATAAAAGTTGGAAATATTATGATTTTACAGTGATTTTTTAGCTGTTGAAATGGCGTTAAGAAGGAAATTGAGTTTCCAAAAATCTTAACATGTATTACCGATGATTCAGGAACCACCTCCTGGTAATAATTGTAATTTATTTGGAGGATTGGAATCTTTACATAGAAATAAATTTAAAAAAACTCCTTGTGACAAGCAGCATTTGCTGAGAGTTTTGCGTACATATAGTAGAGGTAGCCTTATTTGGCCACCTTACAAAGAAATCCAGCAGTCCAAAACCATTTAAAACCATGAGATCCATCCGAGTAATTATTTTTTTCGCCCTCTTTTTAGGGGCTTCGGCATTTCTAAGTGAGTTTACGCTTCAATCTTTTCTTAAAGATCTGAGCATGTCCCATGGGAATCAATTTTCCTTCTTTTATGGGTGGGTTAAGCATAAAGGTAAAGAAACTTTTTTCATACAAGAGGATTTTAACACGGAGCTTTGTTCTCAGGATTCTATAAAGAGTGAAGAAGCCTTTCGGGAACTAATAGCCCAGGTTTTGGCAGATCAAGCCATACAGCCTGAAGACATTGATGTAAATTTGGCAGGATGTTTTTCTGATATTAATAGTATGTCGGGAGAAAAAAGACGCTTGATAAAAGATAAAAAGGATATCCTGGAAGTATCCAACCCTTAGTAGAATATAGAAACCCAACACTGCATAGAAAAACCGGAGCAAAGCTCCGGTTTTTTGTTTTTCTGTATAGCTTTGTTTAAAAGAGTAGGCATATGATACAGATTCGCAGTTTTGAGTTTAACGCTTTTGCCGAGAATACCTATGTCCTGTATGATGAGACGCAAGAAGGCATCATCATAGATCCCGGTTGTCATGATGCTCGCGAAAGAGCGCAAATGGACGGGTTTATTAAAGAACAAGGTATCAAACCGGTAAAATTAATCAATACCCATTGTCATATTGATCACGTTTTGGGCAATCAGTACGTGAAAGATACCTACCAGGTAGAGTTGTATATCCACCAAAAAGACGAGGAAGTACTCAAGTCTAATGTAGCGGTATCGCAACTCTATGGTATTCAGCCCTATGTTCCCTCGGAGCCGGATCATTTTCTCGAGGAAGGTGATGTAGTAAGCTTTGGTCAATCAGAACTAGAGGTTTTATTTGTTCCTGGTCACGCTCCGGGGCATGTGGCTTTTCTGAATCGGACCCAAAAATTTGTGATTGGCGGAGATGTGTTGTTTCGCCAAAGCATTGGGCGTTATGATTTGCCGGGAAGTAATTATGAAGACCTCATGCACAGTATCCGGGAAAAGCTCTTGACCTTACCAGAAGACTTTACCGTGTATTGTGGGCACGGGCCGGTAACCACTATTGGTCACGAAAAACAGTTTAACCCCTTTTTATAACATATCTGTGTATGCTTAGCGTATTCCTCCAAGCTCAAGCAAGGCCTATGCAAAAGAGCCTATGGCTTACGGGCTTGCTCGCTCTCTTTTCTATCCTTTTTTTTATTTTCATTTCCTACCGGAATTTGAGCAGCTTTTCTCAGCACGCCGCCCAGACTCAAGGCAGGATTATAGGTTTTGAAAAACAGAGAAAGGTATTTCGCCCCGTAGTCGAGTTTGTGACCGAATCAAAGGATACCATCCGTTTTGTGGCGAGCTTAGGGAAGGAAGATACAACGGTAGTCAAGACGGGCAGTCCAGTTAAGGTCTTATATCACCCGGAAGATCCTGAGAGTGCTAGCCTGGACAGTTTTTGGGAGATCTGGATGCCTTCAATCATGATTTTAGTCTTTGGAATTTTACCTTTATTCTTTGTTTTATTGATCCGTTATATATTGGTTTCCCAACCGAGTTCTCCCACATAAGGCCTTTTTATGAAGCATGTCCCAAACGCAATAACGCTGGGCAATTTATGCGCCGGTTGTCTGGGTATTGTAGCCCTTTATCACCCTGAGTCCTGGACTTCGGGTCTACAGTACGCTGCTTACTGGATTTTTCTCTCCCTAGTCTTGGATTTTTTGGATGGCTTGGCCGCTCGCATACTTAAGGCCCAATCGGCTTTAGGCCGAGAACTAGATTCTCTAGCCGATATGGTCAGTTTTGGCGTCTTACCAGGTTTGATGATGTTTCGGATATTGGAACAAAGCTCTTCGCTGCCTTTTCTGCCCTATTTTGCGCTTATTCTTCCCGTTTGTAGTGCTTGGCGCTTGGCTCGATTTAACTTAGAGACGGAGGGCAAGGGTGATTTTAGAGGCCTCCCAACGCCGGCCAGTGCCTTGGTGCTTGCCGGCTTGGCCTTTACTTCATCTGGATGGGCTTTCCTATGGGACTTGCAACCTTACAGCTTCTTGGGGATTACCCTGGTTTTGGGGGCTTTGATGCTAAGCTCCCTTCCCTTGCTGTCTTTAAAGTTTCAGGGTTTGCGTTGGAGTACAAACTGGGCCCGCTATCTAGTAATCTTCGGCGCCATTGGGGGCCTAGTGAGTTTTCAACTAGCGGGGATTGTCTTAATATTTTTATTTTACTTAGGCCTTTCCCTACTATATTTTTCACTGGGGAAGTAAGTGGGATTCATAAATTGGGGCTAACTTAGAAGCGGGTACCTGAAGGTCAAGTTGCCGTAAGAAATAGTCCTTTGGCTTAGGGATGGAACGGCATGTTTGAGCCCGAAAGGGCCTGGCGGGGGGCAGGCGAGTAGTGAGAGCCCGACCCGCGCAGCCCAAATTCCTACTGGAAACTAAAGGGGATCGCGCGGGGAAGCCCCAGAGCGTATAACTGGATACAATTAAATTAGAATCACATGGAATTCATAGCTGAAATTGAAGTAATGCCCAAAAAAGAAATCTTAGATCCACAAGGGAAAGCCGTTAAATTAGGTTTGGAAAATTTGGGTATTCAACAAGTAAGTGAAGTACGCGTGGGCAAACATATCCGGCTGCAAGTAGAAGCCGCCGATGAAGCCAGTGCGCGACAAGTAGTTGAGGAAGCTTGCCAGAAATTGTTGGCCAACTTGATTATGGAAGATTTTCAAATAAACCTTAAACCCGCCTAAACTAGCTGGTTAAAATGTGATCCCGGCGGGATTTGAATTCGTACCAACTGATGTGCCCTTCTTTGTATAGGTAGTACAAAATGAAGATTTCAGAATGATTGGCTGGGAGTTTTTGAGGGTTGTATAACTGGTCAAACGTGTCTTGGGGCAATTGCCATAAACGAATGAAATCACCCAGGCAGAGGGTGATAAATACCCAAGTGCCCATGGTTAAAGCGGAGAAAAACACCAATGTGTTGATATTATTAAGGTCCTGATCTAGGCCTCGCAGCGAAAAGTAAGTTGATAGGAATATGATGCAGCAGAAGATAGCCAACTTAGCCCACCCTTTTGTATATTTTTTCAAATAAAACTCACTAGCCCCACCTAGACCCAAGAATGAGGCTAAAATCAGGGCAAATATTTTTGATTTTTCCTGTCTCATAGCACCGTTTTTAACTCCCCTTTGTCATTGTTGCGTGAAAGGGCCGCATATCTCAGAAGCTCCCCTATTTTTGAATGATTATTTGGTGAAATCTAAAAAATACACCTTTTCTTTCGGGAAAGTCAGGAATACGGCCAATAAACCCAAGAGTTTGCTTGGGTTTTTTAGAAGTTTAAGGCACGTATTATCAAAAATGTTACTATTCGGACAATTAATTGCCCAAAGACATGGAAATCAAGGAGATGGATGGCTTTTATTGCCAAAGTCAATCCATTAAGGATTGTAGGGCTTAATCAACTCCCCGGCAATTTCTAAGAGGGCAATCTCATCCAGTTTGATTTGGTACTCTAAGTTAAGGAACTCTACTAAAGAAATGAGATAGGTCCGCTGGATATCCCGAAAGTCAATGGCAGACAGGCCTCCTAATTTGAACGTCTCGATGGCGATATCCAGGTTTTCTCTACTCACCGACGTGGTGTAGCGTTGAAAATCTAAACGTTCTCGGTTTTGCAGGTAGTTGCTGTAAGCGATGGCATAATCGGCCTCAATCTCATTTTTAAGTCCCTTACTTCTTTGTTCTTCGGTCAAGAGGCGCACGCGGGAGTTTTGGATGTCGCGGCGGCGGTTGAAGCCATTGAGCAAGGGAAGGGTAAAATTGAAACCATAGGTAAGGCCGTAATTCCGGCTGGAGATGACAAAGCCGGCATCAGAGATGGATTTGTTGTAGGTATAGTCGGCGGTAAAATCTATGGTAGGTAGCCGATTTGCCTTATCAATATCAATTTGTAGCTGGGCATTTTCGCGGTTTTTTCGCTGCGCCAGAATTTCATAGTTTTGGGTCTCTAAACCAGCTTTGAGGGCATCATACTCTAAAAAAGGGAGCAAAGTAATGGAGGTGTCTACCTCAAAGCTCGTGGTCGCCTCTTGATTGAGTAATTGGTTTAAGGTGGCTTTATTTTCGGCAATGGACTGTTGTTGATCAATGAGCAGAAGGCTGTCGCTATTAAGATCCACCTGGGCCCTTAAAAAATCCAGTCGGGAAATGGCCCCCAACTCGTAGCGGTCTTGAGCAATGCGGTAGCGCTCCCGCGAATATTCAATATTTTCTAATAAAACCCGATAAGATTTCTCGCTTTGTACGATGGCATAGTAGGTACGCATAACACTAGAAATCGTGCTTTGCATTTGAATTTTCAGATCGAGCTGCGTTTGCTCATTGTTGATGCCAAATTGGCGATAACGCCTAAACATACCCAGCCCATCAAAAAGGGTCCAGGTCATCTCTAATCCGGCTTGCCGGCGATTACTTTGTGCGCCATTTACATTTTGCTCCCTTCCGTCTAGAAACTCCGATTGTTGATTGGTGACACTACGGGAATAACTGGCCGTTAGGTCCAGACGGGGAAGAAAGCCCGCATTACTCCGGCTGAAGTTGTTTTGGGATATTTGGGTTTCGTTGCGGGCGGCCTGAACGGAAAAGTTATTATCTAAGGCCAAAATTATTGCATCTTCGGCGGATAAATAGTCCTGGGCCCAAGCTGGGCCTGATACCCAAAACAAGCCAAGGAGAACGTACAGTCTGATTTTCATTTGTGAAACGCAAAAAATAAAAAATACTTTCAAAAAATGAATAGAACGCTTTTCTCGTAAAAAGCCTTCTCTTCCTGCTTTATTAGGCTGAGCCTCGGTTTAACTTTCTACCAATTCAAGGGCCTCGGCTCTTTTGACCAGTTCTTCCGGATCAATTTTAGGTTTAGAAGAAGCCAAGTAGGTAAATATAGCCGGAATAATGTAGAGCGTGAGGAGTGAGGCAAACACCAGCCCCCCAATGATGGCGATCCCCATGGATACCCTGCTTTCCGAGCCAGCTCCCAAGGCCAAGGCAATCGGAAGAATTCCGAGAATGGTAGACAAACTCGTCATCAAAATTGGGCGGAAGCGGGCCCGGGCAGATCCCATAATCGCTTCTTTTAAGGTCTTTCCTTCATTGACCCTCTGAATGGCAAACTCTACCAAGAGAATCCCATTTTTAGATACCAAGCCAATTAACATGATGATCCCGATTTGGCTGAAAATGTTAAGGCTCTCACCAAAATACCATAAACTGAGCAAGGCACCTCCCAAGGCCAGGGGAACCGTAAACATAATGATAAAGGGGGCCCGAAAGCTTTCAAATTGAGCGGAAAGTACTAAGTAGATGAGCAAGAGAGCAAAGGCAAAGGCGTAGTTCAAACTGGAAGAGCTTTCCGTAAAATCCTTAGCCTGCCCACTCAAAGCGGTCAAAAAAGTGTCGTCTAGCACTTCATCGGCTACACCTTGCATAGCTTCGATCCCATCGCCAATGGTTTGGCCCGAGGCCAAACCGGCCGAGATCGTGGCCGATAAGTAACGATTGTAACGGTACAACTGAGGCGGGGTGCTGGTCTCAAGGGTTTGCACTAAATTATCCAACTGGATCATTTCGCCCTGACGGTTACGGACATAGATCGCAGTAAGATCGGTAGGCTGGTCCCGGTTAGATCTTTCCAGCTGCCCGATCACTTGGTGTTGTTTTCCGTCCTTGATGAAGTAATCAAAGCGCTGTCCGCTGAGGGCAAACTGCAAGGTTTGGGCAATGTCAATAAGCGGGACATCCAATTTGAGGGCTTTTTCCCGATTTACCTCAATCTGAATTTCAGGCTTGGTAAACTTCAAGTTGGTGCGCACAAAACTAAACGTAGGATTGGCCCGGGCCTTATCTAAAAACTCCGGAAGAATTTTCTTCAATTTATCCAGGTTTGGGGCCTGGATCACATACTCGATGGGAAGTCCTTGCCGGCGGCCCCCAATGGACGGGGGCTGCGATACAAAAGCCTGGGCCTCTGTAAATTTTTTCACTTCTTCGGTCATCATATTGGCAATTTCTTGCTGGCTTCTATCTCGATCTTCTGGGTTTTTGAGGCGTAATCTCAAAAAACCGGAGTTGACCGAAGAGGAGGCTCCGTACCCAGGCGAAGTTACCGTGATGATCCCATCATTTTCGGGTACTTCTTTGATTACGAAATCGATGAGGTTGTCCATGTAATTCCCCATGTACTCAAACGTGGCCCCTTCTGGCCCGGTGGCCCGTACCACAATTTGTGAGCGGTCTTCTAAGGGCGCCAATTCGCTGGGGATACCTTGATACAGTACATACGTGACATAGGCAATCGCCAAAATGAGGACAAAAGCCAAGGCCCTTACCTTCAAAAAGCTATCCAGGGAGCTGAGGTAAACTTTGGTGAGCCAAACAAAGAAGGGCTCGGTGAGTCGGTAAAACAAGCCTTTTCTCTCCTTTCTCTTCAAGATTCGAGAAGAAAGCATGGGTGTGAGCGTAAGGGCCACAAAAGAGGAGATGATTACCGCCGTACTAATCACGACCCCAAACTCAACAAAGAGCCTTCCCGTAATCCCCTTCAAAAAGACAATGGGTAAGAATACCGCCACCAAAGCCACCGTGGTAGCAACTACAGCAAAATAAATTTCGGTAGATCCCCGGACCCCAGCTTCCAAGGGCTCGGCCCCGCGCTCGATCTTGGCGTAGATGTTTTCCATCAAGACAATGGCATCATCTACTACCAGTCCAATTGCCAGTACAATACCCAACAAGGTGAGGACATTGATGGAGTAGCCCGCCACATACATGACAAAAAAGGTCCCAATCAAGGAAACCGGAATAGTTAATACAGGAATAATGGTGGTACGCCAATCTCTCAAGAATAAGAAAATAATCAGGATAACTAGGATAAAAGCCGTGATAATCGTCTGTTGCACCTCGGTAATGGAAGCCCGGACATAGGTACTCGTATCAAAACCGATCCCCACTTCCACATCTTCGGGGAGGTCTTTTTTAATTCTTTCCAAGCGTTCGTAGACCCGGTCTACAATTTCAACTTGATTGGCCCCAGGTTGGGGAACAATGGCATTCCCTACGGCAGGGCTTCCATCGCGTTTGAGAACCGTTCGAAGGTTTTCGGGGCCTAGTTCGGCATACCCGATATCGCCAAAACGGACAATGTTATCACCATCCTGTTTGATTACCAGGTTATTAAATTCTTCAATCGATGTGATCCTTCCCATGGTCCGGATAGATAATTCGGTTTGATTCCCTTCAATACGGCCCGAGGGAAGTTCTACATTTTGTCGCGTAAGGGCTTCGCGAACATCCAAAGGCGTAAGACCATAAGCCGATAATCGAAGCGGGTTCATCCAGAGCCGCATCGCGTAGCGTTTGGAACCCCAAATATAAATTTGGCTCACCCCATCAATGGTTTGCAATTGCTCCTTGAACACGTTTTGGGCAATATCGGTCAGTTCCAAAAGCGAACGCTCGCTACTTTTAATCATAATAAATACAATCGGGCTCGCATCGGCATCCGACTTGCTCACCGTAGGGGGCTCGGCATCGGGGGGGAGGCGGCGAACAGCCCGGGATACCTTATCCCGAACATCATTGGCGGCGGCTTCCAGGTCAACCCCTAGGTTAAACTCTACCGTAATGGTGCTTCTACCGTCCCGGCTTACCGAGGAGATCGACCGGATCCCGTCAATACTGTTCACTTCCTCCTCCAAAGGCTCCGTGATTTGAGACTCAATGATGTCGGCATTGGCTCCTACATAGCTGGTAGAAACGTTAATGATGGGATTGTCTACACTGGGATATTCCCGGATTCCGAGAAAGTAAAAACCGATCAAACCAAAAATGGTGATCAGAATGGACATAACCAGCGTCAGTACCGGCCGGCTAATACTAATGGTTGAAAGTTGGCTCATGGGCTTTAGTTAATTTCTTGTAATTCGATGTCCATATTCGGTCTAATGTTGAGCAGGTTGGTGGTAATCACCGTATCGCCCAGGGACAGTCCTTCGGTGATTTGGATTTTGTCTTCGGTTCGCAAGCCGGTTTTGACTTGCTTTGCCTGGGCTTTTCCATTTTGGTATACAAACACCTTTTTTCCTTCCAACTCTTGTATCAAGGCAATACTGGGTATCTGGAGGGCATTTTCGTAGGTATCTAATAAAATATTGATGGTCACAAAGGCACCCGGTTTTAAGCGGCCATTGGGGTTTTGGATGCGGGCCCGGGCGGTAATCGTACGGGTTTCTAAGTCAATTTTGGGCTCAATGGCGTATATTTTTCCTTCGTATTCCTCATCGGCACTGCTATTATTTACCCGAATGGTTTGTCCAGACCGGAGGGTCGACGTGTATTTTTCGGGTACAGAAAACTCAATCTTCAAAATAGACAGGTTGACTAAACGGACAATCTCCGTTCCGGGGTTGACGTAGCTTCCGAGGCTTATTTCGCGAAGGCCAGCCACCCCACTAAAAGGGGCAATGATATTGGTTTTGCGTAATTTGGCATTGGCTTCTTTGACCTGGGCCCTAAGCGAGTTAAGTTCGGCCAAGACGCCTTCGTATTCATCCTGGCTTACCCCTCCTTTTTCCAATAATTTCTTTTGACGAAACTCCCGGTTTTCGTACAATTTTACCTGGGCTTCCAGTCTTTCTTTTTGGGCCAACAATTCAGAATCGTTGATTTTGGCTATCAAGGCCCCTTTGCCTACAGCTTGTCCTTCTAAGAAATTTATCTGGGTAATCATTCCTCCGATTTCGGAGCTGAGCGCTACTTCTTCATTGGGAAGGACCGTGCCGGTGACTTGTACCCGGTTGATTAAAGCTTCACCTTTGAGTAAGACAGCTTTGGCCGGAAGGGCATTGGAGGCTGGTTTGGTATCCGTGGAAGGGCTAGCGGCTACATTGGGCTCAGGGCTTTTGGGGGAGAAGTATCCCACTTGATACAAAATACCCAAGATAATCAGGCCTCCAATTATGCTCAGCGAAATGACGCGGGTTAAGGTTTTGGATTTCATAAGAGTAGCTTAAAAAATGGCCCTGTATAACTAGGCACTACTATATAAATAAGATGGCTATATATTGTTCGCTAAGTTCGGAAGTTTCCCCGAATATCACCTGTTAAAATTTGGTTAAAAAAAGACAATTGTACTTCTGGAGTAAAATTTGGGGCTGCCCCCGGCAAAAAAATATCTGACTTATAGGGAGTTTGGGTGGGCCGGGGTCGGGCTTTCGCTACTCGCCTGCTCCCCACGGGGCCCCCTCGGGCTCAAACAGGCCGCTCTATCCCTCAGCCAAAAAAAAGAAGGCTTCCCCGTAGATAGTGGGAAGCCTTAAGGTAGAAATTCTTGCTTATGCCCCTTCCAGAGATACGCCTAGAAAACCAGGGAGCTTAGCTACATTCGTAATCAATTACCTCCGTCTGAGGAAGTTCCTGTCGAACCCTCAAAATTTCACTTTGCCGGATAATAGAGCAGCTCACATCCAAAACTTTGAGGTTTTTCAAATCTTTCAAGTTGCTAGGCAAGCGGGTAAACTGATTTTGTTTACGATAGCCTCCTCCTTTATACCCTGAGATATTGAGTTCTTCTAATTGTCCTAATTGCGTAATCAAGGAGGGAAGACTGAGTAAACGGTTGCCCATCAGGTTGAGGCTCCTAAGCTCGAGCAAGTAGCCTACCTCAAAGGGAATGGTTTGTAATTCATTAAAACCAAAAAATGGGTGCCCCCCCAGGCTTAGCTTTTTTAATTGACGTAGATTGGCAATTTCGGGGGGAATAAACTTAAGGCGATTCCCGTCGGCCGATAAGGCTTGAAGCTGGCGAAGTTGCCCAATGGCGTGGGGAAACTCAGAAATTTGATTGTAATTAATAATGAGACTTTCCAACTGAGCTAGCTTGCCTATCTCTTCTGGGAGGTTTCGTAATAAATTTTTACTCAAATCTAAATGACGTAAGCGGGGCACATCACTCAAAAATTCAAATACTTCAGCAAAATTAAGATCAGGGTTTTGGGCCAGGCCTAAATACTCCAAATTGGGGAGCCTGACCACATCGTAGGGCAGGACAGCAAACTTATTGCCATGATCGGCCCGGTAATCTTCTACCAAGACCTTCCCCAGGATGAGTTCACGTAAGTTTTTTAAATTATCAAAGTTATACGGAAGATTGCTGAGACGGTTGCCCGATAGGTCTAGGCTTTCTAAGGAAGCCAAATGGGTTATATCGGTAGGTAAACGTGAAAGACGATTATGGCTAAGGTCAAGGGCTTTGAGCTGTTTGAGGGCTTTTATTTCGGCGGGAATATTATTTATTTCATTAGCACTCAAGATTAAGGTTTCCAAGTTAGGAAGATTGGCCAATTTTTGGAGCGCATCCTGAAAATCAAAATTAGGGAGGTTGGCAATACGGAGTACCCGGAGGTTTTGCAATTTTTCAAAATCCTGGGGCAGCCTTCTGGGGATGTTAAGCTCTTGATCGTCAATTTGTAAGTGACTAACTTTTTCAGGATCAATAAAGGCATCTTTGAGTCGGGAAAAAGTGGCGGTTTCGCTATAGGAAGGTTGAGATAAAATTTCCTGGGCTAAGGCCGAGGGCCCCGCATAGATGCTCATAAACAGCAAAAATATAGCAATAGTATAATGCATAATGTTGAAATTGTTTGTAACAAAATTACAAATTTTATAGAGGAGATGGAGGAGGGTGCTCCTAATTGCCTAAGACAAATTGCCCGAAAGGCTCACATCGAGGACTATGTGGATAAATAGATAAAGGAAAGCTGGGTAGTTTAAAAATTTGTAGCTAATATAGCAATTCAAAAAAAGATTTCATCCTCCCATCTTAGGGGCTGATGAAATCCGATGTTACTAATTTACAAAATAGATCATCTTTATATACTTTAAACGGTTCTGAATGGTTGAGTTTCTAGCTAAGAATTATCAATATTCTTTAAAATCTTAACCTTTTGAACCGATTTTTATATTCTTATCATTCATGTATGTTTGAGATAAACATCTCAATACGATCCTTGAATAAAGAGATGATACCTCTACACCCTGATGAAATAACACGTTTTCCCCTTGAGTAAGTTCTCAAAAATCCTGAATTGTAGTTTAGAATACGCCTCGATACGTACTTTGTTACTGAGTTTGCGGGATTATTTGCCATATTTTAACCGCTTGCCCCTCAAATCGAGTACCCGTAGGCGAGTGTGGTGGAGTGCATTTATTTTTATGGGTTTGGCATTTTCTTGTACATCCTCAAAAAGCCCCTCACTAGATTGGGGACAATCATTTTTTTCTTTCCAGGAGTCGGACGAATTGTTTTTTAAGAATGTTCGCCAAATACATTACCGCATCACTACAGATGCCAAAGAAGGTTATACCATCTACACGCACAACTACTGGCAAAAATCTCAACGAGAGACCTACCCACGCGTGGAATTATTTTGTGATTGGCGGGAAAACCGAGCAAAGCTCAGAATCTTATGGCAAAATAGCCCGCAATCCGTCCTGAACGATCCCGGTATATTTGATAAAGAAGAAGCGCTTTTAGTGGATGCTACGGGAAAGGGATCGGCAGAAATTGCTTATGAGATTTTTCAGGCCAGTAAAAAAGGGAAAGAAGCCCTCTTGATAAAAGACAAGGCTGGTAACTTCCAAAAACTATGGCAAGACAAGGCCCACCAAGCTGCGGCAAAGGCCTGTATGTACGACTTTATTAAACTGATAGGACAGTACTGATTTTTACTGGCCCAACTCGTTTTTTTTCTACAATCCAGCACAAATATCGGCTTAGGGATGGAACGGCCTGTTTGAGCCCGCCGCTGGATTGCGCGTGGGCCGGCGAGTAGTGACAGCCCGCCCCGCGGCAGGAATTTACCTGAGGGCTTCCCTTGATCAATCGCGGGGAAGCCCCTTATTTTTTAAGAAGTAGTATCAGGAAGCCATCCACTTTTCTGGTTTGACCATAGGAAATGGATAGTCGGCCCCTAAGATCATTTCCCAACGTTCTTGCTCAGTACGCCCCAATTGACTGGGTATATGGACTTGGTTTGCTGGAAGCTTGCGTAATTCAGGCAACCAAAACTTCACATAGGCCCCCTTAGGATCATAGCGCTTCGCCTGACTCAATATATTGAAATAACGGTTTTCCCGAGGGTCATTGCCCACTCCGGCAACGTAGTTCCAATTGCCCCAATTGCTGCATACATCGTAATCCATAAGCTTAGATTCAAAATACATAGCCCCCCAAGTCCAATTCACTTTCAAATCTTTGACGAGGAAGCTGGCTACATTTTGGCGTCCTCGGTTGGACATAAAGCCCGTGTATTTTAATTCCCGCATATTCGCATCAATAAAGGGAACCCCGGTGAGGCCATCCATCCATTTTTGGAATAAATCGGGTTTATCGTAGAGTCTATGGGGCGTTTTATTTTGTATCCCTCCCTTCTTGAAAAGGCGGGTGCCATACTTTTTGGCAACAAAGCGGAAATAATCCCGCCAGATGAGTTCAAAAATCAACCAGTAGGTCGATTGGTTTTTGGTCACGTTTGTTTCAAACTCTTTGACCTGATAGTAGATTTCTTTGGGAGAGATACACCCGTGGGCTAGCCAAGGCGAAAACTTAGAAGAATAATCGGCTCCCAGCAGCCCATTGCGGGTTTCTTTGTATGTGGCAAGGCATTCCTTGTCCCAGATGTAGTCTTCTAGTCTTTGCCAGGCGGCTGAGGCTCCCCCATAAAAAGGCAAAACCGAACGCTCGTCCCGGTTGGGTGGGGCCAATCCTAAATCTGTCAAGCTAGGCAAATCACCTGGGTTCTCAAAGCGGAGCGGCTTTTGGATCGTAGGCTTGGGAAAAAGCCCTCGAATATTAACGCCTCTTTCCACTTCTTTACGAAACCGGGTAAAAATATCGGGGAGGTTATTCATCGGGAAAGGGAGGTCTTCCAGATGATATAGGGTGGAAGTCCAAAAAAATTCCAACTCTACTTTTTGCTTCAAGAGTCTTTCTTCTAAGGCATTTTCTAAGCGGAGTTCTTCGTCGGTTACTTCCTGGCTCGCAAAAACGGCACTGGCTTGAAACTCTTCGGCTAATTTAGGTATTATATCTTCGGGGTGGCCCACCCGAATGAGCAAATCACTGCCCATATCTTTCAGCTGGTCGCGGAGGTTCTGGATTGATTGTAAAAGAAATTGCGCCCGAAAATGATCCGTTTTGGGAAAACCCAAAACGGTTTCCTCAAAATGGCGGGGGTCAAAACAATAAACAGGTATAATGCTGGCCGAACGGCGACAAGCCCGGTAAAAAGGTTCTTGATCTTGAAGGCGCAAATCATTACGAAACCAAATCAGGGTAGGAGCAAGGGATGAAGCCATAAATTACGTGTAATTTTTGACTATTAACCTTTCGTGATAACCGAAAGTTTTGAAAATTCCATAAGTTTATGGTCAAAGCTTAGGATAGCAGATTTTTGAAATTGTTTTAATTTTAGCATATTAATTGTTTTATATGCTATTATATATTTGGCGCTTATTCTAGCTTATCTTTATGCAAGATTCCCTACCTGCTCCTCGTGCACAATCACTACGTGTAGTTTCTTTCCAAAATCTAAGCAATTGGGTTTTTGGAGGCTTGTTACTAGTGGTTCTGATTTTATTATTTTTTCTCAACCAGCGCTTTAACTCTTTGGAGGCCCGAAAAGACAAGGTTCAAGCGGTTTATAAGCAGAGTTTGTCCTTTCAGGCCTTGTTGATTCAGTCTGCTCAAGAGACCAATCTGATTTTACAAAGAGAGTTGATTGAGGGGAAAACTACGATTAGTCCCATTCGCAGGCAGCTATGGCGAGAGGAAGTATCCGTTTTGGTAGACTCCATTCAACAATACCGCTTGGATTGGTTTTCGGATGAACTCAAGCTAAAGTTTGCTTCCATTCAGATGAATTTAAAAAAGCTCCGAAAAGACCAGGACGAGGTGGAGCAACTACTGAATGCCGAAAATAACCTTATGCCTTCCACTACGTCTTCTAGCTACGAAGAGATAGAGTATAAAAGCCAGATCAATTCCAATTCTTTATTTGTACGTAAACTGATCCCCCAGATTAATTCCCTTAAGCAACAGCAATTAGAATTTAATGCGCTACTTCTAAAAGACAGTGCCTTTCAAAATTCCCGCTTAGAAGATAATTATATCACATTCCGGTGGCAATTGTTAGGCTTTTGTTTAGTGCTGTTAAGTGGTATGGTAGGGCTATGGTATTTACTGCTGTTGCGCCATTACCGCCAGTTAAGAGAGATACAAGAGTATATTTGGTCTTTCAGCGAGGGTGACATTCCCGATCATATCAATTTAAGGACAGACCAAACCAATGGTATTCAGCAAGGCCTACAATCCCTGGGAGACAATCTCCAAAAAATGAAAGGCTTTGCCCGAGCTGTTGGAAAAGGCGGCTTTCAACAAGACTTTAAAATATTTGACAACCGGGGGGAGTTAGGCCGGTCTTTCCAAGAAATGCAAGATGGACTGATGGCAGTGGCTTTACGGGATAAGCACCGGAACTGGACCAATGAAGGGATTGCTTTGTTTGGTAATATCCTTCGGGAGTATAGCGATGCCCAAGTATTGTATGACTCCCTCATCTCTAATTTGATCAAATACTTGAAGGCTAACCAAGGTGGCATTTTTATTTTACACGATGGACGGGAAGAAAACCCTTTTATGGTCTTAAAGTCGGTGTATGCCTACGAGCGTAAACGATTTATTGAAAAGCAAGTACAACCTGGACAGGGCCTGGTGGGGCAAGCTTGGCTGGAAAAAGATATTATTTACCTGGATGACACCTCTGATAATTATGTGCAGATCGTCTCCGGGCTGGGGGGAGCTACTCCCCGAAATGTTCTCATCGTACCGATGATCAATAATGAGTCGAGGGTTTTAGGTGCCTTAGAAATAGCCAGTTTCCAGAAGTTTGAAGACTACGAGATAGATTTTATCAAAAGGGTTTCCGAAATGATTGTCTCGGCTATTTCATCCCTCAAAAACAATGAGAAAAATGAAGTCTTGCTACAAGAAGCCCAAGTAGCTACCGAAAGAATGCGGTCCAAAGAGGCCGAAGTACGCCGAAACCTCCGGGAACTACTATCTATCCAAGAGGAAATAAAGATTAATGAGGCTGAACTCAGCGGACAGACCTCGGCCATCAACTCTACTATGGCTACTATGGAACTCGATCTACAAGGCAAAATCATCAAAGCCAATGAGATTATGCTCAAATCATTAAAATATCGCCCCGAAGAGCTTATTGGGCAGCCTTACTCGTCTATTTTGGACGAACAAGATTTTAACTCCCTAGATTATCAAATCTTTTGGAATGCCCTCTTGGATGGTAAAACCCAGCAACGTGTGACGCGTAGAGTAAGCAAATACCGGGAAGATGTCTGGTTTAATGCCACCTTTACCCTTGTCAAGGATAAAAATGACAAGCCGTACAAGATTATCAAATTGGCCCTGGATATAACCGACCAGAAAGAACTCTCTATCAACTATCAGAGCCAATTGGAAGCCATAAATAAATCTAATTTATCCATTGAGTTTGACCCCTACGGATATATTCTGAGGGTCAATCAACCCTATTGCGATTTGACCGAATATACCGCCGAAGATCTTAAAGGCAAACACCACCGGATTTTAGTAAACAGCCAAGAGTACGAAAGCCTGGAATACGAGGAATTTTGGAAAAAACTCAAAAACGGTGAATACATTAGCGGTAAATTTAAAACGCTTTCCCGTACCGGTAAAGAACTTTGGTTGCGAGGTAGCTATAATCCCGTAAGTGACATCAATGGCCAGACTATGCGGGTGATGTTGCTTGCTCAAGACATTACCCACGAAATTTTGGTAGAAGTAGAAGCCAACCAGGCTGTGGCCAACCTTGACCGAAAAAACCAAGCCTTAAATACTGCCTTGCAGAAAGTAGATCACTTAGATAAAGACGTGGAATATTTTCGGGGACAAACCGAAAAATTGGAAAAAGAATTACAGCAACTCCGGATTGATTCCCAAGGCCAAGACCGGGCACTAAATTATCACTATGCCCGGGCCGAATACCGGATGGATGGCACCCTCTTGGATGCCAACCAAAACTTCCTCAAGCTTTGTCAGTACCGCTTGAGTGAAATCAAAGGCCTGCACCATGCCGTTTTTGTAGACCACCGGGAGGTTGACTCCCCAGAATATGAAGTTTTTTGGAAAAACCTCCGCTCGGGACTCCCTCAAAATAAAATACATAAACTCATCACTAAAAACTCCAGTGAAGTCTTGCTCAACACCTCCTTTACGCCCGTTTTAGACAACGAAAAAAATCCTTTCAAAATTATCCAGCTTGCCCTGGTAGTGCCAGACTCTACCTTAGAAAGGCTTAAAACCCAGGTCTGAGGTAAAAAATCTTAAAATTTTGTTTGGATGTTCGAGTTTGTGCCTCAGGATTACTATTTTTGCAGTCCTTAAAATAGAGTACTGATGAGTAAGACGAAGAATAAAAGAAAAAGCCCTCAAAACTCTACAACAGAGTTTTTGGAAAGCCCAGAACGTTTGGCAGATTCCTTAATGGATACCGATAAGTTGCTTAAAAAGTATCAGTATCCTCTAATTGGAGCCGTAGTTTTAATTCTTTTAATTATTGGGGGTGTATATTACTACCAAACTTCCTCGGTCCGAGCCGAAGCCAATGCCCAGGCCGACCTCTACCCTTCTGTGTATTACTTGGGCATGGATTCCTTAAATATGGCCCTCAACGGAAGCAGTGCCTATCCTGGTTTCTTAGAAATCACCGAAGATTATTCCTCCAGTAATGCCGGAGAGCTTGCTCATTTTTACGCGGGAATTGCTTTCTTAAAACAAGGAAAGTTTCAAGAAGCTATCGAAGAACTAGAATCTTTTAACCCAGGTGACATCATTCTACAGGCCAGGGCTTATTCCTTAATCGGAGACGCCTACTTGGAATTGAAAGATTACCCATCTGCGATTGAGTACTACAAAAAAGCCATTGCTTACAAGCCCAACCAACAGTTTACCCCGGCTTACCTTATGAAGCTTGCCCTAGCCTACGAACTGAGCAAGTCTTACCAGGAAGCCGTAGATACTTATGAGCGTATCCTGACAGATTACCCAACATCTGCTGTACTCTTGGATGCTAAAAAGTATAAAGCCCGCGCCGAAATATGGGTGGAAACTCCCCCGGTTGCCGCTCCCGCAGAATAAGCTTTGACCTACAATTGTCTTAAATATGGCCAGTGCCTTAAAAAATTTAAGTGAGTATAGCTCCAAAAACTTGGTTAAACCAGAGGGAAAACAAATCGCCTTGCTGGTAGCGGAGTGGAATGAAGAAATAACCGGTAAGTTATTAGAAGGGGCCTACTCTACTTTTATCAAGGAAGGCTTTCAAGAAGATCAACTCATCATCCGCACGGTACCGGGAAGCTTTGAGTTGTCCCTGGGTGCCCAATGGATGGCTCAAGACCCCAAAATTGATGCAGTCGTTTGCCTAGGCTGCATCATTCAAGGTGAAACCCGTCACTTTGATTTTATCGCCCACGCCGTTGCCCAGGGTATTACCGATGTCTCCCTTAAGTACAACAAACCGGTGATCTTTGGGGTCCTAACCCCCGATACGATGGAGCAAGCCCTGGATAGAGCTGGCGGTAAACACGGCAATAAAGGAGATGAAGCGGCTGCTACCGCTTTAAAAATGCTCGGTTTTTAATCCAGCCTTCCTTATATTCCCGAATATTCGATTACATCCATAATCCACTTGCACTATGAAAATCATGAAGTTTGGCGGGACTTCCGTAGGGAAGCCCGAAAGAATGCGTATGGTTTCCAAACTCATCCAAGATGATGAAGCCAAGTTTGTCGTTTTATCGGCTTTGTCGGGTACCACCAACCGCCTGGTAGCTATTTGTGAACATATCCGAGAGCCTAACATTCCGGAAGCACTCGTAGAAATCACCTCTTTAAAGAAACATCACCAAGCTTTTATTGATGATCTCTTCCCAGACGCCCCAGCCCCCTCAAATCGCGACTTCTCTTTTATAGAAGAATCGTTTACCTTATTGGAAGCTATTGCTCAAGCCGGCCAATTCCTGGATAAAGATGAAAAAGTAATCCTGGCCCAGGGAGAGCTACTCTCAACCCAAATCTTCCAGCAATATCTGCTCAACCTTGGGCACGAAGTGGTATTATTGCCCGCCTTAGATTTTATGCGGATCAATGCCGAAGAGGAGCCAGACCTAGCCGCCATACGGTCTTCCTTAAGTTCGCTCATGGAGCAGTATCCAGATAAGCAGTTGTTTATGACCCAAGGATACATTTGCCGTAACCCTTCGGGGGATGTAGACAACCTCAAACGAGGGGGGAGCGACTATACCGCCTCCTTGCTTGGAGCCGTTTTGCAAGCCCGGGAAATTCAAATTTGGACCGATATTGACGGGATGCACAACAGTGACCCGCGCATTGTTAAAGATACCTCGCCCGTGGAGCGCCTATCTTTTGACGAAGCCGCCGAATTGGCCTATTTTGGGGCTAAAATATTGCACCCGGCCACCATTTATCCGGCCCAACAATTTGGAATACCGGTAAAACTGCTCAATACCATGGAACCTAACTCTCCCGGCACCCTCATCCAAGATAGCCCCGATTCTCCTGGCGGAATCAAGTCCATTGCCGCCAAGGACGGGATCACTGCCATCAAAATCAAATCGAGCCGCATGCTACTGGCCTACGGGTTTTTACGGAAGATATTCGATATTTTTGAGCGCTACAAGACGCCTATCGATATGATTACTACTTCCGAAGTAGCCGTTTCGCTTACCGTAGATAAAGACGATGACCTGGATCACATTTTGGAGGAGCTTCGTTCTTTTGGTACCGTGGAAGTGGATAAAAACCAGACGATTATTTGTGTGGTAGGCGATTTTGTGTCGGAGCATCCGGGTACCGCAGCCCGTATTTTTACCTCTTTAGACAATATCCCCGTTCGGATGATTTCCTTTGGGGGAAGTCGGCACAATATTTCCCTTTTGGTGGCCACCGAGCACAAAGACAAGGCGCTTGTCCGTATCAAAGAGGGTTTGTTTTAAGCTGCTTCGGAAGATTTTCTGGGGCTTGCCCGCGCTATTATCCTTGGGTTAAAGGGAGTCAATTTGTGCCGGCGCGGGCCGGGCTTTCGCTACTCGCTGCCTCTCCCCACAGGCCAAAACGAGCTCAAACATGCCGCTCTATCCCTAAGCTGAAGAAGAAGAGAGAGTAGAGAGGAGAGAAGAGAGAAGGAACCGGGAGCTGAGAACCGAGAGGCGGGACGAATTTACAGCAAATTGGAATACAGCACCTTATCCCTTCTCCCGTAAGTATAGCCGCTAGGCGCACTTCTGACTTCCGCACTGGGACACCCTGCTAAAAGGCAGAGATTTTGAACAATTCTTTTCGCTTCTGGTTGAGTAAGAACGTTTTTTCATCAAAGAGGGTTTGTTTTAAGCTGCCTCGGAAGATTTTCTGGGGCTTGCCCGCGCTATTATCCTTGGGTTAAGGGGAGTCAATTTGTGCCGGCGCGGGCCGGGCTTTCGCTACTCGCTGCCTCTCCCC
>CAWUIO010000018.1:0-71169 GCA_963922455.1 uncultured Microscillaceae bacterium
AAACCCCCGAGGGGTTTGAAATGAAACAAAAAGAACTCTACTCAAACGTGCTTGCCCCATAGGGGAAGAGGACAGATCGATATGTCCCCCAGGGGCAGCGGTACGGCTTTTTCTCAGGGCGAGATGGTTTCCTTTAATTGTATAAACCTTAATTGAAGCTAATTACAGTACTTTGTAAGTCGGCAATTAGTATCTTTACATAGTAAGTATAATAGAGACGATGAATATAGCAGATAGAATAACATTGAATCCCTCAGTGCATAGGGGAAAGCCCACAATCAGAAATATGCGCTTTACGGTTGCCCATATGCTAGAGCTATTAGCCGGTGGAATGGCTCTAGACGAGATTCTTGAAGACTACCCCTTTATTGAATTAGAGGATATACAGGCCTGTTTGATCTATGCCTCAATGTTAGCTAATGCCAAGACGGTAAGGAAACTTAGCGCATAAGTTACATGAAGTTTTTAGTTGATACGCAATTACCACCTAGACTAGCTAGGCTCCTTGCATCAAAAGGCTATGATGCAGTTCATACGACTTCCTATCCAGATGGACATCTGCTTGGGGATGATGAAATTGTCGTGATAGCTAAAAATGAAGCGCGTACAGTAATAAGTAAAGATTCAGACTTTTTAGATAACTACTTTTTGAAAGGCGCTCCGCCTAGGGTATTATTGATTGAGTTTGGTAATATTAGCAACCTAGACCTTCTTGCTCTATTTGACCAGCATTTACATGAAGTGCTAGTTTTTTTTGATGATGGCAGTAATTTGGTAGTCTTTAGAAAGACAGAAGTGATTGCCTATTAAATACGCATAACACTCCATCTAGTCCAAGCGCGCAAAAAACATTTCTGGTCCAAGGATATGGGCAGCCGTCCTTGGACCTTGCCTGTTAACGAAAGCGTCCCCGCTTTCAACCGTTAAGCTAATGCCGCAACCTAGGCCACCCCGAGCCATAGAAAGTTATGAGCAAATAGTAGGCCCTTCTCATTAAAGGAAATCAAGCTTAAACCAAATCCGGGATGCGCTATTTTGCATACCGTTTTCTCATCTCTGCTAAGTAGTTCTTGATTTCTTTGTTACTTGTCAAAATTACGATCTCCTTACTTTTTTTTAAACGGTTTAATTTATCTAGTATACCAGGTTTCTTAGTTTTATTGTAGTTGTATATATAAAGCATAAATTTCCAACTAAATTTTTCTACACAGGCTTCCCCCATATCTTTTCTCGTCTTTCCATAATTGGCAATCACTCTCATAAATACCCGATACAAGCATAGCCATCGGTTTCTATCCATAAAAATTATGGTATTGGCTTTATTTAATCGTATATCCATGGATCCTCCATAGTTACCATCTATTATCCAACGCTCTTTTTCTGATAATTTGCTAACTCTATCTCGCCAATCACTTTTATTGGGCTCGACCCAATTGGGCAGCCAATACTGTTGGTCTAAATGAATTAATTCTATTCCCGAAATTTCATTTAATTTCGTAGAAATAGTTGTTTTTCCTGAGCCTCCACAACCAATTACCATAATCCTGTTCATAGACTTAATTTTTTCAAGCTGTGTTTGGACTTAGACTTTGCTTTAAATAATTGATTTTCAAATTATTATTTTGTTTTGAAATGTCTGAGCCCCATCCAGTCCAAGCGCGTAAAAAAACAGTTCTGGTGCAAGGATAAGCAAAGCGGCCCTTGGACTTTTCCTTTTCAATAGCCGAAGAAATAGCAATCCATGTCGGCCTTTTCAGGCTTTGCGATAGTACTTTTTCGGAGATAGCTCTCCCAATTCGTCCATTCCCCTCGTCAAAAGGGTGAATACTTTCAAAGTAAAGATGGGCTATACCCGAACGGTTGAGCGGGGGGAGGTCTGTACGTTGATTATACCAAATCACATACGCACCCATACTTAAATCTAGGACAGTCAACGAGTTTTCTATTCCCAGCCATGAGCTATACAGGTATTTTTATAGCCCAAAAATAGCTACAATGTGGGCTATAAATGGCCAAGATATGGCCCAAATACGGGAATATTGTAGCGGTACCCCTATAAAAACTTAAACCCCTAGCAATTGTAGGGGCCTAAGTAGGTATTTCAGGGTCTATGGTTATAAATATAATGGCTAGGGGCTTAACGTTGATTGCCCATCATAGCTCGCATCTGCTCCCGCATCTCTTCTTTCAACTTTTTATATTCCTTGAATTGGCTCTTATCTAAGATTGATTTGACCTCCTTGTCTTTTTGTCCCCCCATATTTTGTAATTTTCTCATCGTGGCGAAAGAGCGCCCCCCGGCCATGATCTTTTGCATTTCTTGGAGGTACTTCAAATTCACATCGTACATTTCGGTTGCTTGGCTCCCGTAGAAGCTAAGTGTTTCATTTTGCTTATCGGTTAGCATTTGGGCTTTTTCTTCATCCGTTTTATCCGACATGCCTCCCATGCCCTGGGCTTGGGCTGTAGAGAGCGTAAAC
This sequence comes from uncultured Microscillaceae bacterium, assembly GCA_963922455.1. GTDB lineage: Bacteria > Bacteroidota > Bacteroidia > Cytophagales > Microscillaceae > CAWUIO01. Next base: position 2,481 of record CAWUIO010000018.1, read on the forward strand.
ATACACCATACAACCAAGGTTACGATACTTAAGAATGGATATTTTTGATTTGTGTTCATGTTGAAATGTTGGTTTATATTATCTACTACAAAGAACGCATCTGGAGGGCCTGGCCAGTAGGAAAATGGGGTGAGTTTGACAAAGATGGGGATGAACTGAACAGGCTGAGGCTTGGAATGATTTGCTGAAAGTCCAGGATTTGTTCAATATTATATTTTACTAAAAACAGACAAATTTGGAGCAGTTCTTTAACGAGGGCATAGCCCATGCCGCGATTGGCGATAGTGACCAAGGCAATTTTGGGTTTATCTTTCGTGACTTAGGGGTTTCCTGGTTTACTACGTGTATATGATTTGGGCACTTTTGCCAGCTTAGGGATGGAGCGGCCTGTTTGAGCCCGTCGCTGGTCTGCGGGTTGGCCGGCGAGTAGCGAGAGCCCGACCCGCGCTGCTGCACTTGTCTTAGGTAAGTAGGTTTTCCTAGCGCGGGGAAGCTCCTTTACATACTTATTTTTATAATAGAAAATGCGAAATAAAAATGAAAAAAGAGGGAATGTAAAACTTTTCCCCCTTTCCCTAGAAGCAAGCTAAGCTTTAAAAATAGATTGGTACCATGCAATTGCTTGTTGGGCGGTGCGATCCAAGATTTCTGGATCGTCGTAGTACTGGAGGTGGGCGGTTTCTCCTTCCCATTGTAACTTCTTATGGGGGGTCGGCACTGCTTCAAATTGCCGTTTGGCGGCATCGGGTAAAAAACTGTTATCGCTATGAATCATCAGATAGGGCTTTTGCAAGTTTTGAGCTGCGCTAAGGGATTCATAATCAAACAAAAGGGCATCGCTCATTTTGGGGTAATTGTTAACCCAAATGCCATCGTCAGACCAGTGGTGGTACCAGTCCCAAACAAATTTGCCCGGCATGCCTACATCCAGGCGGGCCTCGTCTACAGCTGGTACATTGATCACTTCGCCTGTTTTTTTATACTTTTGCATAGCTTCCTTGCCCAAGGCAATGCGCTGGTCGAGGGCTTCTTGGCTGCCCATCCATTGGAGGTCGCCTTCATGGTCCCGGTAGTGACCTGCCACAGTAACTAAGGCCTTAAAACGATTGTCTTCGGAGACAGCTTTTAGCATTTCGGAACTCCCTTGACAAAGGGCAAAACCTACAATTTTTTCTTCATTTACAAAGTCCAAATTGGCTAAAAATTGGGCAGCGGCTTGGGAATCTTCCACTTTGGCCATCGGGTCTTCTAACTCTCGGGGTTCACCGCTACTTTCACCCCGGTAGCGAGGGTCAAAGGCTAGGGCCACCATACCCTGCTGGGCAAATCGTGTGGCGTACTCACTGGGGGCCTGTTCCTTTACATAAGTCATGGGGCCTAAGATGGGTACCGCAGGATAGGTTTTGCCAGGAGCATAGTCGGCCGGAATGTGTAGGTGGCCTACTAGCTGCTCTCCTTGGCTGGTAAAAGTCACTTGGTTGAGGCCTGCTTTATAGCTTGGGGCCGTTTTGGAATTGTTCATGGGAATACTTTTTACTTGGTTTAAAAATGGAATTGCCGTTCCTTAGGGGATGTACATATTCTTATAAGATAACTCTATATCCGCCTGGAGGTATTTGACAAAATCGGACAAAAGCTTGGCAGAATCTGACTTTTAAAGATCTTTACGGGGATAGTTTCGGAATTGGGTAGGGGACAAACCACATAGGTTTTTGAAGATTTTATTAAATTGAGAGGCGCTCGTGAAGCCAAGCTCGTGGGCAATTTGATTGACTTCCAGGGGGCTATGTAAAAGTTTGACCTTAGCGTGGTCTACCAATTTTGCTTGAATAAGACTTTTGGGACTTAGGCCACTGGCTTTTTTAATCAAGCGGGTAAAATGTCTGGGGGAAATATGTAAGGCCTTTGCGTAGAAATCCACATCCCGGTGCTTCTCAATATGGAAATTGAGGAGTTCTTGGAACCGGTATTTTACTTTAAGAGCATGGGGCAAGGCTTGGCTCAGATCTATTTCGTAATAACGTTGACAAGCTAGAAGAAATAAGGAAAGCCAATGTTGTAATGCGTTAAATTTATTTTTAAACGCAGAGCTTTGCTCTAATAACATGTGTTCACAAAAGAATCTTAATTGCTGGTGATTTTGGGGATTTAAGGGAAGTACATTAGGTTGGCCCGAGCAAAAAAAGTGATCCAAGGATTGTCTAGTGCTAAAGCCTAAAAACTCGGATTTGACAAAAATGCTGTACCCGGCCCACATATCAGTATGTTCCGATTCCCAGAAGACCATGGTTCCAGCAGGAATGAAGTAGAGCTTATGGTTGGTAATCTTATGGGATTGTGAATCCAAACCCAGCGTATAATCAGAGACTTGGTCCAGGCATATTTGGTGGAAATTGCAACGATGGATGGCCATCTTTTGAACCATATGGCAAGAAGTCTCTTCATTACGAAATATATGAAATTCTCGTATATGGGTTCTCAATCCTGATTGGGCAGCCTGATGTAGCTCATTAATATCCTGAAAGGTTGGGGTCATAGCCATTTGGTTTCAACTTGCGATGCCACTCACTCATTCCTAAAATAGTAAAATAGAAAAGGATAATATAGAGAATTAAGCTAACGTATAATTTTTGCACATAAAATAAGGGCAAGTAGCCCACATTTACAAACACCCACAAATACCAGCAACTGATATACTTTTTGGCCATGAGAAATTGAGCAACTATGGCACAGGCAACCAAAAGGGAGTCATAGAATACAATAAGTGACTGATTCACACGGAAATTTAAATAGAAAAGCCCAAATCCTAAAATCATAATAGCCAAGCCACTCGCTGCATGCAGTTTTAAGCTTCCTTTTTTTATTCGTTCTTTGACTTCTTGGGATACCGGATGTTTTTGCCATCGGAGCAAGCCCAAAACGCTAATAGCCAAATAAAGAATTTGTATTTCGGCACTGACCACCAAGCCAGACATGTAGTAGATGTAAGCGTAAAAGAGGGCACTCAGGATAGCCCATACCCACGTAAGCCAATGCTCTTTTATGGCATAAATCACGCTCAAGTAGGTCATGGTGGCACCAATAAGCTCTATGAATAAAGACGAAGTATTCAAAATAGTGAAAAAGTTGATTGATTAAGTCAAATAGGTCTCGTAGGAAGGAACAAGAAGACGTTTATAAATCATTTCCCATACCCCTCTCTTTCTTGTTAAAATATCCCTAATCTCCCCAAGCCCTTCCATTTCTCATTCCCGTTTCCTATATTTGTTTATGTATAAATTTAAATATCAAAATATATTGTTGTGTTTGAATTACTAAAACAACCCTGGCACTGGTCTGTATCTGGAGTGTTGATCGGACTCATCGTGCCCGCTTTGTTAATCCTGGGTAACCGCAAGTTTGGGATTTCTTCCTCCCTCCGCCACGTATGTGCGATGTGCGCTCCCGCCAATATTCCTTTCTTTAAATACCACTGGAGGGGAGAGATTTGGAATCTCTTCTTCGTAGGAGGGATCTTGATTGGGAGTTTTGGGGCCGCCCACTACTTACAAGACCCCAATGAAATTCAAGTAGCGGCTGCTACCAAAGCCGTGCTAACCGAACAGTACGGGATTAGTGACTACTCCACCTTGATGCCGACCCAGATTTTCAGTTGGGAGAATCTCTTCACGGCCCAAGGCCTTTTCTTTATCGTCTTGGGAGGCTTTTTGATTGGTTTTGGCACCCGTTACGCCGGGGGATGTACCTCCGGGCACGCCATTATGGGGCTCTCCAATTTACAAGTACCGTCTTTAATTGCCACAATTTGCTTTATGCTGGGCGGTTTCTTCTCGGCCAATGTCCTATTACCTTGGATGTTCAGCATCCTCTAAACCTTTTATGAACCCACACTTAGAATCTAATGTCTACAGTTAAAAATATAGTATCCAAACCAAGCCGCGAAGCTCAGTATGAAGAGCCTTGGTGGCATAATTTTAAATATACCCTCGTTGGGATCGCCTTCGGAATCATTTTTATTAAGTCGGAAGTGGTCAGTTGGTTCCGTATCCAAGAGATGTTCCACCTGAGCAACTTTCATATGTATGGGGTGATTGGCACGGCCGTCATCGTAGGAGCGATATCGGTAGCCTTGATCAAACGCTTTCAAATAAAAGCCATCACGGGTCAAAAGATCCTTATCCCGAATAAAAAATTTAATAGGGGCCAGATCTTTGGCGGACTCATTTTCGGAATCGGCTGGGCCATCACGGGGGCCTGCCCCGGTCCCCTCTACGCTCAAGTAGGGGCCGGTTTTGGGGTCATACTCATCACAATAGTAAGTGCCCTGGCTGGCACTTGGGTCTATGGCTACTTTCGGGAGCAATTACCGCATTAAGGCAAGTTGTAAAGCCAATAAATAGCAACCAAGCGTTTTAGGAATTTCCATCCTTGGGTATCCATAGGATGGAGATTCCAAGCCCATACCCAAGCCACAAAATGGGGTTTTTAGGGACTAGCCTCCCAGCTTAGTCCTGCCCTTGGGCGGGCGGTTTTTATCCAGCCTTTGAATTGGCCTATCCCTCCTTTCTCCCTTCCAAGTCTAATTCCCCCCACAAATCCAATTTTTCCTTTTTTTCTTTTAAGATTTTTAGGTCAATAAGTCTTTAATTTGCTATATCACAAGAATTAACAAATACTATACGCCTAAAACTATTCTGAACCTACCATTCCTCCTATGAATCTACTCCAAACCCCGGATGTACTGGCCCCTTCCCAGGTAGTTTCCGCAAGTCACCGCTTGGAAGGGATCGTCTTGCGCACTCCCCTGATGGAAAACCCCAACCTCTCCCAGCAATACGATTGCAAAATTTTACTTAAACGGGAAGACTTGCAAGTGGTGCGTTCTTACAAACTTCGCGGGGCCTATAATAAAATGAGTCAACTCAGCGAGGAAGAGCAAAAACGGGGGGTAGTTTGCGCGAGTGCTGGCAACCACGCTCAAGGTTTTGCTTTTGCTTGCGAAAAGTTGGGCATCCGGGGTAAAATATTTATGCCCATTCCCACGCCCAAGCAAAAAGTGGGCAAGGTTCAACTCTTCGGCAAAGACTGGGTAGAGGTGGTACTCACCGGAGACACCTTTGACGATGCCTATGCGGCCGCTCTTGAGGATCAAGAGGAGAGCCAAAGTGTCTTTGTGCACCCCTTTGATGATGAACAAATTATTGCCGGACAAGGTACGGTAGGCTTAGAAATCCTGGCCGATATTTCTCAACAGGTAGATTATTTGTTTATGCCCATTGGTGGGGGAGGTTTGAGTGCTGGAGTAGGGAGCTATTTCAAGCATCTGAGTCCGCTTACCCAGCTCATTGGGGTTGAGCCAGCGGGGGCCCCTTCTATGCAAACAGCTATGGAGGCAGGTCACCCGGTAAGCTTAGCCCATGTGGATAAATTTGTAGATGGCGCCTCCGTCAAAAGGGTGGGGAGCCTCAATTTTCAAATTTGCCAACAAGTTTTAGACGAGGTAAGTTTGGTGCCCGAGGGCAAGGTGTGTTCTACCATTTTGCAGTTGTATAATGAAGAAGCCATTGTAGTAGAGCCGGCCGGGGCCCTATCGCTGGCGGCCCTAGACGCGTACCGGGAGCAAATCAAAGGAAAAACTGTAGTCTGTGTGGTGAGTGGGGGCAACAATGACATCATGCGCACCGAAGAGATCAAAGAGCGCTCTTTGTTGTATGAACGCTTGAAGCTGTATTTCCTCATCCGCTTTCCTCAGCGGGCGGGAGCTTTGCGAGAGTTTTTGGTTAATATTTTGGGGCCAAAAGACGATATAGCCCGATTTGAATACACCAAGCGCAACAACCGTTCTACGGGGCCGGCTTTGGTAGGGATCGAATTGGAAAAACCCGAAGACGGGGAGGCCTTGCTCGCCCGAATGCAAAAGGGGGGCGTAGATTACCAATTGATCAATGATGACCCGATGTTATTTAATATGTTAGTTTGAGTTTTGGGGCTTGCCCGCGCCAAGAGCTATGGTGCCCGATGGATCATAGCGTATTGGCGCGGGCCGGGCTTTCGCCACTCGCCGGCCCCCGCACCAAGCAGCGACGGGCTCAAACAGAGGCTCTATCCCTAAGCCAGTTGAGAGGAGAGAAGGATACACTACCCTGGTCTGTCCTCCGAAAGATCAATTCGGCTTATTTCGGTCTTTCAGGGGACAGGCCGAGGGGCGTATGCGACCGCAAAAGATTTGCGGCCGGGCATTTTCCCACCTCCTGGCCCCTTTCATCCGTCCCGATTCCCATGTCCCGGTTCCCGGTTCCCAGTTCTCGTATTTTTTCGAGCATTAGCAATGGCTGTCCGCAAATTTAAAGGCCGAAAGGGCATAACAAATGCCCGAAAGATGCGACCGCAAAAGATTTGCGGCCGGGCATTTTCCCACCTCCTGGCCCCTTTCATCCGTCCCGTCTCCCGGTTCCCGTCTCCCGGTTCCCAAAACCGGCTGAGGGATAGAGCGGCCTGTTTGAGCCCGTGGAGGTCTGTGGGGGGCAGGCGAGTAGCGAAAGCCCGACCCCCGGCCACCTAAATGGCTAGGGAAACGAGGGGGAAACCGGGGGGCAGCCCCATACATTTTTATCCCTTTATTTCTTGTAAAGCTTTTACAAAAGCATCCAGCTCCTCGAGGCTCGTGTACACATTGGGGGTTACGCGTACCCCTTGTACTCCCGGACGGTCTATAGCCACGGTCCAGATCTGATATTTTTCAAATAAAGTGTCCATCAGTTGCCGGGGAGGCATCCCTTTTACTCCCACATTGCCGATAGCGCAGTGACGCTTGGGGTCTTGAGGAGTGTTTAGGGTAATATGGGGCAAATCGCGCACCTGGGCCGTCCAGTACTGTTGTAAGTAGCGTAAGCGCGCCTCCTTTCGCTCAATTCCCAACATACGGTAGTATTGGATGGCATCCAGAATGGTCAGATCGGTGGCTACCGGGTGGGTGCCGGTATGATTAAGTCGGTGTAAATCGTCTTCTTCCAGGCCACCCTCGGCAAAACGGGGCCAGATTTGGGCTATTTTATTTTTTTTGACATAAAGTAAGCCCGCACCCAGGGGGGCACTGAGCCATTTATGCAAGCTAGCCCCGTAGTAATCACACGCTAAATCGCGCAGGGAGAAGGCGATTTGACCGAAGGCATGGGCCCCATCTACCATCACTTCCACGCCTTTTTGATGGGCCATCTGGGTGATTTTTTGAATAGGCAGTATCTGCCCCGTAATATTGACCATATGGCATACCATCAAAAGCCGGGTTTTGGGACTAATAGCCTGGGCATATAGGTTTACAATCTCATCATCGCTCTCGGGGTGATTGGGGATTTGGACGATGGTATTTTTGATGCCGTGTTTTTGGGCTTGTTGGGCAAACATATCCAGCATGGACCCATAATCTTGGGCAGCCATGACAGCCTCATCCCCCGCTTGCCAGGGGAAACCTCCGATGATGGTATCTAGTGATTCGGTGGTGTTTCGGGTCACCACCAATTGCTCGGGGGCACAGTCGGCCAGCTCGGCCAGTTTGCTGTGTACTCTTTTTTTGTTGGGAAACTGTACCGTGCGCATGTAGCGGGAGTGTAAAAAATTGACATCCCGGATGTGTTGGGTATAGCGCTCTACAATTTCCTCCGGCATCATGCAGTAGTAGCCACTTTCTAGGTTGATATAATCGGGCCTTAAGCGGTAATCTCTACGTACCTCCAACCAGAATTCCTCTCTTGCGGCCAGTTGTTGGGGGCTAATGTGAGCGAAGTCTTTGTTTCGGGCTTCTAAACGGGACCAGAGCACGGAAGGACTGGCGGACATGAGGGCCAATGACTTGAGAAAAGTGCGTTTGTTCATCATAAGTTATTCATCAATCTTTGAAAAGTACAAACTGATCGAGGGAAAATTGAGGTTAAATCTGGGTAGCCTGGGTAGTGTTTCTTATCATATAATAATGCAAAAATATCCAAAAACTGTCTAAGTAATAAAACAAGAAGGATTTGTATAGAATTTAGATCAAAAAAGTCACGGCTTAAAGAAAACCAAGCTTGTATAAACGATATATGAGGCCATATAGAAGGGCTTTATGGCTTCTTAACTAGAAAATTTAAGGGAATTACTTACAGAAGTACATGAAAATAAATATCACTATTTTAATTTTATATATGATTATTTTGATCAATGTTGACGTATTACGAAGTTTTTGAGTGTTGGTTTTATGCATTTTAGACAAAATATAATTAGGTTGAACCCCCATATGGTTATAATTTAATTTTAATTTATCAGAGTATGACTAAAAAACTACTCATGAGTTGGCTTATAGCCTTGCTACTAGTAGTGCAAGGTTTTGCCCAGACGAAGACCGTAACAGGACAAGTCACCGATGCAGAAGGTGAAGGTTTGCCTGGGGTCAGCGTCATCATTAAAGGTACCAATTCTGGTACGATTACCGATGCCGGAGGTAATTTCAGTATCTCGGTAGATCAAGGAGCAGTCCTTGTATTTCAATCGGTAGGTATGGTTTCACAAGAAGTAACAGTAGGAGCTCAATCGGTGCTTACTGTTAGCCTGGACGAGGACACGGAAGCTTTGGATGAAGTTATCGTAACCGCCCAGGGGATTGAGCGTAAGAAAGAAGCGCTAGGTTTTGCGGTTAGTTCCATTGACAAAGATGCCCTGGAAGACCGGACTGAGGGTGACTTAGGTCGTGCTTTGCGTAGTAAAGCAGCTGGGGTACAAATCACCCAACAAAGTGGTATTTCTGGTTCAGGTACTAGTATTGTAATTCGGGGTTTTAGCTCGATTACTGGGGGTAACCAGCCTTTGTTTATTGTAGATGGAGTACCATTTAATGCTGATCAAAACTCTTCGGGAGGAAACACTGGAAACTTCTCGGATGGTACAAACAATGGTTCTTCTCGTTTCTTAGATTTGGATCCTAACAACATTGAGGATATCCAAATCTTGAAAGGTCTAGCAGCTGCGACTCTTTACGGTTCTGCTGGACGTAATGGGGTAATTTTGATTACTACCAAAGCTGGTTCTAGTACCAAAAAGAATACGAAGGCTGACATTAGTGTAAGCCAGGGGTTCTTTGTAAACGAGATCGCTTCCATGCCTGATTATCAAGACTCCTATGGGAATGGTTTTGATCAGGTGTTTGGTTGGTTTTTCTCCAACTGGGGGCCTTCATTCAATGAAACAGGTTTGGCTGGATGGAGTTCAGATGCTTCTGTAGATGAGAATGGGAACCTACCTCACCCATACTCACAGTATTCTAACCCTGCTCTACGAGCTGCTTTCCCTCAGTTTCAAGATGGGCAGCCCGGAAATGCTTATCCTTACGTACCTTACGATAATGTAGAGGATTTCTTCCGTAAGGGTATGGTGTATTCTACCTCAGTGAGTGCCCGGGGCCGTAGTAAAGATGGAAAGAGCGTTTATAATGCCTCTTTTGGTTACTTAAGCGATGAAGGGTTTACGCCTAATAACAAGTTAGACCGTTTGAACTTTTCATTAGGAGGTCGTACCCAGTTGAGTAATAATGTTACCATCAATGGTACGTTTAACTTTTCTAGAACTGAATACTTTACTCCACCAGTTGCTTCCAGTTTAGGTAATGGTGCCACGGGTAATGGTTCTTCGGTATTTGGTCACTTGTTTTTTACTCCTCGTAGTATTGACTTGATGGGCTTACCATTTGAAAACCCAGTGGATGGAAGTAGTGTATATTATCGTAACGGTAATGATATCCAAAACCCTCGTTGGACTGCCGAAAATGCCTTTGTAAGCCAATTGACATTACGTTCATATGGTACGATTGGGGCTACTTATAATATTACCCCCAATTTATTTGTGAACTATCGTTTGGGATATGACTTGTACAGTGAGCGTAACGAAAGTGGACAGCACAAAGGTGGGGTAGAAGGTCCTTTGACCGGTCAGTACCGTACTTTTGATAATATCAACCGAATTTGGGACCATACCTTTACCATCAATGGTCAGTATAACTTCGGAGAGCGATTTGGCTTGTCATTCAACGTAGGGGCCAACGCTCGTAGTAATGAGTTGGAGCGTCAAGGGGTAACTAGTCAAAACCAATTGGTGTTTGGGGTATTCCGTCACTTCAACTTTGACACCCAAACCCAAATCCAAGAGACTTTTGATCGGAATATCTTTGGTTTCTTTGCCCAGACTGAGTTAAGTTATAACAACTATTTGTTCTTAACGCTTGCTGGTCGCCAAGATTATGTATCAAATTTCTCAGAGGATAATAACTCCTTGTTCTATCCAAGTGTGAGTACTTCATTTTTGTTGACTGAGGCTATTCCAGGAATCACTAGTACGAATGGCTTGAATTTAGTTCGTATCCGTTTAGGATATGGTACTTCGGCCGGATTTGGTTCTGATCGTTCTTACCCAATTGCGAATACCTTGAACCTGTCTTCCCAGGATTTCCAAGATACCAATGGGGCCGTTATTGCCTCTAACTCGAGTGGTACCCGCCTGGGTAACCCAGATCTACAACCTGAGAGGGTAAGAGAAGTTGAGGTTGGTTTGGAAGCCCGGGGTTGGGACAATCGGGTATCTTTTGACCTTACCTGGTTCCGTCGTTCTTCTCAAGACCAAATTGTACAACGTCCTTTAGATCCCTCAACTGGATATACCAATACCTTGGTTAACGTTGGTGAGATTGTAACGCGTGGTTGGGAAATTGAAGGTAATATTGACATCTTCCGTACCAATGAAGTGACTTGGAACGTAGGAGCCAACTTTACCCGTTTCCGTAATGAGGTAACCGATTTGGGTAATGTAGCCGATAATATTCAGATCACAGGTTTTGCCGGTGGCCGTGGAAACTATGCAGTTGAAGGCCGTCCTTTGAACGTTATCTTGGGTACACGTATCCAACGTACAGATGATGGCGAATTCTTGGTGAATAGTGTTGGGGATTATGTGGAAGAAAATGGATTGTTTGAGATTGGAGATCCTAACCCAGACTATATCTTGAATATTAGCAGCCGGGTATCTTACAAAGGCTTCACTTTCAATATGTTGTGGAACTACCGTCAAGGTGGAGATGTATACTCTGCGACTGTGGCAACGCTACTTGGTCGTGGTTTGACCACTGATACCGAAGATCGTCTTCAAACATTCATCCTACCTGGGGTACGTGAATTGGCTGATGGTTCTACTGTACCAAACGATTTACAGATTAATAACTCAAGTTATTATTTCAACAACATCTTGTTTGGCCCAGAAGAATTACAAGTATGGGATGGAACCACCATTCGTCTCCAAGAGATTTCTTTGAGCTATGACTTCCCTAAAAAATGGTTGGACAAAACCCCATTTGGTTCAGTAACCATCGTTGGTTCTGGATTTAATCTATGGTACAAGGCTGTAAACGTACCCGATGGAACCAACTTTGATCCTAACGTCGCGGGTACTGGAGCTGGTAATGGTCAAGGGATAGACTTCCTTAACGGACCAAGTTCTCGTCGTTATGGTGGTACCATTAAATTTACTTTCTAGCCTAAATTGATTTAGATCTTAACATGAAAAATATATTAATAAAATTTTGTTTTGTGGCCATGTTATTTGGCTTCGGAGCATGTGAGACTACTAAATTGAATCTCACCCAAGACCCCAATGCACTTACTCCAGGCCAAGCCAGTACGGACTTGTTTTTGAACAAAGTGCAAGAGGACATGGGGCGTTTGATTGCAGAACTTGAAGAGCAAGCTTCACAACCTACCCGGATTGTTGCCTTGACTAGCCGGGATTATCAAAACTCTTATTCTCCTACTACTTTCAATACGGATTGGCAGACAGCGTATCAGGGTATCCTACAGGATATTTCCTTGATGAACCCTTTGGCTGAAGAAGCTGGACAACTATACCACATCGGTATGGGGCAAGTATTTTCTGCCTATACCATGGTAACTTTAGTTGATTTATTTGGCGATATTCCCATGACTGAAGCTCTACAAGGGCAAGAAGGGACTTTTAATCCAAACGTAGATCCAGGAGCGGCAGTGTATGCGGCTGCCATCACATTGTTAGACCAAGCCATTGCCAACTTTCAGGCTACGGGGGTTGCCTCTGAGCCTGCAGTTGATCTCTTTTATGGAGGAGATTGGGCCAAATGGGTAAAAGCTGCTAACTCTTTGAAGTTGAAAATGTACGTTACTACCCGCTTAGTCGATCCTAATGCGGCGGCTGCTTTTGATGCTATCATCCAGGGAGGTGACTTTATCAGTACTAATGATGAAGATTTCCAGTTTCCTTGGGGTAGCTCTTTAAACAATCCGGTAACACGTCACCCGAACTTCCTCTCAGATTACACCCCATCTGGGGCAAATATTTATCAATCTAACTGGTTGATGGGCTATATGCTCCAAGGTAAGATGAACAATGGCAATACGACGTTTGAAGGGTCTGATCCTCGTTTGAAGTACTATTTCTATCGACAGGTAGATTCAGTACCGCAAGATCAGCCTAACTTGATCAATTGTGTGGCTGAAACTGCCCCAGATCATTATCCTGACGGGACAATTTTCTGTAGCTTACCATCTGGATATTGGGGACGTGATCACGGAGATGATGCTGGTACGCCTCCCGATGGACAGTTACGTACAGCTTTTGGGTTATATCCTATTGGCGGTAGATTTGATGATAACACTTTTGCCCCTATCGTTAGTGTAGACGGAGGAGCTAATGGAGCAGGTATTACCCCTTTCTTGCTAGCCTCTTGGGTAGATATGATGCGGGCCGAGATGGCCTTAGTGGCTGGAAATTCGGCTGGGGCCCGGGGCTTTTTAGTAGACGGGGTTTCCAAGTCCTTTGCCAAAGTACGGTCTTTTATCAGTCGGGATCCAGGTGCTATCACAGATTCAGTACCTAGTACGACCATAGATGCGGAATACTTGGACGAGCTAGGACAGCTGTTTGATGCCGCTGACGTCAATGGACAAATGGACCTGCTTGGACAGGAGTATTTCGTAACCTTGTTTGGGAATGGATTGGATGGCTTTAACTTCTATCGTCGTACAGGCCGCCCTTCTACCCTCCAGCCCAATTTGGAGCCAGACCCAGGAACATTCTATCGTTCTTTTGTATACCCAGGGGTATTTGTAGAACGTAATACAAATGTTTCTCAGAAACCCGACATTTTAGTACCGGTTTTTTGGGATAATGGGGTTACTCCTTTGGCCAATTAATTCATTTATTATTTAGAAATTATGCTAAAAATTAAATATTTATTCTTAATGGCTGGGGCTTTGGTAATGTTCTCAGCTTGTGAAGAGGAAACCTTGGTTGATGAGATTGATGCAGCGACAACTAGTGGCGCCATTCTTCGCAATCTTGGAGAAACGAATAACTTAGATTCTTCCGATGCCTCCTCATCTTACAGCATTATGCTTGAAGCTCAAGATCCCCAAAATGGGGCTTTGCTAAGTGAGGTTCGCGTTTTGATTGGTTTTGACGATGATGATGGAACAGGTTCACCCGACATTGTCGAGACCCTTTTTCAAACTATACCAGCCTCTACTTTTAGTGTAGCCAATGCACCTGCTGGGAATACCAATGGTTTACCAGTCGCTACTTTTACGGTTACCTTGTCTGAGGCACTTGCCCATTTAGGTATTACACAATCAGATATAACTGTTGGAGATGATTTGGCGGTGTACTTTGAAATGGTCTTAACCGACGGACGGGTGTTCAATCGGGCTAATGCCACCAGTGATATCACACGTACAGGTACCTTTTCTTTCTTTAACGCACAGTTCCGATACTTCCCTCAGATTAACTAGGGAAACTCTATACGAGATCATAAAAAACCCTCCCGGCTTGCCGGGAGGGTTTGTTTTTATAGCTCAGTTACTTTACTTCCTATACTGATTGGCCCTTTCATTTTTTTGGGCCTTTTCGGCCGTTTCTTCTATCCTTTTTTTTCGGGTCTCGGCCCGTTTGGCCAGTAAAATCCATTCCAAAATACTCCGCTTAACCGATCTTGGAAATGCTTCAAAATTTGCCCGGGCCTGTGGGTATCTATCCAAGGTCTCGCCCAAATCTTCCGGAATCACTAAGTTTTCCACATCCTCTAAGGCGTCCCAAGTGCCGGTTTTTTGGGCCAAATCAACCATGGCCATACCGGCTGCTTGCATCCGTCCTTCTTGTATTAATCGGGCTACTTTTTCCTTGTTGACCCGGCTCCAGTTACTTTTAGGCTTACGGGGCGAAAAGTATTGGTAGTAGCTTTTTTCGTCCCGTTTATTGGGTTTACTATCTATCCAGGCAAAGCACAAAGCCTCCTCTACAGCTTCTGGGTATTGAACACTGGGAGTGTCACCTTCTTTTCGGAAAATAATAAGCCATACCCCCTTTTGGCCCTTATGATTCTCTTCTAGCCAGGAACGCCAGGCCTCTTGGCTTGGGGCATAGCAGCTCGGTACCCCCTTATATTCTTCCAGGATCTGATAGTTGTCTTGCATACAAATTTTTATAGAACAAACTCCTTAAGATGAAAGCCTAAAATAAAAGCTCTTAGCGGCTTTACGCGCTGAGAGGGTGTGAAAATACTGTTAAAAAAAACGCATTTTTTGCCTAATAAAATAGAAATTAACTGATTTTTGCTGTGAAAAATGGAATTAAGCCCTAAAATATACACTATTTTTCCATTTTAGCCTTTATACGCTAAGGGCTGTGGAAGCTAAGAAAATCCACAGCCCACTCCCGGCTCGTACATTTGGCAGTTCTCAAAATAAGCAAATCTATAATCATGAAAAATTCACTTTTTGCCGTATTTACCTTGAGTTTATGCCTTTTCATCGCTAGCGCAGCCTCTGCTCAGGAACCTATTTGGGTCGGAGGGAAAAAAATGTATGCCAATAAAGACATAGTTAGCAACGCGATCCAGTCTAATGAGCATACCACATTAGTAGCGGCGGTCAAGGCAGCTGGCTTGGTCAAAACCTTACAAGGCACGGGCCCTTTTACCGTCTTTGCCCCGGTCAATGATGCTTTTGAAAACTTGCCCCAAGGGACTGTAGAGACCTTGTTGAAACCAGAAAACAAGGGCAAGCTGACCAAGATATTGACCTACCATGTCGTAGCGGGGTCCCTCGATTCTAAAAGTATCCGTAAAGCTATCCAGAAGTCAGGGGGAAAAGCAGTTTTAACTACCGTGAGTGGAGATAAACTTACGGCTATGATGAATGGCGAGTCCAATGTAATCCTCCAAGATGAAAACGGAGGCATTGCCCATATCAGCACCTATGATGTGAAACAATCCAATGGCATGATTCACGTGATTGACCAGGTAATTTTACCTCAATAAACCGTTTTTCTTAGCAAAAAATCCGCCTCTCACCCGGGGCGGATTTTTTTTATTTGAGCAAATATTTTATGTTTATTGAATTAATTTGGGACTGCCCCCCGGACTGCCCATGGGCATCCCTAGCTGATAAAACTTACCCGGGGGTCGGGCTTTCGCTACTCGCTGGCCAACCCACCAGGCCCCTTCGAGCTCAAACATGCCGCTCTATCCCTCAGTTATTTATACAGTACTATGTATAAATATAGTACCTTTATAAGCCCTTATGTGTGCCAAAAGGCAAAAAGCAGAAGTTTTTAGCCTGTTCAATAACAATACATGGCTGCGTTTTGTCCGAATATTAATTTAATGTTAAATATCTTGTAAATTGTAATATTGTATATTAATAAAATATAATTTGCTTATAAGTCTTAAAAATAGAATTATACACATGTAATTCTGTTAATAATAAACTATAATTTGGTATTAATGCTGAGTTTTTTCATGTTTGAAGTATTGATTATTTACTTAATATTAATTTTACATGAAAAAACCTTTACTCTTTTACTGCTTTTTGATGCTCCTATTTTGGAGTACATCACTACAAGCCCAAGACCGAACCGTGAGCGGAGTGGTTACCGCCCAAGATGATGGCTTGCCCATGCCCGGCGTCACGGTAATTATCAAGGGAACGTCTACCGGTACAGTTACCGACATAGATGGGGCCTATACTATAGCCGTTCCGAATGATAATGCTATTTTGCAGTTTAGCTCCGTTGGATACAAAACGGTAGAGAGAAGTGTTGGCGCTCAGTCAAGCATCAACATTACCTTGGAAGCTAGTACCCAGATCATGGATGAAATCGTGGTAGTTGGCTACGGTACGGAGCGGACTGAAGCCTTAACCGGCTCCATCAATACCATTAATTCTGAGGAATTTGAGCAAATTCCTACGGCTTCCTTTCAAGAATCCTTGCAGGGACTTGCCAGTGGAGTGCAAGTTACAGCCAATGATGGCTCACCCGGGGCAGGAATCAACGTAAGAGTACGCGGAATTGGCTCCATCAATGCAGGAAATGATCCGCTTTACGTGATTGATGGGATACCCGTTACCTCGGGGAGTGTCTCGCAGACCGATTTTGGGAATGATGGGAGAAGTTCTAATGTGCTTTCCTCCCTAAACCCCAATGACATTGCCAGTATCACCATTCTAAAAGACGCCTCCTCTACGGCCATTTATGGTTCTCGTGGAGCCAATGGAGTAGTCTTAATTACTACCAAACAAGGCTCGCAAGGAAAAGCCAAAATTGATCTAAGGGCCCAAGTGGGTTTCTCTGATTTTGCCTTTAACAACCTGCTAGAGCCCCTAAACCGGGATCAGTACACCGAATTGTACTTAGAGGGGCGGGTCAATGCGGGAAGCACCCCCGAAGAAGCCCAAGCTTTATTTGATCAGCAATTCCCCGAAAATGCCAATACCAATTGGATTGATGAGATTTCTCAAACAGGAATCACCCAGCAGTATGACTTAAGCGCTTCTGGTGGGAATGAGAAGATTCAATACTTTGCTTCTTTGGGTTATTTTGATCAAGAAGGAACGGTTGTCAATAATAAATTTACCCGCTATTCTTCTCGGATCAACTTAGCCGCCCAATTGACCCCCAAACTTCGGGTTACCAATAATATCACCTTGTCTTACTTTACCCAAAGAGGAATTACCGATGGTACGCGGTGGCAGGCTCCTTTTTACGTAGGCTTCCTCATGGCTCCCACGGTACCCGTTTTGGATGATTTAGGCCGTTATTATGGGGAGCATACCTTTTTTATGGGAGCCAATAACCCCGTAGGTCACCTAAATGAGGATAGAAGGGAACTGGAGCAAACCCGGATCATTGACAACTTCACAGCAAGTTATGAGATCATGGACGGACTTCGGTTTACTTCAGCTTGGAGCTTTGATATCTTAAATGTGGATGAATTTATTTTCAACAACGGACGCTACGGGGACGGACGTAATGTAGGGGGTACTGGGAATGAAGCCCGGACCGACATCATTAACTGGTTAGGCACCCAAACCCTTAACTACGATCTGACCATCGCTGATAAACATAGCATCACCGCTTTGCTAGGCTATGAGGCCCAAAAGGTTACTCAGGATATCACGGAAGCATCTGGTGAAGGATATCCCCATCCAGATTTGAACACCTTGGCTAGTGCAGCAAATCCAACCCAGGCAACGAGTGAACGTACAGAATACGCGTTTAACTCGATTTTCTCGCGAATCAACTATAATTTTGATGAGCGATATTATCTGTCGGCATCCATTCGTACAGATGGTTCCTCACGATTCGGCCCTGATTCCCGCTGGGGAACCTTCTGGTCGGTAGGAGGGAGCTATCGTATAAGCGAAGAATCTTTCTTTGATAACGTGGATTTTATCAATCAATTGAAGCTTCGGGTAAGTTATGGAGTCACGGGTAATGCCAATATTGGCGACTTTGACTGGGCTACTCTGTATGAATTTGAAAGAGAATACGATGGACTCCCTGCCGCTGCTCCCGAGCAAGTAGGAGACCGAACGCTCACTTGGGAATCACAAGAGAACTTCAATGTCGGTTTGGACCTCGGCCTTTTCAACGGACGCTTGAATGCCACCGCCGATTACTTTATCCGAACCTCTACCGATTTGATTTTGGACAATCCACTTTCTTACACAACTGGGTTTCGGGAAATCAAACAAAATGTAGGCGATATGGAAAACCGGGGACTTGAGTTGGCTCTTTCGGGAGATATTTTGGATACCCGAGGCTTTAGGCTGAATGCGGCTTGGAATATCACTTTTATCACCAATGAGATTACTTTCTTACCCTCGGCCATTGTAGATGGGACCAAGAGGAGAGAAGAAGGACGAGATTTCCAAGAATATTATCTATTCGGATGGGCCGGAGTCAACCCTGCCGATGGTGCCCCCTTATGGTATACCGACGAATCGAAGACCGAGACGACTAGTAATATCAACGATGCGGCTCGTTTTTACGATGGAAAAACCGCCACGCCAGATTTCTTTGGGGGCTTTAATTTAAGTGCATCCTACAAAGGAATCACCGTGAGTGCTCAATTAAATTACATGTTTGGCCACCACGTATACGATGGGCCAGGATGGGTCATACACGGCGACGGTCGTTTTACCCCGCGTAGCACTTCCACCTGGGCCTTTGAAAACCGTTGGCAGCAACCCGGCGACGATGCCCTCTTTCCTCGTTTTGCTTGGGGAAATACCAGCGCATCCAATACCCGAAATTCTAGCCGATATCTTTTTGCGGGCGATTACATTCGATTGCGAAACGTAAATATTTCGTATCAATTCCCGAATGCGCTCACCGATAAGTTAAAATTACGTTCCTTGCAAGCCTACGTGAACCTACGGAATTTCTGGACTTGGGTAACCGATGACAACTTACACTTTGATCCGGAGCAAACAACCAATGGAGTGTACAATACCGTTACTCCGATCAGCAAGACCGTTCAAGTGGGGGTAAATATTGGTTTATAAGCAAGTGCTTGATTTTTCAAACAAAAAGAATTTTATCTATGAATAACATATATAAACTATTTATAATCACTGTACTCTTGTGGGGCAGTACGTCTTGCAGCAAAGACTTCTTAGATTTGCAGCCCCAACAAAATATTTCTAGTGACGAGTTTTTGCAAACATTTGAGGACTTTCAGGCGGCCATAGCCGGGTCTTATGACCAATTGCAAAATACCGATTGGTATGGACGCTACGTTCCCTTAGTGGCCGATGTCATGGGCGAAGATGTAAAGCAAAATGCTAGCGCCAACCGGGCAAAAGAATGGGCCGAATACAATGGAAGTCCTCAAGACTTCATCCCGGAAGAAATCTGGGCCGAATTATACGAGGGGATAAATATCTCTAATCAAATGATTAATAGTCCATTTACGCCTCCGGCCTCCGTAGAGGCTCAGTTTAACCAAATCTTAGGAGAAGCCTATGCCATACGAGGACTGGCTTACTTTGATTTGGTGCGCTTATTTGCTCAACACTACACCTTTACTCCCGATGCTTCCCACTTAGGGGTTCCCATCGTCCTGGAATTTGATGTGAATAGCAAACCGGCCCGCTCTACGGTGGCCGAGGTGTATCAGCAAATTATCAGTGACTTGCAGCAGGGCGTGACTTTAATGAATACCGACCCGGCCAATGCCGGACGTTTTTCCAAAGAAGCCGCTCAGGCCCTTTTATCCCGGGTGTACTTGTACATGGAAGATTTTGCCAACGCAGAACTAATGGCCACGGCTGTCATTGAAAGCAACAAATTTAGCTTAGTAGAGCGAGATGAGTATGCTTTGCAGTTTTTTGAAGGGAATTCTTCCGAGGCTATCCTGGAAATTATCTTCAACCTGGCCGATAATCCAGGTGCCGATCATTTAGGGAATATGTACAAAGCCTCTGGGTACGGCGACTATCTTCCGGCGACCGATCTACTAGATAATTACGCTAGTAATGATATCCGGGGCACGATGTTTCGGGAGGACCCCGATTTGGGAGGGATTTATGGTACCATACGGGTTGACAAATTTCCGAGTGATAGCGTAAATATTGCAACCGATAATGTTCCTGTGATCCGATTGTCGGAAGTGTACTTAAATCGAGCCGAAGCCCGGGCCAAAACCAATAATTTTTCTGGGGCCCAAGCCGATTTGGATATGATTCGCCTTCGGGCCGATGATTCGGCATCTGTGACGACCAGTACTGGGGATCAACTTATTGCGGAGATCTTAATGGAAAGACGCAAAGAGTTATGCTTTGAAGGGCACCGGGTTTTTGATGCAACCCGTAATCAGCAAAACATTACCCGGGATGACTGTACGTCCCCGATTTGTCAGATTTCGTATCCAAATGACCGGTTTATTTTACCGGTTCCCATTGAGGAAACCGATGTTAATCCAAACATCATACAGAATCCGAGTTATGGGCAGTAATTTGTATATGCCCTAAGTTTTGCCATGACTGTAATTATATGTATTTTGAAACCGAGAGACGTTTTGGCTCTCGGTTTTTTTTATTAGAAGTATGTCACTACAAATCGAATTCAAAAAAGGAAAAGGGAAGCCCAGTACGATGACCTGTACCCGGGAAGACGGAAGTCAAACGTGGACTAGCTTACACCCAGGGATGGAGGATCATGATTTAGCCCATTTTGCTCTTGAATCTACCTTAGCCTGGCAGGAAGCCTTTTTTGGTTTAGTAAGTAAAGGCCATCATGTAGGCGACTTTGAACTGCCCCGAGATAAAAGGCCCCAAGCTTTAATACCGGCAAACCTTCCAAGTCAAGCTAAAGTTGCCGAGTGTGTTGTCGGAATTTTGCAGGTGCAAAGACTTAATTCTGGCCAAGCCGAAGATGTTATAGAAATTCTGAAACCGGTTTTAGAAGAGCGGTCTCTTTCATTCCCCCCTGAGCTAAGTCAAGAAAATCTTGAAAGGGCCCGGGAAAAGTATTATGAGCTGCTAAGCCAATGGGCCGGCCTAAGCCCAGGCGAGACCATGCATCTTGAATTTAAACTTGGATAGGTCCGCCGTATGAGGAGTGGGTAAATAAATAGTCGGAAAAAGGTGCTTAGTATGCCCACAAGCACTAAATCTATACAGGTTTGGGATTGCCCCTACCTTTTGCTCAAAAAGAAAAGGCCCTACCAAAGATGGAAGGGCCCTACCTGTTTTATTTATTGGGGTCTTAGCTCTTGCGAGGAAGAGCACTGATACGTCTTTGAATCAAGAAGCTCAAACTGACCATAGCTACAGCACTAAAGAGCATCAAGCCCTGAAAAACGCGAACCTCTACTTCATAATGGTAGTATTCATTCTGGATAAAACTCCAAAAAACCAAATGGCAAACACTAAATATCAATAGGCCAGCAGTTTGTAGTACACTAAAAAACTGGGTACGTTGCCCGGAGTATCTATGCAAAAAGGCCAAAACCCCTCCTAAAAGACCCAAAATAGCCGATTGAAACAAGAAAAAGACGAATACTTCCCGGTGACGGCTGCCTAAGTAAACTTGAAAGTAACGCTCTAAGTCTCTACTTACATCCATAGCAAAGGCCAGGCTGATAAAGCCCAGGATAGACAAGGCGGCAATGAGGGCCAATTTTTGAATATTCATCGTACCCATCATAGAAGCTTGTAAGGCCACTACTCCCAAGATCATCCAGAAGCTTATGAGAAAGGCAAAGAAAGATTGGGTGTTTTCCCGATGATTTTCTTGGCTTTCCATCAACTTTTCCTGATAGCATTCTTTTTTATCTTGAGCCGTTTTAGAGCAGTATTCATCTTGTAGGAGACGACTGTAGTTTCCTAAAACAGGCAGGGTCTGCATAAGGTCATAATTATCCAAATTGTATAGTTTATGGCTAAGGCCGGATGCGTGCAAAGGATCCACGGCATAGTAGGCAAACATTGCTTGGGTCATAGGTTTGGCATATAAGGCAGCATTGTAATAAAAGCTGATATGGTTTAGCACCTTTTTATTGGTCTCCGGATCTGTGTGAAAGCCCAAACACTTTTGAAAATTATGAATGAGGGCTTTATGAAACTCTGCTTGTATTCCCTTAAGGTTTTTAAGTTGATTTAAAGTCTTTTTCCGATTTTCTAAGGTAAGTTCTTGAGATACTTCGCTTCCTTCATAAAACATCTCTCTTGAGTAATCTTCCACAGCATCTACGAGTAGTTGAGCTTGGGCATATTCAAACGAACGGGCTTGATTTAAAGCCTTAGTAATGTCTTGATTGCTTGGTTTATAAGCGTCTTCTTCCAGATACTCACCGGGCTCTAAGTGCATATTGCTCGCCTCGATACGACCCGTGGCAAAATCAAAGGATAAGAGTATGCTTTCATTATTTCTTAAATATTCTTGATACTCTCTAAATCGTTTTAATTCCCAAAACTCATAGCTCAAATATTCTAAATCTTGAGCCAATTGTTGGGAATCTACCAAGGCATTTACTCGGTGTTTGAGCACTAAGGGAATTGTCAATGTATTACTGAGTAAACAAGCCGTGGCTAGCAAGTAAAGGCCAAAGGCTTGGGCGGCTCTTCCCAGACTATACAATGCCTGTTTATCCCGGTTGAGTAGAAATAGCCAAAGTAAATATACAATACCTCCCAACATGGCCATAAAGATACTGTGGCCAAACATCCCGTTATAGTCGGGTACGTTTTGAAGACTTACGGGTATTAATAAAGCAATTATAGCCAATGCACCATTGGCAGCCAGTAAGGAATAAAATAGGAAATACTGTACCCGGGTTTTCCAAATGAAAGGATGGTGGGTTAGCAAATAGTGATTAAACTGGCGAAAGAATTTAGGTTCTAAGCGCTTAAGAATTTTCATAAAACAGGGTTTTGGTCGATTGACTAATATCTCGGAAATAGTGAATGTCGATATCATGCTCCAAAAAAGCTTGGAGTATTTCTTTTCGGCCTACGTGCAGGGGAGTTCGGATGATTACCTTGCCTAGGCCGGCATTTTCCATGCGGATGTATTCAAAACCACGGAGTTTGTCTTGGATTTCCTGCCAATTGAGATCTCCGGAAAGCTCAAATACGTTTTCTTGGCTTAGCATTTTTAATTTGGCACTTTCTCCTTGGTACAATACCTGACCTTGCCGCATAAAAACAACCTGATCTACGATACTTTCCAGTTCGTGGATATGTTGAGAGCTGATAAGGACCGCAATTGGGTGCCGGATACTTTGGGCCAGGCTTTTAAGATCACTCAGGAAAACGACTTGCGATTTGATATCCAAATTGGCGAGGGGCTCATCGATTACCAAAAATTTGGGTTTCCAAACCAAGGCTTTGGCTAGGGCAAATCGTAGCTTATAGCCTCCAGAAAGCTGGTTCCATTTTTTATGTACGTGAGGGTTTAGGCCCAAACGGGCGATAATATAATCTACGGCATCTTCATTGGCCTCCCCGGTAAGCCCGTGTGTGGCGGCTTCATAATGTAAATTGTCTTTTAGGTTGCCATGCCAAACTGGCAAATCTTGGGGGACGTAAGAAATTTGATTTTTGAGCTTGTACCAATTGAGCTTATTCCACTCTGGCTGGCCAAGGGCGGGAAAGCGTAAGTTGCCCTGATCTGGTTTAAGCTCGCCCACCAAGATGCGAAATAGTGTGGTTTTTCCATTGGCATTTTCACCTACAACTCCTACAATTTTGCCTAGATCGATAGAAAATTGTACATCCTGGAGTTGAAAGCCTCCTCTTTTGAAGCTTTTACGGATGTGATCACAGGCACAGACCGTTTCTCTCTGGCTTGGCAATTTTTGAGAAAGGTAGTTTGCTTCTATTTGTCCTTTGGCTTCAATTTCCTGGATTTCTTCTTTAAGCTTCGATTCATTGTACAAATGGATCACATCTTCTATGAGGTCGATCATTTGCATCATAATGGAGGAGCGGCTTTCTTCGTTTTGAGCATTTTGGTGCTCAAACTTGAGCATAATGGCCATTTGCCTCAAACTAGAGCGGTTGGCGTGACGCTTTACAAAAAAGATTAACTCTTCACTACCCTTAAGCGGATTTTCCCAAATAAGGTCTTTCAGTTTTTGGCCTATTTCTAAAATATTGTCTTCCATATGCGTATTAATTGATCGGAGCTTCCAGGGTGTTGAGTAAATTAAAAATTCGTTGCAGGATTTCCTTTTGGTTGGGCCAAGAATTGGGTCTTGAGGGGCTATTTTGACTTTTTTCCGGCCGGCCCGTCTCATAATACAATTGGCTAATGGTCAAAGCCTCCCGGAGGTGTAAACGGTCTGAGGAGGCATCGGCGACATAACTTAGGAGTTCCTTTATGGCCTTTTCCAACTCGTTTTGAGTCAAGAGCTCGTAAATACGCTCATTGGGTTCCGGAATCAAGGTAGTATGGGTCGACATAATAAATTGCTTGAAAACTCAGCTAAGGGCACGAGTTAGGTTTATCACAATGAATATAAACATTTCTGCTCTTTCGAACGAATTTTTTTGACTTAGGATGTGGGCTAGGCAAAGAAAGTACTACTGAATACTACTTGGGTAAGGGCCGTTTATTACAAAACCTAGCCTAAATTTTTGCCATACGTTTTTGGCTTAATCAGGAGGGGAGTGGCCACCGGCCTATCACATTAAACACGGTTTTCTTTCCCAGGATCTCTGCTTCATTGGCTGAGGGATAGAGCGGCCTGTTTGAGCTCGTAAGGGCCTTGCGGGGAAAGGCAGCGAGTAGCGAAAGCCCGACCTCGGCGCCACGGTCTTTCTGAGGGGGCACACCTGGTAAACGCCGAGGGCAGCCCCCATATCTTAGGCCTCCCTTAAAATCTTAGAAATGGAGAGTTTTCGGGCTTGTAAGGCAGGCAGGAGAGAGGCCAATATGCCTAAAAGCAAGCAGGCAAACAAGGCTAAACCTTCCTCAGGGAGAGGGTGCCATTGGCTTAAGTGGTAGTGAAAACCCTCTTGGGGCCAAAGACTCATAGCAAACATACCCAGGCGACTTAAAACCAGGCCCAAGATATATCCCGCCATGCTCAGGAGAATGCCCTCCAATAGCAATAATAAAAAAAGCTGGGACGGACTGGCCCCATACACGCGCATCAGGGCCAGTTCGTACAAGCGATTCCGGAGCGCTTGGTATAGGCTGACAAACACACTCAAAGCCGATACCACCGCAATGGCGAGGGCTACTCCTTGCAAAGTGGTAATCCCAAAACCCAGTACCCGGAACAGACGGATCATTTGATAACTAGGCAGTGCGGCTTGGATGGACGTTTTTTGATTGATCATGGGCGGGAGCATAATCAAACCCCGGGGGCCTCTAAACTTGACCAGAACCGCGGTAATCATCCGGTCTTCTGCCAGCTCCGCGAGCGAGTCGGCTTCTTCTTCTTCATGCGTTTCGTGTACTTCCCAGACGCTTTCGGTGGTGGTCAGGATTAACTGGTCTAAAACCGAAGAAGAGGCCTCTAGTATACCCACTACCTGATATGCTTTGTCCTCGTGGGCATCCCCACCGGCTACCAGTCCGTGGTTGCCGGTAAAGGTGTCTCCGAGCTTGAGATCTAATTTTTGCGCTACCTCATAGCCCAATACTACCTCCATGGAGGTTTGCCAGACTTCACCCTGAGCCATTTGGCCTTGATAGAGCCCCAAATAGCTGGTATCGGTACCCACAATCCGAAACTCCTCGTAAGAATCACCATAAGAAAGGGGGACCGCCTTTTGGACCATCGGGTTTTTTTGAAGAGCATGCAGCTCATCCAAAGGTATGTTGCCTGTGGGGTCATCGACCTGCATGATAGCCGAAAGAATAAGCTGTAAGGGACTACCTTTGGCTCCCACAACCATATCTACGGCCTGGGTATTGCGCTTGATTTGACTATTTAAACTGTATTCTAAGTGTATAACCACCGAAAAAATACCTACTCCTAGGGACAGTAAGAGTATGCTGAGGCCTGAGGAGAGTGGTTGGTTAATTAAATTCCGGATACTGAGTTTGACAATATTCATAAGCTGATGTGTTGCGAAAACGTTTCTTTAACTCTTTGGTCGTGCGTAATCACCAAGAGATGGGATTGGTTTTTTTCGGATACGTGCTTAAGCAAGTCCAGCACAATATGGCAATTTTCATCATCCAAGCTGGAAGTAGGCTCATCGGCTAATATCAGTCTTGGCTCATTGAGTATGGCCAGCGCAATATTCAAACGTTGTTTTTCTCCCTCACTCAAGCGATGGGGCTTTTCCCGTATTTTCGTTTTTAAACCTAAACTTTCTAAAATTGCTTGAGCTTCTTGTCTACGAGAAGGTTTTCCGGCTAAGTTTTGCACCAGGAGCATGTTTTCCAAGCAATTTAAGGACTGGATAAAGTGGGCTTTTTGAAAAACAATGCCCATATGTCGTGCCCGGTAGGCATCCATTTTTCGGGGAGATAAATCTTGCAAGGCTGTGGCGTCTAGCTCGATACTTCCCGTTTGTATGCGTAGAAGCCCAGCAATTAGGTGCAAAAAAGTGGTTTTGCCACTTCCCGAGGGCCCCAAAACCAACAGGGGGTCGACTGTGGGCAAATCTATATCCGGAAAGTGCATAGGCTCTTTTCCAGGATAATGAAATTGAAGATTTTTAATGCGGAGCATAGACTATGGCCTAATTATACATACAGACTGTTACAATCTGTCAAAAATAAGAAGAATGCGATATAAGAACTTAGTCGCAAGCCATATTTTAAGGCTCTATAGCGTAAGAAACCCGCACCGCTCCGCCAACGGTGATCGCCCCTGGGTCAAATGCCTTGCCTTCTTGCCCTACCTCAGGAGGAAAGCGATTGCCCCGGTGGCCTTCGTGTATGCCCGTGAGTTGGCTAGGGTTTACATCTTCTAAATGCAGTACCCGGCCCAGGCTTACCCCGGCGGCTACACAATAATTATCGGCTTTTTCGCGCGCCGAACGTAAGGCTTTTTGTCGGGCTTCCTGGCGATAATCGCGCAGTTTGCTAGTTTGAAAACTCATTTCTTCAATTTCATTAGCTCCCGAATCTACTACGCCAATTAATAAGTCTTCTACCCGATCCAGCTCTCGGGTAATAAGGTGGAAGCGTACCCGCGCCCGATAACCCAGCATGATTTTTTCATGATTATCCATTTGATGCTCCTGGCTTAGACTTACCCGAGAGGAAACCACATCTCCCTCAAGATTTTGATTTAAGAATTTACGTACGGCTCGGGAACTGTCCCGGGCGTGGTTGAAGGCATCCTTGGGCATTTTCTCGAGCCGGGATACGGCAAAGTTTAGGCTCACCACATCAGGACTTACCCGAATAATGGCCGAACCAAATACGGTGATGCCAAAGGGATTGGTAATAGCTTGCATAATTTTGGGGGCATTTAGTTTAAGTATGAAGGAAGAACTGCACCATACAAGTTTAACTTTTGCCGGGGATACCCCCAAACCCCAGCCGTTTTTTTTGAACTAGCGCCTTGTTTTATTCCGAAGAATACGTGAAAATATTCTTAGAAACTGTTTAAGTTTAGTTTTTGTCGGCGAAAAGGGTCAGTTTGGGGTTCTGATGAAATCAACAAGGAGCGCATAGCAGCGCTACGGGCGATGAATTTGATGAAATCAGGTTCCCGAAATGGCCCTTTGCAGCCCATATAATTAAATTTAAACAGTTTCTTATTTAATGTTTAAATTGTTAAAACACCCAGGGCAAGGTGAAAACCCGGCTTTATCTATTTTCTTTACTTAAAAATGCATAGCCCCTTCATCATTTAAACGCATCATACTATGCCGCTTATCCGAATCAATCAAACCGAAATTTACTATGAAGATAAAGGCGAGGCCCGTCTCGGAACCTTGGTTTTTTCTCACAGCTTACTGTGCAATTTACGCATGTTTGATGCGCAGGTGGAAGCCTTACAAAAGGACTATCGATGCCTTTCCTTTGATTTTCGCGGGCAAGGGCAAAGTTCGGTAAGTGCCACTGGCTATGACATGGATACCTTAGCTCAAGATGCCAAGACCTTAATTGAAGAAAAAAAAGCGGGCCCTTGTCATTTTATTGGGCTCTCGATGGGGGGCTTTGTGGGCTTAAGGCTGGCCATACATTATCCGGAGCTTTTACAATCTTTGGTTTTAATGAACACGAGCCACGGCCCGGAAGACCCTCAAAAAGTGGGAAAATACCGCACCTTAAACTTGGTAGCCCGCAACTTTGGGTTTAAAATCGTTACTTCCCGGGTTTTGCCCATCATGTTTGGCCAAACCTTTTTGAAAGACCCGGCCAAAAAAGAACTCAAGCAAAAATGGAAAGAAATTTTGTGGACCGGCCACCGAATAGGGGTAACCCGGGCCGTCAAAGGAGTAACTTTCCGAGAGGGCTTGAGCGACGAATCTCTCCAAAGTATACAGGTGCCTACCCTGATCATCGCCGGTGAGGAGGATGTGGCCACGCCCCCGGCCAAATCAGAATTGATGCGCAATCTAATTCCCGGCGTTCGTTATGAATTACTCCCTAAGGTGGGCCATTTATCCACGATTGAGTCGCCCGAACAGGTCAACCCGGTCATCCAAGACTTTTTGAAGGAAGTAGAGACTTCAAAAACCGCATAAGACCAGAGTTGGGGCTGCCCCTGGGCTTGTACCAGCCTGCCTAATAGCAAGTGGTGCTGCCCCAGGGTCGGGCTTTCGCTACTCGCTGGCCCCCGCGCAAACCAGCGGCGAGCTCAAACAGGCCGCTCTATCCCTCAGCCTATCAGAAGAGGCAGCATGAAGTTAACAGGCACTTGGGTTAGCAAGTAGCGCTTTTTTCAGGCTCAGAAAATTCGAGGGTTTACAACTACGCATCCCCAGGATTTAGGGCATAAAGGAAAGCTAAACGGATATTATTTGCTTTTCAAAGAGAGGGTAAACTTACTACGCTAAAACACGTATGTAGGTTTAAGAAGATGAATCAAGAATTAATGAAATCTGCGTTAAGTTTTTATGAATATTTGGTTTTTTTTCCTTTGATTAAAAATATATTTTGTTTTTTTGTTCAAAAACGATTGGTTTAGATGTGTTCCAAAATCTAATCTTTCATTCTTCTTCCATACTTCATTATATCATTCTTCCAAAGCTTGCTTTTGTATATTAATTGCTGGTAAATAACTAGAAATCTAAAACTTTTTTTGTTTTGGTGCTACACCAAGACAAGTTTTCGATTCACATTAACTAAAGCTCTTATGGAATACCAAAGTCTTTTCTTTAGTCCTAGCGAGTTGTTTGACCGTCTGGACCGCTTACAGAAAAAAATGGAGTTTGACCGTCTCACTCCCGAAGAAGAAGAAGAGTTTGACTTTCTTCAAGAACAATTCCAGGACTCCTATAATGAGGATAACCTGGATTTTATGTTTTAAGGCTTTTGGTAATCCGGCTTCGCGCCGGATTTTTTGTTTTACAGCTGACTGACCCAGCTGCCGTGAAACCCTAAAGGAACGAACTGGGGCATGCGATACAAAGCCAAGCTTTGGAGATTGTGTGCTTCCAGTACGGCCAACTTTGTTATCTCTTCATCCGGGTCGTACAACATCACTAAGAGCCAGCCATTGTCTTCGGCGTGGGGCTTAGGCCGTGGTACGAAAATAGGTTCTCCCGGTAAAAGTGGGTAAAAATCTCTCAGAAGGGTTTCTCGCTCTTTGCAGTCAACTTTGGCTATACCGTGTAAGGCCATATGGGCTTGGTCGGGGTAGTTGCTTATTCCCCAAGTGTAGCGGTGCTCTTTGCCTGTAAAATTGGGGTTAATACCCGGTAATTCAAGAGGATGCTCCGATAGGGGGCTTGCCTCCACAGATTTGTTGTCCCTGCGAATTCGATAGCGCACCGGAAAGGCTGGGGTATTCTGAAACTTTCCTTGATTTATATTTTTCCAAAAGCCTTTGGCTTCGGGAAAAGACTGCATTCGTAAAGCATCTACGACTAGGTTTCCCCCTTCTTCTTCATATCCATTGATAAAATGGAAGACAAAGCAAAATTCACTTTCATATTCCTCCACCCGATGGTCTTTCAGGACCCAAATCTTGGTGGGTTTATCCGACCTAACTTTTAGTGATTCTACTGGGGTCTTAAACCCTAAAAACATAGGCAACAAGCCAAACGAAACTGAAGGTAGAAAAAATACTTGGCTCCCCTCGGCAGTTAGAATAAAATCGTGAACAAAAGGGATTTCCTTCATAGGATAAGTTTTGGGATCTAGGGCATGCCCATCGGGAAGTATTTCAAAAGTTACCAAGCGGTTTTTGTAGCCAGTTGCCGTTCCGAAGTTATGCATAACGCCCGTGCCCTTGTGCACTTTGGGATGGGCCGAAAAAGGATATTCGGGGCTAATAAACGGATGATACCCGGCATCGGGGTTTTTTAACTTGCCTTGGTAGTCAAAGCGGGATTCGGTTTCTAGGGTATGTGGGTTAATTTTATGGGGCAGGCCTCCTTCCCAGAGTGATAAAAGAGATTTGCCATGGTAAACAATACTGGTATTGGAGGCATTTTTAAAGCGGGTACGAAAAAAGTTTCGTCTAAACCCACCCGGTAGATTGGTACCAAAGCTCCGGTAGAGCATTTTCTGCTTTTGCTCCTCTTCCTTAAATTCCTCTGTACGTACATAACGACTCATGATACCTACCTCTCCCTCCGAGAAACGCAAACGAGTTATATAACCATCCCCATCAAAGGGATGTTGGTAAGCCACCCCATGGCGGGCTAATTGACCGGCTCCATTACGAAATAAATAGCCTACTAAATCGGAAGGAAGGCCCCCTTCTTCTAAGATAAGCTTTTGTTCTTGGGGTATCTCAGCCACCTCTAGACACGAGTTATAATATTTTTTGATGATCTGGCCAGGAGAATAGACGTTCATAGAATTCGAAAAATTACGGTTGAATGCTTCTATGTTCTTTGCTAGGTTTGGTAAAACAATGAAATAGGCATATGCCTATCCAAAGTTTTGGGCTCAATACCTTATAAAATTATGAGGGGAAAGTTTGCGGAGAGCGAATGACTGCTTGTTAATTTCAAAGATAATGGATTTACCCAGAATCCAAAAAGAAACGCTTGGCCAACCCCAGTGTATAAAGAAATTAATCTTATCTAGTGGTTTGAAACCAAGCTGTCTCTTATACCTAATTTTACTAATATCATTTTCATATACTTAGCAGATGTAGGCGAGTGGAGTAAAAAAATAAAAAAAAATCGGCTCCTTTCACAAAGAGCCGATTCTCCATGCTTTTACTTAAGCTAAATCCTTATTCCTGAGCTAATTCCGAATTTTTAATATCCACTTTCTCGAGACGAAGTGTGTTCATGGGGTCAGCTTCCAATCCTACTACATACGGTTGGGTTAATTGAATAACCTCATCATAGTATAAAACAATGACAGGAGCAAAATCCATCACAATCTGATCCATTTTGTAATAATCCTCATATTGGGTAAAGAGGTTATCGGTCTCGTGTGCTTCCTCGAATAAACGGTCAAACTCGTCATTGGTAAAATGCGTCTTGTTTGGCCCATCAGGAGCAAAGTTTTGACTGTAAAACATCGCCAGATAGTTTTCTGCATCTGGGTAATCTCCCAGCCAAGATCCCCGGAAAAGGTTGACCCTTCCATTATCCACCAAATCTTTATGGGTTGAAAACTGATTGGTTTCTATTTCCACATTGATTCCGATGGCTTTCCAATCATTTTGTAAAAACTCAGCAATTTCTTTGTCTGATTGGTAGGTATTCAGTTTTAAGCTGGGCAAACCATTTCCTTCTGGAAAACCGGCTTCGCGAAGCAACTCTTGGGCTTTGGCTTGATTGTAGGAATATCCTTTTACCCGGGTCGAATCAAAAGAGGGAAGGGCAATGGGCACCACTCCATAATCACCGGGGGTTCCTAAGCCATTCCGGATAAAGGATACCAAGCTCTGACGGTTAACCGCATAGCTCATGGCTTGGCGGAGTTTTGTATTCTTAAAAGGGCTGTCCGAAGCTGCATCTACATTAAAACCGACATACTCGGTATTTAAGTAATGCATCTTTTGTACGCTAAATTTATCCCGGATACTTTCTTTAATTTCCCCGCTTTTTTCTAAAATCTTGTCTCGGGAGCTTTGGGCCAAGTTTGGCAACCACTCAAGGTCTCCTTCGTAAAAAGTGAGAAATTCCTGGTTACGATCTTGCTTGAATGTAACTTGTACGCGGTCCAAGTAGGGTAGTAATTGATTCAAAGTATCACTTTTCCAGTAATGCTCATTACGAGTGAGTAATAGGCTCTCATTTTGCACCCAATTCACAAATTGAAAAGGTCCGGTTCCCACCGGATTGGCGTCAAAGTCTTCTCCATACGTATCCAAAGCTTCCTTAGGAACTACAAAACAATAAGGCATTGCCAGTATCTGCAAAAAGGCAGGGAAGCGACGGTTCAAATAAATTCGGAAGCGATAATCATCCAAAGTGGCAAAACAGGTGTCCGATGGATTCCCGTCGGGTCCTAGAAGTACCTTGTCATTAAATATCCAAGACCCATTACCTGAGTTCAAGATCCTTTTGAAGGAATAGACAAAGTCGCTGGCTTTCACTTCACGTCCTCGGCCCCCTTCAAAGCATTTATTATCGTGAAAACGGATACCTTCCCGAATGGTGAAAGTATACACTTTTCCGTCATCAGATACATCCCACTCTTGGGCCAGCTCAGGGTGAACGTAGAGGTCTTTAGTGAAGTTAAATAGTCCATTATACAATTGAGTAGTTGCCCAGATGTTTGAGCGTAGTCCGGCTTTGGCCGGATCGAGTGAAGTTAGCCCACCGGTTTGGTTATAGCGAAAAATCTTCAATTCATCATCAGTACCCGTGGAGTTTTCAGAATTACTGGGACCACAGGCATAGACTAGAAGTAATACCGGTACAAGTATGAGGCATAGTTGTCTTATCATAGTAGGATTGCGGATTTGAGTGAAATTGTGATATACCTAGGCTCACAAAATGTTCATAAATATTGACTAAAATTTATATACAAGCAAATAAATAGGTGATAAAATTATGCCAAATAATTTAGATAGGGAACTTTTAATAAGAGATAAATCTTGCATATTTGTGATAATATTTCAATTTATCTTAAAAGGTAACTACCTTGAAGCATCCTAAAAAATCAATCATTTTTAGCCTTCTCCTCATCCTGGGCTTTTCTCAACTCAAAGCTCAATCCGATACGATTAGATTAGAGCTAGATAGTTTGGAAAATCCCTACACCCCCGATTATTCTCCTAGTAGGGCGGCTTTATACTCCGCTATCTTTCCTGGCATGGGACAGGTTTATAACCGAAAGTACTGGAAATTACCAATAATTTATGGATTAGCGGGTACTTTGGGATATTTTGTTTCATTTAATAACACCCGCTATGTACAGTTTCGCAATTCTTTTTTGGCAAAAAGCGGCCTATTACCCCCTGAGAGGGATGTTTTTCCTTCTCTTACCATAGACCTGGCTCGGAATAATCAGGATGCAGCCAAGAGAGATAGAGATCTATTGATTATCTTATCGGTAGTATTGTATGGCCTCAATGTGGTAGATGCGATCGTCGATGCCCATTTCAAAACCTTCGATTTGAGCGATGAGTTGACTTTGACAACTAAGCCCCATTTCAGCACATTTCAAGCTAGTATTATCCCAAGTTTTTCCGTAACTTTAACTTTTTAGGGAAAAAAAATGTCCTAAAATTTACCATTTAGCAAAGCTCATGGATAGTTTTTGCGTATAATCGGTATTTCTACGGTCACGTATACTTCTATTTTTATGATAGTAAAATCGTAATGTATACGGGGCAAATATTTGTATATAAAAAGTTTGATGCCTGAAGATTAGGGAGATTTTATGAAAATAGCAATTGTTGGTTACGGTAAAATGGGCAAAACCATCGATAGGATTGCCCGAGAGTGCGGACACGAAATAAGTCAAATTATTGACCCAAAAGAAGGATCGGGCATTCAAAACGTACAGCTCGGTTTGTCGGATGTAGCCATTGAGTTTACCCAACCCGAATCGGCCTATCAAAATATTCATTATTGCGTAAGTAATAGAATCCCTATTGTAAGTGGTACCACGGGATGGCTCGATAAAAAGGCAGAAATTGAAGCCCTTAGCCAAGAAAAACAAAGTGCCTTTTTTTATGCTTCTAATTTTAGTATAGGCGTAAACCTATTTTTTAAACTCAATAAAACCCTGGCCCAAATGATGCAAGCCCATAGCAATTATCAAGTTTCTATGGAAGAAATACATCATACCGAAAAAAAAGATGCTCCCAGTGGCACCGCCATAACCTTAGCCGAAGGACTTATCGATGCCTACGATAGTAAAAATCATTGGGTAAATCACGAAGCCGAAAAACCGGACGAATTATCCATTATTTCTAAACGGATTCCCCAAGTGCCTGGAACGCACTCGGTACTCTATAAATCGGCCATTGATGACATAGAAATACGTCATACCGCTCATAGCCGGGAAGGCTTTGCCAGAGGAGCCGTACTAGCCGCCGAGTGGCTTATTGGCAAGGTGGGCGTTTTTGGAATGGAAGATATGCTAGGATAGGGCTCAAGTTGAGCCAGTCGCAAATTAAATGAAGTGCTTATGGCAAGCCAAGCCACCAAATCCCGATCGCTACGTACGAAGCGTCCCCCAGTAACCCGGCGTAGGCGCCCACCAAGAGTCAAAAGAAGATCCTTCTTCCCTTGGTTTTGGATTTTCTTGATAACGGGTGCCTTATTTTTTCTAAAATCCCTGGTTTTGGAAACGTTTTGGGTGCAAAATGCGGATATGAGCCCTAGCTTGGAGAGGGGCAGCTACGTTTGGGTGAATAAACTAAGTTATGGCCCCCGCTTGATTAGTCGTCCCTTACACATCCCTTTCACCCGGGACCGGGTGGGAGGCAAGGCCTTCTGGTCTTATTCTGATCTTATTTCCTGGCCATATCGTCGAATTGTCACCGGGAGGCCAGCCGTATATGATATTTTAGTCTACAATGACCCCACCGTACTGGGGATCCCGGCAGAGTTAAAACCCCCTCGGATCGGCCGTTGTATAGCTTTGCCTGGCGATACAATAGAATTAAAAGGGGGAGAAGTGTACCGCAACAAGCGCTTGCACCCTTATCCCGTTTTGCGAAAATACCAATATACCGTACTTGCCCCCGAGCCCATTCATCCTAAGTTTTTCGAGAAGTATCCCATAGCGTATAAAGTAAATCAGGAGATCCAGGCAAATAATTGGCAATATCAGTTATCAGGACTGCCCAATGACTTACTGCCCTTTAAAATCCTGCGCGATATCGGAGGGGTTGAGACCATTACCCGAAATAAATTTACCCCTGAGGATACAGATTTTGCTCTTTTTCCACAACATCAAGATGTGCCGGGCAACCGGGATTACTTTGGCCCTTTTTGGGTACCGAAGCAAGGCACCCGTATTCCGCTTAGTGAGTACAACCTGCAAGTTTATGGCAAGTTGATACGGGATTTTGAGCTTGAAGATATACCCGGAAACCTCGAGCTACGAACGGATGGCCTCTATTATCGTGGAGGGAAAATGACCTCTCATACTTTCAAACAAGATTACTACGCCCTCTCTGGCGACAATTTCCATATAGCCCAAGATACCCGGCTTTGGGGCTTTCTTCCTGAATCGCATCTGCTTGGCGAGTTGGGGGGAGTCCTATTTTAGCCCCCCTTTGTGCCATCTCCCTATGTGGGGCTTTCCCCGCGCAAGAAAAATCAGGGCCTAGGAGCCAATTTTGTGGGCGCGGGGCCGGGCTGTCACTACTCGCTGCCTTTCCCCACAGGCCTCCACGAGCTCAAACATGCCGTTCCATCCCTAAGCCAAAAATGTATTAAAATCAGATTTTCTACCAATCAATCTCAGGGAGTCCTTTACTCAACAAAAATTCATTGGCCTGGCTGAAGTGACGACAACCGTTAAATCCTCGGGCCAAGGGAGAAGGATGCGGGGCTTTTAAGACAAAATGTTTAGCTGGATCTATAACGGCCCCTTTATTTTGGGCATATTTTCCCCAGAGCATAAAAACCA
Organism: uncultured Microscillaceae bacterium; assembly: GCA_963922455.1. Lineage (GTDB taxonomy): Bacteria > Bacteroidota > Bacteroidia > Cytophagales > Microscillaceae > CAWUIO01. The sequence continues at coordinate 38,451 of CAWUIO010000018.1, forward strand.
CATGTTCTTTTTGGTCTGAGATAAGTTTTACCACCGCATCGGTAAAGTTTTCCCAACCCTTGCGCTGGTGACTGCCCGCCTGGCCACCCCTTACCGTTAAGGTAGCATTGAGCAGAAAAACCCCTTGATCGGCCCATCGTTCCAAGTTGCCCGATTGTGGCATCTCTTTACCCAAATCTGTGTGGATTTCTTTAAAGATATTTTTTAAGGATGGGGGCTGTCTTACCCCATCATTGACCGAAAAGCAAAGCCCATTGGCTTGCCCGGGGCCGTGATAGGGGTCTTGCCCTAATATAACCACCCGTAAATCATCAAAGGTAGATCGGGAAAAGGCATTAAATATTAACTTACCGGGAGGGTACACGGTGTGTTGGGCATACTCTTCTTTGACAAAGGATACCAGTTTTTTAAAATAATCTTTCTCGAATTCACCTTGAAGGTGCGTTTTCCAAGAATCAGCAATCTTTACGTCCATAAGGTAGCTTGGGTTTGAATTTTCCAGCTTGGAAATTAAAGCAAAAGCTTAGAAATTTCAACGCTTTTGTGTATATTCCCGTTTGTTTAGGTATCATATGGAAAAAAATTAGTGATTCACATAAACTTTAAAATTGCGCTGATTTTATGATTACGCAAATCACGGATGGGATAAAAATAAGCGTAGTAAGTAATTACGAATTTCAAGATTCCAACCCCAACCGAAATCATTTTGTCTATACATATCGCATAAGCATTGAGAATTGTGGAAACCACACCGTGCAGCTTCTAAGAAGACATTGGTACATTTATGATGGTAATGGAGAAATGCACGAGGTAGAAGGTAAGGGGGTAGTGGGCCAACAACCTACCCTTGAGCCTGGAGAAGTCCATCAATACGTCTCAGGGTGTAATTTGTCTTCGGGTATTGGCAAAATGAAAGGGGTTTACCTCATGGAACGTGTACTAGATGGATATCAGTTTGATGTGGTCATTCCTGAGTTTACTTTGATGGCGTCCTTTTTGTTCAATTGAAAATTTCCAGCATTCTTTTTTCTCTGGGGGCTTACGCTCGGTTTTTTCAGGGTTCCCACTCTATTTATTCGGTCCATTCGCCCCAGGCCTACCGGTTTTGTGAAAATGTACTACACGACCAAAGGCAATTTTATGCTTTTGCCCAAATCAAGAAACTAAGGCGCAAACTAGAAAAAGATACTAGGCTCATTCAACGCACCGATTTTGGGGCGGGCTCCCGTAAAAATCCCAAACCGACCATTCCACTTAGAAAATTAGTCCGAAACTGCAGCATTCCTCCCCCTCAAGGGAAATTACTCTTCCGTTTGGTCAATCACTATCAACCCCAAAGCATCCTAGAATTAGGCACCTGCTTAGGAATGAGCACTAGCTATATGGCTTCCGCCAAAAAGCAGTGCCAGGTGTATAGTTTAGAGGGTGATCCTTCCTTGCTTAGCGTAGCAAAAGAAAACTTTCAACACCTAAACCTGTCCAATATCGAGCTTATTTGTGGCAATATTGATCAAACCTTACAGCCAACCTTAGCTAAGCTCCCCACCTGGGACATGATTTTTATTGACGCCAATCATCGGTACGAGGCCTTGACGAGATATTGGGAGTATATCCGCCCCTATGTTCACGAAAATAGCCTGGTCATCCTGGATGATATTCATTGGTCCTCGGGTATGGAAAAAGCTTGGCAAGAAATTCAACACGATACAAAGGTTACTTTGAGTTTAGATCTTTTTAGACTAGGCCTATTATTTTTTAATACAGACCGACAAGTACAACACTTAAAAATCCGAGCCTAGTCTAAAGGGCTTTTCCCTGATTTGGAAAAAACAAAGTGTACAAACAGGAACTTAGGAGCTGTATAAACTGAATGTGTAGATGTTAAAAGTTGCTTGGGCTCCCTCATATGCCCACCCCTTGCCCGAAAATCATCGCTTCCCGATGGAAAAATATGCCCTTCTTCCTGAGCAATTGCGGTATGAAGGTACTTTGAGCGAGGATAATTTTTTCACTCCTGGCCTTATGGAAGAATCCTTAATCCTGGGAATACATGAGCCAGAGTACTGGGAGAAATTAAAATACCAAAGGCTTAGCCGAAAAGAAATTCGGGCTACGGGCTTTCCCTTAAGCCCTGAGCTAGTAGCTCGGGAAATAACCATAGCTCAAGGAACCTTAAGGTGTTGCGAGTTTGCCCGGCAATTTGGCATTGCCATGAATGTGGCCGGGGGTACCCATCACGCTTTTACAGACCGGGGGGAGGGCTTCTGTTTACTCAATGATCAGGCTTTGGCTTCTCATTACCTACTTCAAAACAAGATAGCCCACCGTATTTTAATTGTAGACCTCGATGTACATCAAGGAAATGGAACCGCCCAAATCTTCCAAAATACCCCCGAGGTATTTACCTTCAGTATGCACGGAGCCAAAAACTACCCTCATCGTAAGGAAGTATCCGATTTGGATATAGGCTTGGAAGATCAAACCTCGGATAAACCATACCTAGAAAAGCTCTACGAAACCCTGCCCGGCCTTGTCGAGTCTCATCGCCCCGATTTTGCTTTTTATCAATCGGGGGTGGATATATTGGAAACAGATAAACTGGGTAGGCTGGCCGTAAGTGCCCAAGGCTGTCGGGAAAGAGACCAATTTGTGATTGACACGTTTTACCAAAAAGGAATCCCCGTGGTGATTTGTATGGGCGGAGGTTATTCTCCCCGAATATCAGATATTGTCAATGCCCACACTGAGACCTTCCGAATTGCTCGGGAAAGAATCATGTAAGTTGGAGGCTACCATTTCTAAAATTCCCAGCCATTGGCTTAGGGATAGAGCGGCATGTTTGAGCTCGTAGAGGCTTGTGGGGAGTGGCAGCGAGTAGCGAAAGCCCGACCTGCGCTTGGTAGGAAGGCACAGTAGGCTATATTTTTGATTAGCGCAGGGAAGCCCCAAGTTATCTCTATCGGTCAAGGCCTAGGATCAAGGTGCCGCGTAAGGTTTGGCAATGGGGCCTAGCTTTTCACCGTGTTGATTTATTTCGTAGCTAATAAGCCCTCGTGGGGTAATCTCTTGCACAGTTGCCCGGTTATGGTAAAAATTACTGGCGTATTTATATTTTAATGGAATGAGAATTTCGCCTTGGGGATTGATAAAACCGTAGCGGTCAATCAGTTTAACCCGGGCCCGGCCGTCGGAAAAGGTTCCGACTTCCTGATAACGGCCAGGAGGGACAATTTCAAACCCCTTTGTATTACAATAGCCGTTCATGCCGCCCAAGGATACTTCAATCAAGTCGTAATCTATAGGATGGACCTGGTCATATATCGCCGGCAGAATTTCTTTGCCCCATATATCGAGAACGCCCCATTTACCTTTTTTGCGAAAAGGGGCTTTGAAACTATGAAACTCTAAGATTTGGTCGTACATAAAATCACAACTCACGCTTCCCATGTGATTGATGACTCCCCATTTTTCACCCAGCTTTACCCGGGCTACTCCTTCGTGAAAAGGGAGGGCTTCATCGTATTGAGGCTGGATCAACACCATTTCCTGATCTTCCAGGAAATAGCCCATTTTATTATTTTTGACATCCAATAAGCGAGATACCCCCTCTTGAGATTTGTCTAAAACTATGACCCCTTCGGGCAAAAAGCTATAATCTCTACGTCCTTTATTATCGTTAAAAATATCCTGGTAATAATTGGAGTTTTTGCTTTTATCTTCCACATGACTCATTATCGGATACTCGACGGGGAGCACGGCTTTGTAATTTAAGATACCTATCAGGAACAAAGCACTTAGCAAGGTCATGGCAAGAGTAGCCTTAAATAAAGTATTTTGAGATTTTGTATTACTCAATAAGCCCGCCGTAGGCATTACGGGGCTTTTACCCGAGAGGATATGTACCTTGGGAGAGGGTTTTTGAACCTGCAAGGGGTTTTGATACTTCTGGCCTTGAATATTAAAATTGTTAAAAGCAGTACGCCATTCTAAGGCAGATGGGCGAAGTTTTGGCTTAAAGAGACCTTGATCAAAGGTTTTGATAAAAAGTTCTTGGACTTCTGGGCTTAAGGCCCCAAAGTTTTGATGAGGGGAAGGAATGAGATCTATTTTATCGGCTTTGGAGCCAAAAGGAAATAAGCCAGCTTGTATTTTTTTCTCGAGAGAGTTTAAATCGTTTTTAGTACTGCTGGGCTTTACGCTAAAAGGATGTAGCCCCAGCAAGATTTTGTAAAAAATAATCCCTAATGAAAAACTGTCCCAACTAGGATCTAATGTATCGTAATTGGGGTTGATGTGATTGATCTCAGGCGGGCTAAATTCTTGGGTTACCTTATCTGGGCCAAACACAAAGATGTTATTTTCACTGACCGCCACCGAGTCGGTATCTAGCAAGGAAACGGTTTGGTCTAAGTTTACCTTAAAGTTATCGGGTTTTAAATCACCGTGTACATAGCGACGGTCTTGGTGCAATAAACAAATGGCACTGGCTATATGGAAGCAGATCTTCGCTCGGTGTGTTAGGTTATGTGCCTCTTGACGGGTGTATTTATGAATCCATTCGGCCGGTAGTCTATTTGAAAGTTTTAAGCTACTCAAATAGGTAAGATCATAAGGGCTTTCGGCCCGGGGCAAAAGGCAACCGGCAAAACTGTCTTTTTCAAAGAGTAAGGCTTCGGGCCAGAGGACTAAATGATTTTGCTGGGGTGGGGGATAATGAATTAAATACTCAAGTTTAATCCGTCTTTCGGAGCTTCGTTCGCGGGGGTAAAACACCTTCGCTACCCGATTTCGCCAGCGAATGGGGCTGATCACTTCAAAAACTTCTCCTGATCCTCCTTTGCCTAAAGGGTGGGGGGCCAGCTTCACCGGTTCTCTCTCGTGAGTATAAAGGTTCATAACACATACTTTCTCCTGTAAGATAAGGAAATGCTCCGGCTATCGAAAGAAATTTGAAATATAAAATTATCGAATATTCCTTGCGATGTGCTTTCCAGGTCACTTGGGCTTAAGTAGCCATGAGGAGGGTACCTAAGATCATGGTTTTATCATCAGGCTCATTTTTAAGGGAGGAATTGCCGCCTTGTAAAAATGAGCTCCACTTCGCTTTCATGGCTTCGGGGGCCATCCCTTGTTTTTGCATCTCGTGTAGGTTTTTTGTCAAGGGTTTAAAAAACTTCTCAAAGGGTTGGTTGGGGTCAATATATTTTTTTGAGGCTTCGTCCCAGACATTACAGACAAAGGAATGGCGTTCGCAGCCATCCGAAAGAAGGGCAAAGGCTAGGGGAGCTTCGGTGATAAGGGTAGACTGGATGTATTGACTTCTGTGTTCGGGAGCCCAAATCTCTGAATTGATAAAAACGGTTTCATTGGCGTATTCTCCTTTCCAGGGTTGCATCAAGGCTTTCCACTCCTCTTTTTGGTTACAATAGGCCGCCCGTCCATCTCCAATGTGCGTGCATAAAATGCCTATGGGGGAAAAAATAACAACAATCAAGGTGGCCGATAGCTCTTTCAAGGGAATTTGCTGTTGCTGGGAGAACTCTTCCAAGCGAAGATAGATCTGGTGGAGTCCTTCTTGGGCTTGGATATCCCATTCATCTGCCTCAGGGAGACGGTTTTCTTTCATCCAACCTTGTTTTTCCAGGATATCACCCCAAATCCGCCAGGTAGTCTGCACGATAAATTCGGAACCAATGTGCGCCTTGGGAGAAGAACCTGCCCCATCAGCGACCACTGCAATGCCCCAGCCATTGTCCCAAAGAGCATAGTAGTGGGCATCTTGGCAGGGTATCCCATGTTTGATGTGCGATTGACCTGCTACCGAATCACCGACAAGTACCCAGTTTGTATTCATGAAAGGAAATTTATACCCAACAAGTATAGGCATTAATTATAGGAATGCCTCAAATCTCCATCTGTCCCCAGCCGGAAGTATCGGGGAAATAAATTTTATCCCCTTCATTCGATTTAGTGACGATACCGATGCTATTGCTCAACCATTGGAAAAACTCTATAAAATTAAGCCCTTTGAGCATCATAGGAGGAGTAGACGGATGGGCGATTTGTCGTAATACCGTTAAGTTGGCATCTTGCACGCCAATGGGAAAGAAGATAAACTTTTTCTCATTGACCCCTTCGTTGATTTCCATGGCGAGGCGCTCCATGTTTTGGTCAGAGTCGGGGGTTCCATCGGTAATTAGGATGATGAAAGGGCGATAGTAGGACTGTCCAGTTTCCCGGTACCATTGCTTGCGACTTTCTACTTTTTGAATGGCCGACTGTACCGCATTGCCCATTTTGGTAGTTCCCCGGGCCTTCATGATGGGCATCACAAATTTATCAATCAAGGCGGGCTCCTGGATGCATTTTACTTGAGAGTTGAAGGCAATAATGCAAACCTCTAAGCGTTGGGCGGCAATTTCATCATTGCGTACCTGGCGGTGAAATTCATCCAAACCGCGGTTGAGCTCACGTATACGTTCGCCCACCATGGAGCCGGAAACATCCAAAACAAGGACACACAAGCATTTTTGTTCAAAATTGTCTGGAGTTTCGGCGGCAAAGTCGTCAAATGCCATAGCTAAAAATAGATAATTGGGTTTATTGGGCTCAAAGCCCGAGCTTCGTGGCAAACATCCCCAAGGATAAATCGCCGTTGGATAAAAATATAAAATTTAATTGAACTTGACTAAGTATTTATGGGCGCTTCGTGGCACTAAATGTTAAAATTAGGGTAAAGTAATCACTCAGAGGACTTCAGGTAAACCAGGAGCATGGTAATTAACACTTTTTAAAAGGAACTTCGGGGCTTGTAGCTATTCGGGTACTACCCGTCCGTTGCGATCTATCCAATAGGTTTCTGTACCCTTACGTACTTGGGCCCGGCCATTGCTAAAAGAAGAAGCATAGTCGTATTGAAAGTCTAAGTGCATAGTACCGGTTTTGTCTACAAAGCCATATTTATCCATAATCCTTACGGCAGCCAGACCATCATTAAAGGGATACACAAAGTCATACTGAGCCGGGATGACTACTTTTCCGTTGAAGTCGATAAACCCGTACCAGCCGTCAATTTTACAACTGGCCAGTCCTTCCCGAAAATCACCTAAGGCTTCCACATCCAATTTAAAGCGGACATCTCCTTTCCTGTCTATTATATAAAAATCGGAACCTTTACGGATTAGAGCCTTCCCATTGCTAAACCTTTGGGCATAATCGTAACTGATGGGGGTTATTTCGTGCCCTTGGTCATTTATATACCCGTATTTGTTATCAATCTTGACAATGGCGATCCCTTCATTGAAGTCATAAAACGTATCGTACTCCTGAGGACTTAGCTGCGTATTTTTGGTATCTGTAAGGATATATTTATTATTCTGTTTAAGTGCCCAAACGAGCCCACTGGAGGAATGGTAGACCCCCGAATACACCGGTAATAAGCCTTCAATTTGTTGGAAAGAACTTTTTTCGGCCAGGGTATTTAGATCACCATACTTATCTTGCATGGCAAGCATCTGGGATTTTTCGTAGGCATTTAAGCCGTAAAATGAAGCGGCAAACATACCTCCGGTAAAAACTAGGGTAGGTATAATACCCTGATAGGTTAAAAGCTGCAAGGCATGACGCGCCTTTGACTTGGGTTTTTTGCTTAAAGCCCGGGTAGTTTGCTTGACCGAAGGGCTGGGATGCGGGAGAGAAGCCTTAGTTTTACTTCGGGCAGCAGGGGCCGTAGTTCTTTTACCTAAGAAAGATAAGAAATTACGACGGGCCTGGCGTCTGGCTCTTTCCAATCCTTCTTGCCAAGCTTGAGCACTAGGGCGTTTTTCTGGAGCGGTATGTCCAGATTCAAAACATTGTAAAAATAGCTCGCGAATAAGCCGGGGGGCTTTTCGGAATGCTTGATGGGGCTCCGGAATAATACTAAAAGCCTTGGCTTGTTGGCCCATCGGAAACAGACCTTCGGCGATCTTCTGCTCATTGGTAGTCAGATCGGCAAACACTCCCTCGCAAGAGCCGGTATAGGGGTGAATGCCAAAGAGTATCTTATAAAAAAGCACAGCCATAGAAAAACGGTCCCAGGTTTCGGGGAGCACCTCCGTTTTGAAGTCCAATTGTTTAGATTCGAGGGGACTGTATTCAGGGGTTAGCTTTTCGGCCGGAAAGAGCAGGTCGCCTTCGTGGGCAATGGCAACGGAGTCCATGTCTACCAAAGAAACTTCACTATCGAGGCCCACTTTAATATTTTCCGGCTTGATATCTACTAAGGTATAGCGTTGGGTTTGATGTAATTCTTGGATAGCCGAAGCAATGTTGCGGCATACCTCCAAGCGGTTGGCCCAAGCCGCCGGCATACTCCGATCAAAGCGGTCTTGCCAAGCTTGATCGAGCCTTTTGGGCAGGCGATAGGCGGATAATACGCTCAGATCTTCGCTTCCCCGGGCTTTTTTAAGCAAGAAGCCACAGAATCTACCGTTTTTATAAATAATCTTTTCGGGGAAGATAATGCGAAAAGGATCTTGCAGAGAGGGAGCATAACGAATTAAGTATTGGATCTTGTCTAAGCGGGCCGAAGCCGAGGAAGCATCCTTGTAAACTTTTACGACATAATTATCCCAGGCGTGGGGTAAGATTACTTCATAGATGAGTCCTTCGGCCCCTTCTCCCAAGGGAGTGGCACGCACATGGATGTTATCTAACTCTACGGTTTCAAATTGAATGTATGTTTCCATTTTAATTTTGGCTCCCTTCTTTTGGAAAACAGAAAATGGCGTATAAGCATTCCCACCATAGTCTATTTTATAAACGTTGCTTATGGCAAAATAATATTTAAGTACCTAAGGCTTCAAACGCTTGTTTTGGTCAATTATAAACTGATTTGTCCCCAATTGCCGGCATCGGGAAGATGTATTTGATCCCCTTCGGTCGATTGGGTAATTACGCTCACGCTATTGCTTAGCCAGATAAAAAAATCGGTAAAATTCAGCCCCCGAAGTTTCATGGGTGGGGTATGGGGGTGAGCGATAGACCTCAGAATGTCCATATCGGCTTCTTGCACCCCGATGGGATAAAATAAAAACTTCTTTTCATTAACCCCGGCATTGATTTCCATCATCAATTCATTCATATCCTGGTCTAAGTCGGGATCACCGTCGGTAATCAGGAAAATGAACGGACGATAGTAGGGTTGCCCGGTTTTTCGGTACCAGTTTTTGCGTTCCTGCACTTTTCCAATCGCCTTTTTTACGCCAGCCGCAAGTTGCGTGGACCCTCCAGCTTTCAAGGCTGGCATGTCCATATTTCGAATCAATGCGGGTTCTTGAATGCATTTTACTTTACTTTCAAAAGTAATAATACATACTTCAAGCCGCTCGGCGGCGGTTTCGTTTTTGGTAACCTGGAAATGAAAATTGGCCAAACCCCGGTTCAACTCATCAATGGGCTCCCCATGCATGGAGCCCGAAGTATCCAGTACTAAGATGCACAAACACTTTTGTTCGTAATTGTCTGGAGTCTCTGCAAGGAAGTCGCTAACTGCCATAGACTGATCTTTATTGATTAAATATAGTAATTATGACCGAAAAACAGGGTTTCCCAGGGCACAAATTGCTTGGTTTTGGATAAAAAAATTACATCCATAACACATTGAAGACTAGAAAGGCCTGCTGCCCAGGAACTTAGCTGTACTCGGTTTTTCTCCAAGTTAAGGGGCGATTTTGAAAATTTTGATGCATTTTTAGGCCAAAACCTTCGTGTGGGGCTTCCCGGCGCAATGTGATTTTTTAGCCCCTGAGCCAGTTTTGTGGCCGCGCCGGTCGGGCTTTCGCTACTCGCTGGCCCGACCCCGGAGCCACAGACAGGACAGGCCTATCAGAAAATCTTGTACAACGCCGGGGGCAGCCCCTATTCTAGAGTTCGGGTATAGGTATAGGTAAGTCCGTCGGGAGTTTGGCAAACCAATTGCGAGTGGGATTTGTCAAATCGGAGGGTGTAGGCCTCTTCTGACTGGGGGGGATGGGCCAAGATGGTGCGGCCTTTTCGGTCAAATTGGATAACCTTCCATTCGGGGCCCGGCTCAAATTGTGAAGGATTGCCAAAACTTAAGAACAGGTTTTCGTGGTATACGTCCAAGTGCAATACAATATTCGTATCGGGCGATTGGTAACTACCCGATAGATCGGAATAATATTGATTTTGGGTCTCGAAGGTTCCCTTTTCACTTAATTGATAACGCGTTTGGAAGGTTTCTACAAAATCTTGGCTACCTCCATAGAGCTCGGCATATTTGGAAACTTTACCCGACATCTCAATGTTTAGTTCTTTATCTATCCGGGTGGATGATTGGGTTTCCATGTCAACGTACGCGAGCTCTTCGGCTACCAGCATGGCATCCAACATCTGTCCTTGTCGGTTATAATTGGCCAGGTAGGCATAGGCATAGGTGCCTTCTAAAAAAGTAGGCATACATAAAAACCAAACCGAATAAAAATCGGGATGTAATTGTAGCCGCTTACCATAGGAAAAATTGAGGACTGCAAAGACACTTTCGTCCACATTGATAAATCGATTGGCTAAGCCTTCCCGGGTAAGGGCTTGACTCTCGGCATCTCCCCAATACTCCAAAAAAGTAGGAATTTGAGCCTTTTTGGCAGCTTCGAGAATAAATTCTACCACAATATCGGCGGGCATAGTATCTTTGAGGATTTCTGGGATACGAATCTCGGTGGGGAGGCTCGTATCGGGGAAGTTTTGCACAAACTCTCGGAAGACTTTATTGGTGTCTTGGATGGGGGCTTGAGTGTAAGCCAACAATTGGGTCGGGGGACTGTTTTCCTGGGGTTTTGCCTGCGGACTACGCGGGTTTGAGCAGGCTCCCCAAAGACAGGAAAGCCCGGCAATAAGCCATATGAAGAAGTATGTCCGGCTGGTGAGGGACATAAAAAGAGAGGGAAATATTTTCATGTAAAAAGAGAATGGGGTGTCTGCTTGTTGTGGGTTTTTGAACCAGAAAAAGACCTAATACATTTAAATTGAGTACTTTATCTATAAACCCTACTATTCAAATATAGTATTTTTATTCGGTTTTACTTGTTTTTTGGTGAAATTTTAAGATTTTAACAGCTATGAAAAAGCCCTTTGAAGTGCTTTACGAAGACAATCATTTAATCCTGGTCAACAAGGCAAGCGGTATCCTGGTGCAAGGGGATAAAACCGGAGATAAGACTTTGGGTGACTACGTAAAGGAGTATTTAAGAGAAAAATACAATAAGACCGGAGGCGTCTACTTGGGCATTCCCCATCGCCTCGATCGTCCGGTAAGTGGTTTGGTCATTCTGGCCAAAACCTCCAAGGCCCTCGAGCGGATGAACAAGATGTTCCGCAATCACCAGATAAAGAAGACCTATTGGGCCATTGTAAAGAAAAGGCCCTCTGAAGAAAAGCGGAAACTGGTGCATTGGCTTATCAAAAGCCCAGAAAAAAATATAGTCAGGGCCCACGACCAGCCCAAGGAAGGCGCCTTAAAAGCCGAGTTGGTGTACCGCACATTAGGGAGGTTAAACAATCATTATTGCTTAGAGGTGTACCCCATTACCGGACGCCCCCATCAAATACGGGTGCAACTGGCTAAAATGGGCTGCCCGATACGCGGCGATATCAAATATGGCTTTTCCAAGCCCAATGAAGACAAAAGCATCCACCTTCACGCTCGGCGAGTCTACTTCGAACACCCAGTTAAAAAAGAAGCCCTCGTGTGTGTAGCTCCCTTACCCAATACCCAATTTTGGGAGCAGTACCTGAGCTTTGACAGCCGGGATATTCGCGACCCCGAATTGGATAGCCTTTTTTAAGGAATCTCCTGAATTTTAAAGTGATTTTTTTAAGTTAAAAGGCAAATTTTGGAGGAAATTTTGGATGTATGTGTTTTTTTTTACTACTTTGCAATGCAAGTTACTGGGTATACCTAGTGTTCGGTTTTCAGACAAAAAAATGTACACTGGTGGACATAGGGTTGGCAAGGCTTGCCAAGGGAAAGGTTTCAGGGGGCTTAAAATGCCCATTGAGGGGTAATTTTACACAATATTTAGGACTTCGTACCTATGGTATTTAAATTGCCAGGGTTTTGAGAAGGAATAAAGCTTCTTATTTTTTAAAGTTTGACTCAATAATCACATTACCAATAACCAAAATGAAAAATACCTATCAACCTTACGTAAAAATTGGGTTTTTGACCTGGGTGCTCCTTGGTCTGGGGCTGGGCCAAGTTCAAGCCCAGCAAGTCTCTGGGGGACGAGAAATATGGACTTTGGACGCTTGTATCGAATATGCCATCCAAAACAACCTGACCGTTAAGCAAAATGACCTACAAGTACAGATCTCGGAAAACAATTATCTCCAATCTAAAATTGAGCGTTACCCGGATTTGAATGGGAATGCTTCCCAAACGTTTAGTTGGGGTCGGGCCATTGATCCTACTTCCAATGACTTTGTCAATCAGCAAATTAATTCCAATCGCTTTAGTCTTAGCTCGAATATGACCATATTTAACGGGCAAAGCATTACCAACACAATTAAAAGAAATAAACTAAACATAGAAGTAGACCGAAAAAACGCCCAGCAATCACGCTACGATGTCTCATTGAATGTTGCTATCAATTATCTCAATATTTTATTAAATAAAGAGCTCCTGGATGTAGCCCAGAAAAATGTGGAGTCTACCCAACAGCAACTCGACCGAACCCAAAAATTATTCGACGCCGGAGCGGTGGCCGAAAATGACGTTATCGATTTAAAAGCAACCCTTGCCAATAATGAGTTGGCCGTAGTAACCGCCCGGAATACCCTCAATCTGTCAATTATTGGTCTCCAACAATCTATGAACTACGACATAGACCCTGATTTTAACATTGAAGATGTACCCATTGAATCTTTGGAAGTGCAGCCCATCGCCGAGGCCCCCGCAGCTATATACCGGGAAGCTTTACTGACGCAACCCAATGTAAAAGGAGCCGAAATAAACATAGAAAGTGCGGCATATGATGTTGATATAGCTCGATCAGGGCGCTATCCTACATTGACGCTCAATGGCTCGATTACTAGTAACTTTTCTGACGCTGCTAGGCAAGTTGATTTTGTTACTACTGGTTTAGAAATTCAAGAAATTGGGGTCGTAGAAGGAACTGGTCAAGCCGTTACTTCCGAAGTTCCAGTTACTGAAAGACAAGTAAACGATTACCCGTTTTTTGACCAACTAAGCGATAACCGTTTCCAGCAGCTAACTTTAAATTTGAGTATTCCTATTTTTAACCGTTGGGCCGTAAAGAGTAACATTCAAAATTCTTTGATTAGACAAAGAATCGCCGAGACTAACTCTCAAAACGTTAAGCTCCAACTGCGCCAGACCATTGAGCAGGCCTACGCCGATGCCTTGGCGGCTTACGAGACCTTCCGTTCTCGGGAGCAACAAGTAGCGGCACTTGAATTATCCTTTGAGACTACCGAAAAGCGCTACCTAGCCGGTGCCGCCAATATTGTAGACTATAACTTAGCCCGTATCAACCGGGACAACGCCCGCTCGGATATGGTTCGCGCTAAATATGATTATTTATTCCGTCAAAAAGTGATAGACTTTTATATAGGGCGGCCTCTTAGTATAAAGTAGGCCTGCAAGCCCAAAACCCGTTTGCATTCCCGAAAGGAGGAGCAAAAATCGCTTTTCCTTTCGGGAATTTGTTTTGTCAATAGACAAACGGACTTTAAATTGGTTAATAAGATTAAGATTCTAGGTTTTTCTTACATTTGAGTATTAATATTTTTAAGATGGCAAAGAAACGTTCCCGTAAATTGTTGAGAAATTTACTAATTATCGCTGGGTTGGTGATTGTAGGGTTAATTGGCCTACGTGCCTTGGGGTTTGGCAAAAAAGAAGATGCTTTTGAAGTAAGCATGGCCGAAGCGAAAAAAGTAGAAATTGTAGAAAAGGTGACGGCCTCAGGTAAAGTCCAGCCCGAAACCGAAGTGAAAATCAGCCCGGATGTCTCAGGGGAGGTCATTGACGTGCTCATTGAAGAAGGAGACTCGGTAAGCCAAGGAACCCTCTTATTCCGCATCCGCCCCGATAATATTCAAGCCGCAGTGGAGAGCTCAGGCGCTACCGTAAACGCCCGCCGGGCCAACCTATCCCAAGCCCAGGCCGATCTCTCTCAGACAAAAGCCCAGCTGGTACAAGCCGAGGCCGATTTTAAGCGTAATCAGGACTTATTTGAGCAAAAAGTGATTTCTGAAGCCGACTTCCAAACCTCGCAGGCCAATTATCAGGTAGCCATTGAGCAAGTACGTTCGGCTGAGCAAAACGTAGAAGCGTCCCGCTTTAACATGGCCAACTCTCAAGCTACTCTCAAGCAAAACCTAGATAACCTGTCCCGTACAGAGATTTATGCCCCAGTAAGCGGTATTGTTTCCAAACTCAGTGTGGAGAAAGGGGAAACTGTGGTAGGAACCGGGCAAATGGCCGGTACCGAAATGCTTATCTTGGCCGATCTGAACAATATGGAAGTACAGGTTGACGTAAACGAAAACGATATTATCCGGGTAAAACGCGGACAATCCTCCGATATTGATGTGGATTCTTATTCCAGTTCCGGACGTATTTTCAAAGGCATTGTCACCGAAATCGCCAATACCGCTACCGAAACCACCACGGCCGATGCCGTTACCGAGTTTTTGGTAAAAGTACGCATCTTGAATGAGTCTTATAAAGATTTGGCCAATCAAAATACCAAGCCTTTCCGGCCAGGTATGACGGCCTCGGTAGATATTATCACCCAAAAGAAAGCAGGAATCTTGTCGGTGCCCATAGCCGCGGTTACTACCCGCGAAGCCAAAAAAGGCGAGGCCGGGGGAAAAGACAAAGGAAAAGCCGATATCAAAAAAACGTCTAATGATTCGGGAAGTAGTAGTAAGGATGACCTAGACGAAATCGTATTTGTTTACGATAAAGATAGCGGAACCATCAAGGCCCAAAAAGTAAAAACGGGGATAAGTGACTTTGAAAATATTGAAATCCTGGAAGGTTTGGAAGAAGGACAAACCGTGATTACCGGTCCCTTCCTGATTGTTTCCAAGCAATTGAAAGACGGAGACAAAGTCAAGAAAATGGAGAAAAAATCCTTTGGTCGCGGAGGAAGAAAATAAATCTTAGAAGAACCTTTAAAAAAAGCCGGGTCTTAGCTCCTGGCTTTTTTTAATCGAAAAGCCTAAGATAATTTTCCCGATTGGAACCCACCGAGTACTGGGCAATAACTTTATCTCGCCCCTTTTTCCCCATTTGCGTTCTTAATACAGGGTCTTGGAGCAGTACCTTCATATATTGCAGCCAATCTTCATCATTTCGGCAGTGAAAACCTTCCTCGCCGTGCTCTACAATATCCTGGTTTACCCCCACCGGGCTCAGCAAGGCCGGAATACCCAGCGACATGTATTGCAAGGCTTTGAAGCCGCATTTACCCTGGGCCCAGATATCATCCTTGAGGGGCATCAGGCCAATATGCATAGTCAATAAATCTTCAATCTCCGTTTCGGCCTTCCAAGGGCGGTAGCTCAGGCCTTCCCAGGCAAAATCGGGGGCTTGGTTGGCAATCACCAAAAATGTGAAGGAGATTTCTTTTTCCAAGGCTTGCAGAAGCGGGATTAAGGGAGTGAGATAGGGAAGGGTAGAGTGCGTACCTGTCCACCCAATTACGGGTTTGTCCTGGGCCTGATGAATACGCAAAGTATTATGCCGCCTCTCGGTATCCAAGGTAGTGGGGTTTATGCGCACTCGAGGGTTAAACTCGCGGGCAAACGCGGCCAAGTAGGCATTGCCGGCACTTACCCGATAGGCCCAGCGACAAATACTTTGGGTTTTTTGGTGAAATTTTATTCGGCTGGCCAGGGAATTCTGCGCGCTGGTATTGGGCAGCCAAATGGCATCATCAAAGTCGAATATAATTTTTTTTTGAAAAATTCGGGCAATCATCCATTCCAAGAGGGGAGGGCCAATGGGGCTCAACTCCCGATGGATAAAGACGCGGTCGTACCGGGGCAAACGAAAAATCAAAGCCCACCTTCTCAGAAAGCCCCGCAGGATTCCTCCTATTTTAGCCAATAGATGACCGGGTTGGTAGAGCACGGCCCACGTTTTTTCATCTAAAAAGCTTTGCTTATCATAGCGGATGCCGGCTTTGTCTAAGGCCTCCCAATATTGTTCAAAGCGAAAACGCTGAGAACCGGCCGTATCCGAAGGATAAGGAAATAAAAATAAAACGCGTAACTTAGATGACTTCGGCATAAATCTCCCGGTATCGCTGTATTCCTTTTTCCAGACCAAAATAGTCCATCGCCAAGGCGCGCAGATTTTCTGGATCTATGGCCCGGAGCTGGTCAACATTTTTTACGATTGGCTCAAATAATTTTCCCGTATCGGCGGGGCTTTCTGGCGAAGAAAAGTCAACCATAGCCCCGTAGGCAAATTTTTCGTACAGATATTCCTGGTCACCCACCCCCCGGTTACAAAGAATAGGTATGCCCAAGGCCAATATTTCCCCCATCTTCGTGGCCGAAGACGCTTTTTTGGAAAAATAAGGCTTGATAAAAAATACCGATAGGTGACTACGAGAAAGCAAAACGGGGACTTGCTTCCTCTCAGCCGGCGTAATTTCAAGACGCTCGGGGGCAATCCCAAAGTGGACCGCCCGATTCCGAATCGCCTCTGGGTTTTCCCGGGTAATAAACAGAAAGTGGGCTTCCGGTTTCTCTTCCAAAAGTTTTTTAAAAAAGATCAGCATTTCATCCAGCATATACCAGGTGCCGATGGAGCCTAAATAACTCACCGTGAAGGGCTTTTGGGGACTAGATTCTATTTTTTCGGGGTCAAACAGGTGGGTATCCACACAACATGGGATTACTTGAATAGGAGAAAGTTCAGGCAATTGCCAAGTGCGAATCTCCTGCCGGGCATTTTCGGTTAAGCTAACCGTGTAGGCCGATTCTTGTAAAAACTCTTTTTCCTTGCCTTTGAAGTAGGAATAGATCCGGCGAAACAAGGGGTTTTTAAGGTTCCAAATCCCCCCGTCTACGCGTTCGTCGGCCCAAAATCCCCGCATATCGAATACGAAAGGAACCTGAAGTTTGCGCCAAAAGTGCTGGCCAATGAGGGCAGCAATATAACTGCGGCAATGGATCAGGCAAAATTGATGCTCCTGGTGCAGGTTTAGGGCCATTTTTCTGAGATCGTAGAGGTCACGCAAGGTAGATAAAACGGGGGGGCTTTTCCGGTAAAAACGGTAATGCCAGATGATGCCGGCTTCATCCATAATCTTTCGTACGGTGGCTTCGCTACGGGAAAAATTTTCCCGTTTTTCAGCACTTAGTATATGCATCTGATAACCCGCCTCCTGCAAACCACAGAGATAAGGCAAGACCTGGGATTGGCCCAAAGGGTCGGTCATGCCGTCATAGGAGATATACAAAATTGATTTCAAAGTATATAGCCGTTGATAATTGATTAAAAAATACTAAGAAACTGTTTAAGTTTATTTTTTGTCGGCGAAAAGGGTCAGTTTGGGGTTCTGATGAAATCAACAAGGAGCGCATAGCAGCGCTACGGGCGATGAATTTGATGAAATCAGGTTCCCGAAATGGCCCTTTGCGGCCCATATAATTAAATTTAAACAGTTTCTAATAAAAGGATGAGGGGCTGCCCCCGGCGATGAAAAATAGGTGTTCCTAGGCGCATGGGTAGCGGCCGGGGTCGGGCTTTCACTACTCGCCGGCCCACCCGCCAGCCAGCGGCGGGCTCAAACATGCCGTTCTATCCCTCAGCCGTGCTTAATTTTATAAAAGAGAATGATCACGGCAAAAAACAAGGTAATGACATTGGCCAGGATAACGGGTAAGTCTCCGATTAAAAAACCATAAATTAACCATAACGATACCCCCAAACTAAAAAAACTGTACATCGTCAGGGAAATGCTGTGTGTATTCCGCGTTTTGATTACCCGGATAGATTGCGGCAAAAAAGAAAGGGTGGTGCAAGTTGCGGCTACCAAGCCCAGGATTTGGATCCAATCCAAGGTAATTATTTTTTAAATAAGTATTTTGCCGGAATGGGGTTTTCCTGGGTTTCCTGATTCCATTGAATGGACGTAATCCAGTAGCGTCCCGCTTCTTTGACCAATTGAATGCTGTTAATGCCCCGGGCCATAATCTCTCCGTCGGCCTTCATTTTGGTTTGATACGCACTAAAAACGTGAATCATGGTGCTGTATTCTTCTACAACGCGCCCTATTTCTTTTTCAAAAAAGCCATTTTTTAGCATGTAGGGCCCTGAGCGTTTGATGTAATCCTCAATCCCGAAGCTGGTGTAAGACTCTTTGCCCTCTCGGTTCCGTCGTACTACCCCAAATTTGGCGTCTTTTTTAAAGATTGTACGCATGCGCTGCCAATCTCTTTCCTGGCCGGCCGGGCCAGAAATGGCATCGTATAAGGCAGCCATTATTCCGTCTAGGCTTTTCACTTCTTCGGCCACAGGGTCTTGGGCTTGGGTGCTCAGGGGAGCCAGTAAAATGAGTACGAAAATACTCCCAAAAAGTGTTTTCATGCGCTTAAATTTTTATCCAAGCTAAGCGATTCCCCGGGAATAAACAAATCTTGAATTTGGAAGAAAATCCGGCTTAGGGATGGAACGGCATGTTTGAGCTCGTGTTGGCTTGCGGGGAGAGGCAGCGAGTAGTGACAGCCCGACCCGCGCTGCTAGGAGGGTACAAGGAACAGCCCAATTTTCTTAGCGCGGGGCAGCCCCTCAAAAAGGCGAGGGGCAATTAAAAAAGGCCTGGACCCCAATTGGGAGTACAGGCCTTGGATTTATCATGTAAGCTGTTATTTAGCTTGGATCAGAGGCAAACGGCTTATCGTACTAGGCTTTTGGGTAGTAGGATGTTGCTTGCCCTTGGTAATATTTTTTACCTCATCGGCCACGAAGAAATCTAATTCGCGCAGATAAATAATACCGTCCTTGTCTAAGTCGGCTTTTTTATCCTGAAGGCCCCGAATCAGGGCCAAGGTAAAGGCTCCGTGCTGCCACTCAGCGCTTTCCAAGGATTTTTCCTTACCTGTAGAGGCCGACATCACTACCACCCCGTGCTCTGGGGAAGTGATTTCCCGGATGGCCTCGATGTTATCAATTTCGATATCGCGGCTAGCCATTAGGCTACTCCCCAGTTGGCCGCTATGGCAGGCATCCAAATACAAGACTACTTTGGAAGGAAGGTTGCCCAGTACATCTTGAAAATCGGCCCAGTCTACTCCGGTGGTTCGCAATCTTTCGTGATTGCCGTCGTGAGGAAGAATGTAGAACTGGCCTTTTTCATTAAAGCCGTGGGAAGCGATAAAGATCATCACCATGTCTTTGTGGGTGGCATTTTCTTCCAACCAGTAAAAGGCATCCAGGATATCAGCGCGTTTGGCATTGGAGTTGGTGAGCTCTTTTACGTGGACTTCTTTGTAGAGTTTTTGATTTTGAGTCTTCAAGATTTTGGAAATCTCGATAGCGTCGTCGTCGGCATAGGTGAGGTTATAGTCTGAGTTTTGAAACTCTGAAACCCCCACGCTGACTACGTAAAGGCTGGGTTTGAGCATTTCATCCAGCATATCAAATTCTAACTCATCGCTATCGCCCCCTCGGTCATTGCTATTGTTACCTTGCAAAGGAGCCCAACGGATCAACCTTTCTTCGGAAACAGAAGAAGAGTTTTCATTGGAAGCAAAGATACTGAGGGTGGTTTCGGGGGAGTTTAGCGTGATTTCAATTTCTACGTTTTTTTCATTGGGCGAATCACCACTTACTACTTTTAAGCCTCGGGCGGTGGCTAGGGAGCGGCCATTGACCAGGAGCTTTACATTTTGAATTTCTACATCGGAGTATACCCGGGCTTTTACCTTATAGGTTTGCTCGGGCGTATTGACCGTCGTAGGAGCGGGGTTGATCCATTCAAATTGGGGAGGGAGGTTGCTGAGAATGGTTTCATTTTTCTCAATTTTTTCTTCCGTACCCTGGTTAAACCGGGCCAGGGCTTTTTCAAAGGAGGCTTCTTCAAAGACCGCCTTGATCAACTCGGGGCGGTAGTATTTTTTACGAAAGGCCGATACGGGGTAAAAATCACCCATTTTATTGATACCCTGATCTATGTGCCATCCTACAAATCGTTCTCCCCCGGCAGAGGCAGCATAATAGCCTTGGGGAGTCCAGCAGACCCACTCTTGGTCGGTACCTACAAAGAGCGTGATAAGGGGCTTAATGGTTTCAACCGAGTTGACGATGTAATTATTATAGTATTCTTGGAGGGTTTTGGCATCAGAACCGTAGTCTACACTGTTAAGTTTGGCGATAATTTCGAGCCAAGCTTTTTTACTTTTGATCTTGGCAATGTCGGTCCAACCCTGATTTTCCCAGATTTTTTCCCAGGATTCGTGCGTGTAAGTTTCGGCAACAGAACGAACCTCTCCGGGCTCCACTAAGCTCCAAATTTTTACAGTTTGATCTCCTGAGGCGGAGGCCAAGTAACGTCCATCGGGAGATACGGCTACTCCCCAGATTACTCCGGTGTGTCCAATGAATTTTTTTTGCAGTTCCCCTTGTTGGTCAAAAGCTTTTAGGCTGAAATTACTCCCAATAATAATATCCCCACTTTGGGTGAAGGTATTACTTTTGACCCATCCGTCGGTAGGGCGGTCAATTTTGATGGTGGGCCCATTATTCACGGTGAGGCTATGATCATCGGGACTTTGCATGGACATACCCCGGAAGGAAGTAATTGCTTTGACATAATCTCCTTGATTAGGTTGTTGTGCGTTTAGTCTCAATTCGTTAAAATCAAAGCTCATTTCTAAGGGACCTTTACCGTTTACCCCACCCCAAGTACTGCCATAACCTACCAAACCATTTTCAAAACCCAGGCCTACGGTGCGTTTTACGACTCCCTGGCCCACCATATGGTTGAGTATTTCTCCGGTTTTGGGTCGCCAAATAAAAATGTCATTATTGTTACCACCGGCGGTTACGACCATGTCATCGCCGTAAAAATCAGAGGATACCACGGTATAATTATGTTCGGCAAATTCGTTAATTAGGCTGCCATTGGGCATAGAGAAGACCAGGCCTTTGGTGTAGCGGGTACCGTGGGCTACCAGATACTTGCCACTCTCAGAGAAAGCCATGGTGTAGATGGGGTCTTCGGCTTCATAAAGTTTTTTGACCATTTTTCCCTTATTATCCCAAAGGTAAATGGTATTGTCATAGCCTCCCGTAACAATATATTTTCCGTCTGGCGAACAGGCTACTCCGCTCACCCGGTCGGTATGGGCTTCTAGCTTCTTAGAGATTCTATTCGATTTCCAGTCCCAAATAATACCTGTATGATCATAAGAAACGGATACCAATTTGTCCTGACTAAGAAAGGCGATTTGTTGGACACTTTCTTCGTGGCCTTGAAGAACTCCCACGAGTTTGGTAGGGCGTTGGCTTACATCCCAGATTCTAATTTGTTCGTCGGCACTACCACTGGCTAGGTAGCGTCCGTCGGGCGAAAAAGCCAGGCAGTTGACCACGTCTTCGTGCCCCACCATATTGTCCAGAATGGTATTGTGTTCAAAGTCTAATAAGCGGATGCGGCCCCACTCTTTGTCACCATCGGCCGACAACCAACCGCCCACGGCCAAGTATCTCTCGTCGGGCGAAAGGGCAATGGCATATAATTTTCCTTCGGAACCATCTCCGATATGTCCCCGTTCGGTACGGAGGAGTTCTCCATTTTGAGTATCCCAAATGCGCAAGGTTTTGTCGTCAGAAACAGTCATCAGACGTTTCCCTTGGTCAAATATCTTAAGCTCTCGGATCATCGAGGCATGTCCGTGTGGGTCAATCACTAAACGAGCATTATCTTGGGCCTTGAGGATAAGGGGAAGGGAGAGCAAACAAACTAGAAAGGTTAGGGTAAATTTTTGCATGAAATATTTAGTTTATAGCATGTATTTACTAAGCTTTTATACGGTATAAAATCTGCTACCGTTTTATAATATTTTTAAAAATAATTAAAACCTATTTTTTAAAAAAGCTTCTCAGGGCTATGGCGTATTATTTTTTGGATGAACAATTATATTTTCCCCCAGTAAGCGATGCCGATGAGTACGGAATAGTGGCTATTGGTGGTGATCTATCTATAAATCGCTTACTTCTGGCCTATCAATCGGGTATATTTCCGTGGTTTTCTGAGGCGGAGCCTATCCTCTGGTGGGCGCCAGACCCACGCTTTGTTTTATACCCTAAGCAGTTGAAAGTCTCTAAAAGCATGAAGCAAATACTTCGCCGGGGACAATTTCGGGTAACGATAGATACTCAATTTAGAAAAGTAATACAAAATTGTCAAACCA
Source organism: uncultured Microscillaceae bacterium (assembly GCA_963922455.1). Lineage (GTDB taxonomy): Bacteria > Bacteroidota > Bacteroidia > Cytophagales > Microscillaceae > CAWUIO01. Next base: position 60,912 of record CAWUIO010000018.1, read on the forward strand.
CCCCACGGTCCGGACAAAGCGGTACTTGGATAACGAAGGATATGCAAGAAGCTTATATGGCTTTGCATGAATCTGGTTTTGCCCATTCGGTAGAAGTATGGGAGGCAGATAGACTGGTGGGGGGCTTGTATGGCGTCTCTCTGGGCTCTTGCTTTTTTGGTGAATCTATGTTTTCTCATGTAAGCAATGCCTCCAAGACCGGGTTTATTAGCCTGGTAAAAAAGCTTGAGGAGCTTAATTTTAGTTTAATTGACTGCCAGGTGCATACCCGCCACCTGGAAAGCCTTGGAGCTGAGCTACTTCCCCGAAATCAGTTTATGCTGGAGTTGAAAGAGGCGCTCAGGCAAAGCACGCATCCAGGCCCTTGGACCCATTGGTTGTAAGCCTCGTCAGTTTTAGAGTTTTGGGGGCAAACTAGGATTCCAAATTTTGTGTTGTATTTTTGGTTGGATAGTACATCAGCCGTATTGCTTGCAATGCATATGTTGGTGCTATCCTGTCCACAATTTTTCCTGTCTCGGCCTTAGCGAAGGCAATTTGTAAAGCACCATGAAAAAACCCATTCTTCTGGTCGTTGACGATGACCCTCAAGTATTAAGGGCCGTCAAGCGTGACCTACAATCCAGATATCGCTCAGAGTACCGAATCTTGGCTACCGAATCAGCCAAAGAGGCCCTGGAAGCCTTGACAAATTACCGCATAAAAGGCGAAGCCGTAGCCTTATTGTTATCTGACCAACGCATGCCCGAAATGTTGGGGGTAGAGTTTTTGGAAGAAGCCCGAAAGATTTTTCCAGAGGCGAAGCGAGCTCTTTTGACCGCTTATTCGGATACCGATGCGGCCATTAAAGCCATCAATGAGGTACAATTAGACTATTACTTGCTTAAACCCTGGGATCCTCCCGAAGAAAGGCTTTACCCAGTGATTGATGACCTATTGGAAGCCTGGTCTCAGACTTTCCAACCTGAGTTTGAAGGCATTCGAATCGTCGGTTATCAATGGTCGCCTCGTTCTCACGAAATCAAGGAATTTCTATCGGGCAACCTGAAACCCTACCAATGGTTGGATATTGAAAGCAACCAAAAGGCCGAAGAATTACTTGAGTTGGCCCATATAGAACGAAAAGAACTTCCCGCTGTTTTTTTTGAAAATGGAGAGCATTTGCTCAACCCTCAGTTGAATGAATTGGGAGAAAAGGTGGGTCTAAAGTCCAAGGCCCAAGACAATATGTATGATGTTATCATCATTGGGGCTGGTCCGGCTGGTCTGGCTGCTTCTGTTTACGGAGGCTCAGAAGGTTTAAAGACATTATTGATTGAGAAAAAAGCCCCCGGAGGGCAAGCCGGGACAAGCTCTCGGATAGAAAACTACTTGGGGTTTCCTTCTGGTCTTAGTGGCTCAGATTTGGCCCGGAGGGCAATTACCCAAGCCGAACGTTTTGGAATCGAGTTTTTAGCTCCTCAAGAAGTTAGTAAGATTGAGGTGCAAGACCATTATAAACTCCTCACCTTGGGGGATAAATCTCAGGTCTATACCAAAAGTGTGGTGGTTACTACCGGAGTGGATTACCGGAAATTAGATGCTCCCAGTTTGGATCAATTTACCGGAGCTGGAGTGTACTATGGAGCGGCTACAACCGAAGCGGCTGCTTGTCGGGACCAAGATGTATACATCGTAGGGGGAGGAAACTCGGCTGGGCAAGCGGCTATGTACCTTTCCAAATTTGCCAAAAATGTTTACATAGTGATTCGACGGGACGATTTGAGTAGCTCCATGTCTCAATATTTGATTGATCAGATTGATCAAACCCCCAATATTCACCTGATCCCGCGCTGTGAGGTAAAAGAGTGCATGGGAAGCGAGCACTTAGAAAAAATATGCCTCGAGTTTCGGGATAGCGGCAACCGGGAAGTACGGGAGCTACAAGCCTTGTTCATATTTATCGGGGCCCGTCCGTATACCGATTGGATTCCGGAGACCATGCTTAAAAACCAAAGAGGGTTTTTGATTACCGGGAAGGACCTCACTCGGGAAGATAATTTTGGCAAAGTCTGGAAATTAAAGCGGGAGCCCTATTTTTTGGAGACTTCCATCCCCGGAATCTTTGCCGCGGGTGATGTGCGAGCCGGGACGATGAACCGAGTGGCCTCGGCCGTAGGAGAAGGGTCTATGTCTATTAAATTTGTCCACGAATATTTAGCCGAGATATAAATGATAACCTACCGTGAAGCCCGGGCCAGTGATGTCCGGGCTATTGCTGCTTTGCACGCGAAAAGTTGGCAGATAGCTTACCGGGGTATTTTGGAAGATGATTTTTTGGCGGGCCCTGTCTTGGATGATCGTCAAGCTGTATGGGAAAAGCGTTACGCCGAGCCCAATCCCCAGCAGTTTACCCTATTGGCGGAGGAAGAGGGAAAACTCATCGGTTTTGCCTGCACCTTTTTGGATCACGACCCCCAGTGGGGAGCTATTTTGGATAACCTCCACGTAGATCCCGCGGGGCAAGGCAAGGGAGTAGGTAGGGCATTGATAAAGAAGTCGGCCGCGTGGGTAAAGCAAGAAGCTCCTGGCTCACCCTTTTTTCTTTGGGTTTTTACCAAGAATGTAAAAGCCACGCGATTGTATCTACACTTGGGCGGTAAAAACGTAGAAGAAAAACCTTTGGATGGGCCAGGAGGTTTTTCGCCAGCTTACCGGATGGTTTGGGAAGATCCTCAAGTCTTGGTAGATGAAGCGTCTTGAGGGGGGTGTGTTTTTTGACTTCATTTTCTTAAACACCCTTATTTCAAGTTACTGCCTTGGATTGTGATGCACCATAATGCTAGTAGGCAGTTCTAAGCCCCATGCCAATAGTACCTCTCACTTCCTAATTTACCCCGCATACCTAGGCTGAGGGATAGAGCGGCCTGTCTGAGCCCGCCGCTGGTTGGCAGGGGAGCCGGCGAGTAGCGAAAGCCCGACCCCGGCTGGTACTTAATACGATACCTGCCCCACTCTTCCCTTGCCGGGGGCAGCCCCTGCAGCATAATCTTTGGCAAAAGCCCCTAAAGCCCTGCCTCCGTGATATTTTCGTGATATCTTTTAACAATTTCTTTCCTTTTGGTTGTCAGCTAGGCGACATACCCTAGAAGCCGTTTTACGGTTATATAGGCGTGCGAACAAATAAAGCCGAGAAAGCGGCGCGAATCGATCATACTCTTAATCCTTAAATGAAAAGCAAGATGAACTCTTTTAAACCTTTGATGCAACTTTTGTTAGTGAGTGTTTTGACGCTGGCTTGGGCCTGCGATGTAGTCAACCTAGACGTTCCTCCCCAAGATCCGAACGACCAAAACAATGGCCCAGTGGCTTCACCAGTAACGGGGCCCACAAACACCCCGAGTAGTGAAGCTGACTTTTTAAACTTACTCGTAGGAGACAGTGCCCGCACGTGGCAAGCCAACCAGTTTTCCCTAGAAGGAATTAGCGGTTTTCAAAACTGCCGACTGGATGACTCCATGACTTTATTGCCCGATGGTACTTTTACCTACGATGGCGGACAAAACAATTGCGGCGGAGAAGATCAAAGCAGTGCCACCGGAACCTGGACCCTGGATTTTGACAATGCCCGCATCGACTTTACGATGAATGGGGAAAGCTTTGGCGGTACTGTTACAGGCCTAACCGAAGGCGAGCTGGTTATCACGGGCTCCTACATCGGCTTACAAATCGTAGGCAATTATCAAGTTCTATAAAGTACCTGGCTCCTTAGGAAACAAAATCATGAAAAAATTACTGACTTTACTTCTTCTTAGCGGCATGAGCCTGGCAAGTTTGGCGCAGACTTCCCTAAATGAGTTCCTCGATAAAACGGATGCCTTACTCAAGGCCCACGTACGCGAGGGACTGGTAGATTACCCCGCTTTGGTGAAAAACCCTAGCAAATTGGAGGCCTTGACCCGCTACATTGCCCAGGCCAAGCCTCAAGATTGGAACGCAGCCGAGCAAAAAGCATTTTTTATTAATGCCTATAATGTGACCGTGATGAAAGGGATTGTAGACAACTATCCCACGCAGTCTCCCCAGGCCATCGGAGGCTTTTTTGAAAGTAAAAAATACCCCATAGCCGGAGAAAAGCTAACCCTCAACGAACTGGAAAAGGAAAAACTCCTTAAACCTACTCAAGACGCCCGCTTGCATTTTGTGCTGGTTTGTGCCGCCTTGGGCTGCCCTAAAATTGCCCCTTTTGCCTATCGGCCAGATCAATTGGACGCGCAACTCGATGAGCAGACTCGCTTGGCCCTCAATGACCCCAACTTTATCCGGGTAGATAGCGAAGCCGGGCAAGCCAAAATTTCGGAAATCTTTACCTGGTACCGCTCCGATTTTGTGAGCAAAGAGCAGGATGTGCGGGGCTTTATCAACCAGTACCGGGTAGAAGCCATACCCGATAACTTCAAGATAGGAAGCTACACCTATGACTGGATGCTCAACTCCGTCATGGGCCCACAGCCTGGCGAACAGGCCAACTTTCCCAATCGTCAGGGGAGCAATATTCAAGTGTTTACCCCCTCGGCCTTATTTAGCAAGGGGCAGTTTGAAATCAACTTTTTTAATAACCTCTACACCCAAACTGCCGTTCGCGATCAAAGTGGAGACCGGCAAGACTTGGCTACCCGGCAGTCGTTTATCAATACCATGATCCAGTTTACCTACGGGGTGTCTAAGTCGGCCCGGGTCAATGTGGGTTTTGACCTTTTTCTTAACTCCGCCTCGATTGCCGATGCCGATCAAGGCCTACTTAGCCACTTTGGGGATGTGCAACAAAGGAAAACGGTGATATCTTATGTGGCTCCAAGGGTGAAATTTGTTCCCTTTCCCAAGTTGTTTCCTCGTAGCTCCATCCAAACTTCCTTACAAATACCCGTCTCCCCTAACCTGGAAAATCGAGACGGACTCTTCCTTACCCACGACCGCTACACCTGGTTGACCCAGTTTTTTACCGACTTCAATATTGGGCCTAAGTTTCAAGTATTTATTGAGGAAGCAATTTTCTACCGCATCAACCGCAATAGCTTGAACGACCGCAACTTTGTACGCTTCTTTTTAAGTGGTTTTCTAAGTTACTTCCCTACTTCCAAGGTGACGGTTTTTGGTTTTGCCCAATACGCACCCCGCTACGAGACCTTAGACAATGGCTTTGATTCGCAATTTGGCCTGTCTCAGTGGTTTACTCAAATCGGGGCCGGGGCCAAATACCAAATCAACAAAAATATTGGGCTAGAACTCAGCTACGGAAACTTCATCGCCTCTCGACGGGATGGAGCCGGAGATGTCCTCAACTTTGGTATACGCTTTATTAAATAGCTCCCTTTATATGGTTTGTTCAAAAAAGTCCACGGCTGCTGTCGTGGATTTTTTTTAGGCATGCCGCGTATTTTTCTTTCCAGAGAATACCTATCTTGGGAAAAAACAAAGACCCATGCCACTAGACCGAATAAGCCTGATTCTTATGGCTACCCTGTATATCTTTGCCGGGGTAAGCCACTTTCGCATCCCTAAATTTTTTATGGCCATTACGCCCCCCTGGGTACCCAGGCCAGAATTGGTCAATGTTGTGGTTGGCATTGTGGAGATACTATTAGGCATTTTCTTACTCATCCCCGCCACCCGTATCGCCGCCGCTTGGGGAGTTATCGTGCTTCTCATCGTAGTTTTCCCGGCCAATGTCTACCATTTTCAAAAAAGCCTCCGCAAAAAACGTAAAGTGACGGCCACTTTGATCCGCATGCCCATCCAGTTCCTCTTAATTTACTGGGCCTATGGCTTTACGTATTGAGAGGAGCGATCAGAGATTAGTGATCAAAGGATGAGGCAGGGGCTGCCCCCGGGTTTGGGAGTTTTGGGCCAGAAAGGGGTATTGCGTGCCCCCGGGGTCGGGCTTTCGCTACTCGCTGCCTTTCCCCGCCGGGCCTCCACGAGCTCAAACAGGCCGCTCTATCCCTCAGCCAATGGATAAGAAAGAGGGCTTAACTTATTAGCCATACGTTTACTCGAGGCAATGGTCTCCCCCCACTCACCAGGTAAAAACCTTTTTTTCTCTTTTATCCTCCCATTTTTTTTGCCATATTTCGCTACAAAGCTGTCCAACTAACAAACTATGTCCGATAAAGCCGTTGTTTTTTTGGCCTTTGCCCACCAAAGCACAAGCCCCTTAGCCCGACTAAGTGAGGAAGATGAGGCCATCTACGGGCTTCTCCACGCCCGCAGTGTTCAGGAGGAGCATTTCCACACCCATCGGGATTCCCATGCTGGTTTGGACAGTCTCCGGGAGTATTTGAGCAAGTTCAAAGACCAGGTCATTCTCTTTCACTACGGGGGGCATGCCAACAGTGAACAACTGTTTTTAAGTTCGGGCGAAGCCCAAGCCTTCGGGATCGCCGAGATGCTGGCCGAGCAAAGTAGGCTCCAGCTGGTCTTTTTAAACGGCTGCTCCACCCAAGGCCAGGTAAAAAACCTCTTAGACTTGGGAGTACCTGCCGTGATTGCTACCCAATGCCCCATTGAAGATGAGCTGGCCATGCGGGTAGCCCGGCATTTCTACCATGCGATGAATTTAGGGGCTACCCTGGGGGAAGCCTACAAGGAAGCCGCCGCCTATATCAAAGCCGCTGGTAAACCCGTCTTGCCCCAAACTCCCTATGACCGCTTTTTAAAAGGCTACGAACAGGAAAGAGAAAAAAAAGAAGAACCCTGGGGGCTGTACTACCGGGAAGACCGGGCCGAGGTACTCGATGCCAAACTGCCTACCGCGCCCCGCAAACGACCTACCCGGGATTTTGAGGCCAATACGGTACTCATTGAAGCCCTGTGGAAAGGGCTTACCACTGGTGATAATGCCCCTTTGGCCTCTATGAAAAAGGAAAAAAAGCTTAAAGTAAAGCGTAAATGCATACTGAGTGAGTTTCCTGCCCCCCTTGCCGAACAGCTTCGCAAGCTCATGGTACCGATGGGAGAAGAAGGCAAGGGCTTTGATAAGCTCAGTCCTGCCCGCTTGGAACAATTACTTCGTACCTACTCCGTCTTGATGGAGTTTCTCACCTTTACCCTCTTGGCCCAGATCTGGGAGCGGGACCTCGCTTACCAAAGGGCCCACCGGAAACACCCAGACGAAGCTTTACAGAAAGTACAGATCCCCCCAACGACAACTTCCTTACTCCAGGAGTTTTTGCACCTATCTGAGCTAGAGCGTAACACCTACCGCCTGATGCCCCTCATCCAGGATTTACTGAAGGTGCTGGATGCCCACGAAGAAGCCTACTTTGTAGAAGAATTAAGAGAATTGGGGGAAGGCTTGGGCGAGATGAGCCCCTTCAAAGGGGCCGCCCTCCAAATGGACTTAATCCGGGAGCGAAGCCTAAAGGCCGGTATAGCCAGGGAAGAAGTAGATGAATTATGCGAGGAAGCCGAGGAGTCCTTGGCCGAATTATTTGCCCACCTCAACTATCTCACCCGATATACCTTGGCTACGATCAAAAATATTGATGTAGAAAAGTACCGCAATACCCTCCAAGCCCGCTTCCGGCACAATGTCGTCCGGCTCAAAGACCTGCTGGGAGGGATGGAAGAAGAAGAAGAAACCCTAGACCGTTTTATGGACAATCGTTCGGTACTGCTTCTCAAATTAGAAGAAGACGAAGAAACCGAAGAAGAAGTAATTACCCGTTTTTTAAATCTCTCCCCCTTCATAATGGACGAAAATGCCTTTGTGCCCGACTCCGACCTGGCCAAGATCTATTTTTACCATCATTTTGAAGCCCGAGAGGAAGCCTGGTGCTATCGCTACGTCAATAAGCCCAGTGACCCGGTGCTGGAAGTACCGGGAGAAATCTTTGAAGTGCTGGAGGAACAGTTTATCGCCTTTGAGCAAACCTTTATTCCCCAAACTGGTAAAAGCGAAGCCCTATGATACGGAGTCCTTTTAAATTTTTGGATGCTTACACCCACGAAGACCGTGACATATTCTTTGGCCGGGAAGAGGAAAGTGATGCCTTATATGAACTCGTAAACCGCAACCGCCTAGTCTTGATTTATGGCACTTCCGGTACCGGAAAGACCAGCCTGATCCAGTGTGGCTTGGCCAACCGCTTCGAGGCCACCGACTGGATGCCCCTTTTCATTCGCCGGGGCAATGACTTAAACACTTCCTTTTTGAATGCTTTAAAGGAATTGCAGGAAGAAGCCACCAGCGATGACCCGGTGGAGATCATAGAAGACCTCTTTGATACCTATCTGCGCCCTTTGTACTTGATTTTTGACCAGTTTGAGGAAATCTTTGTCCTAGGTAGGCCCGAAGAACGGGACAGGTTTATTCAGGCTATCCGGAAAGTATATGATGCCAAGCTCCCCTGCCACATACTATTTATCCTGCGAGAGGAGTACCTGGCCAATCTTTACCCCTTTGAAAAGGTGATCCCCTCGATATTCAACCGGAGGCTCCGGGTAGAGCCTATGGGTATGGAGCAAGCCCAGCAGGTAATTATCTGCTCTTGTGAGAGCTTTAATGTACAACTGGAAAGCCCGGAGAGCGATGCCGGCCTCATTTTGGACAAAGTAACCTCGGGGCGCTCCGGGGTATCCTTGCCCTATTTGCAAGTGTATTTGGACCAGTTTTACCGGGAGGATTACCGAAGGACCTATCCCCAAGGCCATGCGCCCAGCTCTGAGAATTACCCTCCCCTTAAGTTTAGTACCGCCGAAATCCAAGCTTTCTCCAAACTGGAAGACGTATTAAAAGTATTTCTCCAAGAGCAAAGCCGGGAAATCCAGCAAAAGCTGCAAGAAAAACACCCGGATGCTCCGGATAACGCCGTTCGTAAAGTCCTGGGCAGTTTTGCCACCTTGGAAGGCACCAAGATCCCCCAGGAAAAATCTGCCTTACAGATCCCTCCATTAAGCCGACAGGCCATGCATGTTGCTCTCGAGGAACTGGAAAAAGCCAGGATACTACGAGAAGAAGACGGCACCTACGAGCTGGCCCACGATACCCTGGCCGGCCAAATTCAGGAGCAACGCAGCGGGGCCGAAGTCGCCCTGCTGGAGGCCGTCAACTTGGTACGCAACCGGACCCGGGCCAAAGTAAGAAGTTATCTGGACCGGCAGGAACTGCAGCTCATCGGCAATTACGAAAAAGCCCTACGGGAAGAAGAAAAGCTGGAGGCCGATGAATGGCAATTTTTGGCCGAAAGCCGTCGTATCGAACGCCAAAGGCGCCTGCGCCGGGCCTGGAGTATTGCTGGGGTGGTGGCCTTAGTGTTAACGGCCGCTGTGGCCATTACCTTGATTCAAATACAAAGGGCAGACGAAGCTAGAGAGAACCTAAGAGTAAGCAAATATCTATTGGCCCGTGCCGACTCGAGCAAGCGGGAAGCCCAACTCAACCTTCTGGACGCCCTAGACCAGCAATTGGAAGTACTCATGCTCCAAAAAAACCGGGATAGCTTGCTCGTCATCAGTGCCCGGGAAGCCCAAATGCCCGACTCTATCCAGGTACGCCGGGCCAAGGCCCTGGAGGAAAAGAAACGGGAAGAATCCCGGCTAAGGGCAAACCGAAAAGAATTGTACGAAGAAATTAATAAAACCCAAGATGAAAAAGCTATGGACCTTACTCAGCCTACTAGTCGTGCTGAGTAATACCCTAATTTATGCCCAATGCCCCCAGGAAGCCGAGTACCAACAGATCATGACCCTGGCCCAGGCTAACTTGCAAGGCAATCCCCCCAACTATACCCTGGCCATCCGTCGCTTCCTGGATGCCCGGGACCTCTGCCCCGAGTATAAGGAGCAAGTAGATCAATGGATTGATAAGGCCTTTGTCCAGATTGAGGGGGAGCGCGACCGGGCCATCCGGGCGGAAACCCAAGCCATTCAAGCCCAAAAAGAAGCCGATGAGCGGGCTTTACTCGCTGAAATCCAGTCGCTTACGGTACGCGTTCGCAACCTGCCCCGGGAGCAAATAGCCCGGAAACTACGACTCCTCGAGTACCTGGGGAAGGCCTGGGAAGCGAAAATGGGCCATACTCCTTTCCCTCCCCTTTTATCCCAGACCCTGACAGAGGTGTTCAATAGCCAAATAGCCGGCAGTCTGTATCCTCATCCTATGCGGATGTATGATGTAAATCTTCAAGGACACCAGTCTTGGGTGAATTCGGCGGTGTTTTCTCCGGATGGGGCCAAAATCCTCACCGCTTCGGGGGATAAGACGGCCCGGGTGTGGGAC
>CAWUIO010000019.1:0-70219 GCA_963922455.1 uncultured Microscillaceae bacterium
CCGCCGCTGGATGCGGGGGAGCCGGCTCGGCAGCCTAGCCCGGCCCGCGCGGGCAGTAAAGGGGCATCTTACAACCTGAAGTTGAGCGCGGGCAAGCCCAAAACTTATACAAGTTTACCAAGATATGGTAGGGGAATTGGACGCATCAGCTTGGCTAGCTGGGGCATCTCGGAAATCTCGGGCCAAATTTACAAATCGGATGCTGAGCAATATGGCCGAAACGGTGAGCCCCAAAGAAAGTCCATACCAGATCCCGTGAATATCCAAATGTAAATAAAAGGCCAAAACATAGCCCACCGGTAAACCCACGACCCAATAGGCAATAAAGGCGACCCAAGTAGGAACATGCACATCTTCCAGTCCGCGGAGAGAGCCCAGCGCAGTACATTGTATACCATCCGAAAGTTGGAAAAAGCCTGCAATGACCAACAGTAAAGTGGCATAATGCGTTACCTCAGGCTCTTCCAGGGGATTGATGTAGAGACCCACCAGTAACTTACTTAAGGTGATAAACAAGACACAACTGACACTCATAAAAATGACCGTCAGTAAAAAGGCCGAGCCTCCCGCATGCATAATGGAGGCCTTGTTTTGTTTCCCAAAGGCATCGCCCACCATGATAGCGCCAGCACTGGCAAATCCGGCCGCCACCATATACGTGATCGAGGCCAAGCTAATGGCGATCTGATGCGCTGCCAATTGATTGGTCCCCAACCAACCAACCATAATGGAAGCTCCGGCAAAGGCCCCCACCTCAAATAAATACTGCAAGCCGGCGGGTAGTCCCAATTGTAAAATCTTGAGCCCCGTGGGCCAATCCAAATATTTTCGGTCCCAAGTAGGAAGAAACGTGCTGATCTTAGACGAATTTAAAATAAAAACAAGCAAGCCCAGCGCCATGATCAAGCGGGATAGTAAAGTAGCATAGCCCGCTCCCTGCAAGCCCAGCGCCGGTAATCCCCACTTTCCGTAAATCAACACCCAATTGAATAAAATATTCAGAAAGAAACTCACAAAGGTAACGTACATGGCGGCTTGGGTATACGACAAGCCATCTACAAAACTTTTTAAAGCTAGGAAGATCAACATCGGAAAGAGCGACGCGGCTATAATGTACAAATAAGGGACGGCCAAGACGCTTACTTCTGGTTTTTGTTGAAACCAGTGAAACTGCCAGCCCAGTACAAATAGGGCCAATAGGCTCAAAAAAGCCACAATCAAAGAAATCCACAGGGCCTGCACCAGCAATCGGGCGCATTGTGCGGTATCTTCCCTGCTCTTGGCGGCGGCTACCAAGGGAGACACAATAGACATAACCCCAATCCCGATTACGGCCACCAAAAAAAATAGAGCATTGGCAATGCCCGAGGCTGCCAGGGCTTCGGCGCCTACGGCACCAACCATCAAATTGTCGGTGACCCCCATCAGGACAATACCTATTTGGGCAATGACTATAGGATAGCTCAATTGAAGAGTTGCTTGCAGATCGGATTTCCGGGGCCAGATCCAGGCCTTCCGGGCTTCTATAAAACTGTTCATGGTGAGTATTTCAAGCGCAAAACTAATAAAGTTTTACCCGATTGCCGGATATTTTTTTAGTTTGCATTTTCTCTCCTATTTTTATTATTAAGCTTTTACTAATTTCTGGCTGCCGGGGTCAAAACGAATACCTAAGGGTAAACGTGGCCACTTGATGTTTTATACTGCATGCCGTGGGGGATGTTACCCCGTAGTCAAATAAATCATTTGAACTGGCAAAAAATTAGGTTCCCAAGAGTGCTTGGGTATAGCAAAATTTTTCTTCATTATAAAAACTGGCCGATTATGTCCACATTCCGATCAGAAATAAAGCGGGTCACGACGCACGTGCTGCAAGAAATGAAAAATCAGGGTGAGAAAATTTCCATGCTTACCGCCTACGACTATTCTTTGGCCCAAATCGTAGATGGAGCCGGCATCGACGCCATCTTGGTGGGAGACTCGGCATCTAATGTGATGGCCGGGCACGAAACGACCCTACCCATCACCTTAGATCAAATGATTTATCATGCCAGTTCGGTGGTACGGGCGGCCAAACGGGCCCTGATCATTGTGGATTTGCCCTTTGGGACCTACCAAGGAGATTCTGGGGAAGCACTTCGTTCTACAGTCCGCATTATGAAAGAGTCGGGAGCGCATGCCATTAAGATGGAAGGGGGGCAAGAGATTCGCGAGTCTATCGAGCGGGTCCTGAGTTCAGGCGTACCAGTTATGGGGCACTTGGGCCTCACCCCCCAATCCATATATAAATTTGGAACCTATGTCGTTCGGGCCAAAGAAGAGCAGGAAGCAGCCCGCCTTATTGAGGACGCTAAGATGTTGGAAGAATGTGGTTGCTTTGCCCTGGTCTTAGAAAAAATCCCTGCCCGACTGGCCGAAAAAGTTGCCCAATCTCTTAGCATTCCGGTAATCGGCATCGGAGCCGGTGGCCAAGTGGACGGACAGGTCTTGGTTTTACACGATATGCTCGGGATTACCAAAAACTTCAAACCTCGCTTTTTGAGACGCTATGCCGAATTGTACGAGACCATGACGCAGGCAGTACAGCACTATGTGCAAGATGTAAGAGACCGTAACTTTCCGCAGGATAGTGAAAGCTACTAAACAGGCCAAGGATACGTGGGAAAGACAAGAACCTTAAGCCTGGGGGCCAAATGGGCGCTCGTGCTAGACTTCTGGACGATGGCCCAAGACTATCGCAAACAGCACCGGTACAGCCAAAGGCACTTGGGCCCCTACCTCCAACCCGAAAATTGGGACGATAGCGTGGGGCCCAAAGAAAGGAGACGGATGTTGGATTACCCCATGCAAAATGTGGTCTTTTTTGGCCAGGTATATGCCCGCTTGCAAAACCGGAAGTTCCAAGAGCTAGAAAGGGCCCGTATAAGCGATTTTGCCGCTTTTTTGGCCCTGTATGATGACTTATTTGACGAGACGCAACTTTCGGCCGGGCAATTGTGGGCTTTGGCGCAAGATCCCGCTTCCTTTTCTCCCCGGCAAGACAAAGAAAAAGTCTGTAAGGAACTGCTGCTTCGTACCTATCAAGCCCTCTCGATTAAGGATTCCTTTTTAGCGTATTTTCACCGCTTCTTTTTGGCCCAAGAGGCCAGCCGCAAGCAAAGACAGACCGAAGCTTTGACTTGGGAGGCCATCCGAAAATTGAGTTTTGACAAGGGAGGTTGGGCCATGGTTTTGTTCCGGTTTCTCTTAGACCCTCCCCCCAGTGCAGAAGAAATTGCCGCGTGTTACGATCTGGGTTCTTGGTACCAAATCCTAGACGATATCGTAGATATTCACAAGGATTACCGCGAAGGGGTACAGACTTTGATTACCCGGGCTACCTCGGTAAAAAGCATGGAAGAGGAGCTTCGCCTACGGGAAAACTTGGCATTTTCTAAGCTCAGAAGCCTGCCCTACCCCCCACGATCGATCCAATGGGCTTTGCGGCAGTTTTTCTTTATTGGCACAACGGGCTATGTACACATGAAACATTTGGCCAAGCTAGAACGACAGTATCCCCCCCCTTTTGACCTGAGCCGGTACCAGGAAAGCGACATACAATGGGATGAGTCTCGCCCGGAAATTTATTGGATTGCCTTGGGGCTCATCGGGCGAGAAACGTATTAATCGATAAAAAGGCTTAAAGGGGCTTCCCCGCGCTACTGAATACTGGCCCAATAAAACGATTGTGCCGGCGCGGGTCGGGCTCTCGCTACTCGCTGCCTTTCCCCGCATGGCTCAAGGAGCTCAAACAGGCCGCTCCATCCCTAAGCCAAAGTCTATACCTTTTAGATCATATCGACTCCAAGGACTCTCGGCGGATTTTAAGGATAAACCGAAGCAGTATAAGACTCAAGGCACTGGCCAGTAGTAGAATGGTAGCAAAGGCAAGCGAGTGTTGCATGAATGCGCTTTCTATGGCTCTGTCTAATGCTTTTCCGGCATTAAATAAACCTAAGACAATAGTTGCCCAAACCACCAAACCCAAGGCCCAGTTTTGACTGGCCCGGTTGAGCCCGGTTTTTTTGACTAAACGGGCATCGTTCACAATGATCCAAAGAAAAATACTGATAAAGGGAAGCAATAAGCCATTGAGGGCTTGAGCCAAGATGATTACCGGTATGGGCTTTAAGCCGCTCATGCCAAATATCCAGCCGCTTAGCAAAACCCCCGCCCAAACCAGGCGAAAATTGAGGCCATTTCCCTGCCATTTGCCTTCCTCATGGTTCCCAAACAAACTACGGGCCGTGATAGCCGAAGCCAAAGGAGCGGTGATGGAAGAGGAAAATCCGGCCGCAAATAGCCCCAGCCCCAAAATAAAACCCGACTGTTTACCCAATAAAGGTACTAAGGAGTTGGCCAAGCTCTGAAAGGAAAAAGGTAATTGAGTCAAGCTGCCAATCCACAAAATAGCCAGCGATATTACACCGCCTAAGCCAATCGCTAAGGCTAATCCAAGGCGCATTTCGGGCAAGGAACGATTGTGCCGGGATAAACCAGAGCCCAAAAAAAGGTTGTAGGGCACTACGGTCGTACCTATGAGTCCCAGAATTAACAATTCTGAACCGACTGGAAAACCCAGGTAGGGGCCCGTATAATGTTTTGCCGGACTACTGGCAAACAATACCAGGGCTCCCCCCGCAAATAATAGCCCCATACCAATCACCAAGGCGGCCATAAGGCTGGAAACTAGTTGCAAAGAGGGGATCATCAGTAAGAGCAAAGCCCCGAGGGCGAGGGCACTTACCAGCAATCGTGGATTTTCTATCCCTAAGAGCTCTAATCCCGCCACGGCCCCCATTAAATTTCCGGCTTCATAGGCTGCCGAACCTAAGATAATGGCCCCAAAGATCCATAAACTGATAAAATACCTTTGCCTTTTAAAATAAGGAGATTGGATAATGGCCGTCCCCAGTTCTTTTCCTGAAATCCAATACAAACGGGCACTGGCCTCCTGAAGGGTGTAGCAAGCCAAGACGGAAAATAAGAGGGCCCAGGCCAACTCGAGTCGGTATTCGGCCCCAGCTTTGGCGGCAGTAGTGACGGTTCCCGGGCCAATAAAGGCCGCCGATATTACAGCCCACATAAGTATCCGAAAAGCGCTAGAATTTTGTGCTTTTAGTTTCAACATTACAATAATTTAACGAAATTTGGGTTTACTAAGAAACTAATATTCTTCCATCGAGCGTTTAGAATACAGAAGAGATTGAGCACTTTTCTAACTAGACCTATGTATCCTTGCTATATGTGATCAACCATTTTCTTTTAAAACTATTTACGTTACTTTACTCACAGCTCTTCTATGATTTAAATTTTACTTAAAACTATTTTATCAACATCCTTGTACACACCCAGGGAATCAAATTAATAAGCAACAGTATTCCTGTAATTGATCACGAAAATGGACAAGAGCAAAATTCAAAAAATCGAGGAAGAAATCAGTGCACTTACTAAAAAGAGAGCTGATATTTTTAATGAATGGGCGTATCTGGTCAAACGAAACGACCGGGAAAGTGAAATTAATGGGATAGACAATCCCAAGTTAGTGCAAAAAGCCGAGCAGCTTTTCTTTGAACAAAAAGCCATCGGAAGACAAATTATGCGACTTCTGGAAAAAGCCGATAATATTAACTTCATTTCTTAAGCATTCCTTATCATCTTCAACCAAACGGCTTCCCCATCACCGCAAAACGTGTGCTGCGTAGAATAGAATAGGATCATACAGTAAAACCCCGAGCTAGGATACTTCGTAAGATTAGATACCATACAAAGGTATAATCCTAGTAAATTCCGGGCAATTTCTTATGAATAGTATTCGATTCTGCGCTTTTTTAGTTTTAAGCACCTTATTAAGTTCTTCATTGCATGCCCAAGGATACGCTTGGCAAAGATCTTTTGACCGGGGTAAGATAGAACTACACGCCGGGGATTTTTTACAAGCCATTTCCTATTTCAAATCTGTACTACAAAACCAACCCAAACATACGGAGGCGCAGTTTTTAATGGCAAAGAGCCATTTCTTGCTCCGACAATGGCAAGTAGCCCGCCAAGGTCTCAACCGAGTGCATGAACTCGATTCTAATTTTGCCGAGGCCTATTTGTATCAAGGCTTTTTAGACTATAGTCAAAATGCTTACGAAGAGGCCATTCGTTTTTTTGACCGCTACTTGTTGCTTAATTCTCATGATCCCCTTGCCTACAATTATCGGGGAGAATGTTATCGTGAGCTAGGGCTTTTACAGGCAGCCATACATGATTATTCAGAAGCCATCCGAATAGCCTCCCCCAATCCTATCCTGCATTTTGGTCGGGCCAAATGTCATATGTACCGCGAAGCCTACTCCGAAGCCTTAGCCGATATGCA
The DNA here is from genome assembly GCA_963922455.1 of uncultured Microscillaceae bacterium. GTDB lineage: Bacteria > Bacteroidota > Bacteroidia > Cytophagales > Microscillaceae > CAWUIO01. The sequence continues at coordinate 6,404 of CAWUIO010000019.1, forward strand.
AAGTGCTCTCCATTTAGACCCTAAAAACCCCGAATTTTTGGCTTATCGGGCCGATCTCCATTACCTCATGGAAAATTATCAAGCAGCCAGTCAAGATATTGATGACTTGTATAGTCTAAACGCAGAAGCTATGGGCTTACACTATCATTACCTAAATGCTTACTGTAAATCCAAGCTGGCAGATTATCAAGGAGCTATTTCGGCCATGGATGAAGTAATCCGCAACGAAGCGGTCAATCCGGCCCACTATGCCGAACGCGCTTTGTATTATGCCCAGATCGAGGAATGGGATCAAGCTATTCAAGATTATCAGCAGGCGATTTACTTGGATGAAGAGCAAGATACTTACCACGCAGCCATTGCCCGGATTTTACAAGATACACAGCGTTACACCGAAGCTAAAGACGCTTGGGGTAAAGCTATCCAAATAGACAAAAAAAGGTCTAATTATTGGTATGAGAGGGCAGAATGCTACCTGCGTTTAGGCAATAAAACCGCCGCCAAATTTAATTATCGGGAAGCGGCCCGCCTGGGCTACCCTGCGGTTCATATGAGTAAAACAGGGTTTAAATACGCTAAGAAAATCTATAAGCGGCGCCGGGTCAAAAAATAGCGGGGTTTAAGCAGTGTTTTCCTCTTGCAATATCCCATCATCCATACGAAGCTTACGGTCTACCCAAGGATGACTTTCTACCAAGGGGTCATGGGTGCTTACAAGTAAGGTAATGCCCTTATTTTTTAAATCATTAAAAATGTCAAGGATTTTAAGGGAGTTTTCTCGGTCTAAGTGAGCTGTGGGTTCATCGGCGATTAAGATCGAGGGCCGGTTGACCAAGGCCCGGGCAATGGCCACTCTTTGCTTTTCTCCACCCGATAAAACATCAACTTCAAATTTCAAACGGTGGGTAATTCCCACCAATTTGGCTGCTTCTTGTACGTTTTTATCTATTTGGGCCCGCGAATAGGGCAGTGGAATAAGGGGCAGGCTAATATTTTGATAAGCACTCAGGCCCGAAATCAACTGAAATTCTTGAAAAATCATGCCGAGGTGTTGCCTACGGAATCGCGTTAAAAACTTCTCAGGCCACCGAGAAACCGCTTCCCCTTGACAGTAATAAGCTCCTGCGCTAGGTTTGGACAAGCAGGCTAAAATGCTAAGCAAGGTTGACTTGCCAGAGCCCGACGGGCCCGTCAATAATACCCCACTCTGAGGCAGGACACTCATGCTGAGGGGCTTCAGGGCCAAGACCTCATTGCTTTTACCGATATGGAAACGCTTTTCTACATTTTCGCAGGCTATTAGGGCTTCTGGGGCAGACATGTCATCAAGTTTTATTTAAAAAATAGCGCCATAGACCTCATAAAATTAACCTTGTTTTAAGGTAAATGGCATGGTTTTAGTTTCTTCCCTGGAAACGGGATTTAGTACGCATGTATTTTAGAATATTCCTTGCAACTATCTTGGCTTGGACGATGATGTCCTACCAATTTATTGACTTGAATGAAATTTCTGCTCGGCTTAAACAGGCCATGAAGGAAGCGGATGCCTCCGAACTGGCCAAACTCTTTGATGAGCGAATAGAAATCAGTTTTCAAGGTAAATCGCAAAATTATAGCCGGGTCCAAGCCGAGTTTATTATGCGAGATTTTTTTGAAAAAAATGACCCTCGCGACTTCCGGATCATCAATACAGGATATTCTAAATATGGCAAGCAGTACCTCATTGCCGAGTACCAAGGAAGCCGTCAAGCATTTCGTATTTATATTATAGCGATATCCGAAGAGCAAAATTATAAGATCGAGTCTATAAACATCACACCCCTACATCCCTAATTTCTTAAATTTCATTTTTTTGCCAACAATCCCTTGATTCTCTGAGCTTTTTTTAATTTTGGGAGATGAAATTTAACTATTTGACCCCTGAAGGGATTCAGGCATTTATTGATGCCGCCCTCCGTGAAGATGTAGGATCGGGCGACCACTCGAGTTTGGCCAGTGTACCCGCAACTGCCCAAAGAAGGGCTCAATTGCTTATCAAAGATCGGGGAATCTTGGCTGGAGTAAGCATGGCCCAGCATATTTTTGACCGAGTAGACAAGCAACTCCAATACGAAATTCTGATTCAGGACGGCACGCCGGTAGAGCCTGGGCAGGTAGGTTTGTATGTAGAGGGACCGGCCCGGTCTATCCTCAAATCTGAGCGCCTGGTCTTGAATTGCATGCAGCGAATGAGTGGTATTGCTACCAGTACACAGCGTTTGCTTAGCTTGATTGCCCATACTAAAGCCCAGCTCCTGGACACCCGAAAGACTACCCCCAATTTTCGGATAGCTGAAAAATGGGCAGTCAAAATTGGCGGAGGAACCAATCACCGTTTTGGCCTGTTTGACTTGATTATGCTCAAAGATAACCACATTGCCTATGCGGGAGGGATTCCGGAGGCATTGGCTAATACCCATCGCTACCTACAAGACAATCAACTGGATTTATCTGTCGAGATTGAAGTGCAAAACTTGCAAGAATTACAACAAGTGCTAGAATACGGAGGGGTACAGGTGATTATGCTCGACAATATGTCTCCTCAAGATATGCGCGAGGCAGTGGCCAGGGTTGCGGGGCGTTTCCAACTGGAAGCCTCAGGTGGGATTACGGAGGAAACCATTCGGGAAGTGGCCGAGACCGGGGTAGATTTTATTTCGGTAGGAGCCTTAACCCATTCTTTTAAAAGCATGGACATAAGCTTAAAGGCCAAAAATTGAAGGGCACCCTCGCTTGAGTAAGCCTCCCATAGTAGTAGCAGGAGAAGACTTTGGGGCCGGTAAAATTTATCTCTTACACTCTGAGAAAGAAATCTTAGCTTGGATGAATGGGGAAACGGGAGTGAATACGTATTTTTGCCCATTCCTCAGAATCTATTTAGAAACTGTTTAAGTTTATTTTTTGTCGGCGAAAAGGGCCAGTTTGGGGTTCTGATGAAATAAACAATGAGCGCATAGCAGCGCTATGGGCGAGGAATTTGATGAAATCAGGTTCCCGAAATGGCCCTTTGCAGCCCAACGCAATTAAATTTAAACAGTTTCTTATACTTTATATATAAATTTTATTATTTCTATGCTCATCAAGACCAAGAAATACCAACTAGACAATGCCACCTATCGCAAGATTGGGATGCAAGCTATATTAAGCAAACAATGGTGGATCCCGCTAGCGATTTTTGTAGGGATCATAGGCCTCAATCTTTTACTTAATTTGGTTTACAGCAATATTTGGATTTACTTTTTGGCTCCTATTGCCGTATTAGGATATTATCTTTTCTGGTATATTCAGTTCACAGGGGCACCTCACCTGGATAAAATGAAGACCATGTTCGAGCGCTATAATTATGAAATAAACGGTCGGGAGATCATGATAAAAAAGAGTGCGCGGGAAGGAATGAAAATTGAATGGCCCATGATTCGTCGGGCCGAAAAAGCCAAGGAGGGATATATTTTATACTTCTCAAAAGTGCAGTTTCTATACTTGCCCTTCAAAATCTTTAATTCTAACAATGATACCCAGTTTATGGATGCCATTCTAAGAAAGAAGAAATTAATCAAAGAGCCAGAAGCCGCTTAAACTCAGCAAAATCGTGATTTTTCAGGGAGCTTGGTATTCGTACTTGGCTCCTAATTTTTTAACCCTAGGGGGAAAGTAAGGAAGGGGTTTTGGCTTAGGGATAGAGCGGCATGTTTGAGCTCGTAGGGGCCTGCGGGGAAAGGCAGCGAGTAGCGAAAGCCCGACCCGCGCCGCTACGCTAGATGATGTTGGCACTCCTGAAAAAAGCGCGGGTAAGCCCCTCAAAATCTGAGAAAGATAATTTGAAAGGCTCCGATTTAGCGGTTGGTGCTACTTAGGTAGGGATAGTCAAAAGGATCAACGCAAGGATCACAGTCGTAACCTAGGAAGATACCTAGGCAAGTGGCATCCCAAACACTTTTTCCGGAATCATTATCGTGATAGCCGCCTGTTCGCACGTGTACGTAGGCTATATCAATTACCCCGGAAAATTTCATTTGCGTATCTACATAATTTTTGACGTGTTGCCGATCAATGTCAAAGGTGCCGATTACGGTTCCTTCTACGTATACTTCAAAATAATCTTCTTTACCCTGAACTGGGCGGTAAGAAACATTCTCAATCTTCAACTGGCGGGCTATATCTCCCATAGCACAGCCGGCATAAAGAACGGCTTCTTGTTTAAGTTTTAAATAAGATACCACCGATTGGGCTTGAAACTCACTGAGGTGGCAGAGTTGGCATTGTGCATTTACCAGAGAGGTATTTGCAAGTAAGAGAAGGGCAAGTAGTGATAATTTAAAAATATTCTTCATAGCTTATATAATCGTTTAAAGCTAGGGGCTTAATTAAGCTAGCAAGTTATAGGTAATGAGGCTGCCCAAATAGGCTAAGCCAGTCATATAACAAAATTGTAAGAGAGGCCATTTCCAACTTTTAGTTTCTCGGTATACGATGGCTAAAGTACTCATACACTGCAGGGCCAAGGCATAAAATATAAGAAGCGAACAACCTACGGCAAGAGTATAACGAGGGCCTCCGGTTTTAGGATTTATTTCTTTCCGCATACGACTGCTTAGGGTATCCAATTGGTCTTCCCCGTTACCAATACTGTAGATTGTGGAAAGAGTACCTACAAACACTTCCCGGGCGGCAAATGAAGAAAATAGGGCAACCCCAATTTTCCAATCATAACCCAAGGGCATAATGATAGGTTCAATTAGCTTGCCAAAATGTCCGGCAAAGGAAGCCTCTAAGCGTGCCGACGCTATTTTATTTTCCAAAGAACCTACACTTGACAAATTATGTTCTTTAATGACTTGTTTTTCAGCATTTTCCATGGCTCCTGGGGGGCCATAACTGGCCAAGGCCCACAAAATTATGGAGATAGCTAAAATGATTTTCCCTGCCTCAAATACAAATATTTTTACTTTTTCAAGTACTATATAGAAAACATTTGACCATTTTGGGACTTGGTATGCTGGTAGCTCCATAATCAAAAAACCGGGTTTTTTATTGATCCACAAGATTTTAAGGAGCCATGCACTCAGTAAAGCCAGAACAAACCCTAACAGGTACAGACCCATCAAGACCAAGCCCTGTACTTGGATAAATCCAAATAGGTAGTGATTGGGGATTACCAGGGCGATTAGGATAGCGTAAACGGGCAAGCGGGCTGAGCAACTGATAAAGGGGGTGATGAGGATCGTAATTAAGCGTTCTCGGGGACTGTCAATACTTCGTGTAGCCATCACTGCTGGCACGGCACAAGCCACTCCCGAAACTAGGGGTATCATACTTCGCCCGTTTAAACCAAATTGCCGCATCACCTTGTCCATAATAAATACCACCCGGGCCATATACCCTGATTCTTCTAAGATAGATATCAAGGCAAACAAGATGGCAATTTGAGGGATAAACACGACAACTCCTCCAATACCCGCCAAAATACCATTGCTGAGCAGATCAATCAGGGCACTATCCGGAAATTGGCTTTCTAAGCTACGTTGAAGCTGGGCCATTCCCCACTCGATAAGCTCTTGAGGATAGGCAGACCAGGAAAATATAGCCTGAAAAATGAGATACAAAAGAGCAAAAAAGATGAGAAAGCCTCCCACTTGGTGGATCACAAATTGGTCAATTCTTTGCGATAAGGTCTTTCTCGGGAGGGGAGCATCCGTTTTGATTAGAACATCTTCCAAGAGATCGCCTAATATTTCGTAACGGGCTAGGGTATCTTTTGACTGAGTGGCCCCAGGATCAAAATGATGGGCCGTAATTCTATTGGCAATATCTTGTTTTTGACTATGATCTAAAAAGTCAAAATAGGGGTAATGTTGAGCCAGGTGAAAACTAGCATAGTTGTTTTCAAATGCATAGGTTTCTTGTAATTCCCGGATAAGGTTGGGAGCAAAGTACAGAGAATTGACCATGTATTGTCCATTGGCTGGGAAGTTGATGCGGGTATGCAAATAGATCATCTGCTTCAGCACATCTATGTTTTCTCCCTTACGCGCATTGATGGCTACGGTTTTGACCCTTAGTTTTTCTTCCAATTGAGAAATATCGGCTTGTATTCCCTTTTCCTGAGCCAGATCAAGCATGTTCAAGGCCAAAATGACGGGATATCCTAAGTCTTTTACCTGACTAAATAGGAGGAGGTTGCGTTTGATATTGCTTGCATCGATCAAGACGATGGCCAAGTCAGGTCTTACATTTGGGTTGAGAGATATAAGGGTGGAGAGTACAATAGACTCATCAGGAGATTTTGGGTACAGGCTATAGGTACCTGGCAAATCCAGGATTTCTACATTTCCACCACCTGGTAGAGGGCAAAGACCCGTTTTTTTATCTACCGTAACCCCGGGGAAGTTCCCGACTTTTTGATGGAGTCCGGTGAGTTGGTTAAAGAGTGTAGATTTTCCTACGTTGGGATTGCCAATTAAAGCTACTTTCATACATAGCATCGTATACAGCCTAGTGCCTTAAAGGAAGGCATATATCAGAATATCAATACTTTCGAGGCTTCAGATTTTCTTAGGGAAAGGTTATAACCAGATATTTCAAAACAAATGGGGTCACCGAGAGGAGCAATATATCGCAACTCAATTTCACTTTCCGGAAGGCATCCCATTTCGAGAAGTTTTAAGGAAAGTTGATCATCGCTAAAAGATTTTATGCGGCCTTTCTCGCCGATTTTTAGATCAGCTAAGGTTTTCATACACTCCCGGGAGGCGGTTTTTATTTAGATTCATTATAAATTGCTTTGTAATATATAACAAAAACCTCAAAGAGGCAAAAGGTTCCATTTTCGTGATTTGAGGGCAAATGCGTATAAAATTATAGGTAATAGGCACTTTCCCTAGAAAAATGGGCCTCAAAAAAGAAGCTTAGAGTTCGTATGAATCCCCTTTACTAGGGATTTCAACTTGGCTATACCCTTCAGCCAAAATAGTTTCTTTAAAATCGTGCATGGACTGCTCTTCTCCGTGTACCAAAAAAACTTTTTTAAGGTTTTCGGGCTTTTGCCACTTAACAAAATGGATAAGGTCGTCTAAGTCGCCATGGCCACTGAAGGTGTCGGTCCTTTCTACCCTGGAGCGAACGGGTACTTGTTTTTTATCAATGGTCAACATTTTATCCCCATGGATGAGGTCATAGCCTAGGGTACCTTCGGCGGCATAACCGATCATCAAGATGGTGGCTTGCGAATTAGTCAAATTTTCTTTGACGTGGTATTCTATTCTCCCCCCGTGGATCATACCAGAGGAAGAAATGATGATGGCAGGTTCACCCGATTGGGCCACTCTTTTGCTATCCTGGGTACGCTCCAGGTAAATCAAATTCTCAAAGTCAAAAAGAGGGCCGTGCTTAGCGTAAAACTCTTGGGCCTCAGCGTTTAAGTGTTTGATAAATTTCTGGTAAATCTGAGTGCTTTGGAGCGCCAGTGGGCTATCGGTATAGACAGGTACGCTGGGTAATTTTTCTTGTACACTGAGCCGGTTTAGGGTATAGAGCATTGCTTGGGTGCGGCCTACACTAAAAGCGGGTACAATCAGTTTACCTGGTTGATCAACACAAGTAGACTTGATAACGTCTAGAATTAATTCATCAGAGTCATCACGCGATTGATGGCGCCGGTTGCCATAGGTGGTTTCGCAGACCAAGTAATCAACTTCGGGGATGGGTTCTGGGTCAACGAGTAAAGGATAATTATAGCGACCAATATCGCCCGAAAAACAGATCGTTTTTTCTTCTCCTTTTTCCTTAACATGTAATACAACGTGGGCGGCACCTAGCAAATGCCCGGCTGGTAGCAGGGTCACACTCACTTCATCGGTCAGTCTACGTTTTTTTCTAAATACGGTGGTAGCAAATAAACCCAGGGCTTCATTGACCTGCTTTTGTAGATACATCTCTTCGTAACCCTCGGGAGGGGGCAAGGATGGATTTTTTTTTCGCTTTTTATTGAATTTTTGTAGGCGACGCTGATTTAGCGAGGCAATATCGCTCATTAAGATGCGGGCCAGTTCATAAGTAGCATCTGTACAAATAACCCGGCCTTCAAATCCTTCGCGGATGAGATTAGGGATAAATCCTGAATGATCAATATGGGCGTGCGTAAGAATTACGGCGTGGATCATCGAGGGTTCAAAGGGAAAAATACCCGGATGGTCTGGTTTAGGCTTGGACTTACGGTCCATGTCCATTCCACAGTCGATCAAAATATTGAGATCATCCTCCAGCTCTAATAAAAACATGCTACCAGTGACTTGTCGGGCAGCCCCCCAAAACGTTAATTTCATAGATCTCTTAACTAAAATTCAAAATAATGTCTCCAAGTTTAGGGTTCAGTAGGCGAGACCTTCCTGTGAACGGGACCATGCGGCCTGAAGAAATGGAGATACCTGCCTTCTTTGTGGTGTTGAAAAGGAAGCAGGGAGTAAATTTACAGATATTGCCACAAAATGACCTTGTTTTTTTAAAATATGTACACATTGAGGGATGGAACAAAGAAAAAGCTCCTCCCGCTATGCGAAAGGAGCTATCGTATCTTGGGTAATTGGGCTTAGCCAATATTTGCTTCTAATTTCTGAGCTAACACATTCTTAGGAACGTAACCTACTTGTTTGTCAACTACTTCTCCGTTTTTGAAAATTAACAAAGTAGGAATGCTGCGGATTCCAAACTGCATAGAAACTTCCTGATTGTTGTCCACATTTACTTTTCCAATCACTGCCTTGCCCTCATAATCATTTGCCAACTCTTCCACGATTGGGCCTAGCATTTTACAAGGACCACACCATTCTGCCCAAAAATCAATCATGACTGGCTGATCGGTGTTATTTACAACTTCATTAAAGTTGGTGTCGGTGATTTCAACTGTATTTGCCATAATATAGAAATAAGGATTATTTGATTCCCGAAATTAATTCAATATAAATACACCATGGGCTTAGAAAAGGTTCAAAGCCCAAAATTGAACAAATATACGGTTTTCACGGGTGCTTTCTAGGAAAATCTACTTCTTTTGATTTCTCCTATATTCCTAGACCTTAGATGAAAGCTTTATACCCTTTGTTCTCTACTTTGAACAGCCTAGTCTTTGGGTAAAACAATGCGCCAGGACACTTTTTAAAAAGATATCATAGGATTTAGGAAGAGAACTCCATAAATTCCCTGCGAGACTTCCGGGGAATGGAAGAGAAATTTTACATTTAATAGAATCAAAAAACCAGACATGGATTTCTTTAGCAAACTATATTTAACCTTTTGTATCACTGGTCTAGTCATCTTTTTTATAATAGTAACCCCACTTTCTGCCCAAACTCCTCAAGGTCGCTTAGAAATAGCCGAAGAGGCTTACCGCGACCATCAGCCAGAACGGTGTGGGCAGTTGCTTGATAAACTTATTCAAGATGAGCCCAACTTTGCTCCGGCCTATGCTCGCCGGGGGCTCCTGCATTACGAGTTTTCCCGGTTTGATGCTGCCCTAGCAGATTATGGAAGAGCCATAAGGATCCAACCTGCTTGGGCCGAAGTATACTATCGCCGGGGAGTTACCTATTATTTTATGGGGCAAAACTCCCAAGCCTTGGAAGATTTTGAGCAAACGATAAAGTATGATGCTGCTTATGCTCCAGCGTATGTATCTCGAGGGCTCCTGCGAGAGGAAAATAATCAAGCTAAATGGGCTATGAAAGATTACCAACAAGCCATCAAACTTTCTCCTGATTTTGCTCTGGCTTATTATAATCGCGGTTTGCTATATTACCAACTGGGCAAGGAGACCAAAGCCTTGGACGATCTGGATAAAGCGATACGCTTGGATACCCAAGGGGTCGACGCTTTACTCGCGCGAGCTTTTATTTTTATGGAAGATAAGCAGTATGAACAGGCCTTGGCCGATTGTGCCAGGGTGCTTGGTAAAAATCCAAACCAGTCTGAGGCTTACTTTTACCAGGGAGAAATTTCCTGGGCCCAAAATAAAACCGAAGAAGCCTGTGAAAACTGGCAAAAAGCCTTGGATTTATTTTACGTAGATGCAGAAATGCGCTTGAAGGAGCATTGTTCTCCATAAAGTCTAACCCATATGTATGAAGCCCAATCTAATGTACAAAATACCCCTCAAACAGGTCGTCAAAGATTGTTTTTAGGGCTCAAATTTGTCCTGTTACTGGCTTTGATAGGCCTGCAATATTATTTGCCCCAATGGGTAAAGGAGAATAGCTATGTGCTTAAATATTTAAATGCGCTGCTCTTTTATCTGATCGGTACCTGGCTTACCAACTTTGCCCGCTTGTTGGTGATTGCTCTTTACCGGCGAAGACGTTTGAAATTTGCCCAGCCAAATTTTGTCATAGGGATTAATCAAATTGCTTCTATTATAACTTTTTTAATTGCTCTGATTGCGGCAAGTATCCTTTTAGAAGTCAATTTAGGGCAAGTATTTACTTCCTTGAGTATTGTGGCAGCAGCGATTGCCATTGTATTCAAAGACTATATCTCCAACTTTATCAATGGGCTCATAATCATGTTTACAGATGAGTTTACTTTAGAAGATGATGTAGAAGTGGGAAAACATCGGGGGCGCATTGCAGACATCACCCTGATTCACGTCCAATTGATTACCGAAGATGAAGAGTTGGTTTTTGTGCCTAACAATATGATGATGAATTCCGAAGTGGTCAATTATACCCGCCGAGCGGTCAACCGCTACGGGTTTGAGTTTACCATGGGCTTTAGTTATCTCAGCCAAATACGTGAATTAGAGGTGTTTTTAGACAAGTCCTTAGAAGATTTTGCGGATTGGATTGAACCGCATAGCCTCAATTTAAAAACCATGGAAATCCAGAAAGACAGTGCCCGCTTAAAATATCAGTATACCCTCAAAGAACCTGATAAAGAAAAGGAGAAGCGCATACGTAGAAGAATTGCCCGACGAATTATAGAATTTGTAAGTGGTACCAACCCCGACCTAAAAATCACCCCTGGACTCTCATAACCTTACAAGATTCGAACAAGATCTTGTAAACTCATCTTGAATCCAAGACCTACCTTTGGCCTATGCAGATGAATAAGCAGCTAATATCCAAAAACCAAAGTATTGCCCAAAACTATCCCATCGAGGGAATCCATTGCAGTGCCTGCGCGGGCATCGTTCGCTCTAATTTACTAGGTTTAGAGGGGGTTCAAGAAGCCGAATTAAATCCCTTAGAACATACAGTTTGGGTGCGCTTTGACCCACAACTCGTAAATGAGGAGCAAATGCAAGCTTCCCTGGCTAGGCTGAGTTATCGTTTGGTACTCGATAGTAAGGGCTCTCAGGCATCTTTAGATGAATTGATCCATCGGAGGTCAGACCGCTTAAAAGTAAAGTCTTTTACCGCTTTGGGCCTCGCTGCCTTGCTTATGGCCATCAGTATGGGGGGGCAAAGTGTCCCGGAGATATCTTGGCTAATTATGGGACTAAGCCTGGGTATTCTAGTTGGGCTAGGGAGTTCTTTTTATACAAGTGCCTGGTACAAGTTAAAAGTTGCCCAATTTGGTATGGATACCTTGGTGGCCTTGAGTACAGGAATTGCTTTTGTGTACAGTAGTTTACGCGTACTTTTCCCGGATGCCCCTTTTTGGCCCCCCGGCCCTCCTGTATATTTTTTTGATTCGGCCGCATTCATTATTGCCTTTGTTTTACTGGGTAAATATCTGGAAGAAAGGGCCAAAAGAAGTAGCAGTACCGCAATCCAAGATTTATTGAGCTGGCAAAACCAACCTGTCAAGGCGCTACGCAATGGGCAAGAAGTGGAGATAAGCCCCGAAGCAATACAGCCCTACGAGAGAGTAAGGGTCGCTCCCCAAGAAAGAATACCGGTAGATGGTACGGTGATACGGGGAGAGTCTTGGGTAGATGAAAGTAGCATTAGTGGAGAAGCATTTCCCGTAAGTAAAGGGCCCAAAGACTATGTGTATGCGGGTACCCAAAATCAAGAAACCACCCTTTTAATCCGGGCCGAAAAATTTGGCCAAGAGAGTGTTTTAGGACAAATAGCCCAAGCGATTCGTCAGGCCCAGGCCAGCCGTGCTCCCATCCAAGAACAAACCGACCGCATCGCCCAGTGGTTTGTGCCCGGTATTTTACTGCTAGCTGCTTTGACCTTTATCGTTTGGTTTGTTTGGTCCGGGCCAGAACACTGGGGACTAGCCTTGGTAGCCGGGTTAAGTGTATTAATTATTGCTTGTCCCTGTGCTTTGGGCCTGGCTACACCCATGGCCATTAGTATGGGAATTGCCCGTGGGGCCCAGGAAGGAATATTAGTTCGGGATGCGGCATCTTTGCAGGCTGCGGCCCGGATAGATCGGATATATTTAGACAAGACCGGCACCTTAACCCAAGGGAAGCCCCAGGTCACTTGGGTACACTACCTAGAAGCCTCTTTTGACCCGCTAAAAGCCTACGCTCTCATCCAAAAAATGGAGGGACGGGTGTCGCATCCCTTCGCGCAAGCCATGATCAATTTTGCCTCGGAGCAAGCTGACCTAGGCGATTCGGACAAGGAAATTCTCTTGGATTCGCATGAGTACCATGCCGGCCAAGGTGTGGAAGCAAACTACCAAACTAAATCCTATCTCTTAGGAAATTGGACTTTAATGGAGCGATTTGGCGTACTTGCCCCAGCAGAAGAAGTCATGGAGTCTTGGTACCGTACTGGGGATAGCCTCATTTTTTTTGCCTGTGAAAATAACCTAGTAGCTGTTTTTGGGTTGAACGATAGCCCCAGGGCAGAAGCAAAAGCCCTATTTGAGGAACTGCAAGCTATGCAAATCCCCAGCCGTATCCTTAGTGGAGACCATCTACAAGCTGTCCAGGCAATAGCCGAATTATTGGGCCAAAAAGAGTACGAAGCCGCTTTAAGTCCTCAAGACAAAGCTGCCCGTATCCGGCAAGACCAAAGCCAGAATCTAAGCACCGCTATGGTGGGTGATGGGATCAATGATGCGGAGGCCTTAGCCCTAGCCGATCTGAGTATTGCCATGGGGCAGGGGGCCGATCTCGCAATCGAGTCGGCGGGAATTAGTTTATTGGGTGAAAACCTAAAGCTAATTCCACGATCGATCCGTTTAGCCCGAGCAAGCCTAAAAATCATCCGCCAGAATCTGTTCTGGGCCTTTATTTACAATCTGTTGGCTATTCCTTGGGCGGCCGGTGTCTTTTATCCTTGGACAGGTTGGCTTATTCCTCCCCTTTTGGCGAGTGCGGCGATGGCCCTTAGCTCTTTATCAGTTATTTTTAATAGCCTACGCCTACAATATATCTCCCTAGAGGCCCATGAGAACTCTTCGCTAGGGTGAATTTGTTAAAATGGAAAGACCATTTGGGGCTTACCCTCGCCTAGATCATGAGCGGCCTCTTGGACCATCTCAGGGGGCGAGGGTCGGGCCACCCAGCAAAGCCGGAGCCTGCTCCCGCACAAGCAGCGGCGGTCTCCGCCCAAAGGGTGGGTGTCCCTAAGCCAAGTAAATTATGTGTATAAATGAACGAACATCCCATGACAACCTATAAATTCAAGACCAATATACAGTGTGGAAATTGCCTCAACGCCGTGTCGCCTTTTCTCAATAAAGACCTAGATATTCTTTATTGGGAAGTAGATATTACCGATTCCGAAAAAGTACTAACGGTCGAAGGAGAAGTGAGTCCTGAGCGAGTGCGGGAACTGATTGCGGAAGCAGGCTTTGAAGCCGAGCTCTTGACTTCTGAGCAAGATGTACAATAATTTAAAAGATCTTCCGCTTATGTACCTGCAGATACTCATTAGTTTTCTGGCTTTACTTTTTCTTGCCCCCACAAGCAAGCTCCCCCCAGCCCAGGCCAATCTTTGGATTCATCTCGATCATTTTTTTGGAGAGGATAGCCTAAAACTCTTTACTCCTTACACCACCCTGGCCCAAGATGAAGTAGTTCTGAGCCGCTTACAATATTATTTGAGCAATTTTGAATTGATACCAGAAAAAGGAAAACGGGTGAAATTTAAAGATACCTACCGCCTGGTACAGATGAAGCGGGAAAATAGTCGAGGGCGTTATTCTATCAAGTTAGAAAAAGTACCTACAGGTACTTATCAAGGGCTCCAAATGGCGATTGGGGTAGATGCGCGCCGCAACCATGCTGGGGAACAAACCGGGGATTTAGACCCGGTATTGGGCATGTTTTGGACCTGGGAGCAAGGCTACATCTTTTTCAAATGTGAAGGGTACCGATTTCAAGAAGGGAAGCGCAAGGGGTCTTTTATTTACCATTTAGGCCGGGAAGAGACCTACCGACAATTAAATTTTACGTATTCGGAAGCTTTTGAAGTACGTAATCAAGGAATATCTGGTATTCATTTGCGGGTGGATGTACAAAAGCTCTTTGGGAACTTTCCCGGAGCCGCCCTGGATCTACGTTATGATGCCCCCAAGCCTCCTTACACCAGCATTATGGGCGGAGAAGCCGCCCCTCAATTAGCCGATAATTTGCCTTATATGTTTTCCATTCATGCAAATCCGGGGCCCTAGGACCTAATCAAGCAAATAGGGGAGCCAAACCTGTACATTTGGCTTCCCTGAGTGATATACTTAGTAATTTCTTTTTGCTCCGATGTCAAAGCCTAAACGGAAATCAAAGAAATTGAAGTTGTCGGCTATATTGTAGGATAAGCCGATATTAAATTTCCCGATATACACCCCTACCCGAGGCGCAAAACCAAATTCTGTTTGGGGATCGAAATCAAATTCGGCACTACCTGTTTGTAAACCATTTTGTACTTCGGTCTCAAGATCTCCCCCTCCAATGAAATAAGGGCCAAAGCTTAGTCCTACATAGGGGCTCACCTTGGAGTCAACGAAAAAATAATCTCCAAAAACCGTTAAAGGCACGACGTAGAAAGCCGATAACTCAGAATCAATGGTGACAGTTCCGGCTGCGACAGCCTCTAGCTCTCCCCCGGCGAAGCCCAGGGTCCGTATGTTAAGCCCCACCGCAATCCGGTCATTGATCAAATACTTAGGCTCCAGATAGAGGCCTCCGCCAAAATCAGCTATATCGGCGAAGTCTCCTGTAGGCAAACCGCCAACTAAGCCAATACCAAAGCCAAACTGGGCTTGTGAATACTGTATTTGGCATACTAGGAAGATTAGGGTTAAAAAAGTGTACTTTCTTGAGTTGTTCATACTAAACTACATTAGTTAATAAAGTGATGAAAAATGAAAGGATATAAAATACTTTTTTACATAAAGCCAGGGGCTGCTTAATTTTACTAAGGGGAAGTGCCTTGTCTATCTGATACTTCGGGATAGAGTTTGGATCATGACTTCTTACCTGGGTAAAGACTTGATGCCCAATGATAGGCTTTATGAAAAAAGAACGTTCGTAACCGGTTCAAATTTCGCTGAAACTGTAATAAACCAGGAAGTAATATCTTACATAATCTGCATAACGTGCCATCTAAGATAAAATGAAATTTTTGGCATTTATGCTATCATATATTGTTTGACCTTGTGAAACAGGCTGGGGTACTTAGCAAGTTGAAACCATGATGTAAGTAGGGGTAATTTTTCGTTAGTATTCCCCAGGACTGGATGTTCCGATGGATGGGCTAAAGGAGCCCATGGGGGCGGTCAAAAGGCAATTTTGAGAAGGAGCATTAGAAAATCACCTAAAAATCCTGAGGATTTACAAAATTTGTGTAATATGCGCGTTAAGCTATGGCGCTAGTCTCTTGCCTATGTATAAAGGGGATAACTCCATAGTATTTGCTGAGCATTTCTTTATTTAGATTTTCCGATAAACAATGAAATTACTGGAAGGAAAAACCGCCCTGATTACTGGGGCATCGCGTGGAATCGGACGGGCCTTGGCCCAAAAATTTGCCGAACAAGGAGCTGAAGTGGCTTTTACCTATTTGTCTAGCGTAGAGAAAGCCCAAGCGCTTGAGGCTGAACTGCAAGCTCAAGGGACGCGGGCTCAAGGCTATCGTTCGGATGCTTCTAATTTTCAAGCGGCCGATGAATTAATTCAATCGGTTTTAAAAGACTTTTCTAAGCTGGATATATTGATCAACAATGCGGGGATTACACAAGATGGTTTGTTGATGCGCATGAGCGAAGACAGTTGGGACCGGGTCTTGGAAGTAAATCTCAAATCGGTTTTCAATCTCTGCAAGGCAGTAACCCGACCGATGATGAAACAAAAACAAGGGTCTATTATCAACATGACTTCGGTGGTAGGCATCCGGGGAAATGCGGGGCAGTCTAATTATGCCGCATCCAAGGCGGGGATCATCGGGTTTACCAAATCCTTGGCCTTAGAGTTGGGCTCCCGCAATATTCGGTCTAATGCCATTGCCCCTGGTTTTATTGAAACAGAAATGACGCACGAACTGGAAAACAAAGAAGAGTGGCTCAAATCTATCCCTTTGCGCAGAGGAGGCGAGGCAGTTGAGGTAGCCGATTGTGCGGTATTTCTGGCATCGGATATGGCTCGTTACATCACTGGGCAAGTGATACAGGTAGATGGAGGGATGCTAACGTAATTTTTTTCTTGGCTTAGGGATGGAACGGCATGTTTGAGCTCGTGCGGGCTTGTGGGGAGAGGCAGCGAGTAGTGACAGCCCGACCCCGCGCTCACCAGCATGCCTTCTTGGGCACCCAAAGGAAAAGCGCGGGGGAAGCCCCATTTTTTTTGTAGGTTAGAGATAGAGGTAGGTTACTGGACCTTCAAGGCATGCCCTAAGATCGTTTCTTCACGATCGGGTCCGGTAGAAATAAGAGTAATCGGGATTCCGGTTTGCTGCTCAATGAAGGCTACATAATTGGCCAAGGCCGGGGGTAAATCTGTAAAATCTTTAATGTTTTCGAGGCTCCCTTGCCAGCCTTCCAAGGTTTCATACATGGGTTTGGGAGGGTTTTGGCTAAGACAGTAAGGGAGTCTGTCGGTCATGGAGCCATCTTCCATTTGGTAGTGAGTACACACGTTGATTTCGGCAAAGTCATTCAGGACATCGGCCTTCATCATGAGCAGTTGGCTAACTCCATTGAGCATACACGCGTATTTTAGAGCCGGGAGATCTAACCAACCACAGCGTCTAGGCCTCCCCGTAGTAGCCCCAAACTCGTGTCCGACCTGGCGCAACTTTTCCCCTGTGTCATCCAAGAGCTCTGTGGGAAAAGGGCCACTCCCCACCCGCGTACAATAGGCTTTAAAAATACCATATACTTCTCCAATGAGGCGTGGGGCAATACCCAAACCGGTCATAGCCCCGGCCACTACCGTATTGGAGCTCGTTACAAAGGGATAAGAACCAAAGTCAATATCTAAGAGCGAACCCTGGGCTCCCTCGGCCAGAACGGCATGTCCTTGTTGGATGGTATCGTTGATAAGATACTCGGAGTCTATGAGATTTAGGGAGCTCAAAAACTTAGAAGCCTTGAGGAATTCTTGCTCGAGTTCTTCCAGCCCTGGAGTTTCGTAATCTAGGTTGGATAGTAATTTGAGGTGTTGCGCGGCTAAGTGCCGGTATTTTTGCTCAAAATTTTCGGAGAGCGTATCTCCCACCCGCAAGCCTACCCGGGCAATTTTGCTTTGATAAGTAGGCCCAATCCCTTTGAGGGTCGAGCCGATTTTCTTATCCCCTTTGAGCCTTTCGTAGGCGGCATCTAAGTATTTGTGGGTAGGTAGGATCAGGTGGGCCTTTTTGGAAATAAAAAGGTTTTTTTGAGGGTCAATCGATAAGGAATGAAGCGACTCTACTTCTTTTTGGAAAATGATCGGGTCTATAACCAGACCGTTCCCGATAATATTTTTGATGTCTTCCCTGAAGATTCCGGAGGGAATTTGGTGGAGTACGTGTTTTATCCCGTCAAACTCAAGGGTATGCCCGGCATTGGGGCCTCCTTGGAAGCGAGCCACTACTTTATAATTGGGGGCCAGGAAATCCACAGCTTTTCCTTTTCCTTCATCGCCCCACTGCAAACCCAATAAAATATCCACATTCATGGCTGAAACGAATTTTGTTTGATGCTAATAGCCGTACTTAAGAAATTTGAAAGGTGCCTGGAGTGATTGGTTTACTCTTGGATTTTATGAAAACCCATGGCACTTTCCCAGTCTGGCAAGATTGTAAATAAAGCATCCAATTTTGTAATAATCAATAGAGAACGAATAGATTCGGAGAGATTAATTAAAACTAAATCCCCGTCTTGGTCTCGGAATTGTTTGTACATTCGGAGAAGGACCGAAATCCCTTGACTATTTAAAAATCGGAGCTTGGCCAAACAAACTACGCATTTATAGTCGGTTTTAGCTCCTTCTTTATCTAATTGTTCGAAAAATTCTTCTTCGATAGTGTCTTCTACTAGGTCACCGTTAAACTCAATGAGCAGCAGGGAATTCCGGATTTGGAATTGGTAATTCATCGGCTACGGTTTTCACAGTTAGCATTCTGGCAATCCCCGTAAAAGATCAAGGAGTGGTGGACAATGTTGAATTTTAAGAGATCGCCAATCATATTCTGGATATTTTGGATACGGGGGTCGCAAAATTCGATCACTTTATGACAATCGGTGCAAATCAAGTGATCGTGTTGTTTGTACCCGTACGCTTTCTCGTATTGGGCTAAGTTTTTACCAAACTGATGTTTGATGACTAAGTCACAATCTACCAGTATGTCTAAGGTATTGTAAACCGTAGCCCGGCTCACGCGGTAGTTTTTATTTTTCATACTAATGTAGAGCGATTCTACATCAAAGTGCCCCCCTCGGGTGTAGATCTCCTCCAGGATAGCAAAGCGTTCTGGGGTTTTTCGGAGTGATTTCCTTTCCAGATAAGCGATGAAGATTTTTTTTACTTCCTCTAAGGTATTGGTTTCTGTTTCCATGCGTACATTAAATTTGGAGGTGGCCACTGGTGGGAATGTACCTTGCCCATCCCTAGGGGTCTTATTTGCGAGAGCCCAGACCTAAATATAAGGAATTTTTTACTCGGAGTCGACCCGGGAGATACTTTCTACCCCATCAATATCTCGAATTTCGTCCAAGAGGGTCTGCAAATGCTGCTTGTTACGAACAAACAACTTAATTTTTCCCTCAAAAATTCCCTCATCGGTAATTCCGACATCGATGGCACTGATGTTGACTTTCATGTCACCCGAAATAAATTGGGTCACATCGCGTACCAGTCCGATACGGTCATTTCCTACAATTTTGAGTTCTACTTGGAAAAATTGCTCTTTTTGGGATTTCCAGACTGCCTTGATAATGCGGTAGCCATATTGAGACATCAAACTTACCGAATTGGGACAGTCCGTCCGGTGAATTTTGATCCCGTCGTGGATCGTAATGAAGCCAAAAACGTCGTCGCCGGGCATGGGCTTGCAACAGGAAGCCAGGGTGTATTGTAGGGCAGACTCATCGCCAATCACCAAAGCCTCAGATTTAGGTACCTGTTGGAGTTTGTCCAGGTCAGGGCTTGGGGAAGGTTTGGGGAGTGCGTTTTCTTTATTTCGGTTGAACGTATGTTGCTTTTCCCGGCGATTTTTCCAATCTCTAAAATCATTGAGCCTTTTGGATTTGACATAGCCTTGCCCCACATCGTAAAACAAGTCGGAGAGATGTTTAATTTGAAGAAAACCCTTGAGTTGGTTCAGGTTTTCATCATTGTATTCAAACTTGTATTGCTTGAAGCGTTTTTGAACCACTTCCTTGCCAAGTAAGATGCTTTCTTTCCGTTCATAACGGATGTAGTCTTTGATCTTAGAGGAGGCTCGGGTGGTCACCACCAGTTTCAACCAATCGGCATTGGGCTTGGCCTGGGGGGAGGTTACAATTTCAATTTGGTCTCCATTGCGCAGTTTATAGCTGAGGGGCACCATCTTTTGATTAACTTTGGCCCCAAGGCAGCTTAGCCCTATTTCTGTATGAATAGAAAAAGCAAAGTCTAAGACAGAAGAGCCATTGGGGAGGCTCTTCAAATCTCCTTTGGGGGTAAAGACAAATATTTCTTCTTGTAGAAAATTAGACCGAAAGGCATTGATAAACTCCGTTGCCGATAGGCTCTGGTCTTGCTCCCTTAATTCTCGGATGGTCCGTACCCAAGTATCCAGTCCAGACTCTGATTGGTCTTGGCGTTTGGACTTGCCTTTTTTCCGTTTTTCCTTGTATTTCCAGTGGGCAGCATAGCCCTTTTCGGCAATTTCGTCCATGCGTTCGGTACGAATTTGGACTTCAACCCATTTTCCCTCGGGGCCCATGACTGTAGTATGCAAAGACTCATAGCCATTGGTTTTGGGAGTGCTGATCCAGTCACGTAAACGGTCCGGATTAGGCTTATAAAAATCGGTTACCAAGGAATATACCCGCCAACAGTCGGCTTTTTCGTGTTCTTCCGGGCTTTGTATAACAATACGGATAGCAAATAAATCATAGATTTTCTCAAAGGGGACATTCTGCCTTTGCATCTTGTTCCAAATGGAATAAATAGACTTGGGGCGGCCAAAAACCCGGGCGTAAAAGCCGGCCCCGAAGAGGGCTTCATTTAGCGGCCCAATGAATTCGCTGATAAACTTATTGCGTTGGGCCTTGGTTTTATTCAACTTGTCGGCAATACCCCGGTAGATATCCCGCTGGGAGTATTTGAGGTATAAATCTTCCAACTCGGTTTTAATCTTGTACAAGCCGAGGCGGTGAGCTAAGGGAGCATAGATGAAAATGGTTTCGGAGGCGATTTTAAGCTGTTTGTCACGCTTCATACTGGCCAGGGTACGCATATTGTGCAAGCGGTCGGCCAGTTTGACCATGATCACCCGGACATCATCCGAAATGGTTAAGATCATCCGGCGAAAGTTTTCGGCTTGTTCAGAAATCCCTAGCTTGACATCGTATTTACCGGAAACTTTTATTTTGGTAACCCCATCAACAATCTTGGCTACTTTGGAGCCAAAGCGTTCCTGGATATCTTCTATGGTCCAAGACGTATCTTCTACTACATCGTGTAACAGGGCGGCGGCAACCGCAGTGGGCCCGAGGTTAATTTCTTCTACCACAATTTGGGCAACCGCAATGGGGTGTAAGATATAGGGCTCTCCGCTTTTACGGCGTACCCCAAAGTGTGCCTTGGCTGCCAAACGGAACGACTCCCGGATCATTTCTGAATCTCCGGGTCGTAAAATAGGGTCAATCGCCCGGCGAAGCTTGTAATACTGGTGAAGTATTTCTTTATGTTCCGCTAATACTTTTAGGGTTTGCATACTTTAAGCAATTGATTAATTGGTTTTCAACCAACCTCCCATGTAGAAAGGTCGAGTATCCGCTACATACGCTCTCGCGTTTTGGTTCAATTTGTAACCGTTTCAATGAAAGCGATTAAAATCTTGGTGCTTAAATTTGTGAGTAAAAAATACTTGTACTTATTAAAAAAGTTTCTAAATTTGCACTCCAATTAAATGGCCTGCGGATATGGCGGAATTGGTAGACGCACTAGATTTAGGATCTAGCGCCGCGAGGCGTGGGGGTTCGACTCCCTCTATCCGCACTAATTCCCTCAACTTCGGTTGAGGGATTTTTGTAGGTATTCTATCCACCATTGTTTAATCTGATACTGCCTTGAATATCGTTCTTGACCAACCCAGTCCTACCGACGCCTCAATTAAAATTACACTCTACGAGGAAGATTACCAACCTCAGGTTGAAAAAAAAATTAAGAGCTATAGCAAACAGATGAACCTGAAAGGGTTCCGCCCTGGGAAGGTTCCCCCGGCCATCGTTAAAAAAATGTATGGCAAAACCATTCTGGCCGAAGAAATTAATGCCGTTCTATCGGAGTCTATCCATACATACGTCCAAGAAAACGACCTCAATGTAGTAGGTGATCCTATTCCGCAATTAAACGATGAAGAAGCAATTGATTGGGGAAACCAAAAGGAATACACCTTCCAATATAAACTTGGGGTGGTGCCTCCCTTCGAAATAAACCCCAGTGATTTGCAAGTCACCCGTTACAAGGTAGATTATACAGACGACGAGTTGCAGGAATTGATAAAAGACCTTCGCCAAAGAAACGGGGAAACCAGCCCGGCCGAAAATTCGGAAGAAGGAGATTTCATGTTTGGCGATTTAAAGCCCCTGCTAAGTGAGGAGCCTAGTGAAGAAGAAGCCCAAACAGAAGAAGAAAATACGTTCCCGCTCAGTGTCCTCCTTCCTTACAACCAATTAAGCGATAGCGTAGCCAGTGAGTTTTTAGGAAAAAAGTTTGGAGATGTGGTCCAGTTTAATATCCAGGAATTATTTGCCAACGGGGCCCGGGGCATAAGCCTAGCTACGGGCTTGAGTGAAGAGGAGGCGGCGCAATTGCAAGGGGACTTTACCTTTACTTTTGAGCGCATTACCCGCACGGAGTTGGCCGAGATGAACGAAGATTTCTACCAGAAAGTATTGGGTGAAGAAGTAAAAGACCAAGAAGCCTTCCAAGAAAGGGTGCGGGAATTGGTAAAAGAAAATTTTGAACGGGATGCCGAGCAATATATGATGGCCCAAATCCGAAAATCTTTTGGCGATAAAGTGGAGATGGAATTGCCCGAAAGCTTTTTGAAAGAGTGGCTCCTACTGAGCAATGAAGGCGTAACGGCCGAGCAAATCGAAGAGGAATTTGACGGCTTTCGAGATAATCTCAAATGGAACCTGATCCAGCAAAAAGTGGTCAAAGAGCAATCTCTGGGAGCCACCAAAGAAGAAATTGAAGCCCGGGCCCGGGGCATGATTGCCTCCCAATTTGGTGGACAACTTCCGATGGGTCCCGAATTTGAAAGCCACATGGACTCCTTGGTAAAAACCTTCCTAGAGGCCCAAGACGGACGTAATATGCAACACGTCGTGGGGCAAGTTCTAGATGATAAAGTTTTATTTTACCTACGTGAGCAAGTCGAGGTAGTGGAAGCTGAAACTACGCGCGATGAATTTGAAAAACTAATACAGCCCCAATAGTGTTAAGGCTTAGACATTATGCGAGGTTTTGATTACCCGTATTTTGGTTTAAATTAGCTAAAAATATACTTATGAAAGAGCATTCTAGATCAGGATCTTACAATAAATTCGCTTTTACGAGCCAAGCAAAGCCGGAAATCCGAAGTGAATACTCAGCCCAAGACTTCCGGGATTTTGCCGTGAAACATCGAGGTATCTCGGGTAGTACGTTTGACGACTACGTTAAAGTGGTTGACCCGATTACCAACCTTACGCCCAATATCATTGAGGAGCGACGTATGAATGCCGTCGTGATGGATGTGTATTCTCGCTTGATGATGGACCGCATTATTTTCTTAGGTTACCCCATCGATGATCAAGTAGCCAATATTGTGGTAGCCCAATTGCTCTATTTAGAATCTTTAGATTCCAAAAAAGACGTCTTGATTTACATCAATAGCCCAGGAGGGTCGGTATATGCCGGTTTAGGGGTTTACGATACGATGCAATACATCAAACCCGATGTGGTGACCATTTGTACTGGCTTGGCGGCTTCTATGGCGGCGGTATTATTAGCAGGGGGTACTAAAGAAAAACGATCGGCTTTAAAACACGCGCGGATAATGATCCACCAACCCTTCGGTGGGGCGGGCGGACAAGCTTCGGACGTGGAAATTTCTGCCCAGCAAATTTTATCCGTTCGGAAAGAATTGTATGATATCCTGGCCCAACACAGTGGTAAAACCTACGAAGATATCGATCGGGATTCTGACCGTGACCACTGGCTCTCGGCCCAAGAAGCTCAAGAATATGGGCTTATTGACGAGGTCTTGTCTCGCTAGTCTTTTTGGCAGAATACTAATAAGTTATTATATTGCTTCCTATTCTTTCTCGTGAATAGGAAGCTGTTTGTATCTATGGCACAACTCATCTGTTCTTTCTGCGGTAAAAAAAAGAATGAGGTACTGATTATCGTATCTGGTTTGAACGGTCATATCTGTGACGAATGTATTTTCCAGGCCCACCAAATTGTCCTGGAAGAGATGAAAGTCAAATCGGATGGCCCCCCTCCGAAGTTTAACCTCATCAAACCCATAGAAATGAAAAAGCACCTCGACCGCTATGTCGTGGGGCAAGATGATGCCAAAAAAGTGCTTACCGTAGCCGTCTACAATCATTACAAGCGCCTCATGCAACCCAAAGTGGGTTCCGAAGAGGTCACGATTGAAAAGTCTAACATTGTCATGGTAGGAGAGACAGGTACCGGTAAAACCTACCTGGCCAAAACCCTGGCCCGGATCTTACAAGTACCTTTCTGTATTGCCGATGCCACAGTACTCACCGAAGCAGGGTATGTGGGAGAAGATGTAGAAAATGTGCTCACCCATCTCCTACAAGCGGCCGACTATGACGTGGAATCGGCCGAACGGGGGATTGTATACATTGATGAAATCGATAAAATTGCCCGTAAGTCAGACAATCCTTCCATCACCCGGGATGTGAGTGGCGAAGGGGTGCAACAAGCCCTGCTCAAAATGTTGGAAGGGTCCCATGTGAATGTTCCCCCTCAAGGAGGCCGGAAACACCCCGAACAAAAACTAGTACAGATCAATACCGAAAATATCCTCTTTATCTGCGGAGGGGCTTTTGACGGAATCCAGCGCATGATCGCCCGGCGCCTAAAAAACCGTCCCGTAGGGTTTACCAATGCGCCCGATGCCGAAGAGCCCGACAATGACAATTTATTGCAATATGTCAATGCTCAAGACCTTAAGACTTTTGGCCTAATTCCCGAATTGGTAGGCCGCCTTCCGGTCTTGACCTATCTACAACCCCTCACCCGTGAAACCATTCGCCGTATTTTGGTGGAGCCCAAAAATGCCCTCATTCGTCAGTACAAAAAACTGATGGAATTGGAAGATATTGAATTGCATTTTGAAGAAGCGGCCCTCGATTACATCGTAGACAAAGCCTTTGAAACCCGCTTGGGAGCCCGCGGCCTACGCTCCATCTGTGAGGCCATTATGACCAATGCGATGTATGACCTCCCTTCCCAAAAAGATGTCAAAGAGTTTACCGTTACCCTGGATTATGCCCGCCAAAACTATGAACGCTCAAGGATGAGTATCCTCAAAGTGGCTTAAAAAGGCATAAAATCACGCACATTTCCCGAAGAAGGGAATTTTCTCTTTATTTTCAGGGATTTATCCTTATTTTTGGAATTGTTCCCAATGAAATACCTGGTTTTTTTGCCGCATAGCTTTCGTTTTGGCAAAGCCCACGTATTTGATGGGAGACCTATTCTCTGGTATATTCGGCATCCGAAACTAGAAAACAAAGAAGAGATTTGGGGCTCCCCCGCGCGATGCCCATGGGTAGATGTTTGTCCATGATTGCCGGCGCGGGTCGGGCTACCCAGGCAAGCCCGAGCCTGCCCCGCGCATGGCCCTTTCGGTCTCGGCCGCAAGCGGTGGGTATCCCTAAGCCGAAGAAGAAGAGAAAAAAGAGAGTAGAGATAAGAAATTCTTTTGGTGTGCCTAGTCCTAGCATCTTGCTAAGTAAGCTAGCTCTAGGTGGCCAGTTTACTGAGGGCATCGGGAGTATCGTAGGAGAAACTCTAAGGAAATAGGTAGCCAGGAATTATCCAGATTCTCGGCTTTGGATAGGCAAAAGTAGTTTACCTACCTGAGCGGCTGCTAGTTGAGTATTTCGGTAAGATAGGGTATACATACCTGAGATTGGAAAACTGGGATTGTCACCTTTAAAGCAAGCTAGTCCCGGTTCTCGCCTCTCGGTTCCCGCTTTTGGCTGAGGGATAGAGCGGCCTGTTTGAGCCCGCCGCTGCCTGCGGGCTGGCCGGCGAGTAGCGAAAGCCCGACCCCGGCCTGGTAGAGAAGGACAAAAGGGGATATATTGGAGTAGCCGGGGGCAGCCCCCGTATTAAATAGCCTAAGGAGCAATTGGGATTCATTGATCATTCAATATAGGTGCCTTGATAGAAAAACTAGGACATAGGGTGGTACACCACCTCAGAGATCTACATGATTTTCGGAAGCTGCCGGAGATCAAACACCGTATCCGGGATTTGATCCAGGAAATCAACCGGGCAGCTGCACATAAACCCCAAGTTGCTCCTTATGTGGCGGCTTCTCGGGGCTTTGCGGTGAAAAATGAGTATTTGCTGGGAGAATTACAGCAGATTTTGGAAGCCCAGACCTTAGAACGAACCCAATACTATATTCAGCGCTTGATTAAGGGGCTGTCGGAGGTACGCACCAATCGGGTGAATGACCTAAATCTAAATCGTTGGAAAGAATACGATGATATTTGGACCGATAGTCTCTGGCTGGTACCCCGTCGAGACCGTAGTGGTAGCCATCGGGCCGATTACTGGGGCAATTTTATTCCCCAAATCCCTAATCAATTGCTAAGACGCTTTACCAAGGCTGGCGACTGGGTCTTGGATCCTTTTATGGGCAGCGGTACGACCCTTATTGAGAGCCGGCGTTTGGGAAGAAATGCCTTGGGAGTAGAACTGCAAGCCGAAATTGCTCAGAAAACCCGGGAACGCTTGCATAAAGAAGGGCAAAACGGCTTAGGTTGCCGCCTGGAAACCCTCGTGGCCGATTGCACGGCCCTGGATTATGAGGAAGTCTTAAAGACTTACGGTATCCCCAATTTTCAACTGGCGGTATTGCACCCGCCGTATTGGGATATTATTCAGTTTAGTGAACGCCCAGAAGATCTCTCAAATACCACTTCATTACCCGATTTTTTGCAAAAGATAGGAGAGCTGGCCCAAAAAATCCGCCCAGTTCTGGCCAAGGGCCGTCATTTGGCCTTGGTGATCAGTGATAAATACGAAAAGGGGGAATGGATTCCACTAGGCTTCCGCTCGATGCAAGTGGTACAAGAGAGTGGCTATATGCTCAAATCTATTGTAGTGAAGAATTTTGAAGATACCCGGGGGAAAATGAACCAACAAGCTCTGTGGCGGTATCGGGCTTTGCAGGGAGGGTTTTACGTATTTAAGCACGAGTATATTTTTCTTTTTCAAAAAAAATAAATGGCTTCCTGTATGCGAGGGATACGACGCGCTATGTACTTTTTTCAGTTGCTAGTCTTGGCGGGACTTGGGGCACTTATTTTAGCTTGTGCTGGCTCCCCTCAGGCCGATCAAGAATTGGATAACCGGGCTTTTAGTGAAGCCGATTCTTTTCTACAAGCTCCAGAAAGTGAAGAAGGCATCCCAGAAGATTTTGAAAGAAAAGAGTACGAAGAAGTAGATGTGTACCAAGAAGACCGGGCCCGGGTGAGAGAAGGAGATTGGTACGGGTATATTGATCCAGAAGGGAGAGAGGTCATCTCCTTGGTGTATCAAGAGGCCGGACGCTTTGAAGATAGTTTGGCCCGCGTTAAGCAACAAGGCAAGTTTGGGTTTATTGATTATGCAGGTAAGGAAGTTATTCCGATTCAGTACGATAAAGTAGGGCGCTTTAAGGAGGGAAAGATCTCGGTAGAGGTAGAGGGCCTATACGGTTTTGTAGATAAAGAAGGAGAAGAAATTGTGGAGCCTCAATATACATGGGCGGGCAATTACGTGGAAGACCGCGTACGTGTGGAATTAGAAGGGAAGTGGGGGTTTTTAGACCCAGAAGGAGAAGAAGTGGTTGCTTTGGAGTATGATGGGGCCCGTGATTTTAGCGAAGGCTTGGCCGGTGTTTGGAAAGGCCAAAAGTGGGGCTATATAGATGATCAAGGAGAAGTAGTTCTGGATTTTGTGTACGATCGGGCCTTGGATTTCAAGAAAAAACAAGCAAAAGTCCGACAGGAAGGGAATACTTTTTACATTAACCCTCAAGGAGATTGTGTGAAAGACTGCCCTAAAGAAGGGGAGCCAGAATGAGCAAGCTTATTCCAGTTGGCGAAGGTACATCTGGATGGTATTTTCCAAGCCGTAGTAGAGGGCATCGCATACCAAGGCATGGCCAATAGACACTTCTTGTAAAGCTGGCAGGTTTTGTTTGAGAAAACGAAGGTTATTTAAGTCTAAGTCGTGCCCGGCATTGATGCCTAAGCCCAAGGTCTGGGCCAATGCGGCGCACGTGATGTAGGGAGCTAAGGCCTCTTGAGGGTTTTTATGAAATAGTTCGGCGTAGGGGCCTGTGTAGAACTCAATGCGGTCAACCCCCGTTTGGGCGGCCCCCTCGATCATTTGGGGTATAGGGTTTATGAAGAGGGAAGTACGAATACCGGCCGACTGAAAGGGGCTGATGATGTCCTTTAAATATTCTTGGTGTTTTAAGGTATCCCAGCCAGTATCAGAAGTGAGTTGATTAGGGTCATCCGGAACCAGGGTTACTTGGGCCGGCTTAAGCTCAAGTACCATTTCCATAAACTTAGGGATAGGGTTGCCCTCTATGTTAAACTCGGTTTGGATTACGTCTTTGAGGGCATAAACATCAGCATAGCGGATGTGCCGCTCATCGGGGCGAGGGTGGACGGTAATACCTTCGGCCCCAAATGCTTCGCAGTCTAGGGCGACTTGTACAACATCCGGGTTGTTAGCTCCCCGAGAGTTACGTAACGTGGCAATCTTGTTTATATTTACACTAAGTCGTACCATAGGGCAGCATTATGATGTTTTTAGTTAATTTCTTGCAATTAAAAGCTAGAATTAATAAAATTTGTTTTTAATCTAATTAAAGTACTATTTTTTACCATAAACCTTTACCCATATGAGCCTAAAGAAAAAAATTGAAGAAGATATGAAAGCCGCGATGCGGGCCAAAGAAAAAGATAAATTGAGAGCATTACGCTCAATCAAGTCCTTAATTATGTTGGAAGAAACGAAGGAAGGAGGGGATGAGGCCCTGAGCGAAGCCGATGAAATTAAGTTATTGAGTAAGGCAGCCAAGCAACGTAGAGATTCGGCCCAGGTTTTTCAAGAGCAGGGGAGAGAAGATTTGGCCCAAAAAGAATTAGACGAATTGGCAGTGATAGAAGAATACTTACCTCAGCAATTAAGTGAGGAGGAACTAAAAGGACGCATTCAGGGTATCATTGAGAAAGTAGGAGCCAGTTCACCAGCCGATATGGGCAAAGTGATGGGGGCTGCAACGAAGGAGTTTGCTGGCCAAGCCGATAATAAACTGGTATCCCAATTGGTGAAATCCATGTTACAAAGCCTATGAAAGAGGGATTTGACTATTGGTTTTTTGATATGCTAGTATTTTTGCCCCTAGTATGGGGGGCTTATAAGGGCTATGCTAGTGGCGTATTATCCGAGGTGGTAGGCATCATTCATTTTGCCATTGCTTTTGTAATTAGTTTCCGAATTGTAGGTTTGGCATTAAGCTTTACCGATCAATATATTTTCAATTTTAATAAGGATTTGTATGCCGAAGTAGCTATTGCCGTAATAGTTGGGCTGTCCTTTTTTCTATTGAGTACCGCTGGGAAATTCCTGAAAACAGAAATTGATTATGACTTCCCGGGAGCATGGGACAATTTGATTGGAGGGGTAGTGGGGGTGGCAAAATATGCCGTATTGATCAGTTTCTTTTTTTGGTTTATCAGTGGGTTTGGAAAAGTCATTGACCCGATCAAACGAGAATCTTTATCCTACCAAGCCCTTGAGAATATTGCATTTACCTTAGTTGGGGTCCAAGATGACCAAGCACTTTCTGATGCTATCAAAAGGGCTTTGTGATAGATCCCAGAATTGTTAAGATCTTTGTAGTTTTGAATAAAGCTATACCTTGCTGGCACCACAATCTTATTTTCGGCGTTAGGTATACACAAGCCAAAGCAACCAGAAAAATTTCATTTTAACACATGCGGTACGAAGTTAAAGAAGAAGGTTCTTTTAGGTTTATAGATGCCGGAGAAGGGGAGGTAATGCTCTTACTTCACGGACTTTTTGGCGCACTTAGCAATTGGGACGGGGTACTAGACCATTACTCCCAGACCCACCGGGTGATGATTCCCTTATTGCCAATTTATGAAATGCCGGTCAAAAAAGCAGGCCTGGATGCCCTAACCCGGTTTATTGAAGAATTTGTCGCCTACAAGCAACTAAAAGAGATCAATATACTGGGAAATTCGCTAGGAGGCCATTTGGCATTGCTTTATGCCCTTCAAAACCCGGCTAATGTAAAGCGAATGGTGCTTACAGGAAGTTCTGGTTTGTTTGAGACAACTATGGGAGGGTCTTACCCAAAGCGGGGCAGTTATGCCTATGTCAAAGAAAGAGTGGGATATACGTTTTATGATCCCCGTGTAGCTACCAAGGAACTAGTTGATGAAATATTTGCGGTGACGCAAAGTATTCCAAAGTGTTTGAGGATTGTGGCTATTGCCAAATCGGCCCAAAGACATAATATGGCCAATGAAATCCCAAGGATTAGTACGCCAACGCTTTTGGTATGGGGCTTGAACGATACCATCACCCCCCCGGTAGTGGCCTATGATTTTAATCGCTTATTGCCAAATTCGGATTTACGGTTCATCGATAAGTGCTGCCATGCTCCTATGATGGAGCATCCCAAAAAATTCAATTACTTGCTCGGTCAATTTCTAAAAAAGAACTAAGCGCTTGTTTATTATATGCTTGCAGAAGAACTAATTAATCAAATGATCCCACCTCTAAAACTGGACGATAGGGCGCACAAAGCCGTACAGTGGATGGAAGAGCTTCGGGTCAATCAGCTACCTGTAATTGATAATCAAGAATACATAGGTTTGGTAAGTGAAGACCAGATTTATGCATTTAATGATGAAAATGCCCTCATCTCGGATCTTGAGTTGATTTGTAAAGATGTGTATGTGCCCTCAGATCAACATTTTTATGACATTTTAAGAATTGCCGGAAACCACTCCATTCAAGTCATAGCTGTATTAGGAGAAGAATTGAGTTTCTTAGGCGTTGTAACCCTCAATGATACACTTTTGGCATTGGCCGAATCAACAGCCATGCAAGAATCTGGAGGGATTTTGGTCTTGCTGGTAGATAATCGGGATTACTCTTTGAGTGAAATTAGCCGGCTGGTTGAAGAAAATGATGCGAAAATCATGAGTACTCACATTACCCGGGATAAACAAGATCCAGCCAAACTACAAGTTACCCTCAAGATTAATAAGACGGATTTAAACCGTATTGTTGCTACCTTTGAGAGGTTTAGTTATCGCATTTTGGCCCGCTTTCAATCGGCCGAAAATTTAGATCTTGATAAAGAGCGACTAGACCAATTATTTCGCTACTTGAATGTTTAATATCCCAAGAAGTTGCCCTTGGTAACCTGGTGAATCCTTTTTTATATAATCTAGGCCAGGGGCCTCATCGTGTTTTGGGGTCAAACCTTTGTACATTATGAAAATTGCTATCCATGGAAGGAATTTTCGGCCGGAGTTTCAACAGTCGATCCGTGAACTTTTCAAAGAATTGAGTGAAAGAGAGGTTTACGTACAGACCTCCCAGGAATTTCGGGACTTTGTCATGGAGAAGCGCTACCCCATCGATATTCCCCATATCTATCACGACAAATCTGACATTATTGATGCCGACTTGCTTATAAGTCTGGGCGGGGATGGGACTTTATTAGAATCGGTGACACACGTCGGGGAAAAAGAAATTCCAATCTTGGGAGTAAATACGGGTCGTCTGGGATTTTTGGCCACGACATCTCCCGCCGAAATTCGGGCTACTATGGAAAATATTTGGAAAGGATACTACCGTATTGATGAGAGAAGTTTAGTCCGGGTAGAATCTGATCAAGATATTTTTGATGGCCTGAATTTTGGTTTAAATGAATTTACCATTACGAAGCGGGACACTTCCTCCATGATTGTTGTCCATACGTATATTAATGGGGAATATCTAAACTCTTACTGGGCTGATGGTTTGATCGTATCAACGCCAACGGGGTCCACGGGTTATTGTTTGAGTTGCGGAGGTCCGGTTGTCATGCCCCATTCGCACAATTTTATTATAGCGCCGGTTAGTCCACACAATCTAAATGTACGTCCCTTAGTTGTTTCCGACACAAGTGTGATTTCCTTTGGTATTGAAGGTAGAAGCAAAAATTTTTTGGTTTCTTTAGACTCTCGTTCTCGGGTTATTGACGGGAGTGTACAATTAGCAGTTCGCAAAGAACAATTTAAAGCCCGTTTGATCAAAATGCACGACGATAATTTTTTGAATACGTTGAGGAAAAAACTCAGTTGGGGCTTAGATGTGAGGAATTAAGCTAAGTTACACGAATACAAAAACAATTCGCTTCGTAATACAATATATGTGCTGCGTTTAGGTTATAATTTTAGTAAATTTGTTGATATGAAAAAGATCCTCTTACTAGTATCGTTCATCAGCTTTCTGGGAATTGCGGAGGGATTGCAAGCCCAAAGTACCCCCTGGCAGTTCCGTTTACGGGCAAAAGATGTCGGTTATACCACTATTGGGGCCCACATCGGATTTTTCAATTATTTTGGAGACCTGAATCCCTGGGCTTCTTTTGTTTCAACCGATTTACGGCGTACCCGGCCCAGTGTGGGTATTTATATAGCCCGTAAATTTACCCCCAGAATTCAAGGACGGATTGGTTTGTCTTATGGACGTTTAACGGCCAATGATTTTCAAGCCGCCGATCCCAATGATGAGCGTCACCGGTTCCGTTATATTCGTAATAATCACTTCCGAAATGACTTGTTTGAGTTGTCGGTAGTGATGACCTATGATTTTTTTGCTAACTTATTTGTATTCCATAAGCGGGTTAAATTTACTCCTTATGCTCTAATTGGAGTGGCTGGATTTTTCCACGACCCTCGAGCCAAGGTGCCTTTGGATTATTCTGGCCCAGGCGGTACCCCAGGAGAATGGGTTCGTTTGCGCCCCCTTCGTACTGAAGGACAAGGCCTTACCCGACAGTCTGCTAATTCTCCAAATTTTGGGGTGGCCTATGATAAACCTTATTCGCTCATTCAACCGGCGATCCCCGTTGGACTAGGAGTTAGGTTCCGCTTGTCTGATCGTATTGATATGTCCGTCGAGGCGGCTTATCGTTTTACTTTTACCGATTATTTGGATGATGTAAGTGGTAATTATGCAGATCCCCGTGATTTGCTTAATCAAGTGGGTCCTTTATCTTTGGCCTTATCTAATCGTACCTTAGAACCATTTGATGCCGAGTCAGGCAGTTCTCGTGAAGCTGACCTGGTACGATTTGTAACTGAGGCAAACCCCATTATTCCCGACGCTTCCGGAAACTTGACAATTGCTGGTTATGGGAATGACGGAGATAAGCGAGGGGAATCGGGAAATACCGATATTTATATCTTGACCGCAGTACATTTTACCTATATTTTGGGTAATCGGGTACATTGCCCAGTACCAAGGCGATAGACTCTTTCTATTTTAGAATATACAATAAACACACTAACGCAGCGGGAATCATTCTTTCTCAATCCTGGATTCAAAAATCCGTTGATGGAAGGATGATTTCTTAATTTTAGACCTATGATACGGAATTTTCGCATATGCCTATGTAGCTTATTGGCTTTATGGGCTGGCCTGTACACCCAAGGGCAGGCCCAAACGCATGAGATTGGATTTCAAGGGGGAATAGCCAACTATCGGGGCGAATTGTCTGATTTTATTAATATTGACAATCCAGGAGGTAGCTTTGGTATGTTTTACCGAGCTAACGCGGGAAGAGCGTTTAGTTATAGGATTACCGCCAGCCTGTCGTGGATTCAAGAAAATGATGCCAATAGCGATGATGCATTTGCCATGGCCCGTAACCATAGCTTCGAGACCCGTATTTTCCAACTGGGTTTAAGGGCCGAATATAATTTCTTGGATTTTCGTAAAGGTCGTAAAGGCTTATCCGGTAGGTGGACTCCCTACGTTTCGGGGGGGCTCGCTATGATTAAGTTAGACCCTAGCCTGAACCTACAACCCACCTATGAGACCTTTAGCGCTGTCATCCCTCTGGGAGTGGGTATAAAAGCTCAGCTCAGCCCCCGACTTAACTTCGGAGCAGAATTCATTACCAATTTTAGTTTTAGTGACCGCTTAGACGATTTAGGGGTTAACGTAAACAATATCTCTGCATTAAGCCGAAATCCTAAGTACTTTACTGGGAATCCGAATGATAATGATATTTATTTTACAACCCTTGTTACCCTCAGTTATGTCATTCCTGACCCGAATATAGACTGCCCGGTCAAATTTTAGGGGTCAAAAACCTAGTAATTTTTGTTAAGCTTTCTTTCCAATAGGCATAGCTCTTTGAATGTAATAGAGATATGCCTATTTTTGCAAACATTGTATCCTTATATCATTAATTAAGGGCTTATGGATACTCCGGACTTGATGGGCTTGCCATCTTTAGCCAGGTTTCTTGCATGAAAGAATTGATTGATCAAAAAAAACTACCCAAGCACATAGCAATTATTATGGACGGGAATGGACGTTGGGCACAACGAAAGGGGGCAATTAGGGTATTTGGTCATAAAAATGCCATCCGAGCTGTCCGTGAAACAACCGAAGCTTGTGCGGAATTAGGAGTCAAATATTTAACCCTTTATGCATTCTCCACCGAAAATTGGAAAAGACCCAAGTTTGAAGTGGACTCCCTGATGGAGTTGTTAGTGCGGACCATTCACAAAGAAACGCCTACTTTACTAGAAAATAATGTAAAGTTAGGAGCTATTGGAGACATAGTAAACCTTCCAAACAATTGCCAAGTTGGCCTTCATGAAGCTATGGAGGCAACAAAGGATAATGACGGTTTAAATCTTATCCTGGCTCTCAATTATAGCGGACGGTGGGAAATTATTAACGCAGTTAAGGAAATAGCGCAAAAAGTGCAAAATGGAGATTACTCCATTGACGATATTGACCCTGAGATGTTTTCGCGATTCCTTAGTACTGATGAGGTTCCCGACCCTGAATTACTTATTCGTACCAGCGGCGAAATGAGAGTAAGTAACTTCTTGCTTTGGCAGATAGCTTACTCCGAAATTTATATTTCACCCATCTTGTGGCCAGATTTTAGAAAGGAAAATCTCTATGAGGCAATCATTGACTACCAAAAAAGAGAACGAAGATTTGGTTTAACGAGCGCACAGGTAAAAACGTAGTCATTTATGAAGAACTTACTGCTTGGACTTATAGTCCTTTTATGGGCCAATTGCCTATCTGCCCAAGGGCTTAATCCGGGGCGAAACCTCCCTAGTCAAAATGGGAAAAGCATTGATGCTTTAAACCCCAAAGAATACATCATTGCCGAAATACGGGTAGTGGGTACTCGTTTCTTAGATGGAAACGCCCTGTCTTCTATGTCAGGTCTTAGTAAAGGGCAAAAAATTACCATTCCCGGTTCGGCCGTTAGTGATGCAATCAAACGTCTATGGAAAAGTGGTATTTTGGGAGATGTAAAAATATACGCCGACCGAATCGTTGGAGACGATATTTATTTAGTTATTGACTTGAAAGAAAGACCTAAATTATCACGCTATGTTTTCAGTGGCGTGCGAAAAGGTGAGGAAACTGCTCTCAAAGATAAAGTGAATATACCGGGTAAAATCGTGACCCAATCCTTATTGCGAAATACCAAACGAACGGTTGAAGACCACTTTAAAGAAAAAGGTTTCTTAAATTGTTCTGTAAACATCATTCAAGTGCAGGATACGATACTAAGTAATAGTGTATTACTACGTATCAATGTTAATAAAGGGAATAGAGTTAAAATTCAAAGCCTAGAAATTGAAGGGAATGAAGCAATCCCTGATAAAAAACTGGCCAAAAAGTTAAAAAAGACCAAGCAACGCAAAGCCTTCAGAATATTTTCCTCCTCTAAGTTTGTAAAAGACCTGTACGAAGAAGATAAAGACAACTTGATTTCCTACTATAATTCTCAAGGATATCGGGATGCCCGTATCCTTAGTGATAGTGTCTATGCCGTGGATGATAAACTGATCAATCTGGTTATAAAAGTGGAGGAAGGTCAGAAATATTATTATCGCAATATCACGTGGGCCGGTAATTATGTCTATGATGATAAAACCCTATCGAGGGTACTTGGAATTAATAAAGGAGATGTATACGATTTAGAAACTCTGGAAAAACGACTCAATTTCAGTCAGACCGATCTAGATATCACCTCGCTTTACATGGATGATGGCTACCTCTTTTTTAATGTTAACCCCGTTGAAGTCGCCGTGGTAGGAGATTCCATCGATATTGTGATGCAAATCTATGAAGGTACCCAAGCCAATGTAAACCGAGTAATCCTTAAAGGAAATGACAAAACCTCTGATAAGGTTGTACTACGAGAGATTAGAACGGTACCTGGTCAGAAGTTTAGTCGTACAGATTTGATCCGCTCACAAAGGGAAATCGCCACGCTCGGATACTTTGATCAAGAACAAATAGGGATTACCCCCTTGCCTAATATAAACGATGGAACCGTTGATATTGAATACTCGGTAGTAGAAAAACCAAGCGATCAAATTGAACTGTCCGGAGGTTGGGGAGGAGCCTTTGGGTTTGTAGGTACCCTGGGACTTGTCTTCAATAACTTTTCTTTGAGAAAGCTGTTCAAATTCAAAGATTGGGGAGGGATTCTCCCATCGGGAGATGGACAAAGGCTTGCTTTACGGGTTCAGTCTACGGGAAGGAGATTCCAAACCTATACTATGACTTTCACCGAGCCTTGGTTGGGAGGACGCAAGCCTAATTCTTTCTCGGTAAACCTAAGCCACTCTGTACAGCGAACCTTTTCTGGTTCCGAACAAATCGGGTCATTACAGGTAACTGGGGTCACGTTTAGCTTAGGCCGCCGCCTAAGATGGCCAGATAACTTCTTTACCTTGTCAAACTCAGTTTCCTTCCTACGGTACAATCTAGACAACTTCACGAATATTCTTGGGTTTACAGACGGGATTGCCCGTAATGTTGCCTTCAATACCACATTCGCCCGGAATAGTATTGATAATCCTACCTTTCCAAGAAGAGGTTCTAGCTTATCTTTGAGTTTAAGCTTAACCCCTCCTTATTCTTTATTCCGTAGTGACCAAAACTTCAGTGAGCAAACCGATGAAGAAAAATTTAGATGGGTAGAATACCATAAGTGGATGATTGACAACTCTTGGTTTACCGAACTCTTTGCCAAATTTGTCTTGCACACCCGAGCCCACTTCGGGTTTATTGGCGCTTATAACAGTGAATTAGGTGTGGGGCCCTTTGAGCGATTTGTCTTAGGTGGGGACGGACTTACCGGACAGAACTTTTTATTGGGTACCGATATTATCGGTTTGAGAGGGTATGAAAATAACTCCATTACTCCTCCTGGTGTATCGGGTGGGGTGGTCTATAATAAGTTTGTGATGGAGCTCCGATTCCCGGTATCCCTTAACCCTGCGGCTACGGTCTTCTTACTAGGCTTTATTGAAGGGGGAAATAACTTTAGCAATTTTTCGGAGTATAACCCGTTTAATTTGAAACGATCTGCTGGATTTGGAGCCCGAATCTTTATGCCCGCTTTTGGTCTTATCGGACTTGACTGGGGGTACGGGTTTGATGACATACCCACAGCCCCAGGAGCTAGCGGACCGCAATTTCACTTTACTATTGGTCAACAGCTTAGATAATGGTTTTTTCCATTCAATTCAGAATAATGTGTAGGTTCTTATGAAAAGAGTAATGTTTTTTCTATTTTTGTGCACTATTTTCACAAATTCGCTACAAGCTCAGAAGTTTGGATATATCGATGCCGATTTTGTGTTGACACAAATGGATGAGTACAAAGAGGCGATGAAAGAAATTCAGGAGTCTGTTAGCAAGTGGAGGGCCGATATCGACAAAAAGAATAGTGAAGTCCAGAAAATGTTGGATAGCTACAAAGCCGAAGAAATCCTCTTGACTCCCGAGATGAAGACAGAACGTAAAGCAGCCATTGACGAGAAAGAAAAAGAGGTCCAAGAGCTAAGTAATAAAATATTTGGACCCGACGGTCAATTCTTTGCCCGACAACAAGATTTGATTAAACCGGCCCAAGAGAAACTTTACGAGGCGGTACAAAAAGTTGCCCGCCGAAACAAACTCCAATTTATTTTCACAAACACCGAAGGTCTTACCATGATATACGCCGAGCCCCGACACGACTATACCGAAGAAGTGATCGAAGAGCTGGGTTTGAACCAACCGGAAGAAAATCCGGAAGATGGAGACTAGTTATTTTATTCAATGAAATTAAAAATCATGAAAAATAAGAGTGTACTATTTATTGCTCTTGCCCTTTGCTTACTTAGCTTAAATCTAAGTGCTCAGGGTAAAATTGGCTTTGTAGACGAAACCTACATCGCCCAAAACCTTCCTGAATATGCTACTATTCAGCAAGAAATGAAGGCTTATCAGGATAAGGCCCAAGCTGAAATTAAAGCCCTGGAAGATGAATATACCAAGAAAATTCAGGAGGTAGAAGCCTTAGACCCCGAAGTTACTCCGGGTCCTATTGTACAGTCAAGATTAAAAGAAATTCAAGATCTAGAAAAACAAATCCAGGAACTGCAAAACTTGGCCAATCAAGAGTACCAGGGCATGCTAAGCCAGAAATTAAAGCCGGTCTACGATAAGATGTCCAAAGCTATTGAAGAAGTGGCCCTAGCCCAAGGTAATATCTACATTTTCCGGATTGAGTCCTTGCTTTACAAGCAAGACAAAAATAACCTCTCCAATCTAGTACTAAAGCAAATGGGGGTTACTCCTACTCCCAACCCCGAATTGGATACTAGCACCTGGGGAAGCCCCACAGCTTCTAATAAAATTGGCGTAGCCGATATTAATTATATCCTTCCTAAACTACCGGCCTTTACCGATGCCCAAAAAGTAATGAAAGTTTATACCGATAAACTCCAGGAATCGGTGCAAAAAATACAAGCCGAGTATCAAGAAATTGAAAGAAGAGGAGGACAAATGACCCCCGAAACTCCTAAGGCCCAACGCGACCAATTGGTGAGTGAACTGAAAGCCAAACAGGAAGAATTACTCAAAGCTCAGCAAAATGCCCAGGAGCAAATGTCTAAAAAGCAGAATACTTTGATGGAACCCATCGAGAAAGATGTCATGGAAAAAATCAAAGAAGTGTCCGAAGCCCAAGGGTATACCTATATCCTCCGTATTGAAGCTTCTTTTTACGAACCGGCAGAGAATAATATTTCCGATAGCATCCTCCGTAAAATGGGGGTTGACCCCATAGCCGATTCAGGGAGCGACACCGGTAACTAATTATCTTTTCAATTTGATTTACTCGAACTAGATACAATGAAAAAAATATTCGTATATACATTTTTGGGATTGGCGCTCATGACGTTCTCTCAAAGCCAAGTACAAGCCCAAGGTAAGATTGCCTTTATTGACTTACAAAAAGTATTGCCTCAAATCCCCGAATACCAAACGGCCCAGACAAAGATGGAGTCTTATGCCAAATTGGTAGAAGAGGAATTGAAAAACCGGGAGTCGGAATTAA
Source organism: uncultured Microscillaceae bacterium (assembly GCA_963922455.1). Classification (GTDB taxonomy): domain Bacteria; phylum Bacteroidota; class Bacteroidia; order Cytophagales; family Microscillaceae; genus CAWUIO01. The sequence goes on from CAWUIO010000019.1 coordinate 45,979, forward strand.
CTGCCAAACTCAAAGACTATCAAGACAATGGGGCTGGTTATACTCAAGCTCTAAGAGCAGTAAAAGAACGGGAGTTGCAGTCTTTAGATCGTCAATTACAGGAGTTTCAGGCCAGTATCCAACAAGATGCCCAGAAAAAAGAATTTGAATTGCTCTCTCCTATTTACGAGAAAGTAGATAAAGCTATCCAAGATGTGGCCAGTGAAAACACCTATGCCTTTGTTTTAAAGTCGGAGTTTTGCTCGGCAACGGTGAAGCAAAATGATATTTCCAATAAGGTATTGACCAAGATGGGAGTTACCCCTAGTCAAAACTAATTCCTCCCTCAAGGGGATGAACGGCCTGCCGGAACCTACCGGTAGGCTTTTTTTATATATACATTTCCTGCCTATGCATCAGCCCCCTTATCTAAAGAAAAACGACCGGGTAGCTATCGTGGCCCCGGCCAAAAAAGTAAATCGGCCCGAAATGCAAATGGCCATTCAAATTCTGGAGGGCTGGGGCCTGGAAGTGATACTGGGTAAATATGTTTATAATATTTATAATCAATTTGCCGGTACCGATCGGGAAAGAGCCGAAGACCTGCAAAACATGCTGGATGATCCGAGCATCCAAGCCATCATTTGTGCCCGGGGGGGGTATGGAACCACTCGGATCATTGACTCCTTATCTTTTGATTCTTTCTTGGCCCAGCCTAAGTGGTTGGTAGGTTTTAGTGATATTACAGTCTTACATTGCCATATCCACAACCTGGGGGTGTGCAGCATCCACGGCATCATGCCAATGCTCTTTCCTAAGCAGACCGAACAAACCCTGGAAAGCTTGCGACGGGCCCTTTTTGGCGAGCCCTTGCATTATGAGTCTCTGGCTCACCCTCTTAATCGCCTGGGCAAAGCAAGGGGAGAGCTCGTGGGAGGTAATTTGTCTCTTTTTGCCAATACCATTGGCACTCCCTCCGAGATTGACACCCGGGATAAGATCTTGTTTTTGGAAGATGTCAATGAATATCTCTACCATCTGGACCGTATGATGATCCATCTCTACCGAGCCGGTAAATTGGCCCACTTGGCGGGACTTATCATTGGAGAGTTCTCCCAGGTCAAAGACAATGAAGCTCCCTTTGGTTGGAGTGTCCATGAAATCATTGCCGAGTTGGTTGCCGAGTACAATTATCCGGTATGCTATGACTTCCCGGTGGGGCATGAGGTAAATAACCTTTCCATGTATTGTGGGGGAATTGGCACCTTAGCCGTGCAAGAAAGCGGGATTAGCCTCAGTTTTTCACCGAGGGAGGAGTGAATGCCCTAGGGTTTTTAGGGGCTTCCCCACGTTGAGGAAATATGTGCCCCTTTTTTAGCTAGCTGCCCGCGTGGGTCGGGCTGTCACTACTCGCCGGCCAAACCCGCCATCCAGCGGCGGGCTCAAACAGGCCGTTCCATCCCTAAGCCAACTTGAGAGGAGAGAGGAGAGAAAGCTTATCAGTGCCCCTTGTCGGTGTTATAGCGGCGACACCCACAAGCACGAGTAGGCAATACGGGCATAGATCTGCCCCCAAGTAAATAGTTACCAGCTTCCCGCTTAGGGGTGTTTAAGCCAAGCAAGACCCATAAGCACGATTATATACTACTTCTTACCGTAAAATCTACACCCAATCTACTCTCTTCTTAGAAATGGCTGAGGGATAGAGCGGCATGTCTGAGCTCGTGTAGGCCCTGTGCGTAAAGGCAGCGAGTAGCGAAAGCCCGACCCCGGCGGCACGCTATAATCCTAGGGCAAGTCAACTTGATCGCCGGGGGCAGCCCCAAGAACTATGAGCCCATAAAAAAAGCCCGAACCGAAGTCCGGGCTTGTAAAAAAACAGAAAGGGTTTAGTATCGGTAGTATTCCGGCTTGAAAGGACCTTCCGGCTCTACTCCAATATACTCGGCCTGATCATCAGACAGCTCATCCAATTCTACCCCGATTTTGGCTAGGTGTAGCTTGGCAACTTTTTCGTCCAAATGCTTAGGCAGGGTGTATACTTTGTTTTCGTATTGATCGGTGTTGATCCAAAGCTCCAATTGGGCAAGTGTTTGGTTGGTAAAGGAGTTAGACATCACAAACGAAGGGTGACCTGTGGCACAACCCAAGTTTACTAGACGGCCTTCGGCCAAAAGAATGATGTCATTGCCTTCCACGGTGTACTTATCTACCTGCGGCTTGATCTCTACTTTGCTATTCCCGGAGTTATTGTTCAACCAGGCTACGTCAATCTCATTGTCAAAGTGCCCGATGTTACAAACGATGGCCTTATCTTTCATCTGGCGGAAGTGCTTCTCGGTGATGATGTCTTTGTTACCGGTGGCGGTTACGATCACATCGGCGATTCCGACAGCATTTTCCATTTTACGTACCTCATAGCCTTCCATAGCCGCTTGAAGGGCACAGATAGGATCAATCTCCGTAACGATTACTCGAGCTCCGGCCCCACGAAGGGATTTGGCCGATCCTTTTCCTACATCTCCAAAACCAGCTACAACTGCTACTTTACCTCCCATCATCACATCGGTAGCCCGTCGGATGGCGTCTACTAAGGATTCTTTACAACCGTACAAGTTGTCAAATTTTGACTTAGTCACCGAGTCGTTTACGTTGATGGCCGGTAAAGGCAAAGTACCTTTGCGCATACGCTCATACAGACGGTGCACACCCGTAGTGGTTTCCTCGGATAGACCCTTGATGTCTTTCACCAATTCGGGGTATTGGTCGAGCACCATGTTGGTTAAATCTCCACCATCATCCAGGATCATATTGAGGGCTTGTCCGCCTTCAAAAGCGTGCAAGGTTTGCTCAATGGCCCAGTCAAATTCTTCTTCGGTCATGCCTTTCCAGGCAAAAACGGGAATACCCGCCGCCGCGATAGCCGCTGCTGCGTGATCTTGAGTAGAAAAAATATTACATGAAGACCAAGTAACCTCAGCTCCCAACTCTACCAAAGTCTCGATCAAAACGGCAGTTTGGATGGTCATGTGCAGACAGCCGGCAATGCGGGCCCCTTGCAAAGGCTTAGACTCGCCATACTCTTCACGCAAGGACATCAAACCAGGCATTTCGGCTTCAGCTAGTTCAATTTCTTTACGTCCCCAATCGGCTAGGGAAATATCTTTAACCTTGTAATTCAATTTTTCGGCTTCTAACATAAGAATGGTTTATTTATCAGGAAAAAAAGATACGCAAAATTAAGCTTTTTGTGGAATATAGGCAAAAAGCACAAGGGGATGTAAGTATTTGCCTGACATTCAAGTTTTTACAATAAGTTGCTTAGTTGCTAAGGCAATTAACTGAGAGCTTGGAGAAGACTCCATTTGCTAGAAGAAGTATTTGATCGGGATCACGAAAAGACTTAAATTGCCAGCAAATAAATTGGGTACAAATATTTGACGCAGTGAAAAAAGTACTAATTACCGGCTCGAATGGTCTCCTGGGGCAAAAACTAGTCTCCTTATATCTTCGGGGAGAATATCGAGAAAAATATGCAGTGGTGGCTACCTCTCGCGGAGAAAATCGGATCAATCGGATAGAAGGGTTCTATTACCGAAGCATGGATGTGTGCCAAGCCGAGGAAATCAGGCAGGTCTTGGACGAAGAAAAAGTGGATGTCGTGATACATACCGCCGCGATGACCCAAGTGGATTTGTGCGAAACGGAACGCGAGGCGTGTTGGGAACTTAATGTCAAATCGGTTGAGTACTTAAGCAAAGCCTGCGAGGAAAGGAATATTTTATTTATACACCTTTCTACCGATTTTATTTTTGACGGAGAAGCTGGCCCTTATGCCGAAGAAGATGGGGCCAATCCAATAAGTTATTACGGAGAGAGTAAATGGGCCGCTGAGCAGGTAATTAAGGCAAGTACAGGACCCTGGGCCATTGTACGGACTGTCCTGGTATACGGTATCAGTGAGGCGATGAGCCGATCGAATATAATTTTATGGGTGAAAAAATCCTTGGAGTCTGGTAAGACCATTCACGTAGTGGATGATCAGTGGCGTAGCCCAACTTTGGCCGAAGATTTGGCAAAGGGATGTTTTCTAATTGCCGAACAAGGAGCTAGGGGTGTTTTCAACATTTCTGGGAGTGAGGTACTTACTCCCTACGAAATGGCCATTGAAACCGCCGACTTTTTTCAACTGGATAAGTCCTTGATTGAAAGAACCGATGGCTCCCAATTTAAACAAGCCGCCAAGCGCCCCCCGCGTACGGGCTTGATTATTGATAAAGCCCGTAAAGAATTAGGCTATCAGCCGCGCACATTTACCGAAGGGATTGCTATTTTGAAAGAACAAATCAAATCCTTTGGTTTACACGTTTGATTTTTAGAGGATCATGAAGAAGATTATTGGGTGGGTGATCCGGTACATACCCCGGAAATACCTACAGTTGATTAGTCCGCTGGCTCTCCGAGTGCTGGCCTTGTTTTACCGAGGGAAGATCGTGCAGTGCCCCATTTGCGGATCACAATTTAAAAAGTTTTTGCCTTATGGGCGAGGGCAATTTGCCCGGGCCAATGCGCTCTGCCCCAATTGCCAGTCTCTGGAGCGGCACCGGTTGCTGTGGCTGTATTTTCAAGCCAAAACCGATTTGCTTCAGGCTCCTAATAAATTATTGCATATCGCTCCTGAGGTTTGTTTTATTAAGCCTTTCCGCAAACTGCCCAGCCTAGATTACACCACCGCCGATTTGGAATCTCCCTTGGCCGAGGTAAAAATGGATGTGCACGAAATACCGTTTGAAGATAATACCTTTGATATCGTCTTGTGTAATCACGTGATGGAGCATGTCCGGGATGATATCCAAGCCATGCGGGAAATTCGTCGGGTATTGAAGCCTGAGGGCTGGGCCATTATGCAAGTGCCCATGATGAAGGAAGGCTTGGTGGAGACCTTTGAAGATGATTCCATTGTGAGCCCATCCGAGCGCTTTAAAGTCTATGGACAAGAAGATCATGTTCGTTTGTATGGTTCTGACTATGGGCAAAGGATGGAGAAGGCCGGCTTTGACGTCTTGGAAGACCCTTTTGTGTTAGAATTGGACCCTGAACTCGTGAAAAAGCACTCCTTGCCCAGCCGGGAAATTATTTATCGCGGCTTCAAATAAAAGCGTGTGGTACATGAAGCACACAAAAAAGAAGGGTCTTCCCCAAAAAATATGTCCGGTATGTCAGCGGCCTTTTCATTGGCGAAAAAAGTGGAAAGACTGCTGGGAGGAAGTAGTCTATTGTAGCGAACGATGCCGACGCAATAAAACAAGTGTTTCAACGGTATCTTGAGCATCTTTATAAAAATTTTCACTAAGAAACTGTTTAAATTTAATTGTATGAGCTGCAAAGGCCCATTTTTGGAACCTGATTTCATCAAATTCCTCGCCCATAGCGCTGCTATGCGCTCCTTGTTGATTTCATCAGAACCCCAAACTGGCCCTTTTCGCCGACAAAAAATAAACTTAAATAGTTTCTAAAAAGCGTTGTTTTATGGCTTCCCGTTTGGTGTACCCTATAGTCATTGGAGTATTGGTTTTGGCCGTACTTGCTTTGGCCTTTGTAAATTTTGGCAAGAATTGGTTTAAAGTGGGAGAAGAAAAGACGGTCTCGTATCACGATATCGTTTTAGAAAAGGTGGAAAAGATGGGAAAACTCGAGTTAGTGAAGTATAGCTTTAGAGATGTCATGGAGCATAAGATTGAGTATGACTACTGGTGGGACTCCAAGGCTATTTTGATCATCAGTGGGGAAGCGATTGGGTGTATCGATTTAGAAAAAGTAAGCTCCGAAGATATTGTGGAAACCGAAGATACGATGTATGTACGATTGCCTGAGCCGGAACTGTGTAATTATAAGATCAATCACCAAGGTTCTCGCATTTATGATACCAAGTCGTATTCTATGGATAAAACCAAATTAATCGGGGAAGCATTTAAAGAAGCCGAAAAACAAATCAAACGGACCGCTTTACAGTCGGATATTTTGGCCCAAGCCCGCAGGAATGGAGAACAAATTTTAAGGCCCTTGTTTCAAGAATTATCCGGGAAAGTAGTGCGTTTTTCCTACGCACCTGCTTCCACCGGAGAGTCATTTCCCAAAGAGTGATACACCTCCCGGCTTGTCCTTAAACTAAAATTTACTACATAAGAAGGATAGAGGAAGGACAGGGGGCCGGGAAGAAAAAGCAATTATAGACTAGCCCCCTTGGGCCGATCTTTATTCAAAGATTTTGCCCGTTCGTTCTTTTTGCTAGCTTCTTCCCAGCAACGAACGGCAATTTCAACGGTATCCAATTTCTTCTTAGAAGTGATATTTTGAAACTTACCCGCTTTTCTACGGCCTACTTTCTTTTTGATAGACTCGCTTACGGATTTGTATCCTAATTCTTTCAACTTCATAGAAATTTTTAAAAGAAGGTCGCCAATTTTCTGGTCATTTTCTTCACGCACCAATTGGTGTTTATAATGAATTAAATTTCCCAGAATCATGCTAAATTCTTTGGTGCCCGGCTTGCGTACATCGCCGGGATAATACTTTCTTTTTTTGGTGAGCATTTGATTTTCTGTCATTTCTCGGAGGAATTAATGGTGTCTTAAATAATGGTAACAAACTACAATTTCTTAACTTTTGGCCAACGGAAATATTCCGGACCAGAAGCATAGCAGGTTATAAAAACGCAGTGTTGATGATAGTAAAAGAAAATGGAAGCTAAATTAAACTAGAACCATTTCTTGTTGTTGAAGAGTTTGTGTCAATACTCGGGATATGACTATTGCGTACAAATTAATTAAATTTTACAATGAATGTCGAATATTTTCTCAAAAAAAAGCCTTAAATAATAAGCTTTCTTGGGTAAAATATCCCATAATTCCGAGGCTGGGTAGGAATGGCTACCTATGACATTACTTGTAATTTTCTGATTTTCAACACTTTAAAAAAAATGCGAATTCAAGATAAATTACCCGTTTGAAATGTCATTGCAAAGACTTGTGTGCCTGCACATACCCCGTTAGGGATGGAACGGCCTGTTTGAGCCCGCCGCTGGATGGCGGGTCTGGCCGGCGAGTAGTGACAGCCCGACCTGCGGGCAAGACACTTTATACAACAACTAAACAAGGATACGCAGGGAAGCCCCAAGGGTTATGACAGGGGGTGTAAGGGAAAAGGCAAAATGTAGAATTAAATGACAATACAGCCTTCTTTTGGCTCACCGTATGCCTCATGTATTTTGTTTAAATACCTTTGGGCAGCGATAAGAGCTAGGATAGCGTCTACTTCGTGCCAAGAATTAAGGGTTTGACTAAGATTCCATTCGGGCATGCCGCTAAAAATCACTTCCGTAATTTTTGGTATAAACTTCGTAGACTTCTTATATTCAAGAGGTGATAGGGCCAATCTTTTGGCTTGTTGTGCCGGATAGGTTTCAATAAAAGCCATGGGATGGAGCTCATGTTTTAATTTCATCGCCCGTGCGGTAAGCCCCCCTAAAAACATGGGAGACATCGCGTTTAATTGCCGGTCGCCTTCTCGGAAGAAAAAGTCAGCCTGGGTCTGTGGAGCATGGGCTAGCTCTTGTTTGTATACTTTGGGTAAAGAAAGGGGCGCATCCAGGGCGATGAGCTGAGGCGCTTGTTGTTGCACCTGTTGTTTTATAAAAGCATCGGCATCTTGTTTTTTGACCGAAGTATGTACGCTAAGGGCCGAGTGGGCCGTATTCCACGAAGCGATGGCCGTGGTGCCAGCCATTTTACTGCCGTAGTCAATCCCCCAAACAATCATAAGTGGTGTATTTTTAAAAATGCATAAGGAAAAATTCGCTTTTCTGTCTAACTTGCTGCTATGAAAATGCGCGAAGACAGCCTATCTACTCGAGCTTGGTGGCTACATCCCTTGGTTTTGGCTATTGCCGGAGGACTTCTTTTGGCTGCTTCTTTTTCCTTTTTTCCATTCATACTACTAATTGCCCTCCTTCCTTGTTTTGAACTGGAGTATCAGCTCAAAGAAAAACGCCATACCCTAAGCTTTGGGGCCTTGATTTTTTTGTCGATGCTGCTTTTTAATGCTATGGGCTTAAGGCTTAGCCTGCAAGCAAACCTCACCGTCGGGATGATCCTGGTCGCCTCACAAGCTTTGGCCATGACCCTGCCTTTTCTGTTATACCGGGTTACCAAAAATGTGATCAACGAAGCCTATGGCTTTTTCTCCTTTGCCTTGTATTGGTTGAGTTTTGAGTACCTCAATTTGCATAGTGCTTACGGATGGCCTCATTTGGTTTGGGGGAATGTTTGGGTAGATTACCCCGCTTGGGTACAATGGTATGAAGTTACCGGCGTATTGGGCGGCACCTTGTGGGTTCTTTGCACGAATATTTGGATTTACCTCGCCTTGCGGAGTTATTTCCCCATTTCGCGGCGGGCTTTTGGATTGTATGCGGCCTTGGTGTTTGCCATTGTCTTTGTGTATTCTTTGTATTTGCGGCCAAGTTTAGACAAGGATAGCCATCAATTTTCTATTCATAGCCCAAACCTACGAGATTTGCCCGAGGGATTGGGGAAAATTGCCGAATCTACTGAACCCCGGGCAGTTCTAATTAAAAACCACGAGTCAGACTCCGATTCTGCTGCTAAGTCAGCTATCACCGAAAGTTGGTATCTTTTTCAAGGCAATATTCCATCAGACACATTCTATTTTTTTCAAACTGGGGCAAGTATGATATCTAAGGAAGCTATATTTATACCCAGGACAAACGCTCTCCTACAGCAATACGGCACAAGGGGCAATGCCCAAAGTAGCGTATATGATGCTGCTAGCCTTTTACGAGGACGTCTTCCTGGTTTACAAGGAGAAGATCCAGATTGTTACCTGTACGCAGAGATCTTAGACGATAATTTATTAGGTAGTCAAGACATACTTTATGCATTGGCTACGTTTAGGGCCTTAGAAACCCGAAGATATATCCTGGTTTCTTTTAGAGATGGAAGCTGTCAACTGGTAGATCCACAGGGCAAGTCCCGCTTTATTGACTATAGGCCAGGCAATGTACTATTTGAAGGCCCTTACCCTCCCAACCGCACCACCCTCTACGCACTCCACGGGGATTATATTGGTCGTCTAGCTTGGTTTTTGGCCATTGCTTTATTCCTTTCTGGTTTAGTACGGCAGAAGACTCGCCGAAAGCCGGCCCAGTAAGCCTGGGTTTACCAATTAATTCTGCCTATTTCCCAGAATCTGATGAGGGTCATTTTATTTAGGGGGATAATTATCTAATTTGGGGTATGACTAAGAGACTCAACACAGGAGTCTGAAACGTATCCAGCAAATTTTGAGACTATGCCCTTACACCATCTCCGTGATATCAGCTTATATTATGAACGAAGTGGAAAAGGAGAACCCCTTCTGTTCGTCCACGGCTTGGGGGCCAGCACCTGGACTTGGGAATCTCAGGTAAATTATTTTTCTGCCAACTTTGACGTGTGGGTGCCCGATTTGCGGGGGCATGGACAGTCTAGTAAGCCCAATGGGCCTTATTCTATGGAGCTTTTTGCCCAAGACCTCATCCAGTTCATTCAGGACAATATGGACCAAGCCCCCCACATTATTGGCTTATCCATGGGAGGGATTGTCGCTTTCGAAATGGTAAAAAATGCCCCTGAGCTGGTCAAAAGCTTGGTCATCGTTAACTCCGGGCCAGAGATACAACTCGATAGCTGGTTTTACCAGATGTTACTAGGGCAAAGAGAATGGTATATGATGTGGCTGAGTATGGAATCATTTGCCCGTAACCTGGCCTATCGTCTATTCCCCGAAACCTCGCAAAGCGAAATCCGAAACCGGTTTATCCATCACTGGTCAAAAAACGATAAAAAAGCCTATCGGGCTTCGTTTAGGGCGATGACCGATTGGCGCGGGGGCAACAATCCATCCGTGATTCACTGTCCTACTTTATTTATCAGCACCCCCAATGATTATACTCCAGTCGCTTTAAAAGAAGATTACATTCGCCGCATGCCCCGGGGGCAGTTGCAATTAATTCAAGATTCTCGTCACATAACTCCCTTAGATCAGCCTGATGCTTTCAACCGGGTACTCCTTGATTTTCTTCAAGAAGTAGAAGTTTGGGATTGGGCCCAAAAAAACCACGCCCTCGTACCCGATGATCTTGCCAAACTGGATAAAGCCTTATTGGGCCTTTAAGTTCTAATGCAGAGGGTAGATTTTTTTTAAGAAAGTTTTCAGGGGCTTCCCCGCTTTATGTAGAGCGGAGTCCCAAGAGAAAAAGTGCCTGCGCGGGTCGGGCTCTCGCTACTCGCCGGCCTTCCCACAATCCAGCGGCGGGCTCAAACAGGCCGCTCCATCCCTAAGCCAAAGGACCGCCAATTTTTACCAATTTTGCGTAATAAGGGTTCCCAGGAGGAGGTGAACGGAATAGCCAAGAGATAGTTTAAAAACAATTGGCCAGCTACCTTGTAGCGATGTAAACTACCCAGGTTAGGAGTACTCAGGGCCAATAAGACATACAAAATGATAATAAAAAGGGCTGTACTGAGCACTAATCCCCTACTTTGGGTAAAAGCAGGAATTTTGAATTTTATTCCTTTTCTCCAGAGCCAATAGCCAGCGTAGAGCAGGGCCAAACAGATTCCTAGGTTTTCCAAAGCAGCGCATAACTTTAATTTGCTATCTCCTGCTTCCCCAATAAAGGGGCGAAATAAAGCAGAAAATAATGCCAGGGGGCTGTTGAGAAATACATTCAAACCGTAGGCATAGGAGTTTAAATTAATAAACCCTGGCATGCCAAAGGTATTGTAATGAATGAGGTCCTCGGGAAGAGATTGCTGGTATATCATATTATGATTGTATAAGATAGCCTTAATCAAATACGTTAATTGGAGGGTGCGGTGTAGTTGGGTAGCTCCGAGGGTAAGAATCAGAAAAACAACCAGGTAAAAGAGCCAAGCTCTCCCAGGAGGAGTCGTTTTCGTGGCCAGTTTCTCCTGGTAATACCAAGTAAAGACAAATGAAAACAAGCATGGCAGGAAGGCGGCTAGGTAGTAAAACTTGAGTTGCAGTAAAATATATCCGTAAAGGATTAAACCGAATCCCTGCCAAAGGCTATCTTGAATGCTTAGTGAACCTTTTTCCAGCAATTTTAAAAAAGGCATAAGCATACCGCAAAGCGCCACCACGGCTATAGTTTCCTTAAAATATCCAGACGTCCAAAATTGGCTGGAAGGGAACAATAAAAAAGCGCCCAAGGCAGCAAAATAGGTTTTCGGATATAGGCGTACCAATTGATTAGCCAAGCGCCAGAGGTATATAAAGCTGAGCAAGGATAAAAGAAAACTGGCCACCCAAAAATTTTTAAAACTTATCAGGTTTACTACGCTGACTAGTTTAACCATAAAAAAAGCCCGGGGCTGTTCCCACAAATTACCTGAGTAAAATCCAGATATAGGGTAAAACGTATCCCTCCATAAGAGATCCAGGTAAGACCAAGGAGAAGCATACGCTAAATCTACTAAGCGGTTTGCATCATGAAAGTAGTTAATTATGTCCCCCCTACCCCCGTAATAATAGATAAATACCCAGCCCTGTATGCCAGTTAATACTAACTTAAATAGCAAGGCAGGTAAAATGAATCCATAAAGTACCTGTCCTACTTGCGCTCTTTTAAATAAAAAGTATGTAACTAAAAAGAGGCTAGTCGGTATTATAGAAGTAATGAAAGTCAAATGAAAAAAATTAGCGAGGGTTAATTGCTAAAAAAGAGGTTTATACTTCCTCCATTAAAAGAGCTTGAATTTCTTGTAAAGACTTTTCGGTAAGAGGTTTGGTGATAAACTTAATCACGTATTCATTATCTACAATCTTGGCGATATCTCGTTTATTATTAGAACTCGAAAGGATGATCACCTTACACTTCTCCTTGATAGGGTCTGGGAACATTTCAAACTCAAACAAAAAAACAAAACCATCAACGATGGGCATGTTAATATCCAGAAAAATTACATCTGGCAATTGGCTCGGATTATCTTTGGCTTGCTCAAGGTATTCTAATGCACTCTTACCCGAGTTTCTGATTTCAACCCGCTTGGCAAATTTTGTGATCTCAATGATTCTTTTGCTTATGAAATTGTCTGTGTCGTTATCGTCTACCAATAGAACCAGATCAACACTTTTATGAGACATCGTAAACGAATTTAAGTTTATTGTCCTAAAATAGGAACTTGAAGTAATTATTCAAGCTATAAATTGTGCTATAACACAAATTTATAACTTTATTTCAAAAAAAAATACGCATAAATGGTGCATAAGGCCCTAGGTAATGTATTGATAATATTTACACAATATATTCATTTTTATCCCAAATCACATAAGGAATACCTTAAAAAAAGTACACGAATCTTAAATAAATTAAATAGATATCCGTACATGTAAGCGTGTACGGGTTACTAGCATACCCAAAACTTTGACCCTATGAAACGAAGAAATTTACCGATGAACTGCACGTATTTCTCAACTCTCTTGTTCCTCCTAACTTGCTTGGCAGGTACTCTACCTGCCCAGGGAATTTTCAAGAAATTGAAAGACAAGGTGAAAGAAGAAACCGTCGATAATCCAAAAACCAAAGAGAAGTTACAAGGTACGCTAGATAACCGTATCGGTAATATGCGTAATAATTACGACAGTACCAGCTTCAGCATGGCCATTGCCTTGAGTGATAATTCCGGACTTTTCGAGTATGAAGAACGAGGGGCTAAGTTACAAAAATTACTCGCAGGAAGTGAAAGCTTCCTAAAATTTGTCACCAGCAAGGACGAAAGACCCGCAATAATCGCCCGAGATTACTATGAGTTGGGGCGCATGTCCTATGCGAACTACCGCTTCAAACGGGCCGAGTGGTTCTATGGCAAATCCAAAGAAAAATACGAGGAGCACGCGCTTACCCAAACCATAAATTACCCGCGTGTCTTAGGGGATATTGGCTTACTCTATCACACTATGGGTAAATATAACGATGCCGAAGGCTTTACCAAAGAAGCCCTTCGTATTCGCCAAGAAATCTTAGGGGACAACTCCCCGGCCTATGCGATTTCTTTAAATAACCTGGCCATGCTGTACCGTAGTGAAGGCAAATACAATGAAGCCGAAAAACTAATAAATGAAGCCATTGAGACCACAGGGAAGACCAAAGGAACCCAAAATCCTACTTACGCGATCATGCTCAACAACAAAGCTATGTTGTTTCAAAATATTGGCCGATATCCCGAAGCGATAGATTTGTTGAAGTCCTGTCTAGATATTTCGGCGGCTAGCTTGCGGGAAAAATCGCCCAATTACCAATTGTTGATGGTTAATCTCGCCCTCTTGTATCAAGAAACTAAAGACTATGCCTCCTCTGAGGAAATATATAAAGAAGCGATCCGGCTCAAAGAAAAGCGCCTAGGTACCCGCAACCATCCCGACCTGGCCCATATGCTCAACCTCCTGGCTTCACTTTACTTAGAAATGGGCAAAAACGAAGAAGTTGAGCCCCTACTCAAAGAATCCCAAAGGATTTTTGAGAAAAAATTTGGAGAAGAACATCCGGCCGTAGCGGCAACCCTTAGTAATTTGGGTAACTTTTATCGGGTACAAGGCAAAATTTCCGAAGCCGAACCACTCATCCAAAAATCCCTCAACATACGAGAAAAAGTCCTTGGCAGCCGACATCCCGATTACGCCCGGGCCCAGGAAGACCTAGCCCTGATCTACTGGGAAAAAGGAAACTATCAGGAAGCCTCCAAATTATACAAACAAGTCATCGATAAGGCCGAAGACTTCATCCGGGCCTATTTTCCTCCCATGAGTGAAAATGAAAAAGAAAAGTACTGGGACCAATTACGCCCTACCTTCCTACGCTATTATTCATTTGTTAGTCAATTTGCCGACAAAGATCCTAGCCTTACCCAAGATATGATGGAAGCCCACCTACTCACCAAGGGGATTCTCCTCAATACAAGTAATAAGATCAAAGAAAAAATTCAGTCCACCGGAGATCGACAATTGAGCTTTGACTATGATCGCTGGGTTGATAGCAAAGAAATGTTGGCCCGGCTCTACACCCTCTCCAATCAAGAGCTAGTCGATCGCGAAATTAATCTAGACTCCATAGAAAATGCTACCAACCTACTCGAGAAAAGCATTTCCCAAAGGATTCCCGACCTGATTGACCAACCCATAGGCTTACAAGAAATTCAATCCCGCTTAAAGCCCGGCGAAGCTTTATTAGAAGTAATCAACTTTCGTAAATTTGATCGGCAATTTACCGATCAAGCCCAATACATGGGGCTGGTCCTGACCCCAGAAAAAAAACTACCCGAATGGGTACTCATAAGCAATGGGAATGACCTGGATGGGAAATTCCTCCGCTTTTATCGTAACTTCATCAAACTAAAAAGAACCGATACCAAAAGCTACCAAAACTATTGGGCCGCCTTCGACAAAAAGTTACAGGGCAAATCCAAAGTATACCTCTCCTTAGATGGGGTCTACCATCAAGTGAGCCTCAATACTTTGACAAAACCCGACGGTAAATTTTTGCTGGAAGACAATAACTTTGTTTTTTTGAGTGCTTCCCGAGATTTACTCAACGAAGACAAGCCTGAAAACAATACCCTAAAAACGGTTACGCTGCTAGGTTTCCCCAATTATGGCGAAAAAGGGAAAATCCCGGCCCTACCAGGCACCAAAGTAGAGGTAGATAAAATCGACGGCTTATTACAAGCCCAAGGCTTTCAAACCCAAAAACTTATGGGTGAAAATGCCAGCGAAGGACAAATTAAATCCGTACAAAACCCCCGGGTACTGCACATTGCCACCCACGGATTTTTTATGGAAGACGCCGTCAATACCGGTAATAATAAACTCTTCGGCGTGGAAATAGAAAAAGCCCGAGAAAATCCCCTGCTACGTTCTGGCTTGATGTTGGCCAAATCGGAACAAGTTTTGTCAGGAGATTATACCGCAGAGTCGCTCAAAAATCAAAACACCAAACTACCTGAGCAAACCGATAATGGCATTCTTACCGCTTACGAAGCCATGAACCTAGACCTCAGTCAAACCGAACTGGTCGTTTTAAGCGCTTGTGAGACGGGCTTAGGGGAAGTAAAAGCCGGTGAAGGGGTGTATGGCTTACAGAGAGCCTTTCACGTGGCCGGGGCCGATGCCTTAATTATGAGCCTGTGGACGGTAAGTGATGCCTCCACGCAAAGACTTATGACTTTGTTTTATCAAAACTGGTTACAAACCCAAGATAAAGTGAGTGCATTCCGTAATGCCCAACTTACCCTGCAAAAAGAATACCCCCAACCATACTTTTGGGGAGCCTTTGTATTAATTGGAAAATAAGTGACCTCGGTCCTTAGCAAATCATTTGAATAACGAAATCAAATATTGGTAATGAGAAAATTTAAGAACGTAATCAGTAAACTGGCCTTAGGCCTTATCATCGCTTCTGGCATGGCTTCCTGTACCATCCGAGAAGAAATTCATTTTAACAAAGACTACTCCGGTAATCTGAAATATAACCTAGACTTTAGCAGCTTTATGACGATGGCTGCCTCCTTTGGTCAAGATAAGGACTCACTGGGCGGGGGCACTACCGAAAGTCCCCTGCCTGCCGAATTAAATAGCGAGATGATCTCCCAAAAAATAGAGGGGATTGACGGAATTACCGATGTCCAAGTAGACATGAACCCCAAAGGAATGTTAAGCTACTCATTTAACTTCAAAGATCTGGAATCGCTCAATGTGGCCTATTCTCACATGAACTCCTCCAAAAACCCTTTGTCCGACTTACCCAATATGGGCGGAGACGATGGGGGCTTCACCCCTGGGCCAGCCCCCGAAGAGAACAATCCAGACTCGGTGGTGATTTTTGACTATTTTACCAAAAACAAAAAAGAATTAATTTATCGCCGCCCGCAGGTAGATTTAGATAAAGAATCCATGCAAGATAACCCCATGGCAGGAGGGATGCTACAAGGCATGGGCGAAATCCTCAACTATAAAATTACATTTGATTTTGACCGAAGCATCAAAAAAGTAAAAGCCGATAAGTTGAGCGTAGAAAACGACAAGCATACCGCCGATGTCAAACTTACCTTGGATAATTTAAGCTCAAGTGGTTCCAACCCGGAAATCAGCTTCAAACTTAAGTAGACAAGTACCCAAGTCCTGCCCAAAGTGGCAAACAAGGTCGGGACTTCTTGCGTTTTGTGTATAAACCTTTCTTTCCCGGCAATTGTATGCCGGGAAAGTTCATTTACGAACTTGCCCAAAATGCGAATACTCATAAAAACCCCCGTGGCTCAACCGGCTCATCAAGTATTTCAGGGATTTACTCAAGAGCTCTTTCTAAAACTTGCCCCTCCTTTTCCCCGTTTGCAGCTTCTGCAATACGATGGCAATCAAGTAGGTGACCGCGTGCGTCTTCGTTTAAATTTTTTCCTTTTCAAACAGGTATGGGAAAGCTTAATCGTTGAAAACGGCCAAGAGGAAAAGGAGTACTATTTTGTGGACGAAGGGGTAGAACTCCCTTTCTTTTTAAAAAAAGTGAGACATCGCCATAGCATTGTGCCCCAAGACCAAGGAAGCCTGATTATTGACGATTTCAGATATAAGACCCCCCATCCTATACTCGACTATTTGATGTATCCCGGACTTTTTTTACAGTTTTGGATACGGAAACCCATTTACCGAAAGATTTTTGCTTAAAGTTTGTTAATATTCGATAGAAATTAGGGGCTGCCCCTGCCCCCAAGAAAAAGGTAATCCGGTATAAAGTAGGGCTCCAGGGGGGCAGGGTCGGGCTTTCGCTACTCGCTGGCTTGCCCCACAGGCCATCACGAGCTCAAACAGGCCGCTCTATCCCTCAGCCAGGAGAATGAACTTAGAGGCCCAAAATTGCTTTTAAGGTAGGGAAGCTTTCCTCTAAGAAACGAGGCCCTGGTTCACAAGGAAAATATGCAGAAGGCTTGTTCCACAAATATGAAATAAAAGAAGAATACGACTTGAAATAATAGAAATGGGCCAGTAGGTTTGCCCGCTTTACCATAAGAAGTAGAATACAAGGTCCACCCAAGCCTACAAACTCGCGTGGTGGCCCAAGTTTACACGATACTTATTTACTCAATTTGTTAAATATTCCGGCAATGCAAATGCTGTGGCAAACAAAGCCCCAACCTGAGCTTGAGGTGGTAGATTTTCTTACCGAAAAACTAAATATTGACGCCTACCTTGCTAAAATTCTCGCCCGTAGAGAGGTCCATTCCTACGAACAGGCCAAGGCCTTTTTTCGGCCATCATTAGCGAGCCTGAGCGACCCGCTCGCTATGCTAGGTATGGAAGTGGCAGTAGAGCGGCTCCTAAGAGCTCTGCAAAATCAAGAAAAAATACTAATCATGGGCGACTATGATGTGGACGGGACCACCGCCACCGCCCTGGTTTATAATTGTCTAAAAAATCATACGGATGCCTTAGGATATTACATCCCCAACCGAATAAATGAAGGCTATGGCGTATCAGAATCCTCGGTGGAGCAAGCAATTACTCAGGGAGTAAATCTTATTATTTCATTAGACTGTGGTATCAAAGCGATCGATCCGGTGCAAAAAGCCCGGGACGCCGGCATTGATTTTATCATTTGTGATCATCATCAACCTGGCGAAGACTTGCCCCCTGCCCTCGCTATTCTGAACCCCCAACAAGCATCTTGTCCATATCCCTATAAAGATCTCAGTGGTTGTGGTATTGCGTTTCGATTTATGCAAGCGCTGGCTCAGCAAGAGGGTTGGGAGGAAGATCATACCCTTAGACAATTAGATTTGGTAGCCCTGAGTATTGCGGCCGACATTGTACCTATGGACGGAGAAAATCGCATCCTGGCCTTTTATGGCCTTCGTCTTATGAACTCGGAGCCCAATCCAGGTATTCAAGCCCTGGCTGCCGAAGCAGGACTCTCCCCGCAGGTACCAATGGATGTCAACGACTTGGTTTTTAAGCTAGCTCCCCGACTCAATGCTGCCGGCCGGCTCTCAGATGCCCGATTGGTTGTACAGCTTTTTACCGAAAGAAGCCCGGATTCTCTCCGAAGTTTAGCTCGGGAAATGAGCGAACTTAACCAAAAAAGAAGGCAACTAGATCGCGAATACACCCAAGAGGCCCTGGGCATGATTGAGGAGGTATACGGCGATAAGGCCCAGGAAGTTTACACCACGGTTTTGTATAATGAACGATGGCACCCCGGACTCTTAGGGATCATCGCTGCCCGTTGTATACGGCACTATTATCGCCCTACAGTAATCCTTACCCAAGGAAGTGAACCTGGGCAATTGGTAGGCTCGGCCCGTTCTATTAAGGAATTTGACTTAATCCGCGCGATCGAATCCTGCCACCATCTATTAGACCGTTTTGGTGGGCATCACCAGGCAGCTGGAATAACCCTAGCCCATGGTAACCTGGAAGCCTTCAAAAACGCTATGGAAGAATATACCGAAAGTATAGGGCTTACCGAGCCTCAAAAAGCCGAACTGGAAATTGAAGATGAGTTACCTCTGGATCGATTAGACCCTACATTTTTTAGGATATTGCGCCAATTTGCTCCCTTTGGGCCCAATAACCGACGTCCTGTATTTTTAAGCCGAGACATAAAAGCCCGACAAGTCAGGCGAATTCGGGATAGGCACTTGCGTTTTGAAGTATCTGGCCCCGGCGAGAAGCCCTTGCCCGTTATTGGTTTTGGGATGGCAGAGCATTATGAGCGTATAAAAAACGCCGGAACTCTTGATCTTTGTTATGTACTGGAAGAAGATTGGTATAAATCAGGAAAAAACCCTTCATTTCAGTTAAGAATAAAGGATTTCTCGATCAAATAAGTCGATAAATCTAATTTTATGCTTATTTTTCTAAACCATTTATTTTGAAGTAGTTGGCTATGGTATTGCGCGCAGAAAATCTGGTAAAAAAGTATAAGAAACGAAAAGTAGTTAATGATGTTTCTTTGCAAGTAGCCCAAGGAGAAATTGTGGGACTTTTAGGGCCCAATGGAGCCGGAAAGACAACAAGCTTTTACATGTGTGTAGGCCTAGTCAAGCCCAATCAAGGTAGGGTTTTTATTGGCGATGAGGAAGTAACCCATCTGCCTATGTACAAAAGGGCCCGAAAAGGACTGGGGTATCTCGCCCAGGAAGCTTCGGTTTTTCGTAAATTGAGTGTGGAAAATAATATTATGGCAGTCTTACAGATGACTCGCCTCAGCTATAAAGAACAAAAAGCCCGGGTCAATTCCCTTTTGGATGAGTTTAAACTCAATCATGTCCGAAAAAGTATGGGGATGGTCCTCTCTGGGGGAGAAAGGCGACGAACCGAAATAGCCCGGGCCCTGGCGGTTAACCCTAAGTTTATTTTGTTGGATGAACCCTTTGCCGGAGTTGACCCCTTGGCCGTAGAAGATATCCAAAGAATTGTATATCATCTAAGACACCGTAACTTAGGTATATTGATTACCGATCATAATGCCGATGCTATCCTATCGATCACCGATCGGGCCTATGTTATGAAGCAAGGGCAACGATTTGCCGATGGAACCCCGGAAAGTCTGGTGAAAAACCCGATTGTAAAAGCAGAGTATCTAGGGCACAATTATACCTTAAACCGGAAATTTAGAAAAGAAGAAGAAAGCATTTCCTAATAAAGCATAGCCAAGCACCATGAGAATACTTGACCAATTTGTAAAGCAAGTATTGACTTATCGATTACCACAGATTCAACATTTTTGCCGGAATCCCTGGGAGGTACAAGAAAAGACGCTTAGTCGCCTCTTATCTCAGGGCAAGCATACCGAATGGGGAAAAACATACGCTTTTTCGGAGATTAAAGACAGCCATTCCTATGCCAAGCAAGTACCGATAGTTGCTTATGAGGATGTCGCCCCTTTTATCCAAAAAATGATGCTTGGACAAAAGAATATCCTCTGGCCTGGCCAGGTAAACTGGTTTTCAAAATCCTCTGGTACTACCAATGACCGCAGTAAATTCATTCCGGTACCCAAAGAATCCCTGAGGACCTGTCACTTTCGGGGAGGAAGGGATATTTTAGCCCTTTACATTCAAAATAATCCCCAAACTCGCTTTTTTAGAGGGCGAGGCTTATCCATTGGGGGCACTTTTCAAAGCAATCCAGACTACCCCCAGGTTCGATACGGAGATATTTCGGCGGTGGTCGTACAAAACCTCCCCTCTTGGGCCCAGTGGATTCGTACTCCGCCCTTGTCCATAGCGATGATGGATGCTTGGGAGGAGAAAATCGCGGCGATGCTCAAACATACCCTTAATCGTAATGTAACGAGTGTGCTGGGGGTGCCTACTTGGACCTTGGTTTTGTTTCAAAGGATTTTGGAACACACAGGGAAGTCGGTGATGGAAGAAGTATGGCCCAATTTGGAAGTTTTCGTGCACGGTGCGGTAGCTTTCACTCCTTACCGGGACCTGTTCCAACAATTGGCTCCAAGCCTCCGGTTTATGGAGACCTATAATGCTTCGGAAGGATTTTTTGGCATTCAGGACGATATCGGCCGGGAGGACTTGCTGCTCATGTTAGATTATGATATTTACTATGAGTTTGTGCC
Organism: uncultured Microscillaceae bacterium; assembly: GCA_963922455.1. Taxonomy (GTDB): domain Bacteria; phylum Bacteroidota; class Bacteroidia; order Cytophagales; family Microscillaceae; genus CAWUIO01. The sequence continues at coordinate 66,665 of CAWUIO010000019.1, forward strand.
CATGTCTGAATTAGGATCAGATCATCCCCAGGCTTTGAATTTGTCGGAGGTTGAATTACATAAAAACTACGCCATGCTGATTACGACCAACGGGGGCTTATGGCGCTATAAAATTGGTGATACGGTGAAGTTTACGTCTAAAGACCCCTATCGGATCAAGATAACCGGGAGGACTAAACACTTCATCAATGCTTTTGGCGAGGAGGTGATTGTCGAGAACGCCGAAACGGCTATTGCGGAGGCTTGTCGACAAACTGGGGCCGTAATAAATAATTTTACGGCCGGCCCCCTGTATATGGGGAATGGAAAACAAGGCGGGCATGAGTGGATTGTAGAATTTTGTACTCCCCCGGCCGACTTAAAATACTTTACCCAGTGCTTGGACAGTAAGCTAAAAGAAATAAACTCAGATTACGAAGCCAAACGCAGTCAAGATATTGCGCTCAGAATGCCTATCGTTCATGATGTGCCGGATGGGACTTTCTACAATTGGCTCAAGAAAAAAGGGAAATTGGGGGGGCAACACAAGGTGCCACGACTGGCAAATAGCCGGGATTACCTAGAAGATATACTTAAATTTACCGATTTAAAAGTAGATGGTTAACTTTGCTGTGTCTAGCTATTGATCTAAAATAGTATTTGTTAGGCAAAGTGTATGATTTGGCTGAGGGATAGAGCGGCCTGTTTGAGCCCGCCGCTGGATGGTGGGAAGGCTGGCGAGTAGCGAAAGCCCGACCCTCGGCATCAAAAGGAACATTGGGGCATATACGGAAAACCGAGGGGCAGCCCCCCAAATTCCAAATAAAAATAGCAAGCAATTGTAAAAATTGCCGTAAATCTATAAGTATGAGACAAGCGACAGATGAACTGATTGATTATCACCATAAAGTCAGAGAGATCCAGCAAGAAATATCCAAAGTGGTTATTGGGCAGGAGTATATGATCCGTCGTTTGCTCATTGGATTGTTTACCAATGGCCACGTATTACTTGAAGGGGTGCCTGGTTTGGCCAAGACGCTTACGGTCAATACTTTGTCAAGAGTGCTGGACCTGAAATTTCAAAGAGTACAGTTTACTCCCGACCTATTACCGGCCGACTTGATCGGAACTATGATTTACAATCAAAAGGAGGGAGAGTTTCAGGTGAAGAAAGGGCCTATTTTTGCCAATCTGATATTGGCCGATGAAGTGAACCGCTCTCCAGCCAAGGTGCAATCGGCTTTGTTGGAAGCTATGCAAGAAAATCAGATCACGATTGGGGAGACTACATTCCCTTTGGATAAACCCTTTTTGGTTTTAGCCACTCAAAATCCTTTAGAACATGAAGGTACCTACCCCTTGCCAGAGGCTCAAATAGACCGTTTTATGATGAAGGTCTATGTCAATTATCTCAGCAAGGAGCAAGAGTTGCAGGTGATGCGGCGTAAGTCAGACTTGAATTATAGACCAGAGATCCGCCCGGTATTGCATGAACACGATATTTTTGAGATTCGTAACGAAATCAATAAGGTTTCCATATCGGAGTCACTCGAAAAGTATATCATCGAGTTAGTGCACGCCACCCGTTATCCGATCGAGTATGGCCTTAAAAATGAGGCGCATTATATTCATTTTGGCGTCTCAACCCGGGCTTGTATCGACCTGAACTTGGCGGCTAAGGCCTTGGCATTTATGGATAAACGGACTTATGTGCTACCTGAGGATATTAAAGAAGTAGTTCGGGACGTATTTAATCACCGCATCTCTTTAAATTATGAAGCAGAGGCGGAGGGGATTACCACCAATCAGGTCATTACAAATATCTTAAAAAATGTCCCCATTAATTGATTGGCCATAAAAAAAGCCGAAGCTTTGGGCTCCGGCTTATACACCTAACACCATAAGCTATATAGCTTATTCACTCACGCTCACGCTTACGCTTATATCACTGTCACAGGCACCATCGCCATAATCTACTAGCAGGTCTTGCTCTCGGTTATCTGAACTGTAAAGTACTTTTCCGGCAGAAGGACGACGAAATCCTTGTAGTCGGCAGGCGGTACGGTATACAACAGGCTCCAGTACTTGGGCTGAAAAATTAACATCTTCGCGATTTTTACCCTGGTAATTCCCGATGAGACGTACGACATCATCTCGCAAGACCAAGGGGGTATCAAATCCAGCAGACCATTCGCGGATTCGGTCGGTTTCCCAAAGGATACTTGTTTGGTCTGGGAAGATGATCTGTCCTTCAATTACTTGTATTCTTTGTCGGGGAGCTTGTCCATTTTCGGTTACATTGCTGACAATACGAGTTCCGGAAATTTTAACCCCATTTACCTGATAGTCCTCAAAGGTAGTGGTGGAACGGCTTCCGGATTTTAGGTAACTGGTGCGAACCGAGGTAATGATTTTACCCTTACGTACTCGGCCGTCTTCTCCTTCACAACCTTCTTCACCAAAATCAATAACGACAACGCGGGTGGTGTCATTCCGGCGAATGGTTACGGTAGCACAAGACCAGATAGAGCTCCCCGCGCTTGAGTCTTTTAATTCTCCAGATTTTTCAATCAACTCAAGGTTGTCTTCGGTGGCTTGCATGGTGAAATTATCTACGTCATCAAATTCATCTTCGGCCATTAGATTCGATTCGATAGATACGTCGCTAACCAGCTCCGGAGCTTCTTGAAGAATGGCTTCTTCTTCCTGACAAGCTGTAAATAAAAGCCCAAAGAAAAATAGACTAAAAAGTGTAAGTACAAAATGACGATTTACTTGTTTCATGATGGATTTTTTTATGCAATAAATGTTTTCTTGTATGTCCGTTTAGATGGTCGGGAAGACAAAAGGTTTAAGAAGGGTATCAAATTGGGATGATTTTTTTTATTCTGGTCTTAGAATTTTTTGTGACAAGATATTTTACAGGAAGTCAGTTAAGTTGTAAGTTGTTGATTTTTAAATGTTTGTGAGTTTTGTGTAGGCTCCATGATTCCACGGAGAGCTTTATATAGGCTTAAAAATACAATTTGTGCATTTAGGACTTTTTTTTGAACAAGAGTATACCATACTATCTTTTCTTTGGCTAAGAGTAATTATGGAGAGGAGGGGAGAAGTATATTCCACAGCGAGAACTGTGTATACGCTTAGGAAAAGATGGCGTTTATATCTTTTACTACTTGATAAAACCAAGGAGCTTCATATGTAAGTTTGGTGTGACAAGTTTTGTAAAACGAGGGGAATCCTTATTTTTGTATCCAGAAACTGACACAGGGTTTTGGCATCTATTTTTGCTATGAAATTATGATATTCAAGACATAAAAAAAAGCAAAAATTTGCCTGATTAAGGGGGTTATACGAACCCTCTATATTCTGTATCAGATTCTATAATAATTTCTCCTACTTCCAGTAGCATTCTACAACCAAATCAATCTCTACATATTTGTTGAATCCTTCCATTCCCTGGCTACGCTATTCAGTAGTTTAACCGGGTTAATGGCTATGTATATACCAATACAGTAATAAGAAACTGTTTAAATTTAATTATATGGGCTGCAAAGGGCCATTTCGGGAACCTGA